>JBJETQ010000022.1:0-74912 GCA_051883395.1 Christensenellales bacterium | reverse complement strand
TTATCGCAGTTCCCATAGAGAATTTTTACCACAGAATATAAGTATAGCGCACTATACCTTGCAAGCAAGGAAGTGCGCTATATTTATTTTACTTTTTCAATTATGCGTGATATGATTACGATAAGATAAACAGTAATTTAACGGAGTGTTTATGATTTTTCATTCATTTGCAAACCAAGAGGAAAGAAGAAAATTTGGCGGTTCTGCCTTCATAGAGCTTCAATACTGTACAACCAAACATGTTAAAGTTGTCAACAAGCACGGATATTGGAGAGACAGTTCTCTATATATTTACGTGGATGATATTGAAAGCTTCTGTTGCGATTACGGAGATATATTTTATGGTGGGACATATCATAATTTGCATAGCGGTGAAGTCGATATTAGCGGAATGAACTATTATACTCCTGTGCAATTAAAAGGGATTATATTGAAAATTGAAGAAAAAAGCCTTTAGATTATCAAGTGATTTTAGAATGGTTAAAAAATGGTGAACGGTTCAACGGCTTTTATATTTTAGGAATATAAATTTTAATTTAACTATTTCCCTGATGTGTAGTAAAAAGCTCTCGGAATTACCCGGGAGCTTTTTGTTGCAGATAGCGCAACTTTACAAAAATGTAATCTTTGTGGGATACGCCCATTATACGACGTGCGTTTTTTATTGATAAAACTATTCTTTTTTGTTGTCTTCGACTGCCATGTCAATTTGCGATGGCGTATTGTCTGCGGCAATCGTATCGTCCGTTTTCAGCACGATAGCTTCCGCCATATTCTCGTCGACGCCCTGATTGACCAATTCTTCTATTTCTTCATCGTGCATATCGTCCCAGCTCTTGTAATCGCTTTCCAGCGCTGCAAATTTCTTGCTGCGGCCGGTAACTTCCTGCATCACGATACCTACAACGAAAACCGCAATAAATACCAGCCAGCCGGCAATGACTTGCGCCCATATAGGATAACCGCCGTAACCGCCGCTTCCGTCTGTGTAGCTCTTGATTGTATCGATTAGATTCCATATAAACAGTCCGCCGAGCAACAAAGGCGCAACTATCTTGATTATCCAATCGTATCCGCTCTTTATTTTGATACTCGTTGCCGTACGATTGAGTTCGTCCCTGACTTTGCCGGTCTTGAAGAACCATCCTACAACGATACATTCGATTATTCCTACCAAAATCAAACTGAAAGAATTTGCCCATTTATCTACTATATCCAACCATTCCAGACCGCCCTTGGTAATATAAAGCACCGACACAACGCCTGCACATACGCACGTCATAAGACGAGTCTTGCGTGGATTGAAATTGAATTTGTCGCTTATCGCCGTAGCGACGCCTTCTATGATAGAGAATGCGCTGTCGATAGCCAACGTCAACAAGGTAAGATAAAACAAGAGTGCAATAAAGCTGTTGAATGCGGCGCTACCCGACAACATTACCATTGCCTGCGGATAAACGACGAAAGCCGTTCCTATACCGCCCGAAGGATTGGCAAGATAACTTTCCAACATTCCTGTACCGCTGAGAGTGGTAAACAATACAATGCCGGCAAGCACGCTTATTGCCATATCGCTGATGGCTATTATCAGAGTATCCTTGACGATATCACTCTTTTTGTTGACAAAAGAGCCGTAAGCAATCATAATCGCCATCATTATCGAAAGGCTATAAAACACCTGCCCGAATGCGTCTATCCAAAGGCTACTGTCGGCAAGTTTGCTGAAATCGGGAATAAAAAATTGCTTGAAGCCTGCTCCGCCTGCCTGTCCAAAGTCCTTAACCATACCGTTGATTGCCAGCACCAACAAAAGCACGATAGGTATCATAACCGTAAAAGGCACCACTTTGCCTGCGCTGTGAGCCCCCTTACGGATACACAGATATATTGCAATCCAGGCAATTACCAGCGCCACAAGCAAACCGCCGGGTATGTCAAAAGCAGCTGCTCCGTCGGATATAGGCTGGTATTGCAAAGCTTCTCCAAAGAACAATCCGCCCGCCTGCTCGGACGTGAGTCCGCCGAGCTTGAAAGATTTGACTATCATCACCAGTATCCACGCCAGAACTACGGCATAGTACGTTGCGATTACAAATGCGTTGGCTACCGCCGCCCAACCAACAAATTCCGCCTTTTTGTTGAGTCCCTTAAATGCGCCCGGCGCACCGTGCTGCATCTTTCTGCCGATAGATATTTCCATCATCAGAAGCGGCCAGCCCAAAATAAACATTGCCAGAATATAGACGAGCAAGAACGTTCCGCCGCCATGCATAGCTGCCAGCCCCGGAAATCTCCATGCGTTGCCTAGTCCTACCGCAGAGCCTATCGCCGCAAAAATAAACGTTGCACGACTTGCCCATGATTCTCTTTTTTTATTCATACTTCCTCCGAAAAACGATGATCTTGTTAATTGTAGCATATATAGTAACATTTTTCAAATATTTTACATATCATTATAAATTTTAACAGATTTTGCATTTCTTATTGAATTTTGTAACTAAAATAAAAAATTGCCAATTTCGGTTTGGCATGGCAATTGAATGTTCTGACGTATCGTCAAAAATAAAAAATCCGCCGACAAAAGTCGGCGGCTTATATCTGTAACGTTTATTCAGCCGGATTCGCTTTGATATAAGATTCCTTATCCGCATCGCTCATAAATTGCGGAACAAGTCCGTCGGACGTCTCGTCGCTGGAAACGTATCCACTTACTATCTTGCCTTCCGCTTTGGTAACAACTCCTTCTTCTATTGCGTAAGTAGTATAATCAAGCCTGTACAGATAGTTGTAGTTGTTGCCGTCTATATAATAGATATAATTGCCCAATTTGACAGGAGCAAGCCAAGAAGTCGATATGCTCTGGTCGCTTATCTTTTCTTCTGTTGGCACAGCAGCATTATAATCCATTCTCATAAGAGAATTTGATATGACGTAATAAACGTAATCATTTTCAAAGAAAAGAACGGTAGGAGTAGACGAAAGTTCTATTTCTTTGCCGATGTCGTCGACGTATACCTGCTCGGATATGGGGTTGTAAACCTTGACAGTCGACGAAGACGTAACAAGCAAACCATTGTCAAATCCAAGCGGAGTAAACGTTGTCAAAGACGATACCGAATACTTCTTTTCCTTTGTCTTGTCAATAGCTGACAATTGGTCAAACTTGTAACCGTACGTACCTACTACCGCTGCCGTATCGTTGTCGGTTCTGGTATAATACAAAACGTTTTCGTTTTTGTCATACTTGACAAGCGATATGGTCTTTTGCTCTTTGAGCGTAGGAGTCTCCCCCGAAGCATAGGTGCCGTCGCTGACAATAGCTATCGGAGCGGTGTTGCCCTTGATAGCCCATACCAGATTGTTGTTGAGCGTCTTGTCTTCGCTTGCCGTGGTATAGAAGACAACGTCGCTTTGAGCGGTAAAGAGAGAACCGGTGATGTCAGATGCGATAACAGATTCTTTACCTATCTTTTTCTCGGTATATTCAACTTTTTTGAGTTCGCTGCCTTCTACGTAAATAAGTGCGGTTTCAGTAAAAATAAAATTGACCGACGTACCTTCCACAATTGCAATGGACTGAGTCTTGCTACCGTCGAGTTTGGTACGCATATATTCGAGATTGCTTGTCAAAACGTTGCCGTATTTGTCCGTTTGGGTGCTTGGAGAGCAATAATATATCCATTGCCCGAAGATATATATGCCTGCGGAAGTATTGGCTGTATAGAAAGTTTTTGGTACGACTACTGCCGTATCGCTCAACGTGCCGTCGGCATTAATCTTGCTTTTCATTATGCTGCCTTTGACGCTGGCTTTGCCAAAATGGTTGTCCTCAGGCTTGGTAATGTTGGACGTCTCGTCCATTCCGTTGACGTAATAAAGATAGTCGCCTTGCTTTACGACCAAAGAGCCGTTATTCTCTACTTCTCCCGTCGTAATAGGGCCAACCGGTCCCCAACTAAAATTCTGACAGCCAATCAGCGCCATAACAGATACGGCTATTATCATAACTATCAAAATCGACTTTGTTATTTTTGTCATTCTATATCTCCCGATAACAATTACTTTATAATATAATAATTATAGTATAATAAAAAATATAAATCAATAAAATTCTTGCAAAATTTCACCATTACGGATTTTTTGCTATTTAGCTGTATTTTATTCGTCGTCAGCGACACTCTTGTCGCTGATATTATTATGATTTATACGCCCAGTTGATAGGTTGAAGACCGTGTGCTACCAAAAAGTCGTTGGCTTTTGAAAAGTGCTTACATTCCAAAAAACCATTGTAAAAAGACAGCGGACTTGGATGTACTGCTTTGAGTACGAGATGCTTTTTGTCGTCAATCAATCTTGCCTTGGACTTTGCATATCCGCCCCACAACATAAATACTATCGGCGTAGAGTGTCGGTTGAGCAACTCTATAATTCTGTCGGTAAACTTGTCCCAGCCGTAAGAAGCATGCGAGAGCGGTTGCGACTTGCGTACGCTGAGATAGCTGTTGAGCAGCAACACCCCTTGTTCCGCCCAGCCGCTAAGGTCGCCGTTGTCGTCGGGCTTGATGCCAAGGTCGTATTCCAGCGCCTTGAATATATTGACGAGCGAAGGCGGCAATTTCGTACCCCTTTCTACACTAAAACACAGTCCGTTGGCTTGTCCGTAATCGTGATATGGGTCTTGCCCCAATATGACCACTTTGACGTTGTCGTAAGGACACAGGTCCAACGCTCTGAATATCTTTTCTTTGGGCGGAAAGCAGGTTGTAGCGGCGTAATCTTTCATTACCGCACTCCACAGCGCAGGAAAATATTCTTTATCCCCTTCGCTTCTCAACAATTCTCTCCATTGTTCGTTAGCAATTTTGACCATACCAACATTATATTGCCGATGCCTTGTTTTGTCAACGGTTGACTTTGGAAAGGCATTGTTTTACAATAAGATTATGATAGATACCCATACGCATTGTTCACATTCTCAGGACTGTAAAATACCGCCCCAACAGATGATAGAAGCGGCTATTGACAAAGGTCTTGAATATATCGCAATAACCGACCACTACGATTTGGATATGCTGCGAGATTTTCCGGAAGTGCCGCAGATAGATTTGCCACATCACTTTGCCGAACTCTCGGTTCTTAAAGACAAATACGCAGGCAAAATCGAAGTGGGCGTAGGTATAGAAGTCGGCTGGGCAAAACAAGTCGAACAAGACTACGCCGACAATTTGTCGCAATACGACTTTGACATGACAATCAATTCGATACATCTCATCAACGGCAAAGATTGCTACCTTCCTGGATATTATGACGATATACCGATGCAAAAATGCTACGACGACTATCTCGACAGCGTTATATCTTCGCTCGATGCTCCATACCGTTTTGACAGCATCGGACATCTCGGCTACATAATGCGCAAAGCTCCGTATGCAGACCCTATTATGAAATATCCGCTTTTTGCCGACAAAATTGACGCTATTCTTACGACGTTGATAACAAAAGGCGTGGCGTTGGAACTCAATTCTCACGTCAAAGAATTGCCCGTCAGATGTCTGCCGACGACAGATATTCTGAAACGATACCGTCAACTTGGCGGAGAACTTATCACCTTCGGCTCCGACGCACATCAGCCTTACAGATTGGCAGACAAATACTCAGAAGTCTGTCAGATTCTGAAAGATGCGGGTTTCAGATACGTGTTTAAATACATCAAACATCAACCTTTGGCTCACAAATTGTAAAAATCTATTATAAAAACGCCCCGATATTCGGGGCGTTTTATTTAGTTTGTTGCGTTTGTATTGCGTTATTGCGGATCTACTATCAAAAACGCTTCGCCGCCTGCAAGACATATCATCTTGACTGCGTCAGGGTTGTATTCGTTGGCAAAGACTCTGTACTTTTTGTTGAGTCTCTGTCCTTCTACAACGGACAGATAGTTGCAATCAGCAGGACAAAGCTGTTTGCTTATCATGTTTTCTATATCCACAACCGAGCCTTCTTCGAAGTTTGCGGCTATTTCGTCGACAGAAATCGTCGCAACTACCGGCTTGAATATCGCTTCGTCTCCTTCGACGACTTCGATAAGCTGCGACGCCAGGCTATCAGGAAGTTGCATTGCCTGTCCGAGATCAAGGTCTCCGACCACCAGATAATCAAGGCCTTTGCACTCTACGGTAGTATATCCGTCAAGGCTGAATTGGTCTGCAAAGTTTTCAGGCTCGTAGCCCTTCTTCTTTTTGATAACCAGACCTTCGCAAATCATCTCAATAAGTGCTTTTGCCTTTTTGACTGCTACCTTAGAACGAATTTTGAGCATCGTTGGCACGTCGACGGCACCCTTCTTGTCGGAGCAATCTTTGTGGTGATAGTAGCTCTCGTCAAGCGACGCCGGATCAATTGCAAGATAGAGTACGAGAGTCTTGCCGTTGATGGTAAATCTGGCAATCTGATTGCGTCCCTTGTTGAAGTTTTCTCTGAATCTCGATATACGATTTTTGATGCCGTAAGACAACAACTCGTTTTTGATTTCGCTATAAAAGGCTTTGATATTGTCGTCGGCAAGTCTGAGTTTCATTTCAAAACTCAATTTTGGTTTTACCCTTGCGCTATCTTCCACTTCTTCCTGCCAGTTGGTAGAAGCAATGGAATGACGAGGTTGCACTATTACCGGCTCTTGTTCTATTTCTTCTTCCGTCTCAGGTTCTTCAACAGGAGCTATGGTGGTAGCTACCGCACCTGCCATGAGCATATCGAGAATACGTTGTACGTTCCTTTCGATATTGTCGACTCTTACGTTGATGTCGGACAGAGTGCTTTCGTTGTCTTCCAACTTTTGCACCCTTGGTTCGAGATTGCCGCCGCCCAACGCTTTGAGCGAACTTTCAAGTGCATCGATTCTGCTATAAAGTTGTTCTATTTCTTCTCTCTTCACTTCTTCTTCCTCGTCTATGATATTTTCTTGTTGCTCTTCGACCTGAGCTACTTCCGCTGCCGCTTCCTGCGGTTCTTCCTGTTCGGCTACTTCTTCCACAGGCGTTTCTTCCTGTACTTCTTCCTGTATTTCTTCCTGTACTTCTTCAACAATTTCTTGTTGCTGTTCTTCTTGTTCTTCTTCCACAGGCGTTTCTTCTACAATTTCCTGCTGTTCTTCTTCCACAGGCTCGCATATCGTTTCGTCAATTTTCTCAGCAAGAATTTCGATATGGTCGTCGTGTCGTTTATCCGTCGGCATTGCCGTATTGCAGCTGAGCAAAATCGCACAAATACAGAACAAACCAAAACCGCCTGCACCTGCCAATAAATCTATCTTACCGGCTTCGAAGTCAAAGCTACCGCCTTCGAGAGCGTGAAGCAATCCTATTGCTATCATCAACAAACTCGTGATTCCTATGACAAAGTTGGCAAGGTCTATCGTGGTCGTTCTTTTTTTGATAAGACGAGTTATTACACCCACTATAAAGAACAATGCGCCGGCTCCGCCGCAAGCGGCAAATACTATCACGTTGTCCTGATTTTCAAATACCGTAGAAACGTTGCCCGTAAACATAATGGCAAGCACAAAGCCGCCTATGATAGCGGATATTGTAATTGCAATGATTGGATTGAACTTCTGAAAATATGCTTTGAGATATTTGGACGGCTTAATCTTTTGAAGCTTCATATTTCTGATTTCACTCTTGGTCATGTTAGGCGTAAATACCGCCGTACGAATGATGAGCAGAACCACCATGACAGCCAAAAATATCACAATTGCCACAAGCGCTTCTATAACTATGTTATCCGTCTTCAAATCGTCGGCGATTGCAAGCACCAACATACCGACAGCCGTAAAAATTCCTACGAAAATTGCTTCGTCTATGTATCCTATCTTCTTCTTAGAAAATAGCGCAATAATCGACGAAATTACAAATACGAGAATGCCTAACAACACTACGCCCAACACTATAATATATTGCATGTTGGCCTGGAACAGCTCGGCAATAGGCGTACCTGCCATCAAAGAATTGAACAAACCGGTATAAATCTCTATCAGGTCTACTTCCTGAACGGTAAAAAAGAGAGCTAGAATAAATCCTATTATCGCAAAAGCACCCATGACTCCGTATTTGTTGACGGTGGCGCTGAAATAGTCTATTCCTGATTCTTTTTTCTTAGACTTTTTGTCGGCATTGTCATCTTGTGCAGGCGAAATATCAGGTTCTTGCTCGGTTTGAATTGTCAAATCGATATCTTTATCCTCCATAGATAACCCCCATTGATTGTTACAAAACCTTATAATATAAAAAATTATAATACAAAACGAAACATTTGTAAATGGTTTTTTTAAAAAAGTCAAACCATATCTCAATTTTTGAATAAAAATGCGTTTTTTGAGACCTTTATTTTTCTAATCCGACAATTATTACCGCTACGCCTTCTTTCACCCGGACAACGGCGCAATCGTCGATAATCTTATTGCTCACGCCCAGCGGAAAATCGTTGGTCAATACCAAGTCGCTGCCGTTATAATCGAAACCGTCAAGGTCAACCACCGTTCTGTCAGGCGAAAAAACAGATGCCGTACTGCCGACACAATTTTTGATTTCTACAGTATCTGCCGTTACGTATATGGTGTTGTCCACGCTTGCGATTACCACTTGACAATGCTTTTTTGCAAGATGCGTCGCCAGTTGAACGTTGGCAACGGTGTGGTCGAATCTTCCGCCTGTTGCACCGTAAAGAACAAACGTCCTGTAACCTAGCTCGTATCCCTTCTGACACGCAACCCACATATCCGTATAATTTTTTCTTTCTTCCAGTTTGATTACGTTATCTACGTCGGGCATATAACCCAAAGAATCAAAATCTCCCACCGCCATATCAATGCAGTCGGGGGCTATATAATTATAGCCGCCGTCTACTGCAATAAGAAAATCGTCCTTATCTTTCGGAATAGTCCCCGTAGGTCTTTCGCCCGCCCCGACGCAAATACATTTCATATAATAATTATATATTTAATTTTTATCAATGTAAAGTCATATCATTCTTTTGCCAACAATAAAGTATGACCATCTCAAAGAACTGATAGGCTCGATGACGGCATAATCGCTGGCGGTATGCAGAATATAATTATCACCCAGATATATCGCTACGTGTCCCACTCGTTCCAGACCGCTCAACCCCACTCTGTCGGCATTGGTAAAGAACATAACGTCTCCCCTTTCCAATTCGGAAACGGTACGTCCCTGATAGACCTGGGTACGGGTGTTGACGTCCAGTATCACGCCGGCTCCTATGTAAAATACGTATTGAACCAACGACGAGCAATCGAACTGCCCTTGCACAAAGTTGTAATTGAGAATTCCGTTGCCCCAATGGTATCTCTGCGCTCCCCAGACGTAAGGAAACCCCATAAGCCCCTTTGCGACGTGCAAGACGTCTTCTACCTGCTGATTGTCGCTCATTTTCATATATTTGAGCTGACTGTAAGCAGACGATACGTATCCATATCCCATCTTATATCTTACCTTGTACCAGCTGCCTTCGGTGGCAACGTATTCCAGCATATCCTTGCTGTTGATGCTTCCCAATACCGAATATGCGCTGCCTTTGCCCGACCTTACGTTAAGATTGTTGACGGTTGACATAACAAGCACGTCATATCTGACCTGCGGAGCAGTCTCCTGTTCTTCTTCTGTTTCTTCTTCGGAAGGCTGCTGTGGTACTTGCTCCTGCTCGCCCGTTGCTTCTTCGACGTCAGACGGGATAAACTCGTCAGATATTTCGTTTTTTGTATCTGCGGCGCAACCCATCGTCGCAACCAATATGTAAATCAACAAAACTCCTACTAAAATTAATCTTCTCATCCTTTCTCCTCATTGTGTCGTCAGTTAAGTTGATTTTAACTTATGGTCTGAGAGTATGCAACACACAAATATTGGAAATATAATCTTGGGTAAAAAAGTAGCGGCAATCTGCCGCTACCGTAAGTTTTGTCGATTTTGACTTTTATTCTTTGTCTTCCGCTTGCTTTTCAACAAGTTTTGCGCTGTTGCAGAACTTTTTGACAGATTCTATTGCGCTTATGCAACGATCGACGCTGTCATAGGTTTCGCCTACGCAAAGAATTGACTTTTGCGTATTTCTCAGCTTGTAATAATATCTGCCCGTCTTATCCCTATCGATGATAAAGTTGTTGGCAAGAGCATTTTTCTTGATGTTTTCCATTGCCGATTTTGCAGCGGCTTCGGTGCTGTAAGATTCGGTTACAAGCAACAACTCGCCGTTGGAAGCCCAAAGGTTGGCAAGATACATCTCGTCTACTTCTTCAACAGTCCATTTGCCGGTATATCCTTTTTTGGCAACAGCAATCTCGCCGGTTGGCTCATACTTGATAACTGTCTTGTCTTCGATTACGTCTTCTACCAGAATTGCGCTCTGTGCGAATTTCTTGACAGATTCTATCGAACTCTCGCAGCTGACCTTAGAACTATATACTTCGCCCACGCAGAGCAATCTGTTGGCTGAGCTTTTGAGTTTGTAATAATAATTGCCCTTTTTGTCGCAATGCACTTCAAACTTGCCCAAATCAACGTTTTTCTTGATGGTTTCGATACCGCTCATTACGCCCTTTGCGGTAGAATACGTCTCGCTGGTAAGCAATACGGTACCGTTGTTGGCAAGCAGATGCGCAACAAACTCGTCGTCGCTCTTTTGATAAACTTGCCATTTGCCCACGGCACCCTTTTTCTTGGTAGGTTTTTCTTCTGCTGACGCTGCAACGTCCGCCTTTTTGGCAGGCGCTTTCTTTGGCTTTGCAACAGGCTCTTGTTTTTCTTCTGCCTGTTCTACGCTCTGCTCGCTCGTCTTATCTTCCTGTTTTTCTTCGACTACCTGAGTCTCAACGCTTTCTTCCTGCGCTTCGTCGGCAGTTTGTTCTACTACTTCTTCTGCCTGTGGCTCGGCTTCAACGACTGCTTCGACTGCTTGTTCGTCCGATTGAGCTTCTTTTTCTTCCTGCACTTCCTGTTGTGGCTCTGCCTGTTTCTCGTCAACCGATGCACTCTCCTGTTGCTCTACGGTCTGAACTTCGACCGTTTCCACCGCTTGTTGGCTCTGTTCATCGCTGACAGGCTGTGCTTCTTGTTGAGATTTTTCAAGGTTTGCTTTCTTTGCATTTTTCTTTTTTGCACTCAATGCGGCAAGCACAACGATAAGCAATACGACGACTGCTACTACTATGCAGCAAATCACCAGGTTCTCTTTGATAAAATTGATAAATGCTTCCATATTTTTTCACCTCTGATATTTGAGTATATGATAGCACTTTTTTCTATTTTTGGCTATTGAATTTGCGTACAAAATCACAGATTTTATATAGATTTTATATAAATTTTATTTATCGGAAACCGACGATAAAAAATTCCGTCTGCAAAGCTTTATATTTTTATTGGCAAATTATATATTTTTCCAATTCCTTTGCCCATATCTCTCTCAGTTTTTCTCTGCTTATCGCAGCATTGGCAGGACTGGTGGAAGGCATTAGTACGAATTTGTCTTTCCACTTAGGGTTGTATCTGACGGCAGTATCATAACTCAATCTGCCGTTGCACAGCACTATCTGTATATTGCTGCCTTGCGTAAGAATATCGAGATTGGTCGCTTCCACGACTTTGACGGTACTATCCTTGCTGCCCGATATTTCACATTTATAAACGCTGTCGTACAACGCTATACCTGCGTCGAGCAAAGTAGCGGTTTTTGCACCGCTGTCCATACTCTCCATATCCACACCCAAAATGTCCGACATGATTTTCCAGAATCTGTTGTACTTGTTCATGTAATAAAACCCCTGTTCCACAGACTTTACTGACGGAACGCTACCCAAAACAAGCACTTTGCTGTTGCAATCGATTATCGGGGCAAAGGGATGCGTAATTTTTCTGATTGTACAAGTTTTCATCTTTTCAATCCTTTGAGATGCGTTTTTTGTTCGGGTATAATTCGGTAAGACTCGCTAGCCTTGACAATAGCTCTGTTGTGTGTCGCTTTATCCAACAACCGTGCTTCAAGCAGGTTGATTGTTTTATCCCAGTATTTTGCAAGTGCGGTGGCGACAAGCCATGCCTTTGCCGTCTCTACATAATATTGGTCAGATTTTACATCCCGAATGGTTGCAAGTACGTCGTCGACGTAGCCGTCCGTGAGATAATAAGTCATCATAAGCACAATGCCTGCACGACAGACGAAGGTCTTGTCGTCAGACACGAGTTTTTTGACAAAATCGTAATATGTATCGGGTTTTTTAGCAACAAACTTGCATGCGCACACTATACTGTCTACGCTTGCCCAATTATCTGTCAAGGAAAAATATCTCCCCATAAGAAGCTTTTTGTCGCAGTCGTATACTTTGGCGTATGCAATCGCAAATCCGTAAACGTTGAGTTCTTCAAAGCTCGTCGGAGCAGCGTGGGCGAGATACTGTTCAAAATTTTTGCATTTTGTTATCTCTCTCGCAATTAGTTTTTGGTATGGCATTCTCACGCCTAAAATCTCATAATTCGTAGGCGTGAGTTTCAGCGAAAAAAGGCGGTATTCCTGTTCCGCCTTATTCTGTAATTGTTCTTTTATATTTGTTTCAAGCTCTCGCATATTTCTTGCGCCATAGCTCTGACGGCTTCTACGTTGTCTTCTTTTACCGCAGCTTTGACAGAAACCTTGTTGCCCAACAAAGTGATATTTTTCATATTTTCCGTTTCTTTGACTATCAAAGAACCGCTTATTGCCGACCAAGTGCCGTTTTCGATAATGCCTATCGTCCTGTTTTGAAGGTTGTGTGAAACAATCTCGGACAAATATCTCTCGATAGGTGTAAATATTGCCGCATTATACGTTGCCGAAGCTATTACGATATGCGAACATCTGAAACTCTCGGCAACAAGATAGGATACGTCCACGTTGGAAGCGTCGTAAATTCTGACCTTACCCACGCCGAGATTGTCCAGCTCGGCGGCAAGCATATCGGCAGCTGCCGCTGTGTGTCCGTATATAGAGCCGTATATTATCACGACTTCTTTATCTTCCCATTGATAACTACTCCACTTGCTGTATTTGTCGATTAATTTGTCTATATCCTTTCTCCATACGGGACCGTGGAGCGGTGCAATCATCCTGATTTCCACGCCCGACAGTTTTGCAAGCGCATTTTTGACCTGCACTCCGTACTTGCCTACGATATTGGTATAATATCTTCGCATCTCGTCCTGCCACTCGTCGCCCTTATACGTCATATCGGCAAAAACGTTGCCGCTGAGAGCGCCGAAGCTTCCGAATGCGTCTGCGGAAAACAGCGTCGCCGTCGTAATATCGTACGTCATCATAACTTCCGGCCAATGAACCATGGGCGCAAAAACAAATTTGAGCTGATGATTACCGAGATCGAGAATATCGTTTTCCTTGACAATGATGCGTCTGTCCGCCCAATCGTTGCCAAAATATTCTTCTATCATCATGGCCGCCTTGTTGTTGGTTACTAGTTTTGCGTCGTCAAAAGTTGACATGACGTCCTGTATACAAGCGCAATGGTCGGGTTCCATATGGTTGACGATAAAATAATCCAGTTTTCTGTCGCCAAGGGCGTCCTTGACCTTGCGGATAAAAGTTTTGCCCACGGCGTCGTCAACGCTGTCTATCAGCGCCGTCTTCTGACCTGCTACAAGATAACTGTTGTAGCTTACACCCCTGTCAATCGGATATATATTTTCGAACAACTTTATTCTTCTGTCGCTTGCTCCTACGTAAAAAACGTCTTTGCTTATCGCTTGTTTTATCATAAATACACCTCAACGATTGTATATACATAATTATATATCGTTTTTATAACAAAGTAAAACGCTATACTATCAATTTGGTCAGAGTGGCATCATCTCTTTGTATCAATCTCGTTTCTGACGTAGATTGCCACGGTCTTTGCCAACTCCTTTGGATTTCTGCACGTGGTGTTGACCGTAAGATTGTAATTGTGCGGGTCGCCCCAGCCGTTACCACCCACAAATTCTCTCATTCTTTTTCTGTTTTTGTCGATTGACTTGATTTTTCTTGCCAACTGTCTGTCGCTCAGATTTTCTCCTTGCTTGGCTCTCTGTCGGCACCGCTCCAACTTAGCGGACATATCGGCGCATACAAAGATATTGATAGGTTGATACTCTGCAAGATATACGTCGGCGTTTCTGCCTACAATCACCATGTCTCTGCCCTTTTCTGCCAGAGCTTTGACCACCTTGGCCTGTTCCACCAACAAATCGATATTGTTGAAATCTCCCGCACCCGACATACTGAAAGTGCTGGCAAAGGCAAAAGTTACGTTGCCTGACGAATAATTATCCAAAGTCTTTTCTACGTAATCTGCGCTCAACCCCTTGTTGTCCGCTATCGCCGTAATTATACGGCTGTCATAATAGTCGTAGCTTAGCAGCTCCGCCAGTTTTTCTCCCAGTTCTCTGCCGCCTGAGCCGAATTCCCTGCCTATCGTAATTATGTTCATATATTATCTCCTTTGACTTCTGTCAATATAAGATATCGATTGATATTCGTTTTATACGCTTTTGTCTGCTTTTTGTCAGATTAAATTGTTTTTTCTGTTGCACCCGACAAGGCTTTTTATTGACACGTATCGGTTTTTTTAGCAACTTTGCGAGCTTCTTCTCTTATTTTGTCGTTTATTTGTCTCATTTTGTCAACTGCTATTTTGACTACTCGTCTGTCATAAGTAACAAGACCGTTTATTTCTTCTTCCACGTCGCTCACCTGCGTATAGATACAAGCGCAAAGTCCCTTTTTAATCAAAGGCAGAACCTTGTCAAGATATAATTTTTCTATTGCATCGGACAATTTTTGTCGGCTGGAATAGCGCCTGTAACCAAATTGTCTGTCGGCATTAAAAACGTGCCCGTCGACTTTTAGCGAATAACCGCCGAATTCACTCAGCACAACAGGTCTTTCGTCCTTTGGCACTTTGAGCGGCGTAAAATAGGTGTGCATACTTCTAAGATTGGTCTTTCCTACGCCCTGATCGTACCAGCCGCTCACGCTGTCGACTATTCTGCCGTCGTCTATACTCTCCAACCAGCGACTTATCTTTGCGGAATCGAACTGTCCCCAGCCTTCGTTGAAGGGCGTCCATACGGCAATACACGTAGCGTTGTAAAGACTGTTGACAGTCTCCTTGGCATTGTCGATAAATTCCTGTCTTTTGTCTGCGTTTTGTCTGCCAAAATATTTATAATCTTCGTCGCTGTGATTGATACCCAAAAAAGGAAGCAATCCCACGTGCGTAAACTTATAATCGCCACCGCCGTTGACAAAGTCCTGCCACACGGCTATCCCCAGTCTGTCGCAATGATAATACCATCTCATCGGCTCGATTTTGATATGTTTGCGCAAGGTGTTGAACCCCATAGCTTTGACCAGCTCCAATTCGTCTGTCATAGCCTTGTCGCTTGGCGGCGTGAGCATGCCGTCGCACCAGTAGCCCTGGTCAAGCAAGCCGTTGAAAAAGTATGGTTGCCCGTTGAGAGTAAGTCTTTTTATCCCGTTATTGTCCTTTGCAATACCCCAACTGCGCACCCCGAAATAAGACTCTATTCTGTCGCCGCTCTCGTTGGTGATAACAATATCGTAAAGCTTGGGATTTTCCGGCGACCACAATTCAAAATCATATTGCAATCTGACTTTGTCCACAAAGCTCGTTTTTGCAATTATTTTACCATTGTCAGACACTTCCAGCGTCATTTCTTCTCCGTCCGAATATGCCTGAATATCGACGACTTTTGACAGAGCGTCGGTTTTGATTTTTAAATCTCTTATATAAGTGCAAGGCATCGCTTCCAGCCATACCGACTGCCATATTCCGCTCTGCGGAGTGTACCATATGCCGCCGCTTTTATAATTTTGTTTACCTTTTGCCCCACCGTCGACTATTGCGCTGTCGGACACCTGAACCACAATATTGTTTATTCCTTCCCTGATAGCCGATGTGCAGTCAAGACAAAAAGGCGTGTATCCGCCGACGTGTCCCCCGACGTCCACTCCGTTGACAACAACTCTGCACTCGCTGTCAACAGCGCCAAAATGCAATACCGTCCTGCCTGCCAACATATCCTTTTCGACAACAAAATCTCTGCTATAAATCAAGGTTTCATCGGGAGCAAGCACAAAATCTCCGCCTATCCCGCTGTTGACTGATTCGGGAGAGAACGGAACGATTATTTTATAATTATCCACACTGGCGTTGCTTCTCATTCTCTGCAAGTCCCATTGTCCGTTGAGACATTGCATTGCTTTGCGCTTGCATTGCGGAAACGGATGCTCGCTGTGAGGAATAACCCCTATATCATAAGCGGTTTTCATCTGATATGCCCCTTACGCTTTACAAAAACGTTTGCAAAGCCTGCTATTATATTTCAAGTTTATTATAACAAATATTTTGTGCCTTGTACATATTGATTTTGTTTCTCTGACTTGATAATAACTTCGATTGGCAAAACTTGAAAACACCGCATAAAAAAGCCATACCTTCAAAAGTATGGCTCAAAAATTATTTTGCGATTATTATTGGTTGAATTTGCTCGCCGTCAAGCGCCTTTTCCAACGTAGGCGTAACCATATCGAAATCCGCCACCAATGAACGGGCTTTCTTTATCGGGTCATCCTGACCGAACGGCACAAAATATACGTTGCGATAATTGAGCAATTTGCCTATATTTTTTGCACTTCCGCTCAATCCGTCGTTGGTCGATACGGCTATGACCAAAGGACGATTGTTGCGCAAATGCGCCTTGCATGCCATGGTAACCGAACTATCGGTCATCGATTGTGCCAATTTTGCAAGCGTATTGCCGGTACACGGAGCGACAACCATAATATCAAACATCTTTTTAGGACCTATCGGTTCGGCGCCGACTATGTCCGTAATGGGTTGCTTCCCTGTAATTTCCACCACTTGTCGACGAAAATCACCTGCAAGAAAAAACCTTGTGTCCGTCGTCGCTACCTTTTCCGAAAATATAGGAGTAACGTCGCAACCCATATCTACAAGGTTCTTTATCATATTCAAACTGCGTGAAAGGGTGCAAAAAGAACCCGTTATTGCCACGCCGATTTTCTTTCCCGTCAGATTCATAAACACTCCTTATCAGGTTGACAGGGACAGAGCAACGTCGCACAAAAGTTGTGCCGCCGATCGGGGCGCCGTTTTTGAAGGCACGGAAGAAGCAATCATATATCGTATGCCTTTGTCCTTAAAATCGTCATAGTCAAAGGGATATATCTTGCTAGCCAATTCCAGAACGAACACATCGTGGTCGACAGGCGGATTTTTTTCAAACAGTCGATAAGGCACGGTGTTGATAATACAATCAAATTGGGTATAGTCGCACTCGTCGAACGGCATATATTCCCGCCCCGA
Organism: Christensenellales bacterium; assembly: GCA_051883395.1. Classification (GTDB taxonomy): domain Bacteria; phylum Bacillota; class Clostridia; order Christensenellales; family UBA3700; genus HGM11368. Next base: position 57,466 of record JBJETQ010000022.1, on the reverse strand, counting down.
AATGACTGTTTGCTTTTTCTCCTCCTTCGAGCGGGTAAGAACAATGGCCCTTGACTCAAACTTGCCGAGCAACTTTACCATAGCTTTGGCAAGATTTCCCCACCCGATCACCCCAAACGTCATATCCCGTATGCACTTGTCGGTGTTTTGTATGATATATTCCAGGCTTCCTTCCGCCGTAAGATAACTGTTGACGTCTACAAATCTCTGAACTTTGAGAACGTTGATACATTCGCAACCTTTTTCCGTCAGTATGTCCCGTGTTTCTGCCCCCATAAAGAAGTAAAATATCCTGCTGTTTGGCGCAACTTTCGCCACAGCTTTTTCGTCTAGCACGGAAGGCACCGACAAAATCATATTACATGGTTTTCTCTCAGGCAAATCAAGATATTGTCCGAGAGTAAGCGTCTCATATTTTTCCTGCAAAATTTGCAGCGCCAGACGGCTTCTTTCGTCTACGACGTCCACCACCATCACGTTATTCATTTTTCACCCTGATTTCATATTTATTGCGCTATTGCAATATACTTAAATATATGAATTTTTGTTGTGAGGTGTTAAATGGAAAATTCTTTTTTTGCAGGAGCAACCACCGGCAAAGGCTTTGTCAATCTCTACGACGGAATCGTGGACAGAGACACCTGTAAAGCATTTTTTGTAATCAAAGGCGGCAGCGGAGTGGGTAAAAGCACTTTGCTCAAAAAGATTGCCGCAAGCGTAAGCGACAGATTCCCCGTCGAATATTTCAGATGCTCTGCCGACACCGACAGTCTTGACGGAATTGCTTTGCCGAATCAAAAAATCGCTATGGTAGACGGAACTGCGCCACACGTGATAGAAAGTAAATACGTATGCTGTACCGACTGGACTGTCGACCTTTCAACCTGTATCGACTATACGTCGCTAGCCGACAGCAAGGCAACTCTCGTGGCTATCAACAAGGACAAAGCCGACTGTTACCGCTATGCGACGATGGCTATATCTGCCGCAGGCAAAATATTTGACACCCTGTATCAAAGGGCAAAGGACGGCGTTGACGACAACAAGATAACGTCGCTTGCCAAGAGTCTGCTATGTACCGACAGCCTTCCACGCAAGAGAGCTTTGTTCGGATATGCGATAACCGCTTTGGGAGACGTCTATCTGCCTTGCAAATTTACAAAAAAGACGTATCGTCTTGTGGGCAACAAATATGTAGCGCATCTGATTATGGACAAAATAAAAGCAATGGCAGACGCATTATCTGTCAAATACGACGTCTTTTATTCTCCGCTCAACCCCGACGTAGTTTGCGATTTGGTTTTTGCCGACAAGGTAATATCCACCAATCCTAACTTTTCTGCCGACGACTGCTCAATAATAGATTGTTCGGCTTATCTTGAAGATAGCGCCGACGACTACGCTTTGCAACTCTCTCAACAGCGATTGCTGGACTGGGCGGTGGAAAGATTTCAGAGAGCCAAAGCTCTCCATAGCGAGATAGAAAAGATTTATATCCCGTGCGTAGACTTTGAAAAGGTTGACAAAATCACTTGTGATATCATCAAAAAACTCAATACGTGTCTGGAAAATTGCTGATTGGTTAATGTAGCAAACAAAAAGGCTCTGTCATCAGACAGAGCCTTTAAATAAGTCGTTTTGAAAGGTCTTTTATTTTTCGTTTTATTTTTTGAATGGTGTTGTCCACGTACTTTTCCGACTTGCCCACCTGCTCGGCAATAGCGCTGTATTGTTCGCCGTCCAGATAATATTTAAGCACTTTTTGTTCCTGCTCGTTCAGCTCTTTGCTCAGACCTTTTATCACGGCGTCGACTATTTGTCTTTCCATGGTCTTTTCTTCCATGCAGGAATCTTCGTCTTCTAAATCGTTGCTTTGCGCTATATCGACACGCTCGCTCAAAGCGTTATGGGCAGGGGCATTGTACTTTTTGATGGCGTCGTACAATTTGTTTCTTATGCAGGAACATGCGTAAGTGTAAAAGCTGACGTTTTGTTCCTTGTCATAACTCAACACCGCCTTATACAAACCTATCCACCCTTCTTCAAACAAATCTTCTTTGTCTGCGCCTTTGAGAAAATAGTCCTTCATCAAAGAACTGACGACCCCTTTGTAGGCGGTCATCAATTCTTCCAGCGCTCTATCGTCGCCTTGTTTGATTTTTTGCAGGAGTTCAAGGTCCCTGTTATTGTCCATTTTTGAGTCCTTGTTGTTTTTCTCTCATCTCTTTTGCTCTGCCACAGCTCTTGCTGCCTTCGGTACAAGGACCTGCCACACAATTAGGTCCGCTGGTGCAAAAGACATTTGGCGCAACTTCCATCACAAGTCTGAGCATCTGCCAAGCCACTTCTCTTATTTCCCATTGCGCTCTCTGACAGCATCTGAGATGGAAAAAGTGTTGCAATTCTCTTGCGTTCATAGTTACTATCATCTTGGTTTCGGCAGCGTTTGGCAACACGAAACGAGCGTCTTCGTTGGACTTTTCGCAATCGCCGCCCAGCAACGTCTGCCATTCGGTATACCACTTTTGCATAGTAGCCATCTGTTCGTTATATTTTGCCACCGCTTCTTCGCCCAATTGTTCTATGCTAGGCGGAATGATATAATTGAAAACTTCGACGTTTTTACCTGCCGCAACGTATCTTTGGGACTTGACGCTGAAACTTGCCACCCTATGTCTGGTAATCTGCGCAAGCAACGCTCTGGAAACGCCTTCTATACCAAAAGTAAAACTAGCGTGTTCAAAAGGAGACATGTGTCCAAAGGACGACAAGCGTGCAATAAACTTGGACACGTCGCCGCTCTCTACGCCGTCTTTAAGGTCTTCAATAGTTGCGTCGCTATAACAGAGTTTTGCCGCCAGAGCAATGGTTTGCTCAGGGTCCGGCGTGTATTTCAACAAAGTAACTTGTGGCTTAACCTGTGCCATTTTATTCTCCTATTTTCAACAATTCTTCTATTCTTTTGCTATTGCCTACAAGATATAGATAGCCGATAAGGCACTCAAATCCCGTAGCTTGCTTGTAGTCGGCAACGCTGGCGCTTTTTGCTATCGTATGTACCTTGGCGTTGCGTCCCCTATGATAAATCTCCGCTTCTTCCTGACTGAGCAAGGGCAAAATTTCTTGCATCTTTCCTGCTTGCGCCGACGCCTTTACCATATCGGAAACGACGGTGTGCAATTGATTGGGCTTGCTACCCGTACTCAGCGACAGACCCGTCCTGACGTAAAGAGTATGAACGCTGTCGCCGATATATGCCAATGCCAGCGGACTCATCTGCGCCGCCTGATGCGCAGTAAGCGGTTTGTCAATCAAAGGCAGGCTCATTTGCCGTATTTTGATACAAAGTAATCAAACAGCAATTGGTCGCTGTACGTGCTTTGTCCCGTAGCCTTCAAAGTCTGCTCTTTGATATAGTCGTAGCTGCTCTTTTCCATAATTCTTATTATTTCAAAGGCTTCGTCCATATCCTTTCCGGCACAGAATACACCGTGATTTGCCATAAAGCAGGCGTTTCTTCCTTGCATTGCTTCAACCGTACCGTTTTTCAGCTTCTTGGTACCCGGCAATCCGTATGCGCCCACTCTTGCGCTTCCGCCTACAAGTCGCTGCATTTCGTCGCTCATAACAGGCAATTCTATTCTTGCCGAAGCGAGAATGGAGCAGTAAACAGGGTGCGAGTGAATGGTAGCGTTGATTTCCGGTCTTGCCATCATAATCGCTGCGTGAATCTTTCTTTCGCTGGTGGGCTTTTTGCCGTCGCTCCATATCGACGGATCGGATATTTGAACGACAGGCATATCTTCGGGTTGCAGGGCAATATAATCAAGGCCCGTAGGAGTAACCAACATGTGGTCTTCGTCAAGTCTTACAGCCGTATTGCCCCAAGTGCCTTGCACAAGGTTTTCTTTCAAAAGATTTACGCCGCTGTCTTTGATAACCTGACGCAATTTCAATTCTGTTTCTTTATCCCATGCCATATCACGCTTCCCCCTCTGCACTCTTCAAATTTTCTTGGTTTTTCTTGCTGTATTTTACCTTGTAGATAAATCTCATAAGTCTTGCTTCAATGCCGTTGATAATGACGTTTTTGCCTATTACAGCCGAAGACACGTAACAATGAGCCGCTTTGTCCAGCACAAGAACGCAGGTATAAGCTTCGTCCATAGTTCTGCCGGAAGTCAGACAGCCGTCGTTTTTGATAAGGCAGGAATTTCTTCCTTTGAGCGTCTTGATAATACTTGCGCTGTCGCCTAGCGAAGTTTTGCAGGTAGGTCCTACGATTTGCGCCATATCGTCAAGCACCGCAGGAATCGTCGCACCTACTTTTGCAAGCGGTTGTATCCAGGCAGGATAACAATGGCAGATTGCTTTTATATCTTCTCTTGCCTTAAACACGTCGGCAAAGAGTTTATACTCGCCGTATGCCTGTTCGAGAGTCAGCACGTCGACGTCGTCGGCGGTAATCGACGCAAAGTCAACGCCAACCTTAGTAACGTACATTTCGTCGTCGGCTCTCATCGCAATCATATCCTTGCCGCCGCAAACTCTTTCGCCCGCAAGTTTTTTTGCGTAATCTACAACCGTAGCCACGATTTTTTCGTTTTTCATTCTTCTCCTCCTTCAAATCTCTTGCCGTTAGCTTTTCTGTAAGCCTTGCTCAGACTATAATACACGTCCTTATAACTTTGGAACAGTTCGTTGTAGATGTGTTGGTTCTGAGCGTTTGGTCTATACGTTTTTGTTTCTTTGACAAAGTTTTTTGCATCTGCAAAAGACGCAATCTCTCCCAGACCTATCAATGCGACAATCGCTACTCCCAATGCGCCTGCGTTGCGTGGATTGTCAACAATGGCAAATTCTACGCCCGTAACGTCGGCTATAATCTGCATCCATGCGTCATCCAATGCGCCGCCACCGATAATTCTGAATTTTCTGCAACTGAGCTTGTAATCTTTCTTAAAGTTTTCTAGTATCCATCTGAGATTGTATGCGATTCCTTCGTACACAGCTCTCATAAGATGTTCTCTCGTATGCTCGGGAGTGATGTTGAATAGCGTCGCTCTCGTAGTCGTAGAGCTTACGGGGCATCTCTCTCCCAGCATCCAAGGCGTGCATATCAGATGGTCTGAACCGGGCGGAATGGACTCGATTACCTTGTCCATATAAGAATAAATTCCGTCGCCGAGTTCCTTCTGCTCGCTCTTGAAAAATTGGTCGCACAGCCATTGAATATTGCTTCCTGCCGCTTCCGTAATGCCTACAACGAGATTCATCTCAGGGTCTGCGGACTGAATTGCCGCAGCGCCGTTTTTAAACTTAGTCTGCGTTCTGCTGGTAGCTCCCACCCAAGCGGAAGTACCGAGATAAATATGAATGTCGCCGTCGCCGTTCATTCCGCTGCCTATCGCCGCAGATTGAGTATCGTCGCAACCGCCGAATACGCACGTTCCTTCTTTCAGCCCCATAGCTTTTGCAGCTTCCGCTGTCAAACCGTTGCCGATTTTGTCGGTACTTTTGACGAGTGGCGGAAGTTTGCTCATATCCAATCCCGTCAAAGACAGTACGCTGAGCCAATCTTTCTTTTTCAGGTCAAATCCGTAACTGGATGCGCCCGTCAGTTCTGCGACCATCTCGCCGGTACATTTGAATTTCATAAAGCCGTTGACGTCCAGAAAATATTTGGTATGATTGTACACGTCAGGTCTTTCTTCTTTGAGCCATATCAACTTGGCGATGACGTCCTTACCCATAATCGGCGTGCCTGCAACCAGCGTAAATATCGCCTTGCCGCCGAGCTTTTTCATTATGGAATCGGCTTGTTTCTGAGCTCTGCCGTCCACCCACGTAATGTTAGGGTGCAACACGTTGCCCCTTTCGTCTACCGGGATAATGCCCATTGCCTGTGTACTGAAAACCACGCCTTCTACGTCGCTCGGATTGATTTTGTGTTCTTTCATTATCAATCTGGAAGCTTCGCATGCGGCATTCCAATAGTCCATAGGGTCTTGCTCCACAAATGCGGGAGAAGGATAATAGGTTGGATAAGGTATTGCTTTGGTGCCTATGATTTTGCCTTCAAAACTTACCAAAACAGCCTTGTCCGAGCTTGTACCTAAGTCGTGCGCCATTATGTATTTCATAAGTTACCTCTTTTCAAGACAAAAGGGCTGTTCGTTTGTCCAAACAGCCCCTTTTTAGTATTAGTTCTTTTTTGCAGCGGCTTTGCTTGCTTCTTTTTCTGCTCTGTACTCTGCGGTCTGTTCTTCAATAGATTGGGTACGAACCTTGACCATCTTGAATACGTCTTCAAATCTGTTGAGTGCTTCGTCGATGATTTCATCGGTGTCTGCCATAGACGTATAGAGTCTGGAACCTGCCAGAGTAACGATACCCTTGGACATATATGCGGCTCCCATGTGTTCCATAGCCACTTTTCTTACCATGATGCTGTCTTTCTTCTTCAAAACCTTGATAAGGTTGAGTATATTCATAGACGAGAAGTCATAGCTCATTGCGCCGGTACATTCAAGGTGTACGATAGAACCTTGGTTGTAAGCAACGTATGGCAAATCGTATGCTTCAATCAGTCTTACGAGACCGTCGGTAAGTCTGTTGCCTGCAAGACCTGCTTTTACGCAAGCGTTTGTCTTGGCAATTTCCTTGATGGCAACGTAACCTGCCATAGCAGACAATGGGTTAGCCGCCAAAGTTCCGCCGACGTAAGCCTTCTTAGCACCGCCTGCAACGCCCGCAGCCATAAGATTTACGAGTTCTCTCTTTCCGCCTACGCCACCGGCAGCAGGATAACCTCCGGCAACGATTTTACCGAATATGGTAAGGTCAGGTTTAACTCCGAACAGACCTTGCGCACCGCCCAGACCTACACGGAAGCCGGTAACGACTTCGTCGAAGATAAACAGGCAGCCGTACTTGTCGCACAAAGCTCTCACTCCTGCGTTGTAGTCCCAGTCAACAGGTCTTGTACCCGATTCAGGTCCGACAGGCTCTACGATAACGGCTGCCGTACCGCCACGCATCTTGTTGAGTTTGAGATACGTCTCTAACATATTGAGATCGTTTGGTCTTACTTCGTCAATTACGCTGAAAATATTGTTAGGGATACCGTGAGATTCAAGGAATTGTCTCGTTCCGGGAACTTTAAGTCCGTAAACCATCTGGTCGGACCAGCCGTGATAAGCGCCGCCAACCTTGATAATTCTCTTTTTCTTGGTTGCGCATCTTGCTATACGAATAGCAGCCATAACCGATTCCGTTCCGCTGCCGAGCATACGGAATTTTTCTACGTTAGGCATGTTTTTGTTGATTTCTTTTGCAATGAGAAGTTCAGCTTCGTGGAACAGACCTGTAACAGGACCACATTCTTCGATAAGCTTGATAGCTTCTTCTCTTACTGCAGGATAATTGCTTCCCAGAATGGTAGGACCGCCTGCCTGCAAAAAGTCTATGTATTTGTTGCCATCGATATCTTCGAGATAAGCGCCTTCGGCTTTAGTCATGCACATTGGGAACGGCTTGTTGAATGCAAGGTTATGTTGCACACCGCCCGGTATGTATTCTTTCGCTTCTGCGGTAATAGCCTTGGACTTGGAGCATTTTTTGTCATAATATTCGCTGCAAATTTCCTTATAAGTCTCTTTTGGAATACTGTAAATGTTCTTGTCAGTCAATTCTTTGAGACTTGCGTTGATTTCCTGTGCGTTTGGCCAACGGGTTACGCCGTAGCCGGCTTCCTGCTTGCCTTCAAGCTGGGTATATGTTACTTTCATAATAACCTCCTGCGTAACAAAATTACTATTAATAAAATTCTAGCACATTTTACACTGGTAGTCAATAAGCATTTTGTTATATTAATAATTAATTTGCTATAAAAAATATATCAATGCGCTTGAATTAACGAATGTCTTTTGGTATAATTTAGATATTTAGGAGTAGTTTATGGACAAACAAGAGATTATCAAGCAAAAAGGCAAGTATGTCTACGACCTTATCAAAGAAGTCGTCGACAAGACCGGACCAAGACTACCTGCTTCCAAAGAAGAAGAATTGGGCTGTCAGATGGTTGAAGAACAGATGAAAAGAGAACTGGGGGCAAAAGAAGTAATTTCTCAGCCATTCGTTCATGCTCCACGAGCGTCTATAGGTGCAATTCCTTTGTTGGGCATAGGCGGCGGAATACAATTCGCATTGTTCTATCTGTCTCCGATTGCTGCGCTTATATGGGGACTTTTCTTATTTATAGCCGCTTGTCTCCAAATATTTTCTTATAGCGGTGCGCTCGACTGGGCTTTTCCGCAAGGCACTTCTCACAACGTTTTTTCGGTGTACGAGCCTAAGGGAGAAGCAAAATATACCATAATGCTGTCGGGACATATAGACAGCTGCTGGAACTGGAATTTGTCTCTCAAAAATCCTAAGACAATGATAATCAAGACTGTTATGGGAGTCGTTTCTATCGTGGCTATGATTATCGCTTCCTTTATTCTTGTGCTACGTGGTGCGTACACCTTTACATATCTCGCAAACTTTTCTACTGCCGTAGGCGGACTCAGCGGCTGGCAAGTATTTGACCTGATACTGTATATGTTGCCTGTATTTTGTCTGCCGGGCTGCTACTGGCTCTCCGACTTTCTTACCACTACCATAGGCGCACCAGGCGCAATGGACAACATGAGCGGCATAGAGATTGGACTTGCCACCATCAAATATATGCAGGAAAACCCTGACCAATGGCCTGAAAACTGCCGCTTTGTACTTGCAGCTCTCGGCGCAGAAGAATCGGGACTCAAAGGTTCGTCGGCTTTTTGCAGAGACAACAAGGGCAAGCTCGATTGGCTGAACGAAAATCTCTACAACATAAATCTCGATTCTTTCAGAGACGACGACCATTTTTGCGCTGTCAAAGGCGACGTATGGCTGGCCAGCCACTTTGACAAAGACCTTATCGATATGTCAATCGAAGCAATGAAAGAAGCGGAACTCAATCCAAAGATAGTATCCAACCCTGTCGGCGGTTGCGATTCAACTCCTTTTGCAAGAGCAGGTTACAAGACGGTTACTCTCAACGCTCAGAACCCTACCGCTACCGATTACTACCATACTATCAAAGACACGGTGGACGGACTTAGCATGTTCTCTCTCGAAAAAGGCTTTGAAACAATGATAAATCTCGTGCCTAAGATTGACGAATATCACAAAAACAGAACGAACCAATAACTAAACAAATAAACTAAACAATTTGTTGGCAAATAAAACAGCGCCGTATACGGCGCTGTATTTTTTTTGTTTTACTATTTATTCGTCAATCGTCATACTGCCCACAAGCAAAATGACTTTGTCCTGCCCCACGACCAACATTCCTGCGTCGGTAACGGCAGTCAAATCTTCGTCATCGGTCCATATCTTGCATCTGCCGGGTTTTATCGCCGTACAAAACGGAACGTGTCCCGCCATAACCGCAAGGTCGCCGTCCACGCCACGCAAACTCAACATCTGAACCTGTCTGTCAAAGGCATTGCCGTCGGGTGTAGAAACAATCAACTGAAAATTCTTCATTTTTTATATCCTTTTAGCCTTTTCGACGGCTTCGTCGATAGTACCCACAAACAAGAATGCAGATTCCGGCAGGTCGTCGTGTTTGCCTTCAAGAATTTCTCTGAATCCCCTGATTGTTTCTTTGAGCGGCACGTAAACGCCCTTAAATCCGGTAAACTTCTCCGATACGTCAAACGGCTGCGACAAAAATCTTTGGATTTTTCTTGCCCTTTGAACAAGAAGCTTATCTTCGTCCGACAATTCGTCCATACCCATTATGGCAATGATGTCCATGAGTTCCTTGTATCTTTGCAACACTCTTTGCACTTCTCTCGCCACGGCATAATGTTCTTCGCCCAAAATCTCGGCGTCGAGAATACGGCTGGTTGACTCCAACGGGTCAACGGCAGGATAGATACCCTGCGAAGCGATATTTCTTGACAAAACCGTCGTTGCGTCAAGGTGGGCAAACGTGGTAGCAGGAGCAGGGTCTGTCAGGTCGTCGGCAGGCACGTAAACGGCTTGTACCGAAGTGATAGAACCCTTTTTGGTGGACGTAATTCTTTCCTGCAAAGCGCCCATTTCGGTAGCCAGAGTAGGCTGATAACCTACCGCCGAAGGCATACGGCCGAGCAATGCCGACACTTCGCTTCCCGCTTGGGTAAAACGGAATATGTTGTCGATAAAGAGCAACACGTCCTGTCCTTGACTGTCTCTGAAATATTCCGCCATTGTAAGACCTGACAGCGCTACTCTCATTCTTGCTCCCGGCGGCTCGTTCATCTGACCGTAAACCAGGGCTGTGTTTTTGAGTACGCCCGACTGTTTCATTTCGTTATATAGGTCGTTACCTTCTCTCGTTCTTTCTCCTACTCCCGTAAAGACAGACAGTCCGCCGTGTCTTTTTGCTATATTGTTGATAAGCTCCATTATCAACACGGTTTTACCTACGCCGGCACCGCCGAACAAACCTATCTTTCCACCCTTAGAATAAGGACAAATCAGGTCGATGACCTTGATACCCGTTTCCAGAACTTCGGTAGAAGTAGAGAGTTCGTCAAACTCAGGCGGTTGACGATGTATATTCCATCTCTCGTCCGTCTTCACTTCTTCTCCGTTGTCCACGGTATCGCCCAGAACGTTGAAAATTCTGCCCAACGTCTCCTTGCCGACAGGCACGCTTATCGTCTTGCCCGTATCAAAAACGGGAGTATGGCGTTTCAAACCGTCGGTGGACGACATGGCAATACAACGTACCACGTTGTCTCCTATATGCTGAGCTACTTCAACGGTAAGTTTCTTGCCGTTGTTGTCTATCTCCAAAGCGTTGTAAATTGCAGGCAGACAACCTTCGTCAAACGCAACGTCGACGACAGGTCCCATAATTTGCGACACTCTGCCCGTATATTTTTTTGACATACGCTTACCTCCTTCAATTTCCGCTTCCGGCAACTATCTCGGTAATCTCCTGCGTGATAGTGCCTTGTCTTGCACGGTTGTACTGCAATTGCAAATCGTCTATCATTGACTGAGCGTTTTTGCCTGCGGAATCCATGGCCGTTCTTCTTGCCACAACTTCGCTTGCAAAACTCTCCTTTATCGAGCCGTATATTTTTCCCGCCACGTAGGTAGGCACGGCTTTTTCCAGCACAGTAAGCTGGTCTGGTTCAAAAATCATACCGACGGCATTGCTCTCGGTAGGTGCAACCAAAGGAAAAATCCAGTTTACTCTCGTCTGCTGAGTCATCATAGAGACGTAATGAGTATCTACGATTCCTATCCTGTCCCACAAGCCGTCTTTCCATTCCTGACACAATTGTTCTGCCAGAGCATAGGTTTCGCCGTAACCAAATCTCTCCGAAGAATTGACGGGTTGACCAAATCTCTCGCATGCTCTCTTGCCTATTGCAACGACGCTTGCGCCTTCATATTCTTTGACTGCTCTGAACACGTTGGCGTTGTATCCGCCGGCAAGTCCCCTGTCGCCCGCTATAACTACAAGCTTGGTTCTCTCGCCTTCTCTTTGTTGCATGTATACCGAGCCTTTACATTCTCCGCCCGCCGTCAACGCCCCGATGAGACCTTCTACTGCATCCACGTATTCTTTGGCTTTTGCCATATTTATTTGCGCACGCCTTATTTTGGAAGACGCAACCAGTCCCATTGCGGTAGTAAGGTGCAAGGTAGAATCGACGCTCTTTATTCTGATGCGCAGATTTTTGATGTTTGCACCCATTTTACCACCTCAGACCGCTCAATGCTTGTTTCAAATCTTCTATTTCACGCTCGCCGTACTCGCCGCTCTCTATTCTTACAAGCAAATCGACGTAATCGTTCTCCAAAGTCTCGTACAGTGCTTTTTCGTACTTCTTGACTTTTTCCACAGGCACTTCGTCGAGATAACCGTTGACTACGGCATAAACGATAGCCACCTGACAGCCTACTCTAACAGGTGCGTTGCGCTTTTGTTTCAGAACTTCGGCAATTCTCTCGCCAAGAGCAAGACGTTTTTTGGTGTCTTGGTCAAGGTCGCTGCCAAATTGTGCAAAAGCCTGCAATTCCCTGTATTGCGAATACAGAAGTTTGAGTTCTCCGGCTACCTTTTTCATACCCTTTATCTGCGCCGAACCGCCTACACGGCTGACGGAAATTCCCGGGTTGATAGCAGGCATAACTCCTGCGTTAAAGAGTTCTGTTTCCAAAAATATCTGTCCGTCGGTAATGGATATTACGTTGGTAGGGATATATGCCGACACGTCTCCTGCCTGAGTTTCGATAATGGGCAGAGCGGTTATGGAACCGCCACCAAATTCAGGAGCAACACATGCCGCTCTCTCCAAAAGACGAGAGTGCAGGTAGAATACGTCGCCAGGGTATGCTTCACGTCCCGGCGGCCTGCGTATGAGCAACGACAGCGCACGATATGCCACGGCGTGCTTGGACAAGTCGTCGTATATAATCAACACGTCTTTGCCCTGTTCTCTGAAATATTCCGCCATTGCGCAACCTGCATAAGGAGCAATGTATTGCAAAGGAGCACTCTCCGCAGCCGAAGCCGACACGATAATGGTATATTCCATCGCTCCCGCTTTGCTCAATTCCTGGGCAAGTTGCACCACAGACGTACTCTTTTGACCTATCGCCACGTAAATACACAGCACTCCCGTGTTCTTCTGATTGATTATGGTATCGGTAACGATAGCCGTCTTACCCGTCTGTCTATCGCCGATAATCAGTTCTCTTTGTCCCCTGCCTATCGGTATCATACTGTCAATAGCCTTGATACCCGTCTGCAAAGGCACCGATACGCTCTGTCTCTCTATGATTCCAGGAGCTTCGGCTTCTACCGGTTTGGTAGTAGTATAAGCCACAGGTCCCTTGCCGTCGATTGGATTGCCCAAAGCGTCTACGATTCTGCCCAGCAAAGCTTCACCGACAGGCACCGAAACGACTCTGCCGGTTCTTTTGACTATACTGCCTTCATGAATCTGATTGGTATCGGAAAGAATAGCCACCGACACCGTTTCTGCTTCCAGGTTTTGGGCAATACCGAAACTGCCGTCGTCAAACTCCAACAGCTCGCTGGACATACAGTCTTTGAGTCCGTAAACCTTGGCAATAGAGTCGCCCACAAGAATAACCTTTCCCGTCTCTCGCATTTCGATACGGGAATTGTAATTTTTGATTTGGTCCTTGATAATACTGCTTATTTCTTCGGGTTTACCATTCATTTATTTATCACTTCCTTTATTCTGTTAAGACGGGTTTTGAGACTGCCGTCGATAATTTTGCCTTCATGTTCGATAATCATACCGCCAAGCACGTTGGCATCGACCACACATTCCAGCACGACTTTATGCCCGCTCTTTTTTTCCAATTCTTTGGTGAGCCTTTGTTTTTCTTCTTTGCTCAAAGGCAAAGCCGTCCTGACCTTTGCCGTCAGAATCTTGTTGGCATCGTTGTACATTCCCACGTAATCACGATAGCAAAAGTCAAACAAATCGAAACGCTTTTTTTCGCAAAGAATCTTTACCCAGGAAACCACGTCTTCATTGAGACTGCCAAAAGCCTTGTCGACTATGTCGATTTTTTCCGCTATCGTTACGTTTGCAGAAGTCAACAGCTCTCCAAAAGCAGGGTTTTCTTTTAGAGCCTGATAAATCCTGACTACGTCGTCGTAATACTGCTTCTGCACGCCCTTTTCAACGGAAAGCTCAAACAACGCTCCGGCATATTCTGCACTTACCTTATTGATTATCATCGCTCTCTCCTATCTTGTCAATAAAAGAGTCTATCAACTTGCGGTGGTCGTCCACGTCGATTTCTCTCTCGATAATCTTTTCGGCAAGGCAAGACGAAACGTCGACAATTTCCTTTTTTATGTCGTCCTCAGCCTTCTTTCTTTCAAGGTCTGCGTCAACTTGGGCTTGTCTGACGATTGCGTCGGCTTTTTCTCTCGCTTCCAGCGTCGCCTTTTCGGTGATTTTTTCGGCACGTTTGTTGGCGCTGTCGATTATTCCGTCTGCACGGGCGTCGGCAACGCTCATCTTTTCGTCCCACTCGGCTTTGGCTTGTTCGGCTTCATCCTGAGCCTTCTGAGCCTTGTCATACTGTTCGTCAATCATGTTTTTGCGCTTGTCCAGCATCTTCTGTATAGGCTTGAACAGCAACTTTTTGAGAATGACGAAGATAATCACTAGATTGCACAGCGAGATGATTATTTGCCAGACGTTGACAGATATAATCTCTGATGTTTGCATTGTTTCCTCCGATTAGCCGATAAATTTCATAAGGATATTTACAAGATAGTTTGGCGCAACGAAAATAAGCAAAATTGCTATAATCAATGCGTAAAGACCTGTCGTTTCGGCAACGGCGCAACCCATAAGCATAGTAGAAGTTACGCTTCCCTTACTCTCTGGCTGACGTCCGATAGCTTCACACGCCTTACCTACCGCATTACCTTCACCGATACCAGGTCCGATACCTGCTATCATTGCGGTTCCTGCGCCGAGCGCACAGCAACCCAGAATAATACCAATTGCAATTTCCAACATTTTTATTTCTCCATTTATATTGTTTTTTTATTTCTAAGACTAAGCGTTTGCCCTAGCCCTTTTTTGTTGCTTTTTTTGTTGTTTGTTATACTGTCGCTGCTGATACAGGTCGTATTCGAAAGCACTCGACACGTACATCATCGTCAGCATCGCAAAGATATATGCCTGCAACAGCGAACTGAATACGTCGAAATACAGCGACAATATTGCAGGAATGCCGACCTGCAAATACGGTATGTCTCCCAGCACTCCCGGCAGCCAGCCCAACAACTTTGCAGACAACGTTCTCAACGCCGCTCCCAACAGCACCGATATTACCGTACCGGAAAGTATATTGCCGTAATGACGGAAAGCCATTGATACGGGTGTTGCGAACTCGCTGATTATGTTGATAGGCAACAACAGCGCCACAGGCTTGGTAAAACCTTTGAGATAGTTGACAGGTCCGCATTTCATCTTGTAATACGTGATGATAAAGAATACCAGTATCGCCCAACCTGCTACAACGTTGATGTCAGAAGTCGGAGGAAAGAGTCCTACCAGCGACAAAAGACTGGACAATGCAGACAAAACCATTATACCTGCAATAAAAGCGGCAAAACCTGCAAAGTAGTCTCCCATGCTCTCACCCACCATTGCCTTGACCTTATCCACAGCCCATTCGATAACGTACTGTCTTTTGAGATTTGGTCTTTCTTTGATGCCGTGAGTCATAAACAGACACAAAAAGATTATCGAAATTATCAACAGCCAGCTGTTGACCTGCGATTCGCCTATCGGCAAATCCTGGAACGGCATAGGGATAGTAAAATATATGAGCGCACCCGTAATCTCCACGCCTTGCGACGCAGGAGTAAACAAAACTTTGAGTACCATTGCCGCTACTATCGGCAACAGCATCATGATTATCAACAAAACGTCAACTACTTTGAAGAGGATATCATTGGTTTTCTTCGACGTCTTCTTCGACTGAGATTGCGTTTGCGCCGTCTGCATCTGCGCTTTCTGCAAGTCCGTCGTTTCCGTCGTCTGTGCCTGCGCATTCTGCAAATCCGTCGTTTCCGTCGTCTGCACTAGTGTTTCCACTTATCTCCCCTCCTTTGTTCATTTTTTTATCAAAAAGCGGTCTTATAGCTATGGCGATTCTTGGGAAAAGCAGCGGCAGTAATACCGCAATGATATTGAAACAGTCGAAAATCACTCCCACAACAGCGAACACAAACAACATCAAAAGTCGCAGACTTTGCGACAGTTTCATGGCTGTTTTTGCTTTTTTTTCGTCATAATCCAATGCCTTTTGCACCGTTACTCCCAACAAAAAAAAGTTGAGCACGCCGCCCGCAAAACTGAGAAGATTGCCCCACAATACCGTCAAATTCCACTTTCTTACAATCAAAAAAACCGCATTCATCAACACGCTGAAAATAATTGTCCAGATAGCGATATAAGCCGTTTCTTTGTATATTGTTTTGCTAAGTTTCATATTTTTCCTATATTATTTCGCCACTATTGTACCGATATAATCAAGTAATATTTTACAATACTTTTTTGTGCAAGTCAACGGCGAATTTTCAAAATCGCCCTTTTTCAACCCGATTTTACAATATCTTTAAAATTTAGCGTTACGAAAAGCCGTTTTAAGACGAATTTTGCACACTTTTGAAAACGACAAAAAAAGGACAAGGCCCATTGAGAGCCTTGTCCTTTACCAAACAATCGATTTAGGAGTGTATTATTTATTGAGCAATTCGTTGCTTTTTTCGATTATTTGTTCGGCATATTTCTTTTTGCCGCTTTCAAGGACTTTGTTGTAAATGAGATGATTGACACCAATAAAAACGATGCCTATCACTCCGATAACTATGCCCAATGGCATAAGGTCGCCTATAACCTTCATGGCAAGGCACATGCCAACGCCCAACAACAGAGTTGCGATGACGCCTATAACGTAAGCAACTATCGTTGCAGGTCTTTTTGCCTTCTTGTCGAGAGCTTTGAGTTTGTCAAGCTCGCTTATCTCTTTTTTTACGTATTGATTTCTTATTGCTTCTATTTGTTTTTGATTTTCCATTTTATTTCTCCTTTTGACCTTTGTGATTATATTATACGTGGCGTTTGTTATCAAATCGCCGCCGTTTGGTAAACGTATCGATAAAGTTTTGTAAGTATTTTGTAAGCGTCGCAACCAAAACGGCAAACGGACAGGCTTTGTTTGAAACAAACTTGTCCGAAACACGCCTTTCACCCGACGACAAAATGTATCATATTATGTCGTGGGGAAGGAGGAAAATATATGGGAATAACGTCATCAAATAAAACCATTTCTAAGAAACAAATCAATTGCAAGGACACGTTTGACGTAACTCTTTCGTTGTCCGCTCAGCCCGATATCGTATCCAATCCGACCGACATCGTGCTTATATTAGACCGCTCCGGCAGTATGGAAGGCAGTCCGCTTGCCAATCTCAAACTCGGAGCAAAAAAATTTATCGAAATCATTGACCAGTCCACCGACAGTAGCCAGGACGGCAATATCGGCGGTGGCAGTCATATAGGCATAGTAAGTTTTGCCACCACAGCCACACAGGATACGGGGCTGATTACTTCGGTAGCCACTCTCAATGCGGCGGTGGACGCCCTGACGTCAGGCGGCAGTACCAATCATGCCGACGCCTTTACCAAAGCTCTCGACCTGTTTGACATGTCGTCAACCAATGCCAAAGTTATGGTCATGTTTACCGACGGCGTAACGACGGTAGGCAGCATGCCGGCAGTAGTTGCCGCTCAGGCAAAAGCGCAAGGCGTTATCATATACGCCATAGGTCTTGAAGGCGACGGCGGCATAGACGAAGCTGCTCTCAAAATGTGGGCGTCGCAGCCAAGCTCCGCCTACGTGGCAATAGCACCCGACGACAGTCAGCTCGAAGACATCTTTGAAGATTTGGCAAAAAATATCTCTAAGCCCGGCGCAACCGACATCGTTGTCAAAGACATTGTCTCAGACTGTTTCAAAGTGGTAGGCGTGTCTTCTCCTACCAAGGGCAGCGCACTTATGCTCAACGACACGACGGTACAATGGAAGATTGACGAGCTCGGAAAAACCGAAAGCGAAGGCGCAAGTTTTACCTTTACTCTACAACATCTTGGAGAATGTGAAGGCGAAACAGAAGTTGACGCTTCGATAGAATATACCGACGACGAAGGCAACGTAGTTGTATTTCCGTCGCCATCCATCGTCGTTGACTGCGACGTCGTAGTAACTCCCGAAGATTGCCCTTTGCCGGTAGAAGTATCTATCGGCGGTTGCAACGACAGCGTGGAGATAGACGCAGGCGACCTTATGATGGAATCTATGGGCAGAGTCTTGCAGCTCGACGTAACTTTGCGTAAGGTATGTCCAAACAAACGTGTTGCTCTCGCCGCAATAGTAACGGAACTCGACGAAAACGACTTAGAGTACAAGCGTGGACTCAAAACTTTTGTCGTGCCTGCACACACCAAAGAAAGCTGTACCGATATCAAAGTGCGTTGTATCAAGTTCGTTCTACCCGAAGAACTTGACGTTAGCGGTACTCCTGACGGAATATGCAATACACGCCGTTTCAGAGCAAGATTTATCGCACACTATATCGACAACGACTTTGACTGTTGCGATCAGGTAGAATAATCTATCACCGCCTTTTTACAACATTTGAAAACGGCGAGCTTGTTTGCTCGCCGTAACTTTTATTTTGTTTGACTGTCATTTTGAGTTTAGCTTTTTTGCTTCAACCCGCTGCAAGTATCTTGGACGATTTGCGCCAGTTTTTGTCTGTCGTCCAGGTCGTCAACCATATACATCGGTTTTGCTCCGTCATAAGGCAGTTGCCTTTCCATTCCGTATTTCTCATTCTCCCTGACGGTTTTTACCAATAGTCTATCGTCGAACACTCCGCCAAAATAAATGCCGTCTTTATACAAAATATACTCGCCCATCATAGGTCTGCTTGTAACTTCCAGCCCTTCCATCTGTTCCAATACGTAATCTCTGAATTCTTTACTGCTTGCCATTTTTCACCTTTTAAAAATCAAAGCGCCACTTAGTTGTATAACCTTCGCAGCGCCCTGATAGTTGTCGATAATCAAAAATCAATTGATTGCTTTTTAATAATTTTCTTCACTCACTTCAAAATATGCTTGCGGATAGAAACATACTTCACAAACGTCAGGTGCTTTTGTGCCTACGACAACGTGTCCGCAGTTACGACATTCCCATACCTTGACGTCGCTCTTGGCAAAAACTTCACGTGTTTCCACGTTTTTGAGCAACGCACGATAGCGCTCCTCGTGGCGTTTCTCTATTGCTCCCACTTTACGGAACTTTTCGGCAAGTTCTGTAAATCCTTCTTCATCTGCCGTTTTTGCAAAGCCGTCGTACATATCCGTCCATTCGTAGTTTTCACCGTCAGCCGCACTTTCGAGATTTTGTGCGGTATCGCCTATTCCGCCAAGTTCGTTGAACCACAGTTTTGCGTGTTCTCTTTCGTTTTCCGCTGTTTTCAGGAACAGAGCGGCAATCTGTTCATAACCGTTTCTTTGAGCAACCGAAGCAAAAAACGTGTATTTGTTTCTCGCCTGCGACTCTCCCGAAAAGGCTTCGTGCAGATTTTTCTCCGTCTTAGTGCCTGCATATTTGTTGGTAGAAGCGGTTTCTTTGGCTTTTACAATCTTTTCAAAGTCAGACGCAGGGTGTTTGCATATAGGGCAGACAAAGTCCGCAGGCAATTCTTCTCCTACGTATTCATATCCGCATATCGAACAACGCCATACCGTTTGTCCGTTCTCTGCTACGCCGACAGGTTGTGGCTTTGGCTTGATATTGTTGAGATAATACTCGTAAGTTGCAGACGAACTGTCGTCAAGCACTTCCATATCGGTAATTTCACCGATAAACATAGTGTGAGAACCCAAATCTACGGTTTTGTCAACCTTGACCGATATGTAAGCATTGGTTCCTTCGTTGATATACAACAAGCCGTTGCTACCCCTGACGCACTTGTCAAAGCCGTCGAATTTGTCAACTGTCCTGCCCGATTGGAAGCCGAAACGCTTGAATAATTCGAATTTAGCCTTTTGACTGATGACGGACACAGTAAACACTCCCGTATTGACAATCATATCGTGAGTATAGTTGGCTTTGTTGACGCAAATACTTACCTGATTGGGTACGGACGCCGCCTGCATAGCCGTGTTGATGATACAACCGTTGTCCTTATCTCCTTCTTTTGCCGTAAGGACAAACAGTCCGTAACTCAATTTATACATTGCCTTGTTATTCATATAATTTCTCCTTAATTTGGTTTTATAATATTATATCATATCTTATACGCATTTTCAACACCAACTTAATTCTTATAATATAAGTTATGCCGTCAACGGCGGAGACGCTTTGGGGACTATACAATATAATTTGACCAAGACGTTGGTAGTACCTACAAGGTCTCACTATACTTTTGACGGTTGGTATATAGGCAATACGCAAATTACCAATAGCAATGGCAAAATGTTAAAAGGTTGGTCAATAACCAACGACAACGCCGTCCTTACAGCTAAATGGAACGCTGTTTTTATACTATAAGCTTTGCTAACTGCAATGATATCTCTCCTATTAAAGTACAGTACAATACCACAATCTCAGGCAAGTCCCCCAATTTACTTATTTACATATACTGATAACTTAATAAATATCTATCAGTAAATCGACATGGTTCTATATTTTACTTCTATATTTGCATCTTGATAAGGCATTACAAATTCAAATTCATCGTAGTCTGCATCTTGCAAGATTCCGTTGACATACCAGCCATTGAAAACATAAGCGCCGGCGCCGCTAGTTGCATGGGTTCTAAAATTGAATACAGTTCCTGCCTTAATTCTTCCGGAATAAGGTCCGCTGAAACCGACTACATTACCTCCGTCAGCAGGAGTTGCAGTACCCGTTATCGTTAAGCCCATAGTACCTGATGACGAATACCCGCACGCTTTGATATAATATAATTGTCCTGCTTTCACGCTATATGTAATACTAAAATTATTATTTATGCCACCGTCATCGTTATAACTGAGCAAGCTCATATTACTGCTATACAGATAGCCGTACGTATCCCAACTGCCCGAAGAATAAATAGTTATGCTTTGACTCACCAACGGAACAAATGCTATGTAGTTTCCGCTACTGCTATTTTTACTATAACCATATATGTTTCCCGTTTCGCCCACTTGCCTTGAATAATATGTATTGCTGCTAGTATCGACATTATATGCACACCATTTTGCATAGAGCGTAACGTCGCTATTCAACTCGGCGGTAAAATCAAACGGTTCTCCTGTGCAATCTGCCGTACTATACCATCCTGCAAACAGGTATCTGCCAACTATATCGGTAGGTTTGACGTAATATATACTTTCACCTGTATATATCGTCTGCGAAGAAGGCATCGTTGCACTGACCTGTTCATCGTTGATGTCAAAATTAACCGTAATGCTATTGCCAATCACATCCGCCGACAAATTCAACGTATAGCTCTCCCAAGTTGCCGTGTAAAGAGCATCTTCTTCTCCGATCGTCATAGTATATATATACGAATCAGAAACCTTTTCGCCGCCCTTATACCAGCCCAACCAAGTATATGTCTCATCAGTTTCTATGGCTCTCAGCACAACGCTATCACCTATACTGTTATAAGAACTTGTAGCCTCAACGTTTCCTGCTGCATCATTATTGGTTTCATAGCTAAATTGCACCCATTTAGCATTAAAGGTGGCGTTATATTGTGGTACAGGTAACTTTGCACTCAATGCCGAATCTAGCAAGTAGATTCCGTTATACCAGCCTGCAAAAACGTAACCTGGGGCGTTTGTTGCAACGACACTGATACCTGTATCAAAATAATGGGTTTTACTTTCGTCAAAATTCACCGTTCCCCTTACGTTCTCTTCTAGCACGTCAATCTCTACCCACATAGTATGCAAATTCACGTCGTCTCTTATATCGTCGGAGACGTCAGTGTAATGATTGTTATCGTCGTCATAAAAACCTACAAGCGCATGACCCGGATTATTAAGTACATGTCGTGTTTGTGCCAAGATATCTCCCACAGCCGTGCCAAAAACCACGCCGCTACTGAAAGAATATACTAACGACTCACCGTCATATATTGACACATTGCATGGATATTTGGAACGATTATACTCTGCCAAACTCCAATATATGTTAGTCCCGCTCAACTGATCCTCAATTGGCTCAGCCATCAAAATTTCAGCACTTGCTGCTACTCCTTCAACAGGAGAATATACGCCATATAATTTTTTACTTGACGAATCTATTAATGCACATCCATAAAGAAAATCGCTTGATTCAGCCGATATTATCACCTTGTCAAAATTATAAACTTCTATTACCTTTTTTTCAAAGTTATTGCTAGTTTTGTTATATCCTACAGCATAAACCTTATTGCTTATTTCTTTTGTCGTAAGTAATCCCTCGGTAACAATGTCGTCAACACTGAGTACGGCAAAATTACTTTGTTCATTGTTTTTGATTACATGAATTTTATTATTTTCATAAATTCTGTTTTGAGTTTTTAATTCAGCGCTAATAGAATTTTCTATTGCTTCTTTTGGCACAACAAAACCGCCTTGATTGTCTATAAATACTGCTGTATAATATTGGATACTATTGTTCTCTTTAAGAACTCTGAATAGTCCTAAAGACATATCAAGATGCATTGCCAAATTTTCCAATTCATCTTCTAGCACTTTATTTTCTTCCTCAACACCAGTGCTATTATTTTCAGGCAAAATATCTCTTTCGAATTCGTTTGAATCGCAAGCAACGCCTACGCATAATACTGCCAACAGTAATGCGATTATGCCAAATATTGCCACTCTTCTTTTTATTTTTATACTCATTTGACGCTCCTGTTTACTCACTCATTTATACATGCTTGTTCGATGCTTAAACTATCTTTGTCGCTTGGATCATCAGGCGGAGTTTGATTATACCCGATCAATCTATAATCTGCCATTGGTTTGTTTCTATATTCAACATCAATAATTGCCAACTGCTTTTTGATAATATTTCTCATCTTCATTGCAGGGTCAAGACAATATTTTTGCATCTTTTCAAAATCTACGTCCTGAGGCTTTTGCCAATGCGGGAACAATAACTTAGTAAAGGCAGTCATAATCTTCTTGACGGCAGTAGTATCTCTGGTGTCTGCATCTTTTGGAACGATTAGCACATTTTCAACCAATGTTTTTGATACAACGTCATCTCTGAATGCATGCAATATTTCTGCAAAATATTCCGTATTTAGTGCCCAACCGTCGGCCTTCATATTCTCGTTCATTCTCGGAATTTTCCAGCCTTCAATAAAACCGTGGAAGCGATCTATCAATGCAGAATCACCAAATATTGCCGGCAAATTTTCAAACATATTTACGTTGACGTTCATCATTTCTGACTTAATATTGCCCAAAAGAACAATTCCTGCGTCACCATTGCCTGCTTTTACACCAACCGTGTAAGAGCCGCTTTCAAGGTATCCTTTCATTGCCCCTTGCATTTCTGCCTCATCAGGAAATTTGATTGTTCCGACTTCATCTAGAGCAACATAATCATAATTAGCTACCAAACCTTCCTGTTTGCTTTTCATATCGTATAGTAACTTTGCTCTCGTCATTACGCCACCGCTGGAAAGCCAGCCTCTCTTACTGATCTGGGAAAAGACGTAGCTCTTACCAGTACCTTTTGGCGCAAGTTCAATCAGATTAAGACGCTTTTCTACAAACGGCAAAAGCCTGGTCAACATCATAATTTTTTCTTCATGACTGTTATAGCCCGACGGATTGTAATCTATCGCCATAAGCAACAAGTCAATCCATTCATCCAAGTCAAAATATTTTCTTGCGTTTCTATAATAATTTATATCAATACTATATGGCAAAAAGTCTTTGAATGAAGTCAGCAATATCCTTCCTTCCTCTTTTTTTGCGCTGACTTGGACCGTACCATATCCCAATTCTATTATTCCCCAAATATCGCCATCAGTACGCAACAGGCTCTTCTTGCAAGTCTCCCATACTGTGGCGCTGATATAAGTTTGATCGGTTGTTACACCAAAGTCTGGCAGCGCAAAATTTACTCGCCCTGTTTTTATGTCAAATGAAACGTTGATTTTTGCCATAAATTTGGCCTTTTCACCGGTCATTATTTTGTCAAGAATTGCATTCCACTCATTTTTTCTTGGAATAATATCCTTTATCTTTTCCGTAACAAAATCAACGCTAATATCTCCGTTTTTATCGCTATATCTCTTTATAAACCAGTCTCTAATAAACGCAGGTAAGCTCAAAGTAGAAAAAACTCCCTGAATAGATGATTTTTTGACAATCATACCGTCAAAGTATAGTTTCAACTTTTCTTCCATATCAAATCTCCATATCGTTTTCTACAAAACCTTTTGAAAACGTCAATTTTTCTTCTCCCAGCAACTCTTTAGCAAAAATCCTGGCAACATAATCTCCTGCTTCCTGTACATTGACAACGCAGCTCCAGTTGCGTATACATTTTTCACACACGTAATTGGCTCCGTCCAATTCTAGATATACTCTGTCATAATCTCCGTCAATATAGAATTGGATTGTCGGATTTTCTCCTGGCTGTAAATCTATTTGAGTTTTCTCGAATATGATTTTTGGAGCTTCTTGCCTTTTAGTTGTTACATCTTCCGAGCTTTCGTTTTGTACCGACGAGTTATTTGTATTGACGTCGTTTTGTGTCTCGTCATTGAATTCTATGTCGTCTTCTTCATCAGGAGAGTCCTTATATCTTACTCCCGCATATTCCTCAAAACGAGCAATTTCCTCGGCACTTACCATAGGTCTCACCTTTTTTATTGCTCCTATGATATGTTTCATACATACTTTTTCTTCTATATTGTTTTTTATAAAATTATTGAGCGGTATTTCTTTGGCTCTATCACATACTTCATCGATATCCGCTCCCGAATATCCTTTGGTCATCTGAACAACTTTATCAAAATCAACATCGCTGCCCAAAGGAATGTTTTTAAGTTGTTTTTTCAACAGGTACATTCTCGCTTGTGCATCAGGCAACGGAACATAAATTTTTTCGCTAAATCGTCCGGAACGCACAGCCGCACCATCGACGTCCCACGGACGGTTTGTCGCACCCAGTAACAAAAGATTAGGGTTGCGCCCTACAAAACCGTCAATTTGCTGCAAAAACTCGTTTACACGTTTGTCATTGTGCGGGTCCACACCCCTTTGACCAAACAAACTATCCATTTCATCGACAAAAATTATTGCAAGTTTGTCCTTACGAGCCGTTTCAAATAGGCTGCTGATGTTTTTTTCCGACTCTCCTACCCACTTACTTACTATATCCGAGCCTTTGATTGCATAAAACGTTGCACCGACCTCATTGGCAATTGCTTTGGCAATCATTGTCTTACCAGTGCCGGGTGGTCCGTATAACAAAACTCCACCGCCGCTTTTCTTATTGTAAACAGCGTATTTTTCCGGATATTTGACCGGATTTATCATTCTCATTCTTATAGTGTTTTTTACGTCTTCCAAACCTGCCACGTCGCTAAATTTGACATCAGGTATAGAAGACGCCTGCCATATTTTTTCTTCATCTTCGTTTTTTGAAGCATTGTTAGAACGGGCAGAATCAGATTTGTTAGAATTTGACGAGCGCTTAACGTTGGAATTTTCTCCGATAACTACGCTGTTAGGAGTCAGACTGTTGGCAATTTCTATAAGGCGATTTGCTCTATCAAATCTCGCTTTTTTCAGTTCTCCCTTATCTTCCTTGGCAAGTTTTACCAATGCTTGCGCAGCACGGAGCAAGTTTTCTTTTGCTCCGGCAATATCGCCACGTTCTTGTGCTTTTTTTGCATGCTCGTAATACATCAAAAACGTATCGTAAATAAAAGCATTTTTATCAGCGTCAGCCATTTTTGCTCCTTAATTTGCTCCATTGAGCGACTTTGAAATTTCGTCGAGTTTTTTGTCTATGGCATTGTCAAGTTCCTTTTCAGATTCACTTGCCTGATTGCCGATAAGCGCTTCGATTTCTGCGTCGTCAATATTGATATTGGAAGACGATATAGCAGAAAAAGTATCGTTGGTAGAATCAAGCATTGCGTCAAGATTATCCGTGGTATTCTCCATGCCCATCATAGCCGTTTCAAATTCCTTTTGAACTTTTGCAAAATTCATATCTTTTGTAATAGCTTGCATTTCTTTTGACACTATGCTCATTCCCTTCAAAAACTCGCTTGTCATTTGGCTCAAATCACGCATTTGCAAAGTGTTTTGGAAATTGAGCAACATTTCTTTTGCTTTCTTTTCTTGTGCAAGAGCTGTTCTCAAACAGCTGACAGCAAGACTATACTGTTGAGGCGAACCTTGAAGCTTGGCTTGCTTTGCCGATTCTACAGCTTTTTGCTTTTGTGCTTGCAATTTTACGATATGTTTCTCAATATCTCGCATCGTCTTTTTGACGAGCATTCTTTTTTCGAGTTCTTTTTCCTCTTTTGTCTTGAAAAATCTTCCCATTATTTGCTACCTCACTATAAGCTGTCCTTTTCTATGCTTTGTGTATTTTTTTCGTACTCAGGCGCACCAAAAACCGAAGCGTCTTCTTCAGAATTTTCCATTTCAAACATACTTAAAAGTTGTTCGTCCTGTTCGCTTACTCCATAAATGCGCTCGTTAGCTTCATAGCCGTCGTCCACATTATCAAAAGTATCAAGCGCCGCAGAAAGTTTGCTCTCTCCCTTCATCTTCTTGTTGGTTACACCGGCAAGAAATTTTTGTAAAGCTGCCGTATCGGTCAACAGTTTGTTGATTGGTATATCCGAATTGTTGGAAATAAAATCTTTGTCGTCAATTGCCGTTTTAAGCTGATTTAGCGCCTGCAAATTGGCGTTAAGATACTGAATTCTTTGAGCGGAGTTGCTATTTTCTTTTTTAAGCAAATTGATGCGTTTGGCAAGCGCAAGTTGCATATCACGACTTTTGCAAGCCTTTCCTTGTTGCAAAAGTTTCGCTATCTCTTTTTCTCGCTCCCCGACGTTATCAATTTCTTCTTGTTGCCTGCGCTCTATGTTTATGATACTGTCAACCACGTCGCTACGCTTGATTTTTTCAAACTTATTTTTGTTAAAAGGCCACATTTTACACACCTGTCAAATTATTTCTCTCAATAACCATAATCCTGATTTCATTGATTTTTTCAACAATTTTATCTTCTGCCTTCTCTCCAACAATAAGAATTTTTACGTCATCAAGCCTGTCAGAAATCTTGTTATCTTCCTTTACGACCTCACCTTTTGTCGACGGAGATGCATATTCTAACAAATCGGCAACTTCATTGAGTTTGCTCTTTACTGTATCTGATTGAGTCATTCCGCACAAAGTTTTTACCTTGGCAAAATTGGAACGAAGAACGCTATTGCTTTCTTTTATTTCTTCATCATGCTTGTTATAGTTTTTCAATTTTCTCTTTTCTGTAAATTTTTTAAAACACATACACTTTTCTCCTTTTAATATTTGGCAATATTATTGCAATCTATTGCCACAGTTGTTGCAGAACATTGCGTCAGGAGCAACTTTGGTGCCACATTTTGGACAATACTTGCCTGCCTGTGCATTATTATTGATTATCACTTGTTGCTTTTTGCCTTCTGCATCAATAGCTGCTTCTGCAAGTCTTACCGAAGCATCAACAATCATTTTGGTAGTTTCCTGCTTTGCCGCTCTTTCTTTAGAAAAGCTGGTTTCTTTGAGCCCAAGCAATTTCTTTTGTTTCAAAATAGATTCCAATTCTCTCAAATCGCTGTCCGGTATCTTTACTTCGTTGAGTGTAAATGCTGTTATCTCCACACCATAGTCATCAAACATCTTTCTTACACTGTCAAGTATAACGTCACAAATGGTAAGAAGACGAGTATTAAGCTCGTAGAAGTTGATTTTGCTGGTAACCATTGCGTTGGCAATTACGTCCTTGACACGCATAATCATCTTGTCTGCAAAAAATCTCTGCAAACCTTCCGTAGTCACTCCCGCCGTATTTCCCACAACCTTAGAAACAAATTTTCTAGAATTGCTGATGGTTATGTCAAACGACCCATGCGCACCAACACTTACAGGATATTCAAGGAATGGATCCATCAATTTCATTTGATTAGGCGTTCCCCAAGGTACAACCAACGTTACTGTTTTATTGACAAAAAACACCTGGCATTTAAAAGGTTCGCTTACAATCTTTTTACCAATGCCCAAAAAGCCTTTTGTAACCGTAGGAACGTTGAGAGTATGTTTGCCAGGCATCATGGTATCTAGCATCTCTCCATCTTTAATAAAGATTACTTCGTGTGAAAACGGAACGATTACTTCCGTCTCGCCAATACATTGCTGAATTTGCGATTGCCAAACCAATTGCTCGTTCGGTCCTTCATAATCAATGATGATTTTTGGTAATTCTTTTGCCATAACTATTTCCTCCGTATAAAAATTATTTTATGTTATTTTTCTTATCAAGTACCGTTGCTTTCTGATCTAACCAGTCGGCAAATGCATTGATATCATACATCTTGTTATCGTATCTCGATTGTATTCTCGCAATCTCATCAAGAATCTGCACCATGTGTGAATCGTCCCAGGAATACGTCAACCTGCTCAAAGCAGAATGGCATTCTCTAATAATATTTTGTTGTCCCAACCCGTATGACCTTATTTTTGACGCAAGGCTACGCAACGCCTGCGGATTTGTGCTTATGTCCCCATCCGACAGCTTTCTACCTACGTTGTCAAACGTAGTAGTCATACTGACCTTACTGTTATCAAAGCTTTCTGCTCCACTTGGAATAGAACGTTTTGTTGTCGTATTGCTACTTTTAGTTTCTTTAGGTTGAGATTTTGTTGAATTTGTGGTCTTTTCCTCAACCGAAGCTTTCGCTTTTTTTTCTTCTTTTTTTGGTGTCTCAAACAACTTTTGCACCGTATCCAGCAAAGCGTTGAAATTCCCGTCCTGAACGTCAAAAGTCTTTACCTTCTTCAATTCCTTAGGCATATCGTCAACATCACAGCCGGCAAGTGCAAGAAAGACATTTTTATCCGATTCTTCTTTAGCGAACCTTATGAATCTTTTCCATATGCTTTCCAACTGGGGATCGCAACAATTTTCTAGCGAAGACGTAAGTACAATAAGTACTTTTGCCTTTTTGATTGCTGCATACAGATAAGGTTCGTAGTCGCTTCTGTTTACATTAGCTAAGTTTGTACCCGTCCAAAATACATTCTTTTTCGTTCTCAAGCCCAACACCTTGACAAGCGTTTGAGCCAAGTTTATTTCGTCGGTATATCTTCCTTGTTTATCAATACAACATATAAGTATATCGGTATTATCCTTTTTTAACTGTTGATAAGCTTTGCCTCTTAGAGCATCAAGCTGCATTGCCTTACGTACATATTCGTCAGGAAAAGGACAAATAGACATTGCCTTTTTATAATATGCATTGTCAAATATTGACTGAGCGCCTGCATCATACAAAATAGGTTGGACGTCTTCGCCGTTCTTGATATGCGTAATATGTTTGTTGGCAAGCATCAATCCCCATGCCGCATCGAAATTATCCGGATTGTCTTCCAAAATAGCTTCATAATCTTCAGCTGCTTCGTCAAACTTTGCTTTTCTCCTATTTGACGCAGCACGATTAAGATTTATTAGTAACTCATCGGATACTTTTGTCAAGTCAATTTCAAATTTAGAATGACAATGAGTACATTCATAACAATCATCATTCGTCTTTATTAGCGGCCCGCCGCATATTTGACATTCTAGTTTTCTAAGCTCTGCCATTATTTTTTTCCTTTATTTTTGTGTTTTACATTCCCGTTTACAAAGATTATATTAGCTATTCAAAACATTGCATCCGTAAAAAGCGCTTGTCGGATAGCTCGCCAATGCCATCGGCTCCACTACCAATATTTGCAAGCTATTACAGTTATAAAAGGCATGATTGTAAATACTAAGTGCGTTAGGGAAAATGATACTTTCAATATTAATACAATTCATAAATGCATATGAAGGTACATACGTCATTTCACTGATGTAAACGCTGGTTAAACTAGATGGCACTGTATTTGTATCTCCGAACAGCTTTGACAAGCCTGATGAGTTTGCAGTACCAGCAGAAATATATCCCATGTTGAGAGATTGAAGTCCCGTACAACCTTTGAGCGAACTATCTGTTAAATTACCATCCTTTACATCCAGCGTTTTGAGAGATTTGCAATTTTCAAAGGCATAAGCTTCGACTCTAATATAACTTGTTTCAAGATCAAGCTGTATTTCTTCCACGTCTATCATATTTTTAAATTTGTATGAGCTAACGTTAGTATATTCATTTTTATAGACAATTGTTTTCAACGATTTTGGCACGCACTTTCTTATGCTTTGGTCTGAATTAACAGTATCATCAACTCCAAAGTAATTTACTATGCTATTTACTCTTAATGAAGTACTCTCTTCAAGAATCAATTTCTGCAAGTTATAACAATTCTTCAACGCCCCGTCTTCTATATCCGTCACGTTGTTTCCTATAGTAAGAGTAACCACTGCTCCATTGTTTTCAAAAGCGCCTTCGGCAATTCCGACAACTTCAAATCTGCTACCCTTATATCTAACATATTCTGGTATCACCACGTTGCAATATCCGTTCGGTACACCGTCAGTATCCATAAGCTCAACAGAATCAATACCTGCAATATATGCCTTGCCTGATCTTACATAAAATTCAAAGCCATTATAAACAAACGGTGAGTTTTCAGCATTTACACCTTGAATATAAAACAATGTTCCCGTAATCGTTACAATGAAAACAAGCAAAAATGTTATGATGCCCATTGCATATCTTGCCTTGAACGACTTTGCCTCTATCTTTATCTTAATATTCTTGTTGCTATTCTTATTTTTGATTTTCAATACCTGAAGAGATTTCTTTGCATATGTGTGCTTTCTACACAAAAACAAGAAAGTACCGTCAACTATTACGGCAAAAACCAAAGCTGAAATACCTATGTATAAAGCAACGCTATAATAGTTGATTGCGTCTTGATAATAGATATCCAATAAAGATATACGGGTACTGCTGCTACCAAAGATGAGTCCGCCCAGTACAACTCCTATTATAAGGGCTATAATTCCTAAGATAACACCGGTTTTTCTATATCTATCAATCTTTTCGTTAGCACTCTTAATGTTTTCTTGTTGATGTTTTTGTTTGTTTTTCTTTATAGTTGATAAGTTTATAGAAAATTTATCTTTGATGGCATTTTCTTTTTTTCTGTATAGAGACAGATTAGAAGAATATTCAGAATTTGACTTAATCATGACTGCACTAGGATTGTCAAACACATGGCTATATGTACCTTGATGCAAATCAAGATAGTCTCTATCGCAATTCTCCCACATGTCTTCGGCATAATCGTTCATTTGTTGCTCGACAAACATGGACTGTAAATATCTCTTACAGTTACCTGAGACGTCTTTATTGAGTTCTTTCTCTTCTACCATCTCAGCCTGAACGCTCTCTATATCATTAAAATTTTCGTTTTCTACCATATCGCTCATCCCTTTATTGTTTGTGATATAATTCTCTTTATTACTTTTTCTTTCTATTATCAATACCAAATCATTGACAAGATCTTTTATTTTCTTATTTACAAGTTCTTTCAAAACTGTCGTAATTTCCATAACTTTACTTTTGGAGACATCGTTTACTTTATCTCTTACAACGATAATATGCTTTCGTATCTTTCAATCAATGCTATTCTTTGTTGTCCCCCGATTTCTATTTTTTCGTTAAACTTTTTGAGTTCAACAACAAATCGTTTCATTTCCGCAAGCAATTCATCTATTTCCGCATTAGTTTTTGCATCAAACTTGAGTTTCTGCATCGATTCGTTAGTTTTGACAAAAATATCTTCCACATTTTCGCTTAACTGCTTTGTATAATGCATTGTAAGCGTCAAGTTTTCTTGCGTATTGACAACTCTTATATCGTTCATAGGCAAAACCTCATCGACGATGCATATTCCATAATGCATTCTTCATAGCGTTGCAAAATATTCAATCTTGTCATTATTTCTGTATTCAACTTATCACAACACTTATCTATTTCTATCTTCAATTCTTCTATCTTACTGATGTTATCTCCGATATATCTTCCGACTTCACCTATCGTATTCAAATTTCTTTCCAAGGCGCCGCAAAATTCTTCCAGTTGGGAGATTTTTTCTGTCAAGCCCAATGATACGCCTTCATTTTTTTGTAATGTTTCTTCCTCGTATTTTACCGATTCTAAATCATTATACAACCCCGTTATCCTGGATTTTTGTCCCTGATATAAAGAATCAAGCCGACTTTTTTTCTGACTAAATTCTTCCTTTGTACCTGCTATTAGCTTGCATACGTTTTTTATCTCCGATGCCAACCCCTGCACTTGCAAACTTAACGATTCATAAAGCTCTTTATATATTTGTTGCGCTGTTTTGACTGCTGCCAAACTTATGTTCATTTCAATTTCTCTCCACAAATTCAAACGCATTACGTATGAGAGTGTTCAAGTCTTCAACAGGCACGCTGGCCATAGTTTCGTTTGCAACTGCGCCAAGTTGTTCCTGATATTCACACAGCTTACCAATCTCATCTCCAATCTCTTCGAGACTGTGCATAAGAAACATCTCTCCGCACCTGTCCTGCCAAAGTGAGCGACAACTCTCCAACTTTTGCTGAGCTTGGTCTATCGCAATTGCATATCTACCCAAATTTTTTCTCATGCGTCAAGATAAAGGCAAAGCCAGTTATATACTTCTATACAAAAAGAATCAATAGCGTTTAGTCTGATAATTATCTCAGACATATCTTGAGTTACGTTTTGAAAATTGGCAAGAAATTTAGTTACGTTTGCGTCGTTCCATTCTTGCAAATTTTGCTCAACTTCCGACACCAATACAGAGTGGTTTTGCACCAATGCCTGCTGAGTTTGTTGCACTATTTGTCTTGCATTCAATACCGATTCTTTACTTACTCTTATATTCATCTTATACCTTATTTCAATACTATATTATCGTATTTTTGTAACAAGTCTTGTTTTTCTGAAATTCGCTTTTCAAGCAAATCGGCTTTTGCTACTATTTCGGAAGCCATACGCTTAATTTCAACACTTGCTAACATGATGTCGTCATAATCGCTGTCATCCCAACTTGAATGTAGGCTTGCAATCGCATTGTGATATTTTACACATTCTTCTTCCATAAGTTGGGCCGACTGTTTTAGCGATGCGGCATATGTTGAACTTTCACGATTTACGTTTAATTCCATAACCCCTCATAGTTGTCAACAAGCTGCTTCAGCCACTCTGCGTCTCTGTCAGAATAATATCTATATGGTTTGAACTTATTCATTTCCGTATCTTTCAAACAAATGCCCATTCCTTCAATTGTAATATTAATATTACTTCTAAACGATGCCACTGATGTTATCGCTTCAGTATCAAGACCTTTGATAAATACCTTGTTTTGACAATTTCTCATAGCGTTATTGATGCTAGGAATGCTCGATGGTTTATCAATTGAAAAGATAATATGAATATTCTGATTAGGTCCGTTTTCAAATACTTCATTAAACAATTGAGCAAAAGTCATTTTGCTGCCGCCTGCCGAAGCTCCCATTCCGCCAATGCCCAGCCCCAGACTGAATCCATGCGTTGCAGATGTTGCTATCGGAGCCGCTTCACTGTTTTCTGCTAAATCGATAAGCTTAGACGTATCCTTAAACTCTACTGCAACTTCCTGTATTTTATTGATAAATAAGAATACAGGATTATGATTAGCTTGTATGTTTTCTGCTCTCTTCCTTCTCAAATTATATAGTTGTACAAGCGTCTTGCCCAAGTCTGTTATTGAGCAAACGCTTTGAACCGATCGTGAAAAACATTTAGGCAAAACAAAGAACAAATCGTCAGGATTTTTCTGGTCGATGACTTCTCCGTTAAAGTAATAAATCTGCGTGCTGTCGTCTCCAACAAAATCCTTGTTTGTCCTATTTTCCATAAGCACAGACAACATTGCAAATCCCATCATGTCTCGCAATTCTTCCACATTTGCTCCTGCAAACCACAAGTTTGAATTAGAGCCACGTAAATGGATAGGTATAGAATATGGCTTTCCGGAAATATAGCCTTTGCCGACAGCAATATTGTAGTCTCCCATCGATTTGGACACAAGGCTGGTTTTATCAACGGGACTTGTGTATGGGGTAATACCTTCGTCGGCTCTTGGTTCTTCCAGATTGCTACCGACAACAAAGAGCGGCTCTCTATCTGTCCATTTTTCAACCACGCTTTGCCATTTCTCATTTATTTTCTCCGAGTACATTCCTCTATTGTCAGATGTCTCCGCATAAGCAACACGGAACTCCACGGAATTTTGTCCCGTACGAGTATCTTTTATTACGCCAACACCTAGCGTGTTAGAAAGGTTTTTAATCTTCTGTACGTTAATATCAAGTTCCTGAGCATCTTCCGGATTGTTAAGTTTAAGCGAAATACGACTTCCTATCTGCGAAATAATTTTATCTCTCAAACCAGCTACCTTAGGTACGTTTTGCGAAGCCCAAAGTACGTTGATACCAAAGGCTCTACCTTTTTTGAACAATTTTGACATAAGATTGATTGCATAAGAACCAATATTCTGATCTCTTTCAAACAACTCCTGCACTTCATCAATGATAACAAGCAATCTTGGCAATACTCCAAAACGCTTTTTATATTGCATAATATCTTCTACCTCTTTGTTTCTAAACAACGTTTCTCTTCTAGTCAATTCTTTGTCGATATTTGCAAGCACGGCAAGACCATCCTCCGGATCGGAAGAAAGCGCTGTAAGTTTTATGTGTGGCAATTGCTTGTTGATGTTTCTATTGGCTTCATAGTATTTGAACTCAACACCGCCCTTAAAGTCAACGAGATAGATGTTGAGATCATCCGGGCTATACTTGTAGCAAGCAGACAAAACGATAGTATGTAATAAATTAGATTTACCAGAGCCCGTACCGCCTATAGCCAAAGCATGAGCTGCACCGTCTCCTTTGGACGAAAATGCCAACGTTTGAGTCTCGCCGCCTCTCATTCCTATAGGGATGTCGATGACCTCAGTAGGATCGCAGAAATCGTCTGTATTCTCAACTTTTTCGGTGGCTTCAAACATCTTAGACAAAGGAATAACTTTATTAACCCCTTTCTTCGCATTTTGTTTGAGAACCTGTGTGTAAGAAGGTATATCGTCGTATACTAATTCTTCGTTTGGCAAAAATTCACATTTTTTATCTCCGTTGAGATAAATCTTATCACCGACGACTTCAAAATAATTCATGCTTTGCTTTGCAAATATAACAAAATCATTGACGTAAGCCGCCTTGTTAGGATTGGCATTGTTATAGACAATCAAAGAAAAAATACCGGAACGGTTACCGTTTTCTACAATTTTTTTCAATCTCTTAACTGTCTTTTCGTTGCCAAAACATTCAGGGAAACCCACCACGGTCAGTAGTTCAAAAGACTGTGGGTCATTTTCTGATATAACATTGTAGTCGTATATATTTTTGACGCCGTTGAGAGTAATCTTATTGTCGTAGATATCGCCCATTCTTTCATCCATATCTACCATTGCCGAAGACACTCTCGTATCGTCATTGTATGTCTTCTTAAACATATTGGCGCTTAGGGCATTAAGCTGGTTGAAATCGGCAAATTCACCCGTATCGTCCAGGTCGATAAGCCTATAATTCAATCTGCCTATTGGAAATGACATCAAAAATGAAAGCATAATTTTCTGTACAAACTTAATGGTGTTTGTACTCAATTTCGATTCTCCAACTTCAATAAATATGTTGCCGTTTTTTCTCAATTCTAGCACGTAAGGAGCCGTCATCTTTCCATCTGGAGTATATTTGTTAAGCAACGGACAATCTTTTTCATTAAGATATTTTTTATAATCTTTATTTTTGATATAATCGTACTTTATGTCGCCCAAATTAATCTTTGTTGGATAGTTCATGCTACCTTTTTCAGTGTCGACTTTTCCTTCAAGGCCCGATTCGTAGAGTTCTTTAAATCTATCTTCTCTAAGAACGTCGTCTTCAATTTGTAATTGTCTTTTTATCGTCAAAGCCATCTCTTTGTTGAGCGTGCTGGCGCAGTCGTGCATATACTCGTTCTCACATTTTTTGAGATACTTATCAAATTCATTCAGAGTGAATCTTCTTCTTATGTCCGCTTCCATCGCATCAAGCACTTTTTTACACTGCACAGCTTTAACCGGCAGTTTTTCCAATATCTCTTTTTGTGGATTATGGATAGAAAAATAATCGTTTTCTTTTGCATTTACGCCAATAGTTTCGCTTTTACCATTATTTGCAATAGTAAAAGTCTCATCTTCATTTTTGACTTCACTAACTTTTAAAAGCGGTGCGTTCTTTTCAAAATCATACTTATTTAACTCGCTGACAATATCGTTTATCTCCGCAATTAGTCTTAGTACGGTGCTTTTATTAATCTCAAATTCATCAGATATCAAATTATTCGTATCTACTACAACGTTTTTTTCAGACACGCCAAACGAATCTAACATAGAATCTATAGCTATTCGAATTTTCTCAATCTCGGCTTTTACATAAGCATCAACTGACTTTTCCATATTACTATGTAGTTTTTTGTTTTTTTCTTCCAACGCCTGTTGATTTCTCACAATTGCTTCAGCTATCTCTTTTTCTAATGAAATAACCTTAGCAAATCTTGCGTTAAAAGAATCTGCCATCGTTTTTATTTGCTTAAATTCCATAAATCACTATACCTTCTGTGAATCTTTTAGTATATTATAGTTGATTATATTATCATATATCCAACCATTGTTGTCAAGTCTTAATTTTAAAAAAAGAACTGTTTCAAATAGTCAATTGACATAACTAAATATTTTTTAATAATAAATCTTCAAAAAATTTTCAAAATTTAATTGATAAATGCTATAAACTCTTATTTTTCAAGCACTTGCCTTATAAATTGTATAGCGTGCCCCTTGCTGAAATATTTCAATTAACAAATGGAAGGGAAATCAGCCCTTCCATTTATCTAAAAAAATCATATTTATATTGCAAAATTACATTTTATTATTTTCATTTGTTTTTTATAATAATGCATTTTTTGCGACACGTATCGACTTTTCGCACTTTTTGCTTGCTTGTGTCGGTCGTAGTCTTTAATCCCCCTTCTCTCATCAAAAAATAACTTTTTCATTACTTTATTCCAACTCAAACGCTCCCGTGTAGAGTTGATAATACGTTCCTTTCTTTGCAATAAGGTCTTCGTGATTGCCACGTTCTATAATTCTACCGTGGTCAAGTACCATAATTACGTCGGAATTGCGGACTGTGGAAAGGCGATGCGCTATGACAAAAACCGTCCTGCCCTTCATCAATTTGTCCATACCGTCCTGCACCAAAGCTTCGGTACGGGTATCGATGGAAGACGTAGCTTCGTCAAGTATCATAACGGGCGGATTGGATACTGCCGCACGTGCAATGGAAAGCAACTGGCGCTGTCCTTGCGACAAGCCGCTTCCGTCGCCTTTGAGAACGGTATTGTATCCGTCAGGCAACATTCTTATAAAGCCGTCGGCATTGGCAAGACAAGCTGCGGCAATACAATCTTCGTCGCTGGCGTCGGGATTGCCGTAACGCAAGTTATCCATTACCGTCCCTGTGAACAGGTTGACTTCTTGCAGCACCACTCCCAAAGAACGACGCAAATCGGCCTTTTTGATTTTGTTGATATTGATTCCGTCATATCTGATTTTACCGTCGGCGATATCATAAAATCTGTTGATAAGATTGGTGATAGTGGTCTTGCCTGCGCCCGTAGCTCCCACAAATGCAATTTTTTGTCCCGGTTTGGCGTACAACGAAACGTCGTACAACACCTGTTTGTCTGCGACGTATCCAAAATCTACGTTTTCAAAGACAACTTCTCCTTTCAACTTGGTGTAAGTTACGGTGCCGTCGTGATGCGGGTGTTTCCAAGCCCATATTCCTGTACGTTCGCTTGTTTCCGTCAATATTCCGTCCTGTTCAATGGCGTTGACGAGAGTAACGTAGCCTTCGTCGGTCTCAGGCTGTTCGTCCATAAAGGCAAATATACGGGATGCACCTGCAAGAGCGGTAACAATCGAATTGAACTGATTGGATATCTGCGATACGGGATTGGTAAAGTTGCGTGATAAGGTAAGGAACGACGCTATCATGCCCAGCGACAACGTGCCGCAGCCCGTAAGAGACAAGTTTGTCGCCCCGGAAATAGCCATATACGCTCCCAATATCGCAATGATAACGTACTGGACGTAGCCCAAAGCGTTCATCATAGGCATCATGGAATTTGCATACCCGTTTGCGCTTGCGGCACTTTTTGCCCACTCGGTGTTTCTTATTCCCAGTTGATTTTTTGCCTGCGTTTCGTGGCAGAAAACTTTGACTACTTTTTGTCCGTTTACCATTTCTTCAACGTAGCCGTTGACGTCGGCAAGCGTCTTTTGTTGCATTACAAAATAATTGCCTATCTTCCCTGTAATGATTTTTACTATCTGCAATATTGCAAACATCACCGCAACGGCAACCAAAGTCAGCCACACGCTGATATATAACATGCAGACGAATACCGCCACAATAGTAAATATCGACGAAATCAGTTGTGCCATTGACTGAGCTATCATTTGTCGCAGAGTATCGGTATCGTTGGTATAAAGGCTCATAATATCGCCGTGAGTGCGGGTATCAAACGCCCTTATAGGCAGACCTTGCATTTTCTCAAACATCTCGTCTCTTATTTTTTTGAGCGTTCCTTGCGCAATGGTAACCATAATGCGGTTGTAAAACAACGTAGAAAGCACACCTGCCAGATATATGACTCCAATCACCACAAGAGCTTTGAGCAAACTGCTGAATACCGGGTTATCCACTCCAAGCAGCGGTACGATATAGTCGTCAATGAGCGACTGCAAAAACAAAGACGAAGCGGCGGAAGCTATTGCGCTGAGCAAAATGCAGATAACTACAAAAACCAGCTGTCCCTTATAGTCCTTCATATAACTGAGCAGTCTTGTCAGGGTCTTTACGTCAAACTGCGCCTTTGGCATAGCGTTGGACTGCGTCTTGTCCGATATTTTTTTCTTACTCATTTTCTTTACCCCCTTTTTTCTGGGATTGATAAACCTGTCTGTATATATCACAGTTTGCCAGCAATTCGTCATGTTTGCCAGTAGCCACGACTTTGCCGTCGTCCAATACGACTATCTGGTCGGCGTGTTGCACCGAACTTACTCTCTGAGCAATGATAATTTTTGTAGTATCTGGCAAAAATTTTGCAAAAGATTTTTGAATTGCTGCGTCCGTTCTGGTATCCACGGCGCTTGTCGAATCGTCCAGTATCAGAACTTTCGGATTTTTGAGCAAAGCACGTGCAATACACAGTCGCTGTTTTTGTCCGCCCGACACGTTGGTACCGCCCTGTTCTATATACGTATCGTATTTGTCGGGGAAAGTACGGATAAATTCGTCGGCACAGGCTAGTTTGCAAGCCTGTTCTATCTCGTCATCGGTGGCATTTTCGTTACCCCAGCGCAAATTGTCCTTTATCGTACCTGCAAAAAGCTCGTTTTTTTGCAAGACCATTGCCACGGCATTGCGCAGAACGTCCAGATCATAATTGCGCACGTCTTCTCCGCCCAGCGTAAGTCTGCCTGCGGTAACGTCGTACAAACGTGGAATGAGTTGTACCAAACTAGATTTTGAAGAACCCGTAGCTCCGACGATGCCCACCGTCTGTCCCGACTCTATATTGAGATTGATATCGTCCAACACCTTTTTATCTGCCTTGGAAGCATACGAAAAGTCTACGTTTTCAAAGCAAATCGAACCATCTTTGACTGTGGTCAGAGCGTCGACAGGATTTTCTATATCCGTCTTTTCGTCCAATATCTCGGCAATACGTCTGGCAGAAGCTATGGATATTATCAGCATCGCAAATATCATCGACAACATCATAAGACTCATCAAAATCTGAGTAGCATAGGAGAACAACGCCGTCAGGTCGCCCGTGGTCATACCCGCCGCACCTGAGTTGCCCGAAGCAACGATAGCCTTTGCTCCTATCCATGATATGAGTATCATGCAGGCATACATAAAAAACTGCATTATCGGGGAGTTGTAGGCAAGCAACCTTTCTCCCTTGGAAAAGTCTTCGTATATCGACTGAGATATGCCTTTGAACTTGTCTATCTCATAATCTTCCCTGTTAAAAGATTTGACTACCCTGATGCCACGCACGTTTTCCTGCACTACGTTGTTGAGATGGTCGTAGGTGCGGAATACACGTTTGAATATAGGGTTTACTCCTTTGATAATAAACAGCAGCAAGACTGCCATAATAGGTATGACAACCAGGAATATACAAGCTATCGTTACGTTGATTCGGAATGATACTATCATCGAAAATATCAACATAACGGGTCCCCTTATCGCCATACGCAACAACATCTGATATGCGTTTTGTATGTTCGTTACGTCGGTGGTAAGACGGGTAACTATCGACGCAGTCGAATATTTGTCTATGTTGGAAAAAGCAAACGTCTGAACGTTGTCGTACATATCCTGTCGCAGATTGGCACAAAAGCCGACCGCCGTTTTAGCTCCGATATGTGCCGACAATATCCCCGTCAGAAGTTGAAGACACGCCAGCGCAAGCAAAATTGCACCGTATTTCCATACTGCGCTCATATCGCCCAGCTCAATACCTACGTCAATGACCTTTGCCATACAGAGCGGTATCAGAATTTCAAAAGCCGCTTCCATAATCGACAACATAATCGTGATTATCGAGCCTTTTTTGTATTGCCGCAGACTCCTTCCCAATGTTTTTATCATAATTTACTCCTTTTATAGATGTGTAGCACGCTACACTTTATTCTATGATAAAGTCGGATTTATTCCGACTACTACTGACTGTTATTCGAGATTTTTATAAATAATGCCCAACATTCTGGTCAATTCTTTCATCTCCTGCTCAGACAAAGATTTCAGAATTTGCTTTTCGTTGTTGCGAACATTCTGTTGCATATCTTTGCCCATATTCTCGGCTTTCTGCGTCAGTTTAACTATCTTGTTGCGTTTATCCTTTTCGTCAAACCATGTTACTACGTGTCCGTTCTGCTCCATTCTCGATACGATTCCTACCACGGTAGGATGGGACACTTCCATAAATACTTCTATCTCTTTCTGAGTTGCCTTGCCACCGTTTTCACTCAAAAACGCAATGACCTGACTCTGTGCAAAGGTTATATCAAAACTTTTCAGGTCGGCGTCCGCCCTTGCCTTCATTTTGTCATTGATACTTTTCATCAGATATCCAAAATCTTTTTCCAATGTTAAAACTCCCTTTGCACCTGCGAAATAACGTAATTGTGTAGCACGCTACATATTATAGCCTATATTATCTACGTTGTCAACAATCTTTTATCAATCTTTACATTCGGTTTTCTATTATCCGGCACCGATTGATTGTCAAAAAAGGACAGGCATAAGCCTGTCCTGTCAATATAGCGAATAATATCAGATTTATTCAACGACGTCTGTCGTATTACGTTATTCTACTATGATATAACTTTATACGTTCCAATACACGCCGTTTGCGTCCGTTTCGCAACTAGATGATTCGCTTGATGAAATACTGACGCTCGTTTTTCCAAGGCACACGACAATCGCATTCATCGAAACAGGCATTTTGACGGTAGCTATATCGCCTACTACCAAATAAGCGTCCTTTTGCAAACTCAAAGTTTTGCTTGTACCAATCGAAGAAAAATCGGAACAGTTGGTCGCTTCGCTGCTCATACCGCCGCTTTTTCCTATACCTAAAACGTATCCGCCCGTATATTTGTAACCACGCTCGGTATCGATACTCGAATCTGACTGTCCTGTCGAAATAATAACGCTCACACCGCCCGCAAAAAGTATTCCCGCATAGGAAGTCGTACTGTTGGAATCGACTCCGTCTCCGCCGGCACAAACGTAAAGTTTGCCACCCGCAATAGTAATTGTCGTTCCTGTCGTAGCAGTTCCGTTAATGCCGTCGTCTGACGATACAACGGCAACTTCGCCGTCCGACATTTCTATCGTATTGC
Organism: Christensenellales bacterium; assembly: GCA_051883395.1. Taxonomy (GTDB): domain Bacteria; phylum Bacillota; class Clostridia; order Christensenellales; family UBA3700; genus HGM11368. The sequence continues at coordinate 15,491 of JBJETQ010000022.1, read as the reverse complement.
CTTCGATTCCTTCATAACTTGATACAACGGATATGTTCCCGCCGCCGATAGTTACCTTGCCGTCTGCGTGAATTCCGTCGTCGTTAGAACGCAAAGTCAATATTCCGCCTTCAATACTTACGTTACCCGTAGCAGCGACTCCGTTTTCAAGAACGTTCGTATTATTTGCATGTATTGCGTCGTCGTAAGCACTTATCGTAATCGTTCCTGCCGCAACTGTTATGCTGTTATCCGCTTTGATGCCTTTGGTTGAATAGTCGCCTTTGTCGGTATTGCCGCCACCCATACCGCCGTTAGGTCCACCTTGACTTGCCGTAGTATAATTGCTCCAACCATAACTTAAACTACCGTTTCTCGATTGCAACGCAATGGTGTCGTAATTATTGTTTACCGTCATAGCGTCGGTGCGGGCAACGTAATTTTCGTCCTGCCCTTGTTGTTGAGTGCTGCTGTATATATACAGTTGAACGTAGGTATATCCACTCGGTTTGGCAATAGGATAATAACGGTAATTGCCGACTGTCGTATAAGAAGAAGAATTGTGCCATACTGCGTCGTTATCGTTGTTAAAGAATTTTAGCGAATAGCTATACGTCGTAGAGTTAAAGCGCACGTAATATACGCTATCGGCAACGGCAGTAACTTCTTCCGAATACTTGGAATATTTGTCGGTAAAAATCTGCAAATTGACGGTTGTCTCACTTTCGTCAATACTTACGTCATAAGCAGCGTCAATGCCGTCGCACGCCGCATAAATCAAAATGTCTCCGCCGGTTATCGCAATGCTGCCACGTTGATTACCTTTTGAAGAAATATCGCTATTCGACGTTTTTATTCCGTCGCCCTGACGAGCAATAAGCACCAAAGTCCCCGATTCTATCGTTACGCTGTCGTTGCCTTTCAACGCATTGTCCATACAATCTACCTGCAACGTCAGATTCTTTACGTTCAAATCGTCCTTGGTATGGATTCCTTTGTTGTTGACCGACTTAACCGCAAGACTGCCCTTGCCTTGAATATTCAAATCGCATTGAGCATACACACTTGCGGATACAAAGTCAATATCGTCTTCGTCTGCGGCTTCTCGCATATCATAAATAAAATTTTCCGTTGACTTCTTGGCAGAAAGCGTAACCTTATCCCCACTCGAAACAGTAATCGGACAAGCGGAATAAGAATATATTTCCAGACCGCTCATTTGCAATTCGAATTTATAATCTTCGCTCACGTCGATTATGATATTGCCATACAACGTTCCGCTGATGTCATAGACGCTCTGTTCGGCAATGTTGCTGAACGTAATGGTGTTGTTTTCAACCGAATAGGCATTCGGCGTACCGCTTACATAAGTTATAACGACAGTTTTTTCTTCGTTACAATCGGCACATTTATAAGTAATGGTTCCGTTTGAATCGGAGACAAACTCAAAATCGTGTTCGGTCGTATCGGGTTCGATTATGTCTACTTCGTTATCGTCTACAATTTCCGCTCCGTTATAGTTATTATTTCCCTGCGATGGGTTATCGTTATCCGGCTTGGCAGACGGCACATCACAGGCTGTAAACAACGAACACGCTATACAAAGTACACAACATATCACAGTTAATATTTTCTTACAACTCATTTTGTATCTTCTCCTTATTTAGAATAATAATATCAAAATTGTCGTTTTCACAACGAAATTAACCTAATAAAAATTTACCCCGTTTTACATTTTGCTATACTATAATATATTTCGGTTCAGGTCCCATTTTTGTCGTTATAAGGGACACAAGTTTAAAATTGCAAGTCAAATCTTTAATCTATCGCCGACAATTCGTTTAAATCAAATATTTGGCGTATTCCGTTTTTTTTATAATACTTTTCATTCTTAAAATAAACCTTAAATATTTTATCAAAAAATATGTTCTTATCAATTTAATCTATTCTTTATTGATAAAATAAAATAAAATTGTATAACAAAAAGCCTAACTCCTGCCTTGCGGACAGAGTTAGGCTTAGATAATCTTTTTACAGAAAGCTACACAGCTGTTTTGCCAATTCCTTTTACCAAGTGCGGGAATTGAGCTGACGGAATTGTGCAACGGTAGAAACGTGAGAGTTAAGTCCGCCGTCCACGTTGACAATCTGACCCGTAACGTATGCACTCTCGTCGGAAGCGAGATATACGCACATATATCCTATATCCTCAGGACATCCATAGCGATTGACCATAATATTGCTCGTAAATATATCTTTGAGCATTTGTGGAACGTGAGCGTCGTTTTCAGGCGTAACAATCAGACCCGGACGCACGCAGTTGCAACGGATATTCTGTTTGCCGTACTGCAAAGCGGTATATTGCGTGAGTTTATCTACGCCGGCTTTTGCACATGCATAAGCGGTAGAGCTCAAATCGCCGCTGCAAGACGCCATAGAACCGATATTGATAATGGAACCGCCGTTTTCATTCTTTTGCAAATAAGGCAACACGGTTTTTGTTGCATAGAAAGTACCACGCATATCGCTCTGGAAAATGTTATCCCACATTTCGAGAGTAAGTTCGTCCACACGTCCGTCCTTCAAGGCAACGTTTGCCGCATTGTTTACCAACACGTCGATTTTACCATATTTTTCAACGGTATCCGCAAAAAGTTTTTCGATGCTGTCCGTTGCAGTAATATCCATAAAATGATAGCATGCTTCTCCACCTTCTTTTACGATACTGTCAACAACCGCTTGTCCTTTTTCCTGTCTTCTGCCGCAGACAACTACTTTCGCACCTTCTGCCGCAAACAATCTTGCAATACCGATACCGATTCCGCTAGTAGAGCCGGTAACGACCGCAACTTTGCCTTTTAATCTATCCATAATACACCTCCATAAAAGTTCGTTTTTATTTTATCACATTTTTAAAAAAATCAAAATCAATTTTTAGTAAATTATCTTTTCACTAACTTATAAAAGCTTATTTGGCAATCTAAGCGATACTTCGCAGATATTTTATCTCCACAAGCATATTTTGCAAGCCTTTCAGAAGCCTTATCGGTTATTTGCTGGTTTTGCATTTCAAATGTGCAATCATCAGCTGCCATATTGGCTTTTACTATATTAGTAAACCACCGTCATTCGATTTTGTCAATACGTAATATTTTTGTGACGCCTGATAATGACTATCTATAAGCCGTAAAACTGATTAAATCATATTTCAAAAAACTATTAAAAAATATCTCAGCGTCGTTTCTTGCTTCTTCAATCTGCGTTGATTGTCATAATACAAATAGGACAGGTATAAGCCTGTCCTGTTTGTATTGGTGGAGATGGCGGGAGTTGAACCCGCGTCCAAAAGAATTCCTACTGCGCTTTCTACACGGTTAGTATGCGTTGATTGGTCTTTGACGATGCCAACGCTACCAAATCGTCGCCAAACTAGCCCTGATCTCGCCTATGGGTACGGGCACTTCCCTTAGGCACTTTCCACTAGCTGATGCCGTTCCGAAGTCGTGGATTCTTCGGACGACAGCCGAGCAATTAAGCAGCTACGGCAATTTGTTTGTTATTATTAGCGTTTAAATTTAATTTCCGTTTTTACGAAGCCGAGCCTTCGCCGTGCTTACACAATCATCATTTCTCCTGTCGAATCCGTTACACCCCCATAAAGTCGATACGTGTCAACATTTTTTATTTTTTTGATAACAAAGCAATTTGATTTTTTTCTAAACGTATTATGCTATCGTAATTGCCTAACTATTATAGTGTACAAATATTTTGCTTAGTTTACAACACTTTCTACCGCACAAATTCTTCCAATATTACAGTATACGTCGACATTTTTTTCTGCTCTTGCACGACTCTCTCCGATATTGGCGATGGAAGTATGAGTCGGTACAAAGAGCAGTAACTTTTTCTTGTCAAATATATTTGCACCCTTGGCGGCAGTTGCTGCTCGTCAAAATCAACGATGCAAATCTGCCGTCAGATCGTATGGCGTAACCTGATATACGTAATAGTTGAGCCAATTATAGAACAACAAGTTGGCAGTAGACTTCCATTTCATATCTATTTTGTTGATGTCTCTGCCCACGAAATAGTTGAAAGGCTGTTCTATATCCAACCCCTTTTCCTTATCTCTAAGGTACTCGTTGCGCAACGTTTCTCTGTCGTACTCGCTGTGTCCCATAAAGAAAAACTTACGATTGTCTTTGCTCTTGATAATACTGTAACCGCAGTCGTCGCCGTATGCAAGTGGCACCAGGTCAGGAGTGGCGACAATAGCTTTATCGTCCACAGCAGTATGTCTTGACATAGGGATATAAATAGTATCGTCCATACCTTTGAGCAACAATTCCTTAGGGTCGCAGCTTACGTTGCTGCACACTCCAAAGAGCTTTTTGTCCAGGTTATGCTTATTTATTCCGTAGTGATAATACAAGCCTGCCTGAGCTCCCCAACAGATATAAATTGTTGAAGTAACGTTACTCTCGCAAAAATCCATTATTCTGGTCAATTCTTTCCAATACGCCACTTCTTCAAATGCCATCTGTTCCACCGGAGCGCCGGTAATAATCATTCCGTCAAATTTCGTATCCTTTATCTGGTCGAACGTCTTATAGAACTTTTCCATATGTTCCAACGGTGTATGGCGGGAAGTATAGCTGTCCATAGCAACCAACGTAACTTCGATTTGCAAAGGAGAATTACCCAGCAATCGCATAAGCTGCGTTTCGGTATCGATTTTTGTCGGCATCAGGTTGACGATGGCTATCTGAATAGGTCTTATATCCTGTTTTATAGCCCTTGCCTGAGGCATAACGAAAATTCGTTCCTTGGTCAATATTTGAAACGCAGGTAATGATTTAGGAATTACTATTGGCATATTTTTCTCCTTTGTAGTTGTTATTTATGCGTTCAACGCTTGTTCGAGATCTGCAATTATATCTTCGGCGTCTTCAATGCCCACCGAAAGTCTGATAAGATTGTCCTTGATTCCGCAAGCAACCAATTGCTCGTCAGAAAGCTGTCTGTGAGTAGTGCTTGCTGGGTGCAGCACGCATGTTCTTGCATCAGCCACGTGAGTAACGATTTTTGCAAGTTTAAGGTTCTTCATCACTTTGTTAGCCGCATCTCTGCCACCCTTGACGCAGAAAGTCATCATTCCGCCAAAGCCCCTGCCCAGATAATATTTGCATGCTCGCTCGTAGCTCGGATCGCTTTCCAGGCCGTTGTATCTCACTTCTTCAATCTTAGGGTTGTTTGCCAGCGCCTTTGCAACAGCAAGAGCATTTGAGCTGTGTTTTTCCATTCTCAGATGCAAAGTTTCGGCGCCCATGTTGGTCAAAAAGGCGTTAAACGGACTCATGGTAGTACCCAAATCTCTCAAAAGCTGAACCCTTGCCTTGACAACAAACGCCTTATTTCCGCAATCTCTGGTATACACCATGCCGTGATAGCTTGCGTCCGGTTCATTGAACATAGGATAACGTGGATTGCCGACAAAATTAAAATTTCCGCCGTCCACAATTATACCGCCCACGCAACAAGCATGTCCGTCGATATATTTGGTAGTAGAGTGAATCACTACGTTTGCGCCCAATTCCAAAGGTCTGCACAAAATCGGCGTAGCCAGCGTATTGTCAACAAACACCAGAATGCCGTATTTTTTGCCTATGGCAGTAAACTTGTCAAAATCAAAAATAGTCATAGCGGGATTGGCAACGGTTTCACCAAATATAACCTTAGTCTTGTCATCGATAAGTTTTTCTATCTCGTCGGCGTCTGCTTCGGGGTCCACAAAACGAGTTTCTATCCCCGACCTTCTCAGCGTTACGTTGAGAAGATTGAAGGTGCCGCCATATATTTTGTTGACTGCGATAATGTTATCGCCTGCGTTGCACACGTTGAGAATGGCAAGCAACGATGCAGCTTGTCCGGAAGAAGTTGCAAGCGCTCCTACTCCGCCTTCAAGCAAAGCAATCTTATCTTCAAAATAATTGACGGTTGGATTGCCCAGACGAGTGTACATAAAGCCGGGATCTTTGAGATCGAACACGTCGGCAAGTTGTTCGGGAGTATCATAAGCAAACGTCGTGCTTTGATATATAGGCAAAACTCTCGCTTCACCGTTCTTTGGGCTATATCCGCCTTGAACACAATTGGTATCTATCTTCATATATTTCTTCTCCTTACTTTGCATTATATTGTTTTATTTGTCTTTCAACGTCCCGTCTAGTCTGTTTTTCTGCCAAAGAGCGCCGTTTATCGTGCAGTTCCTTACCTTTGGCAAGCCCTACTTCCACCTTGACCAGACCTTGCTTGAAATAAACTTTGGTAGGCACAAGGGTATAGCCCTTTTGAGTAACGTAACCACGCAATTTGTTTATCTCCCGCTTGTTCATCAACAGCTTTCTTCTTCTTTTGCTGTCCACGTTAAAATAACTGCCCATTTCATAGGGGCGGATATGTGCATTGACAAGCCACATCTCTCCGTCGACAATGGTACAAAAGCTGTCTTTGATATTGATATGCCCCTGTCTTATTGACTTGACTTCACTCCCCGTCAGCACTATGCCTGCTTCAAGAGTGTCTTCAATAAAATAATCAAAGTAGGCTTTCTTGTTATTTTCAACGATTTTTATATTGTCCATCTTATTTATTATATACTCTTTTTTTTATTTTGTATAGAGTCTATTTTTTTCAACGTTTGCTCCTTACCTTGTCCGCAGCTATATCTCATATTCTATCGGGACTATCTCTTAGCGTCATACACCACGTCCTTTAGCAGCAGTTGCACGTTCCTATAAAAAAAGTCCTCACCAATCGGTGAGGACCACAACTTCGTCTTACGTTATGCTTCAAGATAAGTGATAAAGAACAATACCGATATCACCAAGAACAAAACGCCCATTACTATCGTGAGCTTTCTCAAAATGCTTTCCTTGGATTTTGCTTTATTCTTACCTGCATACGTGTCGGTTTCCTGTCCGCCGATTACGCCTATATTATTATTAGTACCCTTTTGCATCAGAATGATAACGATAGCAGCCACGCTTACCAAAGCCATGAGAATTTGAAGCGTTGGACGCAACCAATTGGTTACTTCTGCCGGTATCAATGCTGCTGAGAGCATATACATAAAGTCCATCAATAACAATCCTCCATATTTTGATTGCTTACCTATAATAGCATACCGATTATCAAATTTCAACTGTTTTTTATAAAATTTTGACCTTTTATTGCTTTTGCATACCAAAAATTAATCGTCGTGTATTTCATTTCTGCGCCTATTTTACTTATTTCAATCAAATATTTGCCGACGAGTATCACAAATGAGACTATTTGAATACAATAACTAAGACTAGTAAAAGGAGCTTAATATGGATACAAGACAATATTCTTTATCACTTCCGTATCCCGAAATTACGGGCTATTTATCCCCAAAAGAAGTCCGCTGTCTGGTGGACGATTATGGCGGTCGTAAGAGTGAAACCACCGCAATTATGCAATATATATATCAACACTACGTGCTTGACGCAGATTATCCGCAAATCGGAGACGCCCTGCTGGGTATTGCCGTAACCGAAATGCACCATCACGAGCTGCTGGGTGAAGCAATAACACTTGCGGGCGGCGACCCTATCATAGCAGGAAGCACATGCTTTTGGTCGGGAAGCAACGTCAATTACATAAAAAATCCCGTTGCCGCTCTCCGTGCCAATATCGAAGCCGAAAGACAAGCAATCGCCAAATATCGTCGCACAATAAGCTGTGTGTCCAATGCTTCTCTCAAAGACCTTATTTCTCGTATAATTATGGACGAAGAGTTGCACGTTTCAATATTCGAAGACCTGTTACAAACCCTTGCCGACGGACAATCGGCATACTAAAAAGTCGATACGTATCGACTTTTTACCTACATCAGGGTAAATCTATATATTTACCCTTCCCCACGTGGCGAATCGGCTTCAAGCCTTTTCGCCACAACTTTTGCTACAAAAAAAAAGACGCACCGAATCACAACCTGTTCTCGTGCGTCTTTGTATGCCGATGTCAAATCATCTCTGATATTGCCGTCATAATCTTTTGATTTTTTTCAGCGGCGACCTGCTTATCGCTTGCATTGGTTGACACATAAATTTTGAGTTTCGGTTCCGTTCCGCTTGGTCTTACGCACGCCCACTCATCATTTCCCAAATCCCACTTTACCACGTTGGTCTCAGGCAAATCCACGCTCTCCACGCTGCCGTCTGCATTATATTTCTTGCTCACGTTGAGATCCGTCTTGCTTACGACGCTGCAACCTGCGATTTCCTTTATGTCGCTCTTTCTGAATTTTATCATTATCTCTGCCATGTTTTGCATTCCGTCAAGGCCCTTGAAGAATATCGACTTGCTATTTTCTACAAAATAGCCGAATTTATCAAACAATTCTTGCAATTTGTCGTACACCTTTACGCCTTTGTCGGTGTAGTAACACACCATCTCGGCAAACAACATGCTGGCTACCACGGCGTCCTTATCTCTTGCATGAGTGCCTGACAAATAGCCGTAGCTCTCTTCATAGCCGAACAGGAATGTGCTTTCTCCGCTCGTTTCCCACTCTTTTATCTTTTCTCCGATAAATTTAAAGCCCGTCAACACGTCGTAAACTCTCACGCCGTAACTGCGTGCAATTCTGTCGGCAAGACGAGTGGTAACTATTGTCTTCACAACGGCGGGATTGGAAGGCATGGTTCCTTCTTCCTGTCTTCTTGACAAAATATAATTCATCAACATTGCGCCAATCTGATTGCCGTTGAGAAGGACAAATTTTCCTTGATTATCTCTCACCGCTACACCCATTCTGTCGCAATCCGGGTCCGTACCTATTACTATATCGCTACCAAGTTTATCAGCAAGAGCCACGCCCATTGATAGTGCTTCGCTTTGCTCAGGGTTAGGTACGCTTACCGTAGAAAATTCGGTGTCGGGATATTTTTGTTCTTCTACCACGTTGACTTCTATACCCATTCTTGCAAGAATTGTGGTAACGGGAATCCAACCGGAGCCGTGAATAGGACTATAAACGATTTTTATTTCTTTGCCTACTCTCCTGACAGATTGAGCGGAAAGCCCCAACTTTTCGATAGTATCATAATAAGCGTTGTCGACGCTTGCTCCCACCACCGTGATATTGTCGCCCAACTCATAATTATCTTTGCCAACAACGTCCTGACGATTGGTAGAGCTGACCGCCTGCAATTCAATGCCGAAATAGTCTGCACGGTCTATAAATTCCACCACTTTTTTAGTTGCTTCCGGCGACATTTGCGCTCCGTCGTCGCCGTACACCTTGTATCCGTTGTACTCTTTTGGATTGTGGCTTGCGGTAATCATAACGCCCGCTATACAGCCCAGATGCCTTACGGCAAACGAACACATAGGCACAGGTCTGACGTTTTCAAAAATTCTTACTTTTATGCCTTTTGCCGCCAGCACTCTTGCCGTCGTCAAAGCAAATTCAAAAGACATTCTTCGGGTATCATATGATATTACTACGCCCATTTCGGCTTGCTTTTTGCCAAGGCTCAATATGTATTGTGCAAGTCCCAGGCTGGCTCTAGCCACGGTATAAACGTTCATGTTGCTTATACCCATGCCGATAGTACCACGCATACCTGCCGTTCCAAATGCCAGCGGCAAAGTAAATCTCTCTTTCATTTCCTTGTCGTCGCTGCCGATGGTTTCCATCTCGGCTCCATACTCCTGCGCAACGTTGCTTTTCCAATATTGATAATTTTTCAAATAATCCATAGACATCTCCTTAATATCAAGATTATATCACGCTCTAAGGGTTTTTTCAATGTTTTTACGGACGTTTGACGCATATTTTTCCACGACTCGGTTGGTAGGTATCTACCCTGAGCAACTTGCTTTCAACTTCCACGCCGTTTTTGTATTTTATTCGTACTGCTTGCGAGCGGTATCCGTTTTTTTCTTGTCGAAGAACCACGTATTGGCCTTCTCCGTCTTCAAAAATTTCTCCCATTCCTTCCAGCGTAGCGCTATACACCACTTCGGGGGCGGTAGGCGGCAGAACTTCCAGCAGACTGCTCCGTATATCATAAGTATATTCGCTGGGAGCGCCGTAGATATTAAAGGTAACGGTTTTTCCTTCCACTTTTCCGTTGACTATCACGTCGTAGCCGCTGTCGTTGACAAGAATCATATCGGTATATTCGCTCACGGTAGCGTCCTGACTCAACTCACAATAAGATGACGGCAGACTATGATTGACCACCTGCTCTACGCCCAGTCCTGCTCTTATCCAGGCGTTGTAAAGCGTGGTCGAAACCTGACACACTCCGCCGCCCACTCCGTCAACGTATTCTCCCCACAATATGACTTTGGCATTGGCATATCCCCGCTCCTGCGTCCTTGCGCCGACCACGGTATTAAAGCTTAACCTTCCGCCTGCTTCCACAAGCAACCAACTAAAATTACCCGTGGCAAGCGTGATATTGTGTATACGTCCTTGGGTAGAAGTTTCAAAAGAAGTCGAAAAGGTCGATATGTTTTGAGTTTTTGGACTAAAATTGCCGACAAAATCATCACCTGACGACATTCTCGTCAGACCATTGTCTTCACTGGCATATATATTGCGGACGTCGTCTCTTACATATTTTTCAGCCGTATTTTGACCGACACTCCCAAAGCCGCACGTTTGCAAAATCATATACGCAAAAAGCAGACCTGTCATTAGGACTGCTTTCAACTTTATCCGACTTGTCCTTACATCTCTTTCCACAAGTCTATTATGCGTAATAATTTATTTTATTTTCAACTTTTTCTTTGCCTTGTCGTCGAGTCTGACGTCCACGCTTCCCAACTCCACGTTTTTGTTGGCTCCGTGATAGTCCGTACCGCCCGTTACAATCATTCCGTTTTGCTTTGCAATCATGGTGATATTTCTGACAGTCTTTTCGTCGTGAGTAGGATAATACGCTTCAACTCCGTCCAGACCAAACGGTTTGAGTCCGTACACAAAATCGTTGAATTTTCCCGTTTGCAAAAATCTCAAAGGATGAGCCAGAATCGCCAGCCCTTTGCAATTCTTTATCAGTTTTACGCCTTCCATTGGAGTAATTCTCTTAGACGGAACATAAGCAAGCCCGTTTACTCCCAAATATCTGTCAAACGCTTCGTGTACACTCGTGCAAAAGCCCTTTTTGATAAGTTCGTTTGCCACGTGCATTCTGCCGATAGCACCGCCTGCGTTAGAAGCCACGCTATCATAATCGAGATTTATTTTGAATTTACCCAACAATGCCAGAATATTCTTTATTCTCTCTACACGCCTTGCGGCAAAGTCGGACAGCGCAGAATGCAATCTGTCGCTTTTGCGGTCAAACCCATAGCCGAGAATATGCACTTCGGACATTGAATAAGTAGACAATTCCAAACCGTCCACAAACTCAATTCCTGCGGACTTTGCCGCATCTCTGCATTCATCAAGACCGTCTATCGTATCGTGGTCAGTCAGCGCAATGGCGCTCAACCCTTTTTGCTTCGCTTTCTCCACGATAGCGACGGGAGCGTCCGTTCCGTCGCTGAATATCGAATGTATATGCAAATCATATTTCATCTTGCGCTTCTCCGTCTATTGCAGGCATATCTTCATTCTTATCTATGTATTCTCCCGCAAGGTCGTCCACTTTGTCGAGTTTCTTCTGAATAATATCTGTTCTTTTATCTATACTATCCAGTTCCTTTACAGTATCGTTGGCTTTTGCTCTCGCCTTACCAACAGTTTCGGTAAACTTAGTAAAATCTTTTTTAAATCCAAGCATAAGTTTTACCACTTCTGCGCTCTTTTTCTGAATTTTGAGAGTAGTAAATCCCATCTGCAAACTGTTGAGCAGGGCGGCGATGGTACTTGGTCCGCACACCGTAATAGCATACTTGGACTGCAATTCGTTGCACAATTCGCTGTCTTTTACTACTTCGGCATATAGACCTTCGCTTGGCAGATAAATGATTGCAAAATTGGTAGTCTTTGGCGGTGCAATATATTTTTCTTTGATAGACTTTGCTTCTTCCTTGATGCGAATTTTGAGTTGTTTGCGTTCCTTGTCAATCTCGCCTGCGTCTCCCCTTTCGGTCGCATCCACCAGCCTGTTATAATCTTCGACAGGAAATTTTGCGTCAATAGGCAGATAGACTTTTTCTCCTGCCTGCCCCGGCATAACAATTGCAAAGTCTACCATGTTTTTGCCCTTGATATTAAACTGTGCCTTATATTGCTCAGGCGCCAGCATCTGTTCGAGAAGGCTGTTGAGCGCCACCTCTCCCCAGCTTCCTCTCGTCTTGATATTGCTGAAAGATTTGTTGAGATTGGCGACTTTTTCTGACAAACTCTGCATCTCACCAAAGCCCTTTTGTACGGCGTCAAGACGACTGTTTACCATCTCGAATGCGGCGTTTACTCTCTTTTCCAGCGTTCCCGACAACTTTTCGTCCACCGTTTCTCTCATCTTTTCCAGTTGCGCTTCGTTGTCCTTACGCAGCGTTTGCAAACTTTCGCTCACTTCGGTTTTCAATTCTCCGATGCTTTGTTTCAGCTCGACTTTCATCTCCGACAGAGTCGATTTCACTTCTGTCTTCATCTCGCCGAGCGAGTTGCGCAAATTTATATTTATATCGTCAATCTGCCTTGCAAAATTATCCATGTACGTTTTGAGCAAAGCATTGAGCGTGCTGTTAGCCGTATTGATATTGCTTACAATATGTTCTCTGCTGTTTTTTGCGGTATTTTCCTGGTTTTCTTTTACCATGCTCACGGCTTCGCCCAAAGCGTCAATAACTTCGTCGTAACCGCTGTCCTGATTTTTCTTCTCTTTTTTATCCCTTACAATAATATAAATCAGTACGATTGCCGTCAACACGACACACACAACCGAAATCGCCAAAATAACGTTATCCATTGTTCTTCCTCCATCTCACGGCAATCTCCGTCAATTCTTCACGATTGCTCTCCGTTTGGTTTTCCACGCACCAGTCTCTCAGGTTTTCCAAAGTTTTTCTTATATCTGCGCCTTTGTAGCCCAAATTTTTTATATCGTCTCCCGTCAGTTTCAAATCGCTAATTTTCAGCGGTATTTTCTTATCTTTGACAACAGCCATCCATCTTTCCAATTTTCCGGCGGCGATTGTGGAAGCTTTATCTCCGCTTCTGCTCATTGCGCCCAGCACCGCAGCAATATCGTCTATTTGCTCGGCATAATCTATCGATATTTTCTTAATATCAATCTTAGCGGCCCTTGCTTTAACGATTCCGGTTGCCAACTCAATAATTTTCAAGCCTTTTTCCACGCTCTGCGGATAAACCTTTTTCCAACGTTCTGTCAATTCCCCTATATATTGTTCCGTGTAGCCTTCAAAAGACTTTGACAGGGCAAGGTTTATCAATATCGTTACTATACGCAATTTTACAGGCGTCTCGCTTATCCCGTTTGCCGCATTGATGTCGTCAAAGCCTGACAGCCTTTCGTCCACCCTTTTCAGCACGTATCCCATTGCACCCAACTCAATAGCGCCTGCCATTGCTTCCTGCGCACGCTCTCCTTCCAACAAACGCTTGATTTCGACGGCTATCCTTTCCGATTTGATGTCATCGAGATTACGACAATGCTTCTTTGCTCCCGACAACGTGTCTTTTTCGATATCAAATCCTAGCGTGGCGCAAAAGCGAAACAATCTCAGAATTCTCAAACCGTCCTCACAAAAGACCTTATCTGCGCTTCTCGTTGTACAAAGAATTCTTTTGTCAATATCGTCTATACCACCCAACGGGTCAACGATTTTATCTCCGACTATATCGTAATACACGGCATTGCACTTAAAGTCCCTTCTTAGACTATCTTGCGCTATATCTCTTACAAATTCCACTTTTTCGGGCAGATGGTCGCCCTTGGACACAGGATAACTATCCTTGCGAAACGTAGCGTACTCATATCTGCCTTCCTTTCCCTTTATCCATGCGGTACCCAACTTTTCGCTTGCGCTCTCAACCGACATGCCTGCCCTTTCAACTCTCTCCAAAAAGTCGTCGAAGTCTGCCGCCGAACAAATATCGGCGTCTGTCTGTTCCACGCTAAAATTGCGCACTATACAATCTCGCACTCTGCCGCCAACAAGATACAACGGAGCGTCTTCGTCAAACAGCTCTGCCAGCCTTTTCAATTCTTCTTCGACGGCTTTGCCCATATGCTCAATCAACGCTCAATACGCCCACGTATGGCAGATTGCGATACCTTTCGTCATAGTCAAGTCCGTACCCCACGACAAACTCGTCAGGTATCTCGAAACCAACGTAATCTCCCTGAAATTCCACTTTCCTTCTGCTAGGTTTGTCAAGAAAAGTTGCCACTTTGAGCGAAGCAGGATTTCTGTCTCGCAACATCTTGGTCAATGCGCTAAGCGTATGTCCGCTGTCGATAATATCTTCAACAATGATTACGTCCCGACCAGCAATATCTTCTGCCAGGTCCTTTTTTACTCTTACGTTGCCGCTGGAAATAGTAGACTTGCCATAGCTTGACACCACCATAGTATCAACAACGACAGTCAAATCGACATGTCTGATAAGGTCTGCAAAAAAGACAATTGAACCTTTGAGTATACATACCATATACGGCTCTTTGCCGGCATAATCTCTGCTGATTTGCTCTCCCATCTGTCTTACTCTTTCGCTTATCTGCTCTTTTGTTACCAGAATTTTTTCTACTCTCTCCATCACTTTTCTCCCGTAATTTTTGTTGTTTTGATATATGCTACGTTTTTAGTTGTTTGCGTTACTGCGACCTTACTCGATATGTCCACAGGCAAAACCGCCAGCACGTCGTTGCCTTCTGCAATTATCACAAGGTCGTCTCTTTCTCTCAACGGCACTTTTTTGTCTGTAAGATAATCGCCCAGACTCTTGCTTCCGCCGCCGAATTTGCATATTCTGTCGCCCTTTTCTCGCTGTCTCAGCATGCCCCTTCCAAGTATATCCATATCAGCTCTCAATGCGCCTAAGCAATTTTCCTTGACTATTTCGACTTTCCATACGCCCAGTTCAAAAACTCCGTAATCTACCTTTGTTTTTTCAAACCCAGACTTGCGTCCCGGCGCAACGACAATGCCGTTTCTATCCCTATATGCAGCCAGATTGTCAGGCAAACATACCATGCTGCCGGGCGGCTTGTTCGTCAGACTCTTTATTGCTTCTATATGTTTTCGCTCGATATTTACACGCCGACCCATTCTCTCCAAACCGTCAAATAACGACGCCGTCAAAATTGTTTCTTCACACGTCAACAGCTCGTCGGTCAACAACATTTCACCGTTCTTTATCTGAGCCTTGACTACAAATTTATCCACAAAATCTGCCGTGGATACGGCAAGTTGCGATAGCCTTACCACGTTGTCGACAAAACCCGGATAAACTTGTTTTATCATAGGAATAATTTCGTTGCGTAGTTTGTTACGACGAT
>JBJETQ010000021.1:25424-76158 GCA_051883395.1 Christensenellales bacterium | reverse complement strand
TTGATTTACAACTTCGCTATTGCCAGAACCATCATCCGTTACAATAGGATTTTCCATATCGTTTGCTCTTACAGAAATTACAAGAGCGGATATGACTCCAACAAAAAGAAGAATTATTGCAGTAAAGACTGCTATCCATTTAATTTTGTCTTTACGTGCATGTTCGCGTATTTCGTAATTCATTATTACCTCCTAAAAATAAATTTTTGTTGTAAAAAACTACGGCTCGACCTAGCAAACCGTAGTTTTGTAGTTTGATTTGCTTATCTTAAAAGCATATTGAGAAAACTCTTATCCGACGTTTTAGCTGGTTTAATAGGACATTCGTATACGGTACCGTCCTCGTCGTAAGAACGTACCATATAGGTATTTCCCTTGATAACCTTTCCGCTTTCGTCTTTCATTTCGTAAGGAACGACGACGAGTTCCGCCTGCATTTCGTTACCAAACACTACGTCAAGAACAGCATATCCGCCTTTGTCGCTATCCTTATTTGGTGGAACGATTTGCACTCTTATTTCCTTGCCTCTAACAATACCTTTGATAAAGTAAGAAAAATAAGATTTGTCCTTCATTTGAAAGAGTTCTCTCTCGACCATAATTTTCTTATCAGCCATTTATATAACCCTCCTTATGCTTTCTTCCCGATAGTACGGGAAATTTTCTTTGCTTCTGCCGGTGTTTTACCTTCGCTCAAAGCCTTCTTGTACTTGTACAGTCCTGCATGGTCCGATTGGGCTTGCAAATATCCCGAACGTAGCCCTGCCTCATAATCGGTAAGTTCTTTACCTTCCTTAGGTCCGTGTTCATGTACTTTACTTCTTCGCTCGGAAGCATATCCCGATGCTCGCTTTGATGGAACGCTCCATCTTCTTTGTCTTGTAGTTGCCATAATTTTTAATGTCTCCTTTACCCGTTTTGCCGATAGTTCAGCAATAGTTTTACCAAGCCTTTATTCGCCCGTTCTGCCGATAGCACATCAAGTTGGCTTGGTTTTATTAAGTTGTAAATAGTAATCTTAAGCATTTGATTTGAAACTCTCCGTTTCGTGCGACTAAGCGTAAGTGGCCACTTTTATCTTGCAAGACACAATCCTCGGAAAAAAATCTTGCTATTGATTACGGTCTAACTATACAACATTATTTTTTGCTTTGTTAGAAAGTCTTACTTGACTATTCCCCATAAAAACCCAACAAATTACGTGTTTGTAAAAAACCTAACTATTAACTCTCCTAAATTCATCAAAATGATTTTGGACAATTGCATAATGATAATATCTTATTGGTGTGTCAAAAATAAAAAATAAGCCTATTGACACAGTGCAAAAACTTGACTTTGCTTTTTTCGTATGATATAGTGACAGTGTCAAAATAGAAAAACAACCCTATTGATTTGGAGATGGACATATGTTAGACTTTTCAAAGTACGAAGTGACAAACACTTTTTTTGGTGGCAGTGAAAAGAAAATAGCAATAAATTTCGATGGCTTCGAATATATGATTAAATTTCAAAAACAAACAAATTTTGGAGAACGACGCCTGAATCATATTTCCGAATATATCGGTTCACATATCTTTGAGCTACTTGGGTTTGAAGTCCAAGAAACATATCTCGGAACATATAACAAAGAACAAGTTGTTGCGTGTAAAAACTTTGTCATCGATGGAAATCAATTTGTTCCTTTTAACGATGTTGGAGAGAGTTCTCTTGAGCAAGATAAAGAAATTTATCAATATTCGTATCAAGATATAATGCAAATGCTCAGAGATAACGTTAAACTCACTAATGTAGAAGAAACCATAAATATGTTTTGGGATATTTATGTTGTAGATGCTTTAATTGGAAATTTTGATAGACACGGAAGTAATTGGGGATTTTTGAAAAAGAATAATAAGTATACTCTTGCTCCTGTTTTTGATAATGGTTCATCGCTTTATCCTCAGCTTACAGATGAAAGCATGATGGAAAAAATAATGGCATCAGAAGATTTGACAAATGAAAGAATATACAAATTCCCAACATCACAAGTTCAACTGGATGGCAAGAAAAGTTCTTACTTTGAAGTTATTAATTCTTTAAAGTTTAAAGAATGTAACGATTCGGTTGTAAAGATTTGTAAACTATACTCACAAGAAAAAATCGATGAACTCATTGATGAAACCCCGTTCTTATCCGATATGAGAAAAAAGTTTTACAAATATATACTGAAACAAAGATTTGAAAAAATATTACTTCCTGCCTATAATAAATTGATGGAGAAATAATATGAGAAAATTGACTACATCAGGTTTTATTTGCCTTGAGGACGATTATAAGCTCGTTTACAAAATAGCAAAAATCGAATATGAAGAATGGGAAGATGGTTCCTTTAACTATATATTCCGTCCGTTTTATAATATAATTGACATGCTGCCCGATTACTTGTTTCAAGGCATACCGGGGCTTGATTTAAGTTTAAAAAAAGATGTATACGAACGCAAAAATATCGTTCCAACTTTTATTGCAGAAAGATCACCGGGTGAAAATCGCGAAGATTTGTGGCTATTACTGGAAGAAGCTGGAATGTCATCGTTAAATCGTTTAGAGTGGCTTATACGAACAAAAACGAGATATCCTGGAGATAGGCTTTTTGTTATCCCAATCGAGGGTAATGATACTACTGAATATAAAGAACAAGCTATGTATGATTTAGTTAAAAAGTCGGATAACATCTGCAAAAAGCTTTTGGAGATAATTTGCTTTGGAGATTATTTATACACAAACGATATTATAATTGACGATTTGTCTCGTCCATACTACTATCGATTATTGATGCAAATATATATTCATGAATATAAACAAAAAAAAGATT
This sequence comes from Christensenellales bacterium, assembly GCA_051883395.1. Classification (GTDB taxonomy): domain Bacteria; phylum Bacillota; class Clostridia; order Christensenellales; family UBA3700; genus HGM11368. The sequence goes on along the minus strand of JBJETQ010000021.1, from coordinate 73,307 downwards.
ATAAAACAAAGGGAATCGCTAGGGCAAAAGAAAGAAATGTTTATAAAGGTAGAAAACAAATAAATATTGACCCTTTACTCTTTGACAAGGTTGCAAATAATTATTTGCACGGAAAAATATCCGCTGACGAGGCTTCTTTTATTTTAAAAATAAGTCGTTCAACCTTTTTTAGGAGACTAAGGGAAAGAAAATAATAATAATATAAATATTAAAGCACCTAATTAAATCTTTTAATGCTAAAAGAGAAACGGCGTGGACTTAGCTCCACGCCTAAATTATCTAATTAAGCACTCAACTTGTTTTGCAAAAACTTGAGCAGTTTTTTATTCAAAATTTGTATGTACTCTGGAGTATAATTCCATGCAATCGAAAGTGCTTCTTGTGTATTGTTATTGATATATAAACTAACATATACATCGTATAATTTTGGTGGCGCCTCACAAATAATGCTATTATATCGGTCAATAATTTCTTTTATTGCGCTGCATCCTACTATACCTTTTGCACTTTCAAAAAGTTCTTTGCGGGCATAATAATATCTAATGTTTTTCAAATCTTCCCTGATAGCGTTCAACGTTACCATATTCTGTTCTCCTTACTTATGAGTTTTGATAGGATAGTACCGATTCTATAATAAAAAACTCGACGTACTATCCCAAAATGGTTTTGTTCGTCGAGGCTTTACCTTTGGTACGAACCTTATCTATAAGCAGAGATTAGGATTTATGTGTCATTTCACTACCTAACGTTTCTTAGTAGACGTTTGTTCTAGCTAACTATTTGCAACAATTTTTATTGAAGTTTCTTTTTCAAACTGACGTTTTACAAATGTTGCTTTACAGTGACTACATTTTCCAATTATTGTTCCTCTACTACTTATGTGGGCATAAGTAAAGTTAAAACAATTTGGACACCGCATTTTAACAGATGAAGTTGTCTTTGAATTTGAGTTATTCATAATACACCTCCTTTTCCCTAAACACATAAAGAGTTGGATTTAATAAACCGCATATATAGGGTTGGGAAATCCCTATTGACAGCCTATTATCTTATGCATCTTTATTTATAACAAAATTTTGGTGGAAAACCGCTATTTTGTTACACTAAGTTACTTAATACTTTTACGGCAACCCCTTGTATTTCAACATCCTTATAATACATATCTTGCATATTATCATTTTCCGGATGAAGCCTAAATCTCTTATTTTTTTTATCGGTATAATATCTCTTTAACGTGGCATTTTCTCCGTCGCATAACGCTACAACTATTTGCCCTTCTTCTGCATAGTTTTGTTGCCTTACTAAAACTAAATCTCCTTCTTTTATTCCCGCTTTTATCATACTGTCTCCATTAGCCCATAAAGCAAAGAATTTACCTTGACCTAATAATTCGGCTGAAATAGTTATATAGCCATCGATATTTTCTTCTGCAAACAAAGGTTCTCCACATGCAATTTTTCCAAGTATTGGTGCCTTTGATTTTATGTTGCAATCTTTAACTATTAAGTTGGTTTTTAGTCCTCGCCATCCGCCATCCATAGTAATCATTCCTCGCTCTTGCATTTCGTATAAATAATTCTGCACGTTAGACGGAACCATCTTTACTGCCTTAGCAATCTCTTGAACTGTTGGAATAAGATTATATTCAAAATATTGTTTGTTGATATACTCAACTATCTCCTTCATTTTATCCAGATTTTTTGTTCTCATTTTTTGTTTCCTTTGTCGTAAAAAGAATATTTATTCTGTTTACGATGATTATATGCTATATCTATCAATTAGTCAAGGATTTAAGACGGATTAGTTTTTTCTTTTTTACTTCGCTTCTTTTTATACAATTCCATTACAGACAAGACCATTGAATTTATAAATAATTCTTTTTCTGCTTGTTCAATTTCATCTACGTTTGGCACGCCGTTTATATAAACTTGCAAGCCTGATTCGTTTTTTTCTAAATCAATTTTAATCATAACTTCTCCTAATTTTTCTTCGACCCAAATATATCAAAAATCAAAAGGTTTTTGTAGAAACTATACATATACTTTTTAACAAATAATATCACTACTTTTCTTTACAAAAACAAAAGAAAACCAAAACATATCCCCAAAAACATGTTTTCCCTTTTTCCTTTCTTTGTTTCCGTTTTATCACAAAGCAGCATTTTATAAAGTTCCGAAAATAATTGTTCAAACCAACAAACTAATTTATCTAATACAATTTTTTTCGTACCATAGAACAATTATCGTAATACCAACTTTACAAAATGCTTTTGGCTTTGTGATTGCACTGCTCCGCAGAAAGGGATAATAAAAAAGAGAAAAGTTTTGTTTGTTTTTAGATTAGGTTTGGAAAGCCTATATCAAAACTTCAAAACTCTATGGATAAACTTTCTAACATTTTCAAAGATCTATCAGTAAACTGATAAAAAATATTTGGAGGAAAATAATATGAAAACAGCAGTAATATATGCCAGATACTCTTCCGAGCGTCAAACAGAACAGTCTATCGAAGGTCAATTGTCGGTTTGCCACAAATATGCGGAGGAAAACGATATTTTAATCGTCGATACATATATAGATAGGGCGATGACCGGCACTAACGATTTACGTGATGCGTTTCAACAAATGATGAGAGATAGCTCAAAGCAAGCATGGGATTATGTGCTCGTCTATAAACTCGATAGATTTTCAAGAGATAAATATGAAGCCACTATCCATAAACACACTTTAAAAGAACACGGCATCAAACTTGTCTCCGCTATGGAAAATATTCCCGAAACGCCGGAGGGTATAATTCTCGAATCTCTTTTGGAAGGTATGAACCAGTACTTTTCAATGGAACTATCGCAAAAAGTCAAACGTGGTATGAATGAAAGCCGTAAAAAAGGAAATTTTACAGGTGGTTCTATCCTCTTTGGCTATAAAGTAATTAACAAGAAATTGATTGTTGATGAAGACCAAGCCGCCGTCGTACGTTATATCTTTGAACAGTATGCAAATAACGTATATGTAAAAGATATTATGGCTGAATTAAATGAGCGTGGAATTCTAAACCGTGGCAAACCTTTTGCAAGAAATACCGTATATAATCTATTGAAAAATGAGAAATATGCGGGAATATATAGGCACGGTGATGAAGTCTTTACGAACATTTATCCTAGAATAGTGCCTGACAACATTTTTTCCGTCGTGCGAAATAAGCTAGAAGAAATGCACTACGGTAAACACGACTCTGAAGCCGTATACCTATTGAAAGGAAAACTAATATGCGGTTATTGCGGCAACTCAATCGCATCCGAGTCGGGAACGACTAAGGCTGGCGTAATTAAACGTTATTACAAATGCTCTAATAGAAAAATAAGAAGAGCTTGCAACAAATCCGTTATTAGGAAAGAAGTCCTTGAAAAAGTAGTGGTAGATACTACTCTTAAGGCGCTTAATAATCCTGACTTGATTGCAAACGTGGCCGATAAGTTGTTGGAAGCTATTAAAAGACAGTTTTCTGACCAATCTACACTTAACTTGCTAATAAAAGAAAAACAACAAGTCCAAAAATCCATAGATAATCTTCTTGATGCGATTGCAGAAGGTATCAGAACTAATTCTACTAAATTTAGAATGGAAGAGCTTGAAAAGAAATTGGACACTATCGAATCTAAAATTGCTATTGAAAAGTCTAAGGAACGTAGTCAAATCACAAGAAGCGATATCATTCGATATGTGAAGATGGCATTGAAAAAAGAACCTCGGCAAATGATACGACTACTTATTAAACAAATCATCCTTTATGACGATAAGATGGAAATCTATTACAACTTCACAGACAAAAAGAGACCTGACGACATTGATCATCAGGTCTTTTCTTTTTACTCTACTCATTATGAAGAATCGTTTAGTACGTTTAAGTTTACCGAAAACCGAGTTCCCGCACAAGATGATATTCTCATCGCACTTGATATTATGTTGTTTATATGAATTTTATAGCGTTGAAAATGTACACTTTTTCTTTCTCTATTCTTTGAGCAGCAATTTTTACTTATTACTATGTAATAAGTACTTACCAAAAAATCGATATTCAACTGAGATACCACTTGTGGCGCCAAATGGGACTCGGTTGAATCATGAAAAGGTTCAACCGAATCTTTTTTTGGAAAATACAACTTTATCCCGTAATTTTATATGCTGTTTAGTATAACTTATAGCCATATGTTTTATTAAAATTTTCATCTTTCCGATGCTGCTGCATTTATACGTTAAAATTTTAACTAATTTGCTCTGCAACTATTGCAATAACTAAAAAAGATGTTATAATGGTAGCAGTAGGGTAATTTTTGCACTGCGATTTATTAAGACAACAAACAGGAGGATTTATTTATGGCAAGATTTACGTTACCGAGAGATATATATCACGGTAAAGGTGCGTTGGAAGCTCTTAAATCTTTTAAGGGCACAAAGGCAATGGTATGCGTAGGCGGTGGTTCTATGAAGAAGTTCGGCTTCCTTGACAGAGCTATTGCTTATCTTAAAGAAGCAGGTATGGAGGTTGCGCTTTTTGAAGGTATCGAACCAGACCCTTCGGTTGAAACCGTTATGAAGGGCGCACAGGCAATGCTTGATTTCGGACCGGACTGGATAGTAGCTATCGGCGGCGGTTCCCCTATCGATGCGGCTAAGGCAATGTGGATAAAGTACGAATATCCTGATTGCACTTTTGAAGACATGTGCAAAATTTTCGGTATTCCTGAACTCAGAAAGAAGGCTCACTTCTGCGCAATTTCTTCCACATCAGGAACGGCAACCGAAGTTACGGCATTCTCCATTATCACCGATTATGCCAAAGGCATCAAGTATCCAATCGCAGACTTTGAGATTACCCCGGACGTTGCGATCGTAGACCCTGAGCTTGCAGAGACAATGCCTAAAAAACTTGTCGCTCATACCGGTATGGACGCAATGACACACGCTGTTGAAGCATACGTTTCCACGGCAAACAGCGATTACACCGACCCACTTGCCATTCACGCAATCGAGATGATTCAAAACGATCTCGTTGATTCCTACAACGGAGATATGGCTGCAAGAGACAGAATGCACAATGCACAATGCCTTGCCGGCATGTCCTTCTCCAATGCGCTTTTGGGTATCGTTCACTCAATGGCTCACAAGACAGGTGCGGCTTTTGCGGACTACGGCGCACACATTATCCACGGCGCTGCAAACGCAATGTATCTGCCTAAGGTTATCGCCTTCAATGCAAAGAATCTTGTCGCAAGAAAGCGTTACGGCGTAATTGCCGACTATATGGGCATTTGCAAAAAGAGTGCAAGCGATAGCGAAAAAGTTAAGGCTCTTATCGCATATCTCCGCAAGATGAACGACGACCTTAACATTCCACATTGTATCAAAAACTACGGTGCTGACAGCTACCCTTGCGAGCAAGGCTTTGTACCTGAGAGCGTCTTCCTTGAAAGACTCCCTGAAATTGCAAAGAACGCAATAGGCGACGCTTGCACAGGCTCTAACCCACGTCGTCCTTCCCAAAGAGAGATGGAAGAACTGCTCAAGTGCTGCTACTACGACACCGAAGTAGATTTCTGATATCGCACGATTTTGAAAATAAAAATATCCACATTGATACGTCAATGTGGATATTTTGTTGTGTTTTTGTTATAGTCTGACGATATTTTTTATTAGGATAGTCTTAGGCAAGTGGTCTACGGTTATGCCGTCGGAGTGGAACAAACCGCCGTCGCAAGATATGTCCGCAGTCTTGACGCCAATGAGTCGTACGTTGACACTTTGTACGTCGATATTTCCGCTCGATGTAAGTGTGATTGTACAACCATCGTCGGTAAGACGTTGGTCAACGATTAAGCTGCCGTCTTCGTCATACATTACATAGTGATTATTGCCGACACATACCTGCAAATCAATATTTTTGTACGACATGTCGTTGGTCGTACCGTCGTGCAACATTGGCACAATTCCGCCTTCTTTGACAAATACCGGCAAATAATCAATCGGACAGGTAATAACGTATTCTCTGTCTCCAATATACCTTTTGCCTGTAAAAAAGTCCGTCCACATGCCGTCGGGAAGCCATACTTTATGTTTTACAGTACCCTGCTTATCTCCCTTGTCTGTAACGGGGCATACAAGCATTTCGCTGCCGAAAAGATATTGATTGCGATACTTTTTGCTATATGCCTGCGGAGTATCGTATTTGTAATATAGTGGCTGCACGAGCGGCATGCCCTGCGTTGCGGTATCGACGCAGGCGGTATATAGATAAGGTATCAGACGTTGTCTTAGCTGTAAAAACCAGATAGCACTCTGATATACGTCGGGATAATTCCACGGCTCTTTGCTGATCGTTGTGTTGGTTGAGTGCAGTCGATTGATAGGTGAAAATACGCCGAATTGTAACCACCTGAGATACAATTTTCCGTCTCCCTTGTTACTCATATGACCGCCTATATCGTGCGACCACCAAGTATATCCCACGTTGGAAGCGTTGGCGGTAAAGTAAGGTTGAAATCTTAGCGCACTCCACCTGACGTACGTATCTCCGGAAAAGCCGAGCGGATAACGATGCGACCCTATTCCTGCATATCTTGACAATATCAAGCCCCTGTTACCGTTGCGATTGTTGTCCAGGGTGTGATAATGATTGAGAAGCCACAGCGGGTCAAGCCCTTTCATCCTGGACTTGGTGCCTTGTTGCCAGTCTATCCACCAAAAATCTACGCCGTCCTGTTCGTAAGGATGATGCAGAATATCAAAATAAGACGTTAGAAATTTTTTATTCGTCAGGTCGAACTCTACCGCCTTTTTGCTCGCAGGATCAATTCCGTTAGCCCTTGCCATATCTGCATATTGCGTTTCAAAATATCTTACGCCGTCTCGTGGGTGCAAATTCATGGTAATATGCAGATTTTTGGCTTTAAGCGCCTTAAAAAACGCCTTGTAATCAGGAAAAAGTTTTTGATTGAAAGTATAGCCTGTCCAGCCCCTGCCCTGAATCTTATGTCCATACGCTACGTCTTTTGGAACGTCGTCAACCAGATGCCAGTCCATATCAATGGTTGCCACGCTAAAAGGAATCTTTTCGTCTTCAAACCTGCTCATCAAATCAAGATATTCCTTGTCAGAATAGGCATGATATCTCGACCACCAGTTGCCAAACACGTATTTTGGCATGACAGGCGGATAACCTGTCAAATTGAAAAACTCTCGCAACCCGCCGTAAAAATCGTTGCCAAAAGCAAAAACGTACAGGTCTTTTGAACCGTTGGCCCTTGCTTTGATACCGCCGTCTTGGGTCAAAAGCAACGACTTGCTGTCGTCCAGCAATGTTACGCCTGTCCTGGAAAATATGCCGTTGCCCAATCTGACGGCTCCGCTCTTGCAATCGAGAGTACGCACGGTACCCTTTAAGTTCTTTCTTCCGCCGCTTTTGGCTACAACGCCGTCAGCCGTAACTTTAAGAGTCCGCTTGTCCACAACAAAAACATGTGCGGACGTTGTGATGACGATAGAATCTTGTTCCGTCCTGCACTCAAACTGCGTATCACAGAAGTCTCTGTTCATGACAACTTGGGAGCGCAAATCTGCAAAATTGCCGCCTTTTGACCTTTCCACCCTGATAATATTTTCGCTGAGAACAGATATTCTTATATCTTCCTGAACAATCATATTCTTTTGTTTCGTCGGCGCAGAATTTAATTTAAACCTTTGCATAAAGCCCCTTTTGATAACTTTAATTTATTATTGTTTATTAAAATAATTCCCCTGCAAAAGCAGGGGCGTTAATCATTTGTTTTCTGTCTCGTCGCTATTGGTTGGCGCTGCTTGTCCGGGGTGATTTTGCTCATACGTATTGAGTTCCGGCTTGTTTTTTGGATAATGCGACTTGCCAAAATTGTTGTAGGTAATGACGTCGTGTACCGGAAGTTCTTCTGCCAGGCGAGTTATTTCTTCTTTGAGATAGGTATTTATCGTGATGCGTTGTTCGTCAATAGGAACGTTAGGGTCATAGGCAATCGGCTTGCCGAATACCACCTTTTGAAGTTTGGCGGCGTTGTACATAGGCACGAATTTGAGTATCTTTTTGTATCTGCTATAATACATCTTGGCAAGGTCAATATAATTGCTCTCAAAATCGTTGACAATGTGATTGTACTCGTCGTTGCACTCAGGGAAGATGATAATGTTGTAGCCTTCGTTCAGACACTTGATAGTCGTCTTGCAGGTGCTGAAAATACGGTGATCTCTATATAGATGTATTACGTCGGCACAAGAAAACAACCACTCTGCAAGCGGTGCGAGCATGTGAGCCGCCATATTGTAAAACCATCTTACACTCTTTGGTTTATACGGCCAAAAATCTTTCATTGCATATGCAGGGAATTCTTTGCGATTGGCAACTTCGCCCACCATCCACGTCAGGTGTTTGAGCGGAAAGTACATTTCCGCAACCAAAGGCCCGTTCATTTGTGCGTGGTTGCCAACGTAGATGGACGCTTCTTCAGGCGCATTCTCCATGCCCAAAAACTCTCTCTTGGCATACAACGACTTGACTATTTTGAACCAAAACCTGTAAGAAAAGGTCTTTTTCTTAAGTTGGTATGGTTGATTATCTTGCTCCTTTTTATCAACTTCAACTTTTTTCACAAACTCACCCCTTATTACACTCCAAAAATATTTTATAAATATTTATTACTTTTGTCAATATTATTTTGCTTGTTTACGCTTGCGTTTCCTGCTCTGTTTCAACGGCAATTTCAGTCTCCTGCAGGTCCTTTACAGGCACCGTTTCTCCGTGCGCAACCGCATCGAAGTCCGCCATAATTTCTGCCGACGGCTTGGCTGTAAGCAGAGATACGACGACTATACACAAGCTGGAAAACAGGAACGCAGGCAAAAGCTCGTATATTCCCCATACTCCGCCCAGCGGTCTGATGACAAGCTTCCACAAAAATACCATTGCTGCTCCGCCCACCATTCCTGCGATGGCACCCGGTCTGTTGATTCTTTTCCAGAACAACGAAAACAGCATAAGCGGCCCGAACGTTGCGCCAAAGCCTGCCCAAGCAAATGAAACGATAGTAAATATTACGCTGTTTTCATCCAACGCTATAAGTATGGCGATAAGCACGACGGCAAGAAGCGTCAGACGAGTAACCCACATTACCTGTTTGTCAGAAGCCTTCTTTCTGAATACTCCTTGGAAGATATTTTTGCCGAATGCCGAAGCCGCAATGAGCAGATAAGAATCGGATGACGATATTGTCGCAGCCAGTATTCCTGCCATAACTATACCTGCCACGATAGGCGGCAAGAAAGAAGTTGAAAGCGTGATAAATATGCTCTCGGAAGAAGACGAAGTAAGATGCTCGGTAGGAAAGAGCTGTCTGCCCACGATACCTATAAATACCGCCACAGCCAAAGATATGATTACCCATACCATAGCAATTCTTCTCGATGGTTTGAGTTCCTTTTCTGACCTGATGGCCATAAATCTCAGCAACACTTGTGGCATGCCGAAGTAGCCCAAGCCCCAGGCAAGCGTGGATATAACGCTGAGAAAACCGTAACTGCCGGGTTCGCCGAACACGGCTTGCCCCGACTCAACCAATTGTTCCCCGTTTTCTCCGAGCGTAGGACTGGCAATATGGAAAAACTCCAAAAATCCCGGTATCTGCTTTGCGTTTTCGATAACTTGTCCTATTCCGCCCGCCTTGACCGTGCAAAGAATGACCATGCTGGCAAGCGCAACTATCATAACGATTGCCTGCATAAAGTCCGACGCACTCTCTGCCAAAAAGCCGCCGAGCAAGGTATACACCAGTACGAATACCGCACCGAGAATCATCATCTGTCTATAAGGCAAATTGAACAGCGAAGAAAACAGTTTACCGCAAGTAACGAAACAGCTTGCCGCATACACCGTAAAGAATATCAGTATGAACAGCGCCGAAAGCGTCATTATTATCTTCTTTTTTTCTCTGAATCTGTTGGAGAAGAAGTCAGGCAAGGTGATGGCGTTGTCTACCCTTATGCTGTATCTGCGCAATCTCTTGGACACCAACAGCCAGTTGAGATAGGTGCCTATCGCAAGTCCTATCGCCGTCCACGCAGCGTCCGCAAGTCCGCACCAATAAGCCACTCCCGGCAAGCCCATAAGCAACCACCCGCTCATATCAGATGCTTCCGCACTCATTGCCGTAACCCAAGGGCCTAGACTTCTGCCCCCTAATAAATAGTTGTCGGTGCTGTTGTTTGCTCGTTTTGCAAACACTATTCCGATAACTATTACGGCAACCATATATATTATCATGGCTATCATAATTTGAATGGATTGGCTGTTCATTGTTTTCCTCCGCTGCAAAAATCTATTTTATTTTACCATATCTTTACATAAATTTCAATAATTATAAATGCTTTTTTGACGCTTGTTTATAGAAAATAAATCAAAAAAATTCTGACATGTATCGACTTTTGTCAATGCCACAAATAAAATTCGGCTTTTTTTGTTGCCAAAATGCTATTAATATAATAAAATAACCCTATCGGCATTTTAAATTTACTGCTGCCGCTCGGCGACAACGGAGTTTTGCATGGACGCTTTTCTCAAAGTCGTACAGACTATCAATTCTTATCTATCCGACTACGTTCTCGTTATCCTGCTCATAGGGACGGGTGTGTTTTTTACTATCAAAACACGTTTCGTTCAGGTTCGCTGTCTGGGAGAAGGTATGAAAAAGATGTTTGGAGAACTTTCTCTCAAAGGCAAGCAAAAGGGCGGCGGTCTTAGTTCATTTCAGGCGCTGACAACCGCCGTTGCCGCACAGGTCGGCACAGGCAATATTATCGGCGCTTGCGGCGCAATCTTGCTGGGTGGCCCGGGAGCAATATTCTGGATGTGGGTAATTGCCTTTTTCGGTATGGCAACCATCTATGCCGAAGCGGTGTTGGCACAAAAGACAAGGGTTGTTGCTGCCGACGGCTCCGTCAAAGGCGGACCTGTATATTACATAAGACAAGCGTTCAAAGGCAATTTCGGCAAGTTTCTTGCAGGATTTTTTGCCGTGGCAATAATACTGGCTCTGGGCTTTATGGGTTGTATGGTTCAATCTAATTCAATAGCTTCCACCTGTACCAACGCTTTGGGTATTCCGTCCTGGGTTGTCGGTCTTGTGATAGCAATCTTATGCGGAGCGGTATTTTTCGGCGGCGTCAAACGCATTGCCGCAGTTACGGAAAAAATCGTTCCTATTATGGCGCTACTCTATATTTTAGGCTCGTTGATTGTTATTTTTGCCAATATCAAAGTTCTGCCCCAAAGTATAGCAATGATTTTTAAGTATGCGTTTGCTCCGCAAGCAATAATTGGCGGTAGCGTGGGAGCGGCTTTAAAAACGGCATTGAGTCAAGGTGCAAAAAGGGGACTGTTTTCCAACGAAGCCGGCATGGGTTCCACTCCGCACGCTCACGCATTGGCGCAAGTCAAAAAGCCGCACGAGCAAGGCGTAGTGGCTATGGCAGGTATGTTTATCGACACGTTCGTAGTCATCACTCTCACCGCTCTGGTTGTCATCACGTCTCTGTATGCCGGCGACGGTATTCTCGCTTCGGGAAGTGCCGAAGGCGTGGATAAAACCAATATGGCTCAACTTGCTTTCGGCGGTCTGGTCGGGGATAAGGCAGGAGCGATATTCGTAGCCGTTTGTCTTTTCTTCTTCGCTTTCTCCACGATATTGAGCTGGAATCTCTTTGGCAAACTCAACGTCGAATATCTCTTTGGCAAAAAAGCGACCGTCGTCTATACTTTGCTTGCCGTATGTTTCATCTTTCTCGGTTCGGTTCTTTCCAACGACCTTGTGTGGGAACTTACTGATATGTTCAACTATCTCATGGTCCTGCCAAATGCAATTGCGCTTATCGCTCTTTCAAAAACCGTACGCAATTGTGCGCTTGACAAGGACACTCTGCCCCTGGCGGCGCAGAACAATGCTCTTGACATGCAATCGACGCACGTGTCGGCTGTGGCAGATACGCAAAGTTGTGAAATTTTACAAGACACGGAAAAAGCAGCTTGCGACGTCGATTCTGACAAAGAAAATACTTCGGAAGAAGAATAATTGCGTTTTGTCGATATGTATTGAGTTTTTTATATCAAAAGCGACTTGGAAAAAGCCGCTTTTTTTGTCGGCTTTTGCTGCTTTACGACTTTGGCTTTTTTGTTTTTTCACATTTCAGGACCATTTAAAATTCAAGTTTTATCAGGCAATACTACTTTCATTTTAGGCGTTTAAGTTGACAAAGATTTTATTATATAATATTATTATATTTGTATCGGAAATATTAAAGTTTCAGAGGAATAAATATGGACTTTATCAACATAGAAAAAAAGTGGCAAAAAACCTGGGCGGACACTCGCCTTTACAGTTTTGACAAGTCAAAGACCGACAAAAAGAAGTACGTCTTGGAGATGTTTTCTTATCCTTCGGGCGCAAAACTTCACGCAGGACATTGGTACAACTACGGTCCTAGCGACAGCTATGCAAGATATCTGAGAATGAAAGGATATGAAGTTTTTCAGCCTATGGGCTTCGACGCATTCGGCTTGCCTGCGGAAAACTATGCCATCAAAACCGGCGTTCACCCACAGGACAGCACTCTCAAAAACATAGAAACGATGGAAGGACAGCTCAAAGCCATCGGTGGAAGCTTTGACTGGGACTACGAAGTGGTAACCTGCCTGCCCGAATACTATAAGTGGACCCAATGGATATTTCTTCAACTGTACAAAAAGGGACTGGCTTACCGCAAACAAGCGCCAGTCAACTGGTGTACCGACTGCAACACCGTACTTGCCAACGAGCAGGTAATCGACGGTTGTTGCGAAAGATGCGGACACCCCGTAATAAGAAAAAATCTTACTCAATGGTTCTTTAAAATCACCGACTATGCCGAAGAATTGTTGCAAGGTCTGGACAAGCTGGACTGGCCTGAAAAAACCAAGGCTATGCAGCGCCATTGGATAGGCAAGTCGCAAGGCGGCGAAATAGAATTTGTATGCGAAAACGGCGGCTCTTTCAGAGTATTTACCACACGTGCCGATACAATCTTCGGAGTTTCTTACGTGGTTCTCGCCCCCGAACATCCACTCGTCGATTCTCTCACCACACCTGAGCAAAAACAAGCTGTGGAAAACTACAAGGCTCAGACGGCAAAGATTGCAGAAATCGACAGACTTTCTACCACCAGAGAAAAGACAGGTGCCTTTACCGGTAGTTATTGCGTCAACCCTATCAACGGCGAAAGAGTTCCTATCTGGATAGGCGATTACGTGCTGGCTTCTTACGGCACAGGTGCTGTTATGGGCGTAGGCGCACACGACGACAGAGACTACGACTTTGCAAAAAAATATAATCTCAAAATAGAAAGGGTTATCAAGAGTGCCGACGGCAGCGCCGACGACCTTCCTTATTGCGAACACGGCGTGCTTGTAAACAGCGCAGAGTTTGACGGTATGACCACCGAGCAAGCCATACCTGCAATTCTTGCAAAACTCGAAAAGATGGGCAAGGGCGGCATAAAAACCAACTATCGTCTCAGAGACTGGCTCATCTCCCGTCAAAGATATTGGGGTTGTCCTATACCTATCATTCATTGCGACCATTGCGGCGAAGTTCCCGTACCTGAGGACCAGTTGCCCGTTAAACTTCCTTACAACGTCGACTTTACGCCTGACGGCAAGTCGCCGCTTCTCAAAAGCGAAGAATTTATGAACACCACCTGCCCTATCTGCGGCAGACCTGCAAGGAGAGACCCCGATACGATGGATACCTTCGTATGTTCGAGCTGGTACTTCCTGAGATACCCTGACGCACACAACGACAAAATGGCGTTTGACCCGGAAATCATCAACAAGATGTTGCCTGTGGACAAGTATATCGGCGGTGCGGAACATGCTTGTATGCATCTGCTTTACGCACGTTTCTTTACCAAGGCGTTGAGAGATATGGGATATCTTAACTTTGACGAACCGTTTACTTCGCTTGTGCATCAAGGCACCATTCTCGGTCCTGACGGCAACAAGATGAGCAAGTCGAGAGGAAACGTAATATCTCCTGACGACTACGTCAAAAAGTATGGCGCAGACGCTTTCAGAATGTATCTTATGTTCGGCTTTTCTTATATCGAAGGCGGACCTTGGAACGCCAACGGCATCGATTCTATCGTCAAATTCCTTGAAAGAGTGGAAAGATTGGTATCCAAAGCAAAAAAAGACCAGCCTGCAAAGCCACACGGAAAAGCAGAAAAGGATCTCAATTACGTGCGCAACTACACAATATCGAGAGTTGACGCCGATATGCAAACCTTTTCTTTCAACACGGCTATCGCACGTCTGATGGAATTTGTCAACGCTCTGTACAAATACGACAGCGACCTTGGCGACGACAAAAATCAGGAATTCTTCTACTCGTGCGTAGACGACCTTGTGTTACTGCTTGCTCCTTTTGTTCCACACGTGAGCGAAGAACTCAACGAAATGATGGGACAGCCTTACAGCGTGTTCAATCGTGCCTTCCCAACCTGCGACCAATCGGCTCTCGTCAAGGACGAATACGAGCTTGCCGTACAAATCAACAGCAGAGTTAAGGCAAAAATCGTCGTTCCTAGCGACGCAAACGAAGAACAAATCAAAGCAATAGCTCTTGAAGAACCTGCCGTAAAAGCACAACTGCAAGGCTTAAACGTAGTCAAAGCAATCGTAATACCAAAACGATTGGTCAATATCGTTGTCAAATAAATTACAGGAGAAAATTATGCTTGATATAAAACTGGTAAGAAGCAATCCCGAATTGGTAAAAGAGAACATCAAAAAGAAGTTTCAGGACTCTAAACTGGTGTTGGTCGACGAAGTCGTGGCATTGGACAAAGAGTTCAGAGAATGTAAGCAACGTGGCGACTATTGCAGGTCGCAACGCAATGCTCTTTCTAAACAAATAGGCGGCCTGATGGCAAAAGGACAAAAAGACGAAGCCGAAAAAGTAAAGGCTCAGGTGGCTGATTATGCCAAAGAGCTTGCCGATCTTGAAATAAAAGAAGAAGAATTGAGCGCCGAGATAAAAAAGAGAATGATGGTCATTCCTAACATTATCGACGACAGCGTGCCTATCGGCAAGGACGACAGCGAAAACGTGGAAGTTGAGCGTTTTGGCGAACCTAAGGTTCCTGACTTCGAAGTGCCTTATCACGTGGACATCATGGAAAGACTTCACGGAATTGACTTGGATAGCGCAAGAAGAACAAGCGGCAACGGGTTTTATTATCTGTGCGGCGATATAGCCCGCTTGCACAGCGCAATTTTGTCCTATGCAAGAGACTTTATGATTGACAGGGGCTTTACCTATTACATTCCGCCTTTTATGATAAGAAGCAACGTCGTTACCGGCGTTATGAGCTTTGCCGAGATGGAAAATATGATGTACAAAATCGAAGGCGAAGACTTGTATCTTATCGGCACGTCCGAACACTCTATGATAGGCAAATTTATGGATACTTTGCTTAGCGAAGACGAGTTGCCTAAGGCGCTGACCAGTTACTCACCATGTTTCCGCAAGGAAGTGGGCGCACACGGCATAGAAGAAAGGGGCGTGTATCGCATACATCAGTTTGAAAAGCAGGAGATGATTGTGGTATGCCACCCAGACGACAGTAAAGAATGGTTTGTCAAATTGTATACCAATACCGTTGACTTCTTCCGCTCTCTCGACATACCTGTACGCACGTTGGAGTGTTGTTCCGGCGACCTTGCCGACCTTAAAGTCAAGAGTATCGACGTAGAAGCATGGTCCCCTAGACAAAAGAAATATTTTGAAGTGGGCAGCTGCTCCAATCTCGGCGACGCACAGGCAAGACGTCTCGGCATCAGAATTAAGGGCAAAGACGGCAATTATTTTGCTCATACGCTCAACAATACGGTTGTAGCTCCGCCACGTATGCTTATCGCATTCCTTGAAAACAATCTGAGAGAAGACGGCTCCGTTGCCATTCCTGCTCCGCTGCGCATGTATATGGGCGGTAAGGACGAAATAAGATAATGCGTAAACATTCGCTCCCTAAACAAAAAAAACAACGCATATGGGAACTTGACTTTCTCAGAGCCATATGCGTAATGCTTATGATTTTCGACCACACGATGTACAACTTTGCTTTCGTATTTGGTAGAGAATGGTTTGCTGCGACGGGGAGCGAATTTTATTATAATCTTTGGCAAAGCGCACGCACGTACTGGTCAAGTCCGCTCAGACAATTTGTACAGCCGCTGGTGGTCATAATATTCTGCTCTCTGTGCGGAATTTCGACGGCTTTCAGCAAGAGCAATCTCAAAAGGGGTATAGAAGTCGCCATCTGCGCCGCTCTCGTAACGTTGGTAACTACGCTGATGGACACGCCTATCACCTTTGGTATCCTGCACATGTTTGCCGTAGCTATTTTGCTGTGGACGCTTATTGACTTTATTTGCCGCCACGACAAAAAAAAGACGGCGTTTACCTGTCTTGGCGTCGGCTTTATGATTGTCTTTATCAACGCCGTGTTGATGTCAATGTACGAAGTTGACAATACCATATTCGTCGACAACAACAACTGGGCTTGGATAGGCGAGTTTCTGTACGGCAACCCTAGCGAAAGTTTTTCTGCCGATTATCAACCGATTTTTCCGCTTGTCGGATATATGTTGATTGGCGCAAGTGCGGCAAACCTGCTGTACCCCAACAAAAAATCGCTATTACCGTGGCTGGGCAAATACGATTGGTACAAACCTATCAACTTTTGGGGCAAAATCGCCCTGCCCGTCTACGTTTTGCATCAAGTTGTAATCACGGTAATACTTGCTCTTATCAGTTTTTGCTTTATCACCAAGGGCGACTTTGTAGTGATATGATATAACCCGAGCAATATTATTCCTACGCTCTGCTTGCATGCTTGATATGACGTATGTGTAGCTTTGCGATATGTGTACTTAAACGTTATATGAATTAAAAAGCGCAATCACAATAGATTGCGCTTTTTTGTTTCTTATTCGCCTATGACTGAAAACCTTTTTTGGATATTGTTGGCATTTTCTATTTCGTCTATCATTGCTATTGCGTAATCGGCATAACTGATTTCGCTCACTCCCCTATCGTTGACAAAATATTCTTCTCCGCCAAGAAGGTATTTTCCCGTTCTTGCGCCGTCCGCAACAAAATTTCCCGCAGGCGAAAGGAATGTCCAAAGTACGTCGTTTCGTTTTCTCAAATCTTCGAGAGCCACGCTTTGAATATTTGCAAGCGGTTTGTAGATGTCCGGAAAATCAGGCAAATCTTTAACTTGCAGGGTGTGTTGCGGATTGACGTACAAACTGCCTGCACCGCCCACAATGAGAAGACGAACTCCCGTTCCGCTCAACACGTCGCATAGATGAGCAAGCGATTTTTTATGCAAAGGTAGCAAATCAGGCTCCCACGCACCAAAAGCATCGATTACTACGTCAAAGCCCGCCAAATCTTCCTTGGTCAAATCAAACAAATCTTTGACGACTTTTTTTGCCTGAGCATTGATTGCCTTGTTGCCACGCACAAAACCCGTAACGTCATAGCCACGCAAAACGGCTTCGTCTACCAACAACTTGCCTTGTCTTCCTGCCGCACATACGATTGCAACTTTTTTCATTTTTTGTTACCTCCAAAATTTTGATAAATTTTGTAACCGCATTGATTACGCCCATAGTATAACAAAGGCAAAAAACGAATACAAGAACGTTACTTTTCTATTACCAGATAATAGATTTATTACTTAGTTTCATTTTTGAACTATTGACACTTTTCCGCTGGTTTGATATAATTTACCTATCTTAAAAGGAGATATTTTTATGTTGACCAGAGAAGAATTGCCCGATTGTCCCGTGGCTACAACCGTACAACTGATAGGCAACAAGTGGAAGTTGCTTATTCTCCGCAATCTTTATTATAACGGAAAACAAAGATTTACCGACTTCGTAAAGACTATTCCCGGAATAAGTAAAAAGGTGTTGACCGACAATCTCAGAGCTTTGGAAGGCGACGGACTTGTCGAAAGAGAAATTTTTGCCGAAGTACCGCCTAGAGTGGAATATTCTCTTTCCAAACTCGGTCAGACCTTAAAGCCGATACTTGACGCCATGCACGTATGGGGTGAAGATTACAAGGCAAGCTTGTAAAATTTGATATAATATAAAAAAGGCAACTTATACTTTCGCACTCGGCACAGTAAAAGCTGCCTTTTTTGTATGCAAAAACAGATTTTATCGAAACGAACGTACTTGGGCTTCGTGAGAGAAATAAATCGCAAGAATTGATTATCTTCGACACGTCTTTTGATAACTCGTAAGCAAACTAAACAAGTAGAGCGAAGTTTTGCGACAGCAGCGTTAGCGTACCTAACCTGAGCAAAAATCTCCGCTCTACAATATTTTACGACCTTTTTCACCGTCAAAACTATCTTTCTATGGCGGTTACTGCGTAATCTCCGGTAATATAATATCCGTTGCCTTGTGCAACGACTGCTATTTCGGTTGCGTCCTGAACAAGGCTCTTGTCAACGCTGAAAGTCGTCATGGACGTTCTGCCGAGTTCGACGTACTGCCCTGCTCGTTTAACGTAAACGACGTAGCTGTCGGCGCCTTCGACACCGCTCCAACCTACGTTGAGCTGTGTTCCGTTTTCTCTTGCCGTCAGTTCGGTTACTTGTCCCAGAACCAACGTCTTGGTAAAGCTGGTCATAGCTTGTTTGCTGGACAATATTTCCGCTACGTTGCTATGAGCGGTTACTCTGATCGAATAGGTTCCTACCGCCTTGAATGCGTCGGTAAGATAGAATACTTGCGTAGAAGCATTTTTATCCGCTTCAAACTTCAATTCCTGACCCGATACGTTTACCATATAATAATCGGCAAAGTCAACGCTGTCAAAACTCAGGCATATGCCGTTGCCGTCTTCTCTGACCTGCAAATTTTCCGGCGTCGCAAGAGTTATCTTATAAGAATATTCTATCTTGGTAGCTTCGCTGTCCACGTAAACCACGTTGCCTGCGGTTTGGAGCGTATCGAAATCGTAGTCGCCTTTGGCAAATACGCTGACGATATGCTTACCTGCGCCGCCGTTTGCCACCAAATCGGAAATATCCAATTCGCTGTTGTCGACAACGTATTCCTGTCCGTCAACAATAAATACGTATTTTGTTGCGCCAACGACTTTTGCACTCACGGCAAATATTCTTCCGCCTGCTCTCTCTTCGACTATAAGGTCGACAGGGGTGGCAAGTTTGTCAATATAAACAACTTTGTCGCACTCTTTGATAGTATAATCGCCTGCCGAAGCCCTGTATATTGCGAGCGTCGAAATGTTTTTGTATTCCGAACAAGAGTGTCCTGCAAGCATTGCCACGGTCTTACCGCCGCTTACTCCCGCTTCTACGCTGCCGCTGACTTTTGCAGTGGAATCGGCGTCGAGTTCTATACTCGTTACTACGGCAGGTGCCATTATCGTCAAATCTACCTTATTGCCTTTGAGTGTGCTTTTAATTTTGCCGGAAGCTACGAGTTGGGCATTAGATTCTCCCATAGACGATACTTCAACCGTTGTCGTTTCGTTGGTGGTGATATTGCCTGTCAGCGACGTGTTCTGGGACACTATTGCTATTCCGTTGGCGGCAGACATTGACCATATTTCGGTAGTTTTGGCAAAAATCTGTGCTTCTCCCGTTTGAGTCGTGCTGAGAATATATACGCTTGCATTAGGCGCATTGACTACTATCTTGTCTGCGTCAATCACTCCGCCTTCTACGTAGTCTTTTTTCTTGGTGTTGCCTATTTTTATATCCTTTTCGGCGTCGGTTGTATAGCTAAGCGTACCTTTGACCGTAAGAGTGTGTCCTTGCAGGTCAATACTGTAATTGCCCCTTGCTCCCATATCCAGATCGCCGTCCACAACAACGTCTTTGGACAAGACAAAGTAGGTTCCTTTGGCAATATCTTTGTCAAAGTCTTCTGCACTTGCCACCATAATCTTATCTTTAAAATGGAAGTATAGCGGCAACCCGATACCCAGTCCTGCGCCGATAACGGCAACAATACACAATACGGCGATGATAATGTTTTTCTTTTGTTTTGCCGTAAGCGGTTTTTTAGCCTTTGGCGGAGCGTTGTCCTTTACTTCTTCCACAGGTGCAACCGCTTTGTCGGTATTGTCTTTTTCTGTGCTTGTATCGGCATTATTTTCTTCCGGAACAAACTCAGATTGTTCACTCTGCACGTCCGGACGGCTCAAAAAGTCGTCTATCAAATCTTGACACGGCTCATAATAAACTCCGCTCTCTTTGGCAGTTTTTTCGTTGTAGCAGTCAAAGCCGCTGTCTGTATCGGTGCTGCTGTCATAAAGAATAAACGGTACGGGGTCGCTTACGTGAGTCTTGATGGCAATAGGGGTTGGGTGGTCAGGCGCAATGAGAATACGATAAGGCTCGCCCATCTTGTCCAATTCTCTTTTGCAGTATCCCACCACTTTGTCGTCAATAAGCTCTATCGCTTTGATTTTGTTGTCCAGATCGCCCTGATGACCACATTCGTCCGGTGCTTCCATGTGAATATATACGTAGTCGTATCCTTCCTTGAACGCTTCGATAGCTCTCTTTGCTTTGCCTTTGAAGTTGGTCTTATACGTACCGGTCGCACCATCTACGTCCCAACTGGTCATTCCTGTACCGATACCTATACCCTTGACAAGGTCTACGGCAGATATTACGCCTGCTTTAAGACCGTATTTCTGACTAAAATCGTCAAGCGCAGGCTTGCTTCCTTCTCCCCACAACCAGATGCAGTTGGCAGGATTTTTGCCTTGTTTGACACGCTCTACGTTGATTGGGTGGTCTTTGAGCAGTTCATAAGATGCTTTGAGCATAGCAATATGCTCGTCGCCGTCTTCGCCCTTAGGCAGATATTGCCCGATAACTTTGTCGGAAATGTCGTGCGGCGGAGTGTATTGAGCGCCGAGCTTTCCGCCCTTGGTTATCATACAATGACGATAACTTACACCTGAATAAAAACTGTATTTGTCGTTGCCCAGTTTTTCCTGCACCGCTTTGATAAGCTCCTGTGCTTCCTGCGTGCTTATCTCTCCTGCACTATAATCTACCATTACCTTGTCTTCAAAGTTTTCTTCGTCAGACAAAGTAACGAGATTGCAACGTGTAGCTATATCGGTCTCTCCCATGCTTATGCCGATAGACAAGGCTTCCAGCGGAGACCTGCCGGTATAATACTTGTCAGGCGCATAACCCATCATAGACAGATTAGCTACGTCGCTGCCCGGTTTCATTCCGTCAGGTACAGTCTTGACAAGACCTATCACGCCTTTGGCGCATAATGCGTCCATATTAGGTTTTTTTGCAACTTCAAGCGGAGTTTTTCCGTCCAGTTGAGAACATGGATAGTCCGCCATTCCGTCGCCTAGTATTACCAGATATTTCATAACAATCCTCTATTATTCAAAATATATATATTATATTCTAAAACATTTGTATGCGCTTGTCAAATGCCCCATAAATATTTTACACATTCCTGAAAGTCGCCATAAATGAAAAGCGGAGATTTATTTGAAATCTCCGCTCTTGTCCGATTAAGACTTAACCTACCTTAGGAATGGTAATCTTCGGTCCTTCATAAACTATATAATATTTGATTTTCGGACTCGTTTCGCTGTCTACGATTTTGTTTATTCTGTCTGCTATCGTCTCGATAGTCAAAGGAAATTTTCCGCCTACCTGTGCGGTACCGCCCAACAGCTCCGACATCTCGGCACCTATATCATCAAATGTATAAGTGGTAACGTAATCTCCCTGAGTTATCGTAGTAGGAACAATAGTTCCCGTCTTCATTGCTTCGTTGATAGCGTCGATTTTAGCAACAAGCGTCTCCCTGCTATATGGCGCAACTGTCGGTTCGAGCAGGAAACTCTCCTTTGTCATGGCAATCGTACTCCACACGTCTTTGCCGTCCACTTTATTCATAACGTACTTGTTGTTGTCGCTGTAATAAGTATGAAGATATGAAGTGTTGCTTGCCTGATTGGATACTATCGTATAATGAATATTATCACCCTTGACGTTGAGTTGATACTCCTTGCTGTTGCTGGCATTTTCTACGACAACCGTTCTTATATAATATGTGTCCGTGGTCTTGATTGTTTGAATACTCGCTTCAAAATATTCTATACCTTCCTGAATATCTAGTTGTTTTGAGCAACCGCTAAAAATCATACTGAACGCAAGACAAACAATCAATATGATGGTCAATACGGATATCTTTTTCATATTATTCTTCCTCCTTGTTTTGTTCGTCTGCGATATCGGAGTTTTCTGACGTTTCTTCAATGCCGTCTGCGTTCTCGACAGTTTCTACGACTTGCGCTTCTTCTGCGTTGTCGGTGGTTACTTCGTCTTCATACAGTTCGCTCAGGGTCTCGTCGCTTGACAAGAAGCTTGCGTCTTCGCCGTAACCTGCCGCCTTGTTTTCTTCGATAGCTCTTTGTTTGAGCGTCTCAATAATCTCTCCGTGTTTCTTCTCCGTCAAATCCCAGAACAAGTAAGGCACCGTAACTAAAATAGAACCTACGGCTGCAAGTATTGCCAAAGAACGGAACATCGGCGTTCTGATAGCCGAATCGTACAAGACGTCGTAGTTGTCGGACAATCCGTGATAGGTATAAATTGCAGGGATAACGAAGTTAGTACCGAGTGCAATGATAGAGTTGATGATTGTAAAGTTGCCGGCAAAGCCTTCGAGTCTATCGCCCGTGAGATATTGCTGATAGTCAAGCGCTTCGGCATTCATTGCAGGAGCGGTGATAAGTTGTACCGCAATACCGAAGAAAGCGATATAACTACATATAGTAAACATTACGTAACTACTGCTAAAGAATATAAGAATAATGCTGGATAATAATACCGCTCCGTTGCTGACGATAACGACGTTTTTCTTGCCCATTGCTCTTATCAGGAACGGCGCAGCCGCCATACCGATACCCGACGCCGTACCAATTACGAGAGATACGACAGCCTGTATCGCTTCGTTTTGGAGCATATATACGTAAGACCAGTACAAACAGCCCGTAATTGCCGCTCTTGCAAAGGTGAACCAGTTGGAAGTATTGATAATCCAGAAATATTTGTTGGAAATGATTGCCTTCATGCCGTCCATAAACTTGACTTTTGCTTTGTAAGTTTTTGGTACGACGATTCTTTCTTTAGTGCCGAAGTAGGCAAGGAAAGAAGTTACTAAGCCTATTGCCGAGAAGACAGGGAAGATAACTCTGTAGAAGTTGATGTCGAGCTGTCCTTTGTCAAAAGCCAATGCAATAAGTGGGAAAAGCGAACCCGTGATGGTAGGCGCCATAGAATATACAAGCGAAGATATTGAAATAATGTCCGCTCTCTCGGTAGTGTTAGGCGTAATGAGCTGAGAAAGTTGTATGTACATTCCGTAGAAGAACTGATATACGAAGTTCATAATCAAGAACAATGCGCCTATCAATACTACGAGCAAAGTATGATTGGTTTGAGCCCAAGTAATTGGCAAAAACGCAAACAACGTGATGAGTATCGCCGAAGGTGGTCCCAGCCACAAAATAAACGGTCTTGCTTTGCCCCTGTTTTTGTTGGAGTTGGCTCCTACGTTGTCTATCCAATAACTTTTAAGCGGTTGGATAAGCAAAGTGAATACCGTGTTGATAGTCAACAAAATTGTCAATTCCGTTGGAGTCATTCCATAGATGGAGCCTAACAACAAACAGTTGGCTGACAACGTTATCTGTGCCGTGAGCGCAGCCATAAATTGTACGCCCATACCGCCTACGGAATAGGCTACAATTTCTTTGTTGGAAACAAATCTGCCTTCCGCAGGATGGTTCCAATGTCTGACAAAGCTTTTGAACACGCCGCCGACTTTGCCAAAAAATCCTGATATTTTATTCATAATTCCTCCTTAGGCTTGCGCCCTTGTTACCCCTTAATCCCGTCGGAAACAACCAACGGCCGCAAGAATTATTTTTCCTGCTCCTCCATCATACAATCATATTCTACCAATACGTACTCAGCCGTATCTTCATCTACTTCTTCAAGCACGTTCTTACCCTTGCGACTTACAATTTCCAACACTTTTGGTTGAATATATTCATCATCGTCTTCCCATGCTTCGACAGGCTCCAAAATTGCATATATACCGCCCTGAACGGTGATAACCGCCACCTGGTCGAAAGCCTGCGGTTTGCCGTTGCTATCTGTAAGAATAATAGGGTCGTCGTTGTTGCTGTCGAGAAGTTTGCTTATCTGAGCTTGCATCATATCTTTATCGTTCATATTTCTCCTATACCCTGTCTATCGCAGGAACGCAGAGCGGCAATGGTAAAATCGAATTGAGCCATTGATTGTCGCAAACATTGGTTTTTACGCCAAAAAACAATCTTGTTGCCTGTTCTCTGCTCAATTCAACGTCAGCTTTTTTATCGCTTCTTTCTACCGATACGCATTGAGAATCAGTACCGATAAAAATGTTTTCACCGTCGATTGAAACGACAGCCTGTCCCGGCAGGACTTTTTCCTGCTTTATCTTTGCCGATAACAACGCTTTTATTACACCGACAAAATCTAATATCAGCCAATTTTCGGCATTATTCTGGCAATAACTCTCGCTGTGTTTTATAAGTTCTTTGTTGGCTTGCCCGTTATATGGAGATATGCTTACCTTTATGTTTTCTACCTTGCGCTTTTTTATCCATGCGGTTAAGACGCCTACTATTTCATTAGGTTCTACAACTATTTCCGATATATCGCTGCCGTATCTGTTTTTTACTAAATAACCCAATACGTGTCCCTGTTTTTTTACAACGTATGGCTTAGACTTCCACGTGGTAAGGGTATCGTAAAACTTATTTCTCTCCCATCTTATTTGTAGCTTATTGTATTGCGCCTGCAATAATTCTATATTTTTGTTGTCGGCTGACAATTCTTCAAAATCGTATTGGCCGGCAAACGGAATATAATCTTTATCTGCTCTTAGAGTATATACGTTTTCTACTCCGGACGGATAAAAACCAAATCTGTCGTATCGTCTGAGATATCCGCTTAGAAACATGACCTGAACGCCGTCTTTTTTGTCTTGTTCTATCGCCTTGTCCAACAATGACTTCATCACGCCTTTTCCCCTATATCCCGGACGAGTGGCAACCATTCCTATTCCTGCCGCATAAATATTGTTTTCATAACACGACAAATTCATTTTTATATCGGCAAGCGCACCTACTATTACGTCGTTTTCAACGGCAATAATATGACTATCACGACTATCGTTGTCGCCGTATATCTTCGGCAAAGTCTTTTCAAATTTCTGCTTAAAAACTTTGTTAAGCAACTTTACCGTTTGCCTGTATTGATTGTCGTCAGGTCTTTTCAGCATTCTGCTCCCGATAATATCATATTAATAATTATAAATATACTATAAAAACATTACAATTTCAATACCTAAATTATTTTTTTAAATAAATTTTAAATATTATAATTGTAAGGCATTGCCGTTTTCTATCTTAATTGTCTTGTGTCCCTGTGTTTTTTCGTCAAATTCGGTACAAGTAATGATAGTCTGTAACGAAGACGACATCTCAATAAGTTGACTCCTTCTGCTCTCGTCAAGTTCGCTCAGCACGTCGTCAAGAAGAAGAACAGGACTCTCTCCCACTTCTTTTTTAAACAATTCTATCTCTGCAAATTTCAACGACAGAGCAACTGTTCTCTGTTGCCCCTGAGAACCGAATTTTCTCATATCCACATCGTTGGACAAAATTTCCATATCGTCTCTGTGCGGACCAAACGACGTATATTGAAGGTATTTATCCTTTTCAAAATTTTGCTGTAATTTTTCAAAAAATTTCTTTTCTATATTTGCAATATCGTCGTTTTTAAGACCACTTTCATATTTTATAGACAATTTTTCTTTGCCCATTGTAATTTTTTCATGTATTTTTCCGCCATAAACAGCTAAGTTTTCTACAAAATCATATCTCGATTTGACAAGTTGTGCGCCGTATTTTGCCATTTGTACGTCCCATGCGTACAATTGGGCGGAAAGATTGGCGTCGTTATAATTTTCTTTGAGCAGTTTGTTGCGTCTGCTGAGAATCTGATTGTATTTTGACAAGGCATCAAGATAAACAGAAGATTGTTGGGATAGACTTATGTCCATAAATCTTCTGCGCTCCTGCGGACTTTCTTTGACGAGTTTCATCTCGTCTGGACTAAAAAACACAACGTTGATAATTCCAACGATGCCGCTGAGCCTTGTAAGCGGTACGCCGTCTACGGCTACTCTCTTTTTATCCATATTGTCTATACCGAATTCTATGGTAAAATCTCTATATTTTTTAGCTACTACTACTTTGATATAACAGCTGTTTTCATTCCATTTAATCAGGTCTTTATATTTGTTGGAGCGTGGTGATTTACCAAGAGCAGAACAATATATACTCTCAACCAGATTGGTTTTACCGGCTGCGTTTTTTCCCACAATAATATTCAAACCCTTGTCAAAATCGACGCAGGCATAAGAATAATTGCGATAATTTTTGAGAGTAACGTTTTTGATGTACATATGTATTTATTTTAACATACAATCTGACGATTTTTCAATTTAATCTACAAACTTATTTATTATATCGACTAAATATTTTTTTATTTTAGTTTTTTATTGAAAATTCAAAGATATTATATTATAATATACCTATGAACGAAGCAAAAAAAATATGGAAACTGTTTAACAGCGAAATACAGAGTAAAATATCCACGGTAGGCTACGATATGTGGTTTAGCAATCTCGAACCACTCACTATATCGGGCGATAAACTGGTGGTAGTTACTCCTTTTAAAAATGCAAAAGTAAAAATTCCGCAATCTTACAAAACAGAAATAAAAGAATCTATAGAAGCTATCAATTCTTATATCACCGATATAATTTTTATTACACCTGATGAAAAGAAAATTTATACCGACAATTCGGTTGCAGAAAAAAGCGAACCTGTGGCAGTAAACAACAAGTCGTCGGTATTAAATCAATTTTATACCTTCGATTCTTTTGTTGTTGGTCCAAGCAACCAACTGGTATATTCTGCGGCAAAAGCTGTGGCAGAAAATCCGGGAGCAAATATAAATCCGCTGTTTATTTACGGTGGCGTAGGTCTCGGAAAAACCCATATTATGCATTCTATCGGCAACTATATACTTGCCAAAAATCCGTCTGCAAGGGTTTTATACTCTACTACCGAACAATTTGTCAACGACTTTATTGATTCGTTTTCCAACTCGTCCAACAACGAAAAAAACAGATTGTTCAGAGAAAAATATCGTAACGTAGACGTATTGATGCTTGACGATATTCAATTTTTACAAAACAAAACTTCTTGTCAGGAAGCGTTGTTCCATACTTTTAATGACCTTTATCAATCGTCTAAGCAAATAGTGTTGTCGTCGGACAGACACCCAAGAGAACTTACTTTTCTCAGCGAAAGACTTCAATCACGTTTCCAGAGCGGAATGTCGATAGATATAGCTCAACCTGACCTTGAAACAAGAATTGCTATATTGCAGAAAAAAGCATTTGAGAAAAAAGTTGTAGTAACTCAACCTGTTATATATTATATTGCAGAAAATATTACGTCTAACATAAGAGAATTGGAAGGAGCATTGACTAAATTTATTTATTCATGTACACTTCTCAATATAGAACCTAACAATATCGACGTAGCAAAAGAAGTATTGAAAGACGATATTGACGTTACGACGCACGTTCTTTCTGCAGATACTATAGTAGAAGCTACTTGCGCTTATTTCAACATTTCCAAGGCTGACGTTCTGAGTAAGAAAAAAACAAAAACAATAGCCATGTGCCGACAGATATGTATCTATCTTATATATGATATACTCGGACAACCTTTGGCTACGATAGGAAACTATTTTGGCGGAAAAGACCATACGACTATCATGTATGCAAAAAATAAGATAAGTTCGGAATTGGAAAGCAATAACAATCTGCTTAAAATGCAGATAAACGATATAAAAAACATTATCCAAAAAAGGTAATGTGAAAAGTGTGAATAAATTTTAAAATTTTTCCACATTAAATCATATAGTTTTTCACATTGTTAAACTAGACATATTATGGAAATTATATATTTATCCACATTTTCCACCGTCTTATTATATTTATGATTATCAATAAAAAATAAATAAAAAAGATATATTAAACAGAATGGAAGAAGGAGAATAAAATGAAAGTATTTTGTAGTGGAGCAGACTTTGCAGACGCATTGAACAAAGTGGCAAAAGCCCTTCCTATAAAAAAGACTCAACCTATATTGGAAGGTATTAAATTGAGCGCATACGCAGATATGATGACTATCGTTGCTACCGACGATAATTTTACTATAATCAAAAACATAAAAGCCGACGTAAAAATGGAAGGAGAAGTTCTTGTTCCAGGTAAAATTATTACTGATCTTTCAAGAAAACTTGTCAATGAAGAAAGTATTGAGTTGAGCGATCTGAGCGATGATAATCTTACAATAAAATATTGCGACAGCAATACTTTTCTCAAAATGATGAATATTATTGAATATCCTACTATCGGAGAAGACGAATATGAAAACAAGATAACCATGCTTCAAAAAGATTTCAGAGATATGATAAACAAAACTATCTTTGCTACTTCTACCGACGGTGGCAGGGAAATATATAAAGGTTGTCTGTTGGAGATAGAAGATAATAAAGCAAGATTGGTAGCTCTTGACGGTTACAGACTTGCAATATGTACCAAAGAATTGCCTATGGAGTATCCTTCCAGCAGTATTATTATTCCTGCTAAGAGTTTGCAGGAAATAGCTAAATTGTTGGATGAAGACGAAGAAATTGTTAATATAGAATTTTCAAACAACTCCGTTTTGGTAGATATAGGTCATACAAAAGTAAAATCAAAATTGTTGTCAGGCAATTTTATCAAATACAGAGATACCTTCCCTAAGAGTTTTGATACTTATATTACAGTTGACAGAAAAGTGTTGGAAGACGCAATAGACAGAGCTTCGATACTTAGCCGTTACAACAAATATAATAATCTCAAACTTGAAGTAAAAGAAGGCGTGATGGTAATCAATTCTGTCAGCGAATCGGGAGAATCAAAAGAAAAAATCAACGTATTTACCAAGGGTAAGGATATGAAGATAGGTTTCAATGCAAAATATCTCAGCGATTGTCTAAAATACGTCAACAACGAGTTTGTATTGTTTAAACTTTCGTCTCCTACTTCTGCCGCAGTATTTACTCCTGTAGAAGGAGAAGATTTTATCTACGTTATAGTTCCGATAAGATAAAATAATAATATAAAAAAGAGCGGGATTAATAGTCCCGCTTTTTTATTGACAATTAATTATTGTTTTTTCATAGTTTCTATTATTTCAAATATTCTTTCTAAATCTTTTTGAGTAAAATAATCTATACAAATTCTACCTTTATTATTATTTCCTGCAATTTTGATTTTTGTTCCGAATACTCTTTGCATATCGGTTACTAAATCTTTGAGTTCGGTAGTAAGTACAGGTTTAGCTTTTTTAGGAGTTTTGTCAGGATTGAGATAATTGTAAACCATCACTTCCAGTTGACGTACAGACATCTGTTTGTCGCAGGCTGCTATTGCATAACTGGCCTGAACTTTATAATCTTTGATAGATGCTAAACATCTTGCATGACCTGCCGAAAGTCTGCCGGAAGAAACCATATCAATAACTACGGGATTGAGAGTGAGCAATCTCAAAGCATTGGTAACGGCAGGACGAGATTTTCCCAACTTTTCTGCCAATTCTTCTTGCGTTACTCCGTATTCGTCAATGAGAGATTTGTATGCGTAAGCTTCTTCGATAGGATTGAGATCCTGTCTTTGAATATTTTCAATCAAAGCAATTTCTTTGCGCTGTTGATTGGTAAGATTTTTGATTATTACAGGTACTTTTTCTAGACCTGCTATTTTTGAAGCTCTGTATCTTCTCTCGCCTGCAACAATCTGATATTTGTTGCCGACTGCCGTAACCAGAATAGGTTGAATAACGCCGTGATTTTTGATTGATTGGGCAAGTTCTTCGAGAGTTTTTTGGTCAAACGTCTTTCTCGGTTGAGAAGAATTGGTAAATATTCTATCTATTTCTACTTCTTCTACTCCCGCATTAAGATTACCTTTTTCGTCGTATGCCGATTCGGTATTGATGGCAAGAAGGGCTTCTAGACCCGTGCCGAGTCCGCTTTTTTTCATAAGTTATTTCTCCTTATTGCTTTTGCAAAAATTCTGTTGCCAAGGCTTTGAATGCCTTGCTTCCTTTACAGTTTTTATCATAAATAATAATAGGTTGTCCGTAACTTGGAGCTTCGGCAAGTCTTATATTTCTAGGAATTGCGGTATCGTATAATTTTTCTCCGAAAAACTTTTTGATTTCGTCATAGACCTGAGAAGTAAGATTGCTTCGCTTGTCGTACATAGTCAGAATAATTCCTTCAATTTTTACGTCAGGGTTGAGAAACTTTTTGAGTCCCTGAATAGTGCGTGTCAATTGAGACAGACCTTCCAGCGCATAGTATTCGCATTGCATAGGTATAATAATGCTGTTGCAAGCCGTAAGCGCATTGACGGTCAAAGTACCAAGAGACGGCGGACAATCGATAAATACGTAATCGTATTTTTCGGCAACACCGTTAAGTGCAAATTTGAGAAGACTCTCTCTGCCGAAAACCGACGCCAATTCCAATTCTGCACCTGCCAGATTGACTGACGAAGTGATACAATCTAATCCTTTGATAGCGGTATTGCATATACATCTGTCGTCAATAGGAGCTTCTTTGGTGAGTACGTCGTATATAGTAAGTTTTTGAGATTGATTGAGACCAAGACCGCTGGTAGTATTTGACTGCGGGTCAAGGTCTATCAACAATACCTTTTTTCCTTGTTCGGCAACACAAGCGGCAAGATTGATACAGCAGGTAGTTTTACCTACTCCGCCTTTTTGATTGGTAAACGCTATTATTTTTGCCATAAATTCTCCTTTGATATATTTGATTATATCAAATACAATCACCAAACGCAATACTTAAATTATAGGATTGGTTCTGGGTTTGTTTTTTGCTCTCGGATATTCTTTGGGTGTAGGATGAATTTTTTCAATTTCAATAAGTATTCTTTTGTCGCCGTTTGGAAGACACGTATCGACTTTTTTGCTTATTTTACATTTCAAAATATCCATTGCCTTGATAGAATTTTCTATTTCTTCGTCGGCATTTGAACCCTTGTAAGCGATAAGTTTTCCGCCAACTTTGAGAAGCGGAATACAATATTCCATAAGCGTAGGCAAAGGAGCTACTGCCCTTGCCACGCATATATCGAATGAATCACGATTGTTTATTGCAAAATCTTCTGCTCTTGAATGAAGACAAGTACAATTGTCGAGATGAAGCGATTGAACGACTGCATTGAGAAAATTTATTCTTTTGTTTAAACTGTCTATCAGAGTAAAGTTGCAATCAGAGCGCACTATGGCAAGCGGTATGCTTGGAAATCCGGCTCCGCTTCCTACGTCGCAGATTTTACTGCCGTGGGGTATAAAAGGCAAAGCAAGAAGACTGTCGATAAAATGTTTTTGTTCTACCTGTTCTTTGTCGGTGATTGACGTAAGATTAAACTTTTTATTCCATTCTGTCAGCATATCAAAATATTGCTCAAAATGAGCAATAAGACCAGAGTCAATATTATTGGAGTATAAAAATTCTGCTAATGTCTTCATATTATTTTTTGTGCAAATAAGCCAGCAAAACAGTAATATCTGCGGGAGACACGCCTGATATTCTCGACGCTTGCGCCAGATTGACGGGCTTGATTTGATTGAGTTTTTGTCTTGCTTCAAGTCTGAGACCGTTGATAGTGGAATAGTCAAGGTCAGCCGGCAATTGTTTATTTTCTAGTTTCTTATTTTCTTCGATGGCATGGGCTTGTTTGCTCAGATAACCTTCGTATTTTGTCTGCGTAGAAAGTTCTTCCAGCTCACGTAAATCGTCTTGACAAAAGTCGTCAAAGCCGTCGATGAGAGTCTGAGCTGAGATATTGTTACGTCTGAGCATTTCTCTGTAACTCATCGCTTTGCAAGGTACGGTTTCTTCTGCTCGGTCAAACACTTCGCTGTATTGAGAAGGTGTGAGAGACTTATCCAACAGACTATCCAGCTGCTTCATTTTGTCAATTTTTTTGACGTATCTTGCCCATCTCTCGTCGTCAACAAGACCTATTTGTCTTCCGATAGGAGTGAGTCGTTGGTCTGCGTTTTCTTGTCTGAGATAAAGTCTGTGTTCCGCTCTTGCCGTCATCATACGATATGGCTCGTTGGTGCCTTTGGTAACAAGATCGTCGATAAGAACGCCGATATAAGAATTGTCTCTGGTAAATATTACAGGTTCTTTTTCGTCGATATATCTCGACGCATTGATGCCTGCGACAATACCCTGCGCCGCTGCTTCTTCATAGCCGCTGCTTCCGTTGATTTGACCTGCGCAAAACAAACCGCCTATATGCTTGACCATAAGTGCGGCATTGAGACACAGGCTGTCTATACAATCGTATTCTATGGCATAGGCATAACGCATTATTTTGCAATTTTCAAGACCAATCACCGAATGGTACATGTCAAGTTGAACGTCGAAAGGAAGCGAAGACGACATGCCCTGTATATACATTTCGTTGGTAAAAGCACTTTCTGGTTCAACAAATATCTGATGTCTGTCTTTGTCCTTAAATCGCATTATTTTATCTTCTATGCTTGGACAATATCTCGGTCCTACACCTTTGATTGAGCCGTTGTAAAGCGGCGATCTGTGTATATTGGCAAATATTATATCTTTTGTCTTTTGGGTTGTATAGGTGAGATAGCAAGGTTGTTTGTTGACGCCGTAGCCGTCGTGCATAAAGCTGAAAGGATATATTTTTTCGTCGCCGTTTTGTATTTCCATAACGGAAAAATCAATACTCTTTTTGTCGACTCTTGCAGGCGTACCCGTCTTAAATCTGCGTGTTGGCAAGCCTAAGTCTATGAGATTGTCGGTAAGATAAGTTGCCCTTGCAAAACCGTTTGGACCGACCTGTTGAGACCAATCTCCTATGATGATGCGAGCGTTGAGATATACGCCGCTGGCAACTACGACGGCACGACAATTGAAGCATTGTCCCGTGGTAGTCGTTACTCCCTGTACTTTGCCGTTGATTACTGATATTTCTTTTACTTCGGCTTGAATCATATCGAGATGTGGAGTTGTTTCCAGCGTCTTTTTCATACTCAGATGATAAGTCGTTTTATCCGTCTGCCCCCTAAGACTATGAACGGCAGGACCTTTGCCCATGTTGAGCATGCGCAGCTGCAAAAGATTTTCGTCTGCATTGATGCCCATCTGTCCGCCGAGAGCGTCGATTTCTCGCACCAGATGTCCCTTAGCCGTACCGCCGATATTAGGGTTGCAAGCCATAAACGATATGCTGTCCATAGACAAAGTAAGCAATAGAGTGTCGTGTCCCAGACGTGCCAAAGCAAGGGCAGCCTCTACTCCGGCATGTCCTGCTCCAACCACTATTGCGTCATAATTTTGTCTGTAAGTCATCATAAAAAAGTATAACACTATTTTTGATATATGACAATCAAATAAATACTCAACAAACCGCAAAACTAACTACAATATAGTCAACGTAAAATTGAATGATTTGTGTTTTATAAGCAATAAAAGAAGACTGTTTCAGGCTTGAGTTTCGTCATCGTCGCAACTTTCTACGTCAGGTCTGTTTCTAAGAGCCGAGATAAGTTTGACCAAAAACGTAATAAACAATGCAACTATTAAGCATAATAGCAACCACAACACTACTTTGCCCAGCGTAGAGATATTGCTTGGGAAAATTGTTGCTTTTACAGAGACGATGGCCATAAATGCGATAAGCGCAATATACAACGTCGATACTAGAATTAATATAATAATACGTAAAATAAAATTGAACTTCGGGTTTTTTATAAACTCGATAGCGCCGTCAAAAAATATCTCCGCCAACAATTCCAAAATAAAGTCCATAATTATATATTAATACATTATCGATATTTGTCAAATATTAATATACAAAGCGCATTGCAATTTGATTTTGCAATCTTTCTTTGTTGTGTTATAATCGTACTATGAAAACGATAGCAACGATATCCACTCCTATCGGAAGCGGAGCAATTGGAATAATAAGAATGAGCGGCGACAATGCAAAAGCCATTGCCGCACAGATGTTTAGCACTACTCGTCTCGATAGTTTTGAAGACGCCACCCCTAACGTTATGTATTACGGCAAGGTCAAAACGCAATCTTTTGACGATACCTGCCTGGCGGTATACTTCAAAGCGCCTTCTTCTTATACGGGAGAAGACGTGGTAGAATTTCAATGCCACGGCGGCGTGAGACTGGTAAACGAAGTGTTGAAACGTTGTATTGATTTGGGTGCCGATATTGCCGACAAGGGAGAATTTACCAAGAGAGCTTTTCTCAATGGCAAGATGGCATTGTCAGATTGTGAAGGCATAATAGATATGATAACGTCGGAATCTTTGTCTGCGCTAAAAGCAGGCAGCAGATTGATGCAGGGCGGTGTGTCGGGAGAAATAAAAGAATATCAGACACAGCTGCTGGACTGCATTGCCGAAATGGAAGCCAGCCTTGATTATCCCGAAGAAATGGAAGAAGAAAGTAAGTCAAATTGTGGACAAGTATTGAGTTTTTTGGCTCAAAATCTTCAAAAACTGGTGAACAGCCAAAAGCTGGGCGGATATATCAAACAAGGCGTTACGGTGGGCATTGTAGGACAAACCAACGTCGGCAAGTCGTCGTTGCTCAATACTCTTGTAGGGAGAGAAAGAGCTATCGTTACCGATATAGCCGGAACGACGAGAGACACGGTAGAAGAATGTTTGGAATACAAGGGCATGCTCATAAGGTTGGTTGATACTGCCGGAATAAGAGAGACCGACGACAAAGTAGAAGCCATAGGCGTAGAAAAGAGTATGGAAATTGCGACCAACAGCGACTTGACGATATTCGTTGTGCCGGCAGACAGACCGATGAACGACGAAGAAAAGGCTCTGGAAAAGAGTCTCGACGGTAGCGGCGTCAAGATGATAAGAGTCATAAACAAATGCGACCTTGGCTTGGAAAATTGCGACGGTATAACGGTAAGCGCAAAGACAGGCGAAGGAATAGAAAATCTTAAACAAAAGATAATAGACGCCGTGTTGGGAGAAAAGGTTGACGTCAGCGGCAACGTAATAACCAATCAAAGGCACGCCGCTGCAATAGAACAAAGTTTGCAAAATATAATAAGTGCCAAAGACGCACTTTACAACCAACCGACGGAATGTGTTCTGCTTGACCTGAGACAAGCATATTTCGAACTGGGCAAAATTACCGGGGACAGCGCAAGCGAAGATATAATAGACAGCATATTCAGCAAGTTTTGTCTGGGAAAATAAATGAAAACAAATAGATTGAGCGAGTTTATCGTCAAAAATACGTTTGCCAGACAAAGCGGAAATTTGAAGATACAAATTTGCGTCGATTATAAAAATTATTGAAAAATTACGGCTTAGCGATATATCGTCTAAGCCGTTTATTTTTAAAAATATTTTGATTTCGGAGCGCCGTAAGATTTGATTTTGCCTGCTCCTTTCTTTTTGAAATTGCGGGAATATTCGGTGTTGTACATATCCTTTTCCTGCTCTTCTTTTTGTTCAGGTACAGGAATTTCTACGTCATAGTCGTCGTAAGACTTCTTCTCTCTCTTTTCTCTCCTGTCCCTTCTGTCGGAGCGCTCGTTGTTTCGTTTGGTTTTGTTAGGAACGATAGTAACGTATCTGTTAGGTTCTTCTCCTTCGGAAGAAGTGGTAACGTATTTATCTTCTGCCAGCGCCGAATGAATAATTCTTCTTTCAAAAGGATTCATAGGTTCCAGACTGATGATTTCGCCCGATTTTGCCGCTTTAAAAGCAAGTCTTTTGGCTAGTTTTGTGAGCGTTACGGTACGTTTTTCTCTATAATTTTCGCCGTCTATCACCATTCTCTTGCCCTTTGGATTATTTTTGCCGGCAACGAGCAGAGCAAGATATTGAAGACTGTCCAACACGTCGCCACGATAACCTATAAGTTTAGAAGTATCTTCTCCCGACAGGTCTATTTCGATAGCGTCATCGCTTTCTTTGAGAGTTGCTTCGACGTTGAGTTGCATTTTTTCTATTATTCCGTTGACAAAATTGAAAGCCAATTCTTCTGCCGAAGGTCTTGCTTCCACTACGATAGTGGTCTTTTTGCGTATAATGCCGCTCTCTTTGACGCTCGTTACGTCAACTTGTTTGAGCGTCAAGCCCAATTCTTCCAATGCTTTTGCCAAGGCTTCGTCATAGCTGGAAGCCGTAATTTCTACACTTTTCATATTTACTCCTTATGATAAACGGAGTCAGGCGTTGGTCGCTTTACTCTCCGCTTTTTTGTCCGCTCTTTTGATGGCAAGATTGAAAATGACAGAAGTAATGGTGCTGAGTATGTTGCTCATTACGTAATAAATTGCAAATGCTGCGCTATACATTATCGCAAATACACCAAGCATCAAAGGCATAATATAATTCATCATTTTCATAGATTTTTGTTGCGCTTTTTGCTGTTCTTCGCTTGCCGCCATATTGTTTTGAGGTTGCATTTTTTGAAGAAGCAGCGTTGACAAAAAGCTGGTTGCTATTGCCAGAACAGGCAAGATAAAATAACCGTTCCAACGTGCAACGTCCCAGAATGATTGTTTGTTATAAAGTTCCATTGCAGGTCCGACAAGAGTTTCGTAGCTTGCGGACAAACCGTTAGGCAAAGTAGCGTTGATGCCGCCCCAGCCCGAACTGATAAAGTTTTCGTAACTTGGAATGACGTTGGTTCCTATGTCGGACATATGCACGTTTTTGATCCATAACCAGCCTTCCGGTTGATACATCGCCGCCAGATGTGCGTTGATTTCTTCCGCCGTTGCCCCTTGGGCTACCATCTCGTTGTATGCGTCGTTGAGACGTGCAACGATAAGCTGATTGTCATAAACGACCAAGGCTCTGAAACCTGCAAACACGACGAAAAACACAACCATCGTAACAATCATAGGCAGGCATGAAGCCAGCATATTGACGCCCGAAGAACGTTGAAGTTCGTATTGTTTTTGTCTGAGCATGTCGGGGTTGTTGGCATATTGCTTTTGAATTTTGGCAAGTTTAGGTTGAAGTGCCGCCATTTTCTTTTGCTGTTTGCGCATAGAAAACTTTTGCCATAAATCAAGCGGCAATAATACCAAGCGCAACAGTATCGTAAATACCACTACCGTCCAGCCGAAGTTGCCTACCCAATCTCTAAGCAATAACAGCAACTTTCCGACAAGGTTGGTCATCTCGACTTGGTCAACAGTCGAGGCAAGAATAGTCATAAAAGCCATTTTGCATTTCCTTTAAAATTGTCCTTGACAGGGTCGAAACCGCCCTTGTGCCAAGGATTGCATCTACAAATTCTCGCTATGCCTTTGGCGACGCCTACGACAACGCCACGCTTTGCTACGGCTTGAAGCATATATGCCGAACAACTGGGCGTGTATATGCAAGAAGACGGAAATAGCGGATTGATAAAACGCTTGTAGTAGCCAATGAGCGCACGAGTAACTTTCATAGATAATTAATTGTACAATTTTGCTTTTTTTAGTACGCCAATCAAAGAATTTCTTATTTGAGCATAACTTAAAGTCGCAATCTGCGGACGGGCGACCACAACGTAATTGTAATTGTCAGCTACGTGCGGTATCATCAATCTGAAAGCTTCTTTGATTCGCCGTCTTATTTTGTTACGCACCACGGCTTTGCCGACCTTTTTGCTTACGACAACGCCTACTTTAAGCGGATATCTGGACGGTGCGTATATGAGTACCAACTGTCCGCACGCAACGCTTGTCCCTTTGCGGTAAAGATAATTGAATACTCGTCTACCGGACAGCCTGTACTTCTTTTGCATTTTGTTATGCGGTCAGAGCGTGTCTGCCCTTGTTGCGACGTCTTTTAAGCACGTTTCTACCACTCTTTGAACGCATTCTTTCTCTGAATCCGTGAACTTTGCTACGTTGTCTCTTTTTTGGTTGGAATGTCCTTTTCATGTTTATACCCTCACTTATTATAATATCGTAAAATAAATATTTAGCCAATAAAGTATAATATAATAAAAATCAACTGTCAAGTAAATTATCCATATATACAGATTTGACGAACAGTTACTGCAATAAAGGTATATGCATGCAATCGGGTAACCCCCACGCTAAGAATAATGCAGAAAAAGTACGGACAGATTATTATATAAGTTAAGAAATCGCAAAGTGTGATGGTTGATTTTTAACGATATAGTTCATATTAAATGTATAACTAATAATAATACAACACAAATAATCAATGGTAATTGTACGACAGCGAATGAAAATAATTTGATACTAATATAAAGCATATGTTTTGTTGCCTTGCAGCATAAATTATCATTATACTCTGCATGACATATAATTGCAGGAGCTTTGGAGTAGATGTATACATTAGAAGCAGTATATATAGAGTTATCAACGTTTCTCGTGAAACAAAAGAGCTAAATAAATATTTTAAAGCAAATTACGTTATATAAACATTATTTAGTATTTTAGGTGCTGCTATTCTCACATTCTCATTTGTTTTTACTTTTTATCGCAGAACCGAATATTACAAAATCAATTCGAGATGAAATGCAACCCTGCAAATTAATTACAGAAAACGTTCTTTGTAGATGATTCTGACAAACGTTATAAATAAACATGTTTCTTAAACTCACTACATAAGCTATAACTTCTCAGACATTTTTATCAAATAGATAGTATCACGCAACAATTTATATAAATCCTACTATATTTTTGACAAGTTTGTTCCACGTGAAACGGAAGTAAACTCTTATCGCTAAATATATCGAAGATATTTGTAATTAATAATAACAGTTCTTATCCATATCAGAAGTTTCACGTGGAACAAATACATATCAGACGACGCTAAGCTGATATTGCAGGAATGGTGGAAAATGGGGCAAAAACTGTGTTTTGAGAGCCATTGTGAGCCAAATAAAATTTATCGTCGCCGTACAAAAGCCCGAAAATGCAAAAAACAGCCAAAAATTAGCTAAAATCGGGCAAAAATGTGGCAAAATATGGCGTTTCTATAATTATTAATTATATTTCTACGGTTTTTCAAAACGAAAAAATCGGGTCTTACCAAAGAATTTTCAACCAAGTTTCACGCAAATTGTGAAACATAATTTATCTGTCGAATTCTGCTCTGAAAAAATATAATTTTATATAAAATTCAGGAAATTACTGTTGCTTTGGACGTGTTCTCTGATTGACTATAATAAAATACAATAATTTTGATGCTAAGTGATGTTTTCAATTTTGAGTTAATTCAGGAACAAGCTGTCGCTTAACAGGACAGGTATCATCTTTTCATTGGTGCGAATGAAATAATTTGTCGGGTTAAATCTTGAATGAAGTCGCAGACGATAATTTGCGTAGCCTTATAGATGTATAATAATTTGCCGGAATTAAAAAGATGGCGTTGCAAAATTATTGCCAACAACTGTACGATT
This sequence comes from Christensenellales bacterium, assembly GCA_051883395.1. Classification (GTDB taxonomy): domain Bacteria; phylum Bacillota; class Clostridia; order Christensenellales; family UBA3700; genus HGM11368. Next base: position 33,420 of record JBJETQ010000021.1, on the reverse strand, counting down.
TATGTTTAATAAGCGAATCATGCTTGAGATGTAACTATAATCTATCTTATTCAGAATAATATTATATGGGTTTTAAATAGATTTGTTAATTGGTGGACAAGAAGATAAATAAGTATTGCAAAAATAACATGTTCGTTGCAGCTTATATAGTAAGCACATGTTATACTGATTAAAAGAATCAAATTGAGTTGACTGTTGCTAAATGTCGTTGACATAGTTGTTTCGACAAAGACACGCCGGGCAGAATAAATTAAGTTGTCGAAAAATACATATTTTATATATAACCAAATTGTCCATAAAAGTAAAAATGCGACGTCTTGGGGGAGAACAATCGCATTTTTACATAATGTTAGGACATCTTTTGTAACTATATGATAGCACATATTCACAATAAATGCAATACTTTTTTGAAAATTTTTTAATTTTTTTTAAAAATTTTTTATTTATAACAATCTAGAATATTTTTTGAGAAATTATTTTGAACGAGCAAATTAACCGAAAAGTCCATAATTTTTAACCGAAAATTTGAAAATTTATGATTTTTGTTTTAACCGTTTTGTGAATATGTAGTTTTTTATTTCAGGTATTAGTTTGTTGTATATTAAGTTGTATGTAACGCTTGCCGCAGTAACGTAAGCAGCAACATGAAAGGCTTGTATATCAAAATCGAAATAAGCATACTGGGACAGAGCAAAGGAGAGACCGTCTATTACGACCCTGAAAAAGTCAATCGTGTACTTACTCCATAGTCGTCTGGCAAATTTGTCTTTGACAATTTTGATAGCTACGTTGAGTATTCCGACTATTATTCCTACCAATAGGAATATGCCTAGTGCCAGAGCCTGATGTGTCGGACTCTGAGTCAAATCGTTTTGTGCTAGCATATTATTTTACGAGTTTTTTTAGCAACGATAACTTACCCTTGCCCTGATTGTATTTGACAATAGATACGCTACCGGACACTATTGCAAATTTTTGGTCTACGTCAAGTTGAACAAGATTGAGATTGTCTCCGGCTATACTCAAAGTATTTTCTCCCAAATAGGCGATTAAAGACTTATCGGTCGATTCGGCTATACCTGTAACGCCCTTTATTACGAACTGCTGGCCGAAATCTATGGTTATCGAGTTGAAAGAAGCCCCAGTCTTTTCATTTTTGTTGTTTGCAACGTCATATTTGTTGTTTATATTGTCAGATGTCATGATTATTCTCCTATAACTATATTATGTTGAAGCAAAAATAATATGCAAAATGATTAATTGACATTGAAAAACCCGATACTTGTCGCTAATTTTGGATTTTTAAGCTCAAAATTTAATCTGTTGACATTATGTGAGAAATCTTTGCTGTCAAAAATATGTCTGAAAAGGCATATTTTATCAAAAATACGCCTTTTCAGATAATAAATTATACGGAATTGATATTTTAAATCAAATGATTTATATTGCTTTTACACTATAAAAACGGCTCAAAAAAATAATTTTTAAGTCAAAAAACCCGATACATATCGATATTTTTGGCTCATAAAAATATTTTTAGCGATTTGATGGTATCTTGTTGGAGCGTAATCAATTTGTCGGAGAGCTTTTTTGCTTGTTCCGAAGCGTCGGAATTTTTAGCAATTTGAGCATTAAGTTGTTTGATGCCCTTATCTGCGCCTTGAATTATCATTATGGCAATGTGTTTGTCGCCTGCGTCTTTTTTAAGGCGCATTTTTGTAATGCCATGCGCCATTTTTCTGATGAAAGGCGAAGGATTGTCGGGTTTGATTTGTTGCGACAGCAAAACAGAATTGGATTCGTCGATGTAATTTCTGTGTCTGACTGCCAAATCGCTGACGGATACTTTCATTTGCTCTCTTTGAATATACTGTAATAGATACTCCAAAGTATTTAGCGCAATTTTTGCGCCGCTGTTACATTTTTTGATAAGATTGCGAGATTGTTTGTCCATACTTCCTCCTGTACGTAGATTGTGCAAAGAACAAGATGTTTATTCATAATGAACACAAGCAGGAAAATCGTAATCTATATTGTCGTCGTTGCCGGCTTGGATGGTGTCGGCGGTGATTTATGGTTAAAATATTTTATAATTATATGTAGATTAATATTTTACCTATTGAAAAGCCGCCGCAAAGGTGTTATAATTTTGTTAACAAAACAGGAGAGAATTATGAAAAGAATCGTTATTGTAGGCGCAGGAATTATTGGTTGTTCGATAGCCAGAGAACTTTCCCGCTATGACGCAAGTATTGTGGTACTGGAAAGCAACAACGACGTTGCTTGCGGAACAAGCAAGGCAAATTCGGGTATCGTGCATGCAGGTTTTGACGCAAAACCGGGAACGTTGAAAGCGAAGTTCAATATTGCAGGCAATCCGATGTTTGACAGGTTGTCCAAAGAACTCGATTTTCCTTTTAAGAGAATAGGGGCAATGGTGTTGTGTTTTGACGAAAAGGACTTCCCTGCTCTTACGGAATTGTATCAAAAGGGCGTAAAAAACGGAGTTGAAGGGCTGGAAGTGCTGATGGGCGACAAGGTAAGAGAGCAGGAACCTTACGTCAGCGAAAAGGTCGTAGCCGCTCTCGTCGCACCGACTTCGGGCATAGTCGGTCCTTACGAGATGACCATTGCTTATGCGGAAAATGCATATACCAACGGAGTTAGTTTTGAATTTAACAAAAAGGTAACGTCCATAAAAAATGACGGCGAATGGGTGGTTGAATGTGAAGACGGAAGCAGGTATGGCGCCGACCTTGTCATCAACTGCGCAGGCGTTTTTGCAGATGAAATCAACAATATGGTGTGCGACGACAAGATGAAAATCGTGGCAAGAAAGGGAGAATATATGTTGCTCGACAAGACGAGCGGATATATCGCAGGAAAAACTTTATTCCAGTTGCCTACCGCAATGGGCAAAGGCATATTGGTTACGCCTACCACTCACGGCAACGTTTTGCTCGGACCTACGGCTGTGGACGTAGATGACAAACAGGGTACGGCCACTACGGTAGAAGGATTGAACGACGCATTCGCAAAAGCGTGTCAAAGCGTTCCGACGCTCAACAAGAGAATGGTCATCACGCAATTCAGCGGACTCAGGGCGCACAACGTGGAAGGTGATTTTGTGATAGGAATGAGCGAAAAACAAGGTTTCTATAACGTGGCAGGTATCGAATCTCCGGGACTTACGTCTGCTCCTGCTATTGCGGTACACGTTGCAAAGGAAGTCGCAGGCTATCTCTCGCTGGGAGTCAACTCCGACTTTAATCCTGTTCGCAAAGGCATCAGACAATTTGCTACGATGTCGGACGAAGAAAGAAGACAAGCCATTGCCGACAACCCTTTGTACGGCAAGGTGGTTTGTCGATGCGAAGTCGTAACCGAAGGCGAAATAGTAGATAGTATCAACAGACCTTTGGGGGCCAAGGACCTAGACGGAGTCAAGAGAAGAACAAGAGCAGGCATGGGAAGGTGCCAGTCGGGCTTCTGCACTTCGAGAATTATGGAAATTCTGGCAAGAGAACTGGGCGTTGACATGCAGGAAATTACCAAGTTTGGCAAAGGTTCCAATCTGCTTATCGGGAGGGTGAAACAATGATAGAAAAAAATCTCGTGATTATTGGTGGCGGGCCTGCCGGACTGGCAGCAGCCAAAGCCGCATACGACGAAGGCGAAAGAGATATATTGATATTGGAAAGAGAATCGAATCTCGGCGGAATACTCAATCAATGTATACACAACGGATTTGGGCTGCATACCTTCAAGGAAGAACTTACGGGACCTGAATATGCTGGCAGATATATCAAAGAAGTCAAGGCTCGCAATATAGAATACAAGTTGGGCGCAACCGTAATCAACGTAACCAATGACAAGATAGTTACTTGCGTAAGTGAAAACGAAGGATTGGCAAAATATAAAGCCAAAGCGATAATTCTGGCATGCGGTTGCAGAGAAAGACCACGTGGCGGTATCAATATTGCAGGTAGCAGGTGCGCAGGAATATTTTCTGCCGGCACGGCGCAAAAGCTTGTCAATATCGACGGCTATATGGTGGGCAAAGAAGTCGTTATTCTCGGTAGCGGCGACATTGGATTGATTATGGCACGCCGCATGACGTTTGAAGGGGCAAAAGTAAAAGCGGTGGTTGAGCTGATGCCATACAGTAGCGGACTCAACCGTAATATAGTACAATGTCTCAACGACTTCGACATTCCGCTCAAATTTTCTCATACGGTAGTTGACATCAAGGGAGAAGGCAGAGTCAGCGGCGTGGTAATTGCACAGGTTGACGACAAACTCAATCCGATAATGTCGACGGCGGAAGAAATAAAGTGCGACACCCTGCTGCTCAGCGTAGGCTTGTTGCCGGAAAACGAACTGTCCAAAATGGCGGGCGTTCAGCTCAGTCCGATAACGGGCGGCGGCGTGGTAGACGACGACATGATGACGGGTGTGGAAGGAATATTCCAATGCGGCAACATATTGCACGTGCATGACCTGGTTGACTTTGTCAGCGAAGAAAGCGACCTGGCAGGCAGACGTGCGGCGGCATACATCAAAAACGGTAAGAGTGCCAAAGAGTACGTAGAAGTGAGCGCAAGCGGCGGAGTGAGATACGTCGTTCCGCAAAAAATATCACGACAAACCACAAGCACGACGCTCAAACTCAAAATGAGAGTCAGCAACGTGTTCCGAAACAAAAGACTGGTTGTAGAAGCCGACGGAGTAGAAATTTTCAGCAAAAAAAGACCTGTTGTAGCTCCCGGAGAAATGGAGACCATATCGCTCAATGCCGCTCAACTGGAACAAATCAAAAATGCCGGCGGTATCGTAGTGAGCTTGAAGGAGGCGTAAAATGAAGGAAATGATATGTATTTGTTGTCCTATGGGCTGTCATTTGCAGGTGGACGCAAGCGACCTTAAAAATATCAAAGTCAGCGGCAACACATGTCCAAGGGGAGAAAAATATGCCAAAGACGAGATGATTTGCCCAAAGAGAATGGTTACCAGCGTAGTGAGAGTCAACGGCGGCACAATTAATATGACGTCGGTCAAAACGAGCGAAAGTATAGAAAAAAGACTTATCTTTGACGCTCTCGACGCACTCAAAGGACTTTCTCTCGACGCTCCCGTCAAGGAAGGCGACGTTGCCGTCAAAAACGTGTGCGGCAGCGGAGTAGATTTTGTGGTAACAAAAGACGTTGCAAAAAAGTAAAGCATTTATTTGAAAGACAAATTATAGATTTTGAATATGTTTATAGTTTGTAAAACGCAACCAAAAATACTGATATAAGGGGAAGGATATGAGTAAATATATAGTTGCGCTGGACCAAGGCACGACCAGTTCGAGGGCTATCGTCTTTGACGACAAGGCCAATATCGTAGCCAAATCACAGGCGGAGTTCGAGCAGATTTATCCGCACCCAGGCTGGGTGGAACATCGCCCCGAAGATATATGGCGCACACAATTCGATTCTTTTGTCAAGGCAATAGAAAAGGCAGAGATAAAAATCGACGACGTCGTTGCCGTGGGCATTACCAACCAAAGAGAAACGACGGTGGTGTGGGATAAAAACACAGGCGAACCAGTATATAACGCTATCGTGTGGCAATGCAGAAGAACGTCGGAGTTTTGCGACGAACTCAAAAAGCAAGGTTTGGAGCAAAAGATTTATGATAAGACGGGGCTTCCGATAGACGCATATTTTTCGGCAAGTAAAATCAAGTGGATACTTGACAACGTTGACGGCGCAAGGGCAAGAGCTGAAAAGGGCGAACTGCTTTTCGGCACGATAGACACCTATCTTATGTGGAAGCTGTCGGGCGGAAGTATACATGCCACAGATTATACCAACGCTTGCAGAACGTTGCTCTTCAATATTCACGAGCTGAAATGGGACGACGAGTTGCTCAGTTTATTCGGCGTGCCAAAAAGCATGTTGCCTGACGTTAAGCCGTCCAAAGGCTTGTTCGGATATACCGATCCCGACGTCGTTGGGGCCAAATTGCCGATTTCGGGAGTGGCAGGAGACCAGCAATCGGCATTGTTCGGGCATTTGTGCGTCAACAAAGGAGAAGGTAAAAATACTTATGGCACGGGTTGCTTTACCCTTGTCAATACGGGCGATACGGCTGTCGTCTCTCACAGGGGACTGGTTACGACTCTTATCGCCAGCGAACAAAACGGCAGACCGCAATATGCGCTGGAAGGCAGCGTTTTTGTCGGCGGAGCCGTATTGCAATGGCTCAGAGATGAGATGAAGCTCATTTCCCAAGCAAAAGAAGCCGACGAAATTGCCGAAAGATGTCCCGACACGGGCGGTGTGTACATAGTGCCTGCTTTTGTGGGGCTGGGTGCGCCGCATTGGCAAGCCGACGCAAGGGGTACGGTGTGCGGAATAACCCGTGGAACCAAGAGAGAGCATTTTGTAAGGGCTGCGCTAGAATCTATTGCCTATCAGGTCTTTGACGTGGTACACGCTATGGAAAACGACCTTGACCAACAAATTACCGGACTCAACGTGGATGGCGGAGCTTGCGTGTCCAACGTGCTGATGCAATTCCAGGCAGATTTGCTTCAAGCCGACGTAGTAAGACCAAAAGTTGTAGAAACGACGGCTCTCGGTGCTTGTTATCTGGCAGGCTTGGGCGTAGGCGTGTGGAAAAGCATAGACGACATCAAGACGGATAGAGAGATAGACAGAGTGTTCAGCCCGTCTATGGAAGAGAGCAGACGAGAAAAACTCATCATGGGCTGGCTTGAGAGCGTAGCAAGAGCAAAATATCAATAAAATGACTTTTATGATAAAAAGGGGCAAAAGCCCCTTTTTTTATTTGAAAAATTGAATTATTTTTTCAGTAAAAAGCCGCAGATTGATATATAGTTTATTCAAAATGGCGGCGGTAGTACATGAGCCAATAAAATATATAAATATTGGAAATATTATTTTGTATAATATATCGAAAAATAAGAAAAATTTTGATTATTTATTAATAAAAATAACATTTAATAATAATTAAGTGGTGAAGTTATCAAAATTTGCACAAATTTATTTTTTTAGTTGACACACACGTATTATAGGCATATAATAATCGTGCAAAGATTGTTAAAAATATAACAAGTTGGTAAAAATACCGAAAAATGCTGGACTTTCGTTTGGGTCGGCAGGCAATCTGACGGGCTATGCCCGACAATAAAGAAATCAATTTTTAGGAGATATAAAAATGGCAATTACGTATGTAAATGACGAGCAAACGTTGTTGACTAGACTCGACCAACTTCGTAAGGCACAAGCACAGTTTGCAACGTTTACACAAGAGCAAGTAGACAAAATCTTCTTTGAAGCGGCTATGGCTGCCAACAAAGCGAGAATTCCGCTTGCAAAAATGGCGGTTGAAGAAACCGGAATGGGTATTGTGGAAGACAAGGTTATCAAAAATCACTACGCTTCCGAATACATCTACAACACTTACAAAGACACCGTAACTTGCGGTGTGATAGAGAGAAACGAAGGCTTTGGCATCATCAAGGTTGTTGAGCCTGTGGGCGTGGTTGCGGCTATCGTACCTACTACCAACCCTACTTCTACGGCAATATTCAAGTCGTTGCTTGCACTCAAAACTCGCAACGGACTGATTATTTCGCCACACCCAAGAGCCAAGAAAAGTACCATCGAAGCTGCCAGAATTGTGCTTGACGCAGCGGTCAAGGCGGGCGCACCGGAAGGCATAATAGGTTGGATAGACGAGCCTAGCGTTCCGCTCAGCGCAATGGTAATGAAAGAAGCCGACGTAATTCTGGCTACGGGCGGTCCCGGCATGGTCAAGGCGGCTTATAGCAGCGGAAAACCTGCCGTCGGCGTAGGCGCAGGCAACACTCCTGCAATTGTTGACGCTTCGGCAGACATCAAGACGGCTGCTTATTCGATACTTCATTCCAAGACCTTCGACAACGGTATGATTTGCGCATCGGAGCAATCTTGCATAGTTGCCA
>JBJETQ010000021.1:0-25324 GCA_051883395.1 Christensenellales bacterium | reverse complement strand
AAGACCTTCGACAACGGTATGATTTGCGCATCGGAGCAATCTTGCATAGTTGCCAAAGAGATTTACGACGAGTTTAAGGCGGAGATGCAGGCAAGGGGCGCATATTTCCTTAGCCCGGAAGAAACCGACAAAGTGAGAAAGACTATTCTTATCAACGGCGCACTCAACGCAAGAATCGTAGGACAAAGCGCCTGCACAATAGCCAATCTTGCAGGTTTTGACGCACCGGAAGGCAGCAAAGTGCTTGTGGGAGAAGTGGAGAGCGTAGAACTTGAAGAAGAATTTGCCCACGAAAAGCTTAGCCCTGTACTCGCTATGTACAAGGCGGAGAACTTTGAAGACGCTCTCAACAAGGCTTCCAGACTTGTAGAAGACGGCGGACTGGGACACACTTCTTCTTTGTATATCAACGTAGAGACGGGCAAGGACAAAATTGCCGTATGGTCGCAGAGAATGAAGACTTGCCGTCAGCTCATCAATACCCCTTCTGCGCAAGGCGGTATAGGCGACATTTACAACTTTATGCTCGCTCCTTCCCTGACGCTTGGTTGCGGAAGCTGGGGCGGAAACAGCGTGAGCGAAAACGTAGGTGTAAAGCACCTGCTCAACATCAAAACTATTGCGGAGAGAAAAGAAAATATGTTGTGGTTCAGAGCGCCTGAAAAGGTGTATTTCAAGAGAGGTTGTCTGGGAGTTGCTTTGAGAGAACTCAAAGAAGTTATGAACAAAAAGAAGGCGTTTATCGTTACTGATACATTCCTTTATAAGAGCGGATTTACCAAAGCTATCACCGACCAGCTCGACGCTATGGGAATCAGACATACTACCTTCTTCAACGTTGCCCCTGACCCAACTCTTGCTTGTGCAAAAGAAGGCGCTAAGGCGATGGCAGAATTCGAGCCTGACACCATTATCGCCATCGGTGGCGGTAGCGCAATGGACGCAGGCAAAATCATGTGGACAATGTACGAACATCCGGAAGTTGACTTCCAGGATCTTGCAATGAGATTTATGGATATTCGTAAGAGAGTATATCGCTTTCCACACATGGGCGACAAGGCTTACTTCATAGCTATTCCTACTACGGCAGGTACGGGTAGTGAAGTTACTCCGTTTGCCGTTATTACCGACGAGTCTACCGGCACCAAATATCCGCTTGCCGATTACGAATTGTTGCCTAAGATGTCCATCGTAGACGCAGATTTGATGATGAATATTCCTAAGGGACTTACCAGCGCTTCGGGTATCGACGCACTTACGCACGCTCTCGAAGCAACCGCTTCTATGTTGGCTACCGAATATACCAACGGCATCGCACTCGAAGCCATCAAAAATATCTTCAAGTATTTGCCAAGAGCTTACGAACTGGGCGGACACGACGCAGAAGCAAGAGAAGGTATGGCTAACGCTTCCACCATGGCAGGTATGGCTTTTGCCAACGCATTCCTGGGCGTTTGCCACTCTATGGCGCACAAACTGGGTAGTTATCACCATTTGCCACACGGCGTTGCAAATGCTTTGATGATAGACGAAGTTATCAGATACAACGCCAACGACAATCCTGTCAAGATGGGTACCTTCCCACAATACAAATATCCACAATGCACCAAGAGATATGCGGACGTTGCAACGGCTCTCGGTCTCAAAGGCGATACCGACGCAGAAAAGGTTGAAGCTTTGATTGTTGCAATTGACCAGCTCAAAGAAAAAATAGGTTTGCCTAAGACCATCAAAGACGCAGGAGTCGACGAAGAGAAGTTCCTTACCACCCTTGACCAGATGGTAGAAGACGCCTTCGACGACCAATGCACCGGCGCCAACCCAAGATATCCGCTTATGAGTGAGATTAAGCAGATGTATCTTAATGCTTACTACGGCAAATAATTTTTGACGGCGGATATACGTCGTAATACTGTGTCGAGCGGAGATTTTTGCTCAGTTACGTACATTCAAGTACGCTCCTGTCGCAAAAACTCCGCTTTTCTCGCCTAACTCGCACCTATGACGCAAGATGGCTACGACATAGCGACTAAATAAAAAAAGATAGGCAACTTTTCTTGCTCACGCACGTCAAGTACGCTCGTTTCGATAAAGTTGCCTTTTTCTTTGTCTTGCTTGCACCTGAACCGTCAAAGAAAAACTAAAAAAGTCGATACGTATCGACTTTTTTGACTTTATATCCAATGGACAATTAGAATTTATCGGCTTTACTTTCGGGCTTGGTAGTCAATAGGGCGACGAGTAACATTTCTTTCCACGGCAAAGGAGAGCGCTTTTCTCGCTTTATTTGTCTGGCCAATCTGACACGCTTTCTATATAGCCGTTTGCTTTCTTTGAGTCGTTGTTCACGTTCTATTTCCTTATCTGTCATAAGAGTTTATTTCCCGTCGTTTATCATAACTTTTATTTTGCTTTTGCATTTTGCACAAAGATAGCGGTCCGGGTTGCTTACGATTTTTGAACGTCTATATCTATATGCCGTATTTCCGCAGTTTGGACAGACAATGACGTATTTTGGTTGGGGTAAATTGGCTTTAAATATCTGAGAATCTTCATGAGAAGCAATTTCGCTGACCGTTATTCCCCATTTTTCGCCTATTTTATTGGCACGTCTTTGCCATTTTTGGTCATGAAGACTGTTGTCGGTTACAGCGTGTCCGAATTCATGGACGATAGTTCTTCTTAAACAAGGAGTGCCGATGATGTATTTACTAATCATAATTTCTACAATATAGCGTTTTGGACGGTTGGTTGCATGTTGCAATGCCTGATAGTTTACCAGACGTTTTGTTATGCAGAAGCCAAGGTCGCTTTTCGAATCCGTAACGTAAAGCGTATAAGAGCTGTCCACAAAATAATGCGGATAGAGTTCTTTTGCTCTCTCTTTAACTTCTTCAAATATGGCAAGAGTTGCCGGGTCGGTACATTCCCTTTTCATTGTTTAGCTCCTTATCTATTATAATATAGCACAAAATAGCAGACAAAGGTTGTCAACTAAAAAAATATTTGAGTTTGGGTGCAGGCAGGGGCAAATCGTCTGGCAAGAATAAAAGCAACGACGGGAGTTATTACAGGTTTTAGGTATGAAATTGACCAAAGATAGGTATCGGACAAAAAAATAAACGGCGATTTTACATTATTTTAACAAAATAGCAACCAAAGAATGAGAGAAAGATGATATGATAAACTAAAAGGAAGGTGTATTATGAGCAAAATACTCGTAGCAGAAGACGATAAGGACCTGAATTTGTACGTTACGCTCAGCCTGAGAAATTTCGGCTTTGACGTCAAATCGTGTTTGGACGGACAAGAAGCTTTGGACGAGTGGGAAAGAAGCAAGTACGACATGCTTCTGACCGATATAATGATGCCTAAATTGGATGGATTCAAGCTGGCGGAAACCATAAGAAGAACCGACAAGACTACGCCTGTGATTTTTATGTCCGCCAAGGACGACAAGCCGTCTAAGATGTTGGGATATAATATCGGAATAGACGATTACGTTACCAAGCCTTTTGATATGGACGAGTTGATAATGAAAATTCAGGCGGTATTGCGCAGGGCAAGTATTGACAACAAAAAAGAACTTGTCGTAGGCAACTTCTGTATGAATATCGAAGAAAGGTCGGCGTGGATTGACGGCAAAGAAATAGCGCTGACGGTGAGAGAATTCGATTTGTTGTTCAAAATGCTTTCTTATCCAAAAAAGACCTTTACCCGTTCCGCCCTGATGGACGAATTTTGGGATTATGACAGTTCCGCAACGTCAAGAACGGTTGACGTGTATATGGCAAAGCTCAGAGAAAAGACTGCAAAGTGTACTGGCTTTGAAATTGCGACCGTACACGGCTTGGGATACAAGGCGGTGCTTAAATGAAAAAAAGAAAAGGACTGATGGGCATTTTTGCGTTCTTTGTCTGGACGACGATAGTTATCGAGACGGCGGTACTTGCCTACGACGCCGTTGCCCAACGAACACAGGAAAAAAAGTGGATATCGTTGATAATGTTGGCGGTTATCGTATTGTTGTCGGCAATTTGTGCGGCATTAGACGCAATAAGACGAAGAAAGATGGTGGACAAGCCCGTCGAAAAGATATTGAACGCCACGACCAAAATCGCACAAGGAGATTTTGACCAGCAGATAGAGCTAAGTCGGTGGAACAACGAGTTTGACGAAATAAGCGACAAAATCAATACCATGGCAAGAGAATTGAAACAGTCGGCAATGCTCAACAGCGACTTTGTATCCAACGTATCGCACGAGATGAAAACGCCGCTGTCGGTAATATCGGCATACGCCAAATGGTTGGGCAGCAGCGATTTGTCTCCCGAAGAAAGAAAACAATACTCCGAAAAACTTATTCAGGCAGCGGATAAGATGGCGGACCTTGTAAACAACGTGTTGAAGCTCAATAAGCTGGAACATCAGGAGTTGGAGATAGAACTCAAAAAATTTGACCTTACCGACCAGATTGCCGAAATAGTAGCAGCATATGAACCCGCCATATCCGATAAAGGACTGCAACTGGAATGTGATTTGCAGGAATTGTCCATAATAAGCAACGAGAACTTGTTGGAATTGGTGTGGAACAATCTTTTGTCCAACGCAGTCAAATTTACAGACAAAGGTTTTGTCAAAATCAAATTGGGCAGAAGCGGAGATTGCGCAGTCGTCAAAATAATCGACAGCGGTTGCGGCATCGCTCCCGAAAACGGTGAAAGAATATTTGATAAGTTTTATCAATGCGACAAATCGCACTCTGCAAAAGGCAACGGATTGGGGCTGGCTATGGTAAAACAGGTAATAGACCTTGTGGGCGGAAAGATTTCCGTAAGTTCTCAGGAAAACGTCGGCACGACCTTTACGGTTGTGCTGAAAGGTGTAGTCAATGAGTGATAAACGCAATAAATTTTATAGACCGCCCGTAGTAGTGCGGATAATCGTCTACGTGGTAACCGTGGTGGCAACGGTACTTGCTATGATTAGTCTTAATATGCAAGAAACCGATACAGGGTTGCCAAAATGGGCATACGTCGCTTACGTCTTTGCAATGATCGGGCTGATATACAGCATAATTCTGCTTGTCAAAAATCTGCCCGGTACAATTCAGAAGACCAAGGACTGGTTGCGCTCGCATCCTTTTACGGGCAGGTTTATGGACGACTTTGGCTTCCGCAAGATTATATTTGCGATAGGAAGTTTTCTGATGAGCATAGGTTACGGCTTTATCAACGGCTACACCTGGCTCAAAAGCGGCTCTCTGTGGCATGGAGCGCTGGCTATATATTACGTTCTGCTTGCTATGACACGTGGCGGAATACTCGTTCATCACAAGAGAAAAATAGGTATTGACCCCGACGAACTTTCGGTAGAAATCAAAGAAGCGACAACCTGTCGCAACAGCGGTATAGTTTTGTTGGTACTCAACTCCGCATTGTTCGTAGTGGTGCTGTTGATGACTTTTGCAGGTAACTCTTTTCATTATGAAGGAACGTTGATTTACGCTTATGCGGCTTATACGGTGTACAAGCTTACTATGGCAATAGTCAACTTGCCAAAGTCAAAAAGGCAGGGCGATATGACCGTAGAAGCAATGCAGGCGGCGTCTTTGACAGACGCACTCGTATCGCTGATAGCTTTGCAGACGGCGCTGTTGGCTCAATTCAGCACGGACGACGGAGTTAATCAATCGCTGTACAACGGCATTACGGGTACAATCGTATGCCTTGGAGTGTTGACAATAGGCATCGTTATCATCGTAAGGGGTCAAAAAAGAAGAAATACATTACTAAAATCCGTACACGTAGTATCGGAACAAGGAAAAGTGCAAAATGGATAAAAAAGAATTCAATTATACCTATACTTCGCTTTCACAGGCGGAGAAAAAGCAAGTGGAAAACATAAGAAAGGAGTATGACGAACAGGCGCAGACTCCCGACGATTTGCAAAATCTCATAAAAATGGACAAGCTCGTCAAAAATCGTCCGACCGCCATTGCCATAACTCTGGGCATAGTAGGAGTTCTGATTTTCGGAACGGGTATGTCCGTATCTATGGTGTGGGAAAAGATTCTGATAGGCTCAATAATCGGCGCCGTCGGAGTAGCGGTATGTCTTTGCACGCCGTTGATACATAAATCTTTGCTTCGGGCGATGAAGAAAAAATACGGAGAAAAGATTCTGGAACTTAGCAAGCGGCTGCTCGGAGAAGACCGGACCGAGACAGAAGAAAATCAGGAAATCAAGCAGTAAGACACTTATTAAAGCCACTTAAAAAAGTGGCTTTTGCTATTGACACGCTTTTGAATTTTGTATATACTTTTATTAAGATGGCGTCTGTTGCAATATCGGGGCTGTGGGGTTATACTTTGCAGGCTAAGATAATCGACATAGGTCAACAAAATCGGAGGGGAGATATGAATGTAATACCAAAACCACAGAAGTACGAACAAAAGCAAGGCGAATTTGATTTGCAGAGCATAGGGAAGCTGGTACTGGACGAAGGCTTTGAAGGGCTTGAAGAATTTGTCAATAAGTATTTTGGAAGCATGATGAATATAGGCAAGGGTGAAAAGACGCTCAGCATAAAGGCCGACAAGTCTAAGAAAAAAGAAAGCTATACTCTTGACGTAGACGACGGAATAAGTATATACGCAAGCGATTATTCGGGTGCGTTTTACGCATTGCAGACTCTGAGAATAATGAGCTATGCCGATTGTAAGGATAGCGACGGCAAGGTGGAAAAGTGTCATATCGACGACAGTCCGGAATTTGAATGGAGAGGGCTGCATCTCGACGAATCACGACATTTTTTTGGCAAGGAATTTGTCAAAAAGTATATAGATATGATGGCAATGCACAAGCTCAACGTTTTGCATTGGCATCTTACCGACGACCAGGGGTGGAGAATAGAAATCAAAAAATATCCGCTTTTGACCGAGATTGGCTCTAAGAGAGAAAAGTCCAACATACACGGCTGGCGTTCTATCGACGACGACGGAACTCCCGTGAGCGGATTTTATACGCAGGAAGACGCCAAAGAAATTGTGCAATATGCGTCAAAACGTGGCATTATGATTGTGCCGGAGATAGATATGCCCGCACACTTTGCGGCGGCTTTTGCGGCATATCCGCACCTTGCGTGTCGGGAAAAGAAAGTGGAAGTAATGTGGTATTTCGGCGGCAAATATCCGTTGTCAATCGGGGAGAAAGATTGGAACAGAAGCGCATGTATCGGCAAACCTACCACAATGCAGTTTATATATGACGTTATTGACGAAATCTGCGAGATGTTTCCTGCTCCTTATTTCCATATCGGCGGCGACGAAGCTCCGAAGGAAGAGTGGAAAACATGTCCGCATTGTCAGGCTCTGATGAAAGAAAAGGGACTGAAAGACGAAAAGCAACTTCAAGGCTATTTTATCAATCAGGTTCAAAAGTATCTTGCCACAAAAAACAAGCGACTGTTGGGTTGGAACGAAGTTTTGGAAGGAAAAAATCTCGACAATAGCGTAGTCGTACAATATTGGGTGCCAACTCTTGATATCAACGTCAAAAATCATCTCAACAACGGCGGTCAGGTGGTGTTGAGCAAACACAAATATTTTTATTTCGACATGCCATATGCGCAGTATCCGCTCAAAACGACGTATTCTTTCCAGCCGTATTTTGACGGTATCAAACCTTGCCACAAGCAGAGCGTGCTGGGAGTGGAAGGCGCAGTATGGACGGAATGGATTGCTACTCCCGAAAAACTCAATTTCCAGCTCTATCCGAGAATGGAAGCGTTGAGCGAAGTGGCATGGAATCAGAACGGCAAAAATTGGAAAGAATTCAAGGCTCGTCTGGACAAATTCAAACCTATTCTTACAGCCAACGGCATAGCGTTTGCAAAGGATGAAATCAGCTGTGTAAGCAATATATTCAAGCGTGCCAAGTTAAGAAGCAAATGGTATAACGGCGACGAAAACGTCGAGTTTGACCTTAACAAATAAACAACGAATAAAAAATACTAATCGTGCGGCAATAACAATGCCGCACGAATTATTTGCGTAGATTAAGACAAAATTCTTAATTTTGAATATAGCTCATATCGATTTTTTAAGCCCGACAGCCGTAAATCAAGGAGTTCGGTACTCAGGTAAAGGACACTTCCACCTGCAAAGTGCAGTCTTTGACAAAGACTATTTCCTGCCACTTCTGCGGATAAAAAGCCTTGATTCTCTGACCAAGATGCAGCACGTCGCAGTCGCTGCTTATCCCTTCGTGAAAGGCGTGAATTACCTGTTCGGTCGCTTGTTTTTCTATCGCAGATTTTTGTTGGTCAGTCAGTCCTTTGGCGCCGAATGCTTTTGTAGACATATTGAGCCGCAGATTGATTGTGTCGCCTGACATTGAAAAGTTGAGTTTGCACGAAATTATTTCCATACTCTCGTCAAGAGACGAGACGTACATTTTGCTGTTGAAGATTTTACCTTCGACAAGGCTTATACCGACGCATGCGTCATTGTCCAGTCGCATGACGGGTCTTCCGTCTTTGATTACGAGAGAAGAAGTTATGTCAAGAGCGTCATCTTGGAGCGCAACGACCGGCAGGCTAACGCAGCTACCGACGCCTGCGCTTTCGGCAAGGTATTTGCGTACGTTGCAAGGCAATATTCCTGCACGAGTTTTGGCTATTTCCTGAGATTCTCTCAGCACCGACGACACGCTTTCTTTGCCGCCGGCATTGGCGGAAATAATTTCTTTGGCAGAATGTGAAGCGGCGACGATATAAGTGCGGTCGCTCACCAGATTGCCTTTGGCAACGTAGTCAAGCGCAGATATGGCAAGAGCGTTGTCTTCCACGATTATGACAAGGGTGTGAGCAAGGCTAAGTTGTCCGCCCACGGTCAGTCCCAGGTCGTCAATGCCGGATATTACGTCGTCGCACAGAACGGAATTGACTTCGTATTGTGCGTTTTCGCCCTTGTTGCGAGTCAGAGTCTGTACGCTAAGGCACAGTCTGGAATCTTCCTGTCCCAAAGCGATACCTACGACGATAGACCGCTTGCTTATATCCACGCCGGGTACAAGATAGTCGAAAACTATAAGAAAGACAATCATAATGCCGATAAGCAAGGTTTTATTTTTTAGCATAAGTTCTCCCGGAAATAACAATGCCAAGCACCACAGGCAGCAGATATTCCACCGCTCCGACGACGTAACGAACGTAACTTGTGCCGAAGGTATAATATCCGTCCACGTCCTTCATTCCGAAGACGATGGCGACAATCAGAGCGACGCACAAAACGACAGGGGTAAATTTGTGTGAGCCTATCAATATGGAAACGGAAGCGGTCAGGGCATAGAAAATCAAAGACTGTTTGACTATTGCCAATATCAGCCAACTTATTACTGTAAACAAGTCGGCTTTTCCCATTATGGTAGCCAAAAGATGAAAGTCGGTGAGTCGGCTGATGGCATTGTCCACAAATATAGCGCCGTCGCCGTAAGAATACAAGAAAAATACGGCAATCAGCGTAGGAAAGATTGCTGTAAGAATAATTGTAAAAACAGACATTGCCTTTTGTCTTTTGGCGTCGACGGCATGTGCAAAGAGAAGTGGCGTAAAATCGGAAAACCAGATTATGTGGTTATCCACACCCGACAAAGCCGAGCCGAAATCTGACATAGGAAGCAGGTTGTAGGCATTGCCTTCCAGTCGGGAGAAAAACACGTTGAACACGACGGTAAAGGCAATGACCCAGAATAAAATCTGACAACTCCTGCCAAGGCTGTTGAGACCACGAGAAGCAATATACGCTATGCAAGGAACGAAAGCAAGAGAAACGTACAGCCAGTTGGCTCCGTCAAAAACGCCGTTCCCCACGTAGGAACAAAATTCTCCGCCAAATACGCAAAGTTTGATAGCGGACGATATGGCAACGAGCAGAGCGGCAGTTTTTTTGAGCGGCACAGGCAACGCTTGACTGTGCATGCCGCCTTGCAGCGATATAAAGTAGAGCAGAGCAAGGTACCCCAGCTCAATTATCGACATAACCGCCATTATGACGTAGGTGGTTGCTCCTGCTGCGATTGCGAGATATTTGGGCAACATAAGCACCTTGAACGCCACCGTCGACATAAAGGCAAACAGCAAAAACTGTGAAGCGTAAACCTTGTTGTCATCACGCATCGCCGTCTTCTCCTTTTTGTGGTTTTTGGCTATCTGTATCGACTTTTTTGCATTTTTTGATTTTCATTCTTATTCTGTTGTCGGTAGGAATTGTAAAAGGTCTTTGATACATCTGCACCACTTCTGCTTTGACGATGCCGTCTTGAAGGTCGGCGGAGATGAGCGGAGCAAACGGCGCCAGATAGGAAGTGCCGAAAGAGTCCATTGACGATAGATATACCAGCAAAATTATTGAACTGAGAACTATGCCCAGCAGACCCAGCACGCCTGCCAGAGCAACAAACAAAATTCTCAATACGCTTGCGCTGTTGCTCTCGTCGGGTACGCAGTATATGCCTATGGTAGAGATTGCAATGACAAACACCGTCTGGGTAGAAAGTAGTCCTGCCGATATTGCCGTCTGACCCAAAACTATTGCGCCTACTACCGACAACGCCATACCCATATGCTTGGGCATACGGATACTCGTTTCGCTCAGCATTTCAAACACAAGCAAAACGAACAGCATCTCCAATGCGGGAGTAAGCGGCAAGCCGTAGCTTGACAATGCCAGCGGAATGAGCAATTTGAAAGGAATAGTCTGATATTGAAATTGGGCGAGCGCAACGTGTAGGGCAGGCAACAGAACGGCGCAAAGCATAGCAAAAAGCCTTGCCCACCTGATGAGCGAAGCACGATAACTTTTGACGTAATAGTCTTCGCTTGACTGAAAACTTTCGTACAACACGTAAGGCAAGGTAAGTACTGCAGGCGAGCCGTCTACGAAAACGGCAATTCTGCCTTCCAGCATCTTTGCCATGAGAATATCGGGTTTTTCGGTATCGCCAACCTGATTGAACAAAGACGTAGGAGAACTCTCCAAAAACCTTGCCACGTAAGACGACTCTACAATGCCGTCTATATCTATGGAATTGATTTTTTCCAGCACGCCGTCCACCAAAGACTGACGGGCGATACCTTCGATATATGCCACGCAAATTTTGGTAGCGGAATATTTGCCTGCCTGAACGTTGACCAGTTTCAGGTCAGGGGTGGCAAGTCGGCGGCGAAGCATGGTGATATTGGTCTTTATATCTTCGACAAAGCCTTCTCTCGGGCCACGCAGCACGCTGGAAACAGGCGGTTCGGCAATGGCTCGGCTCTTATAATCTTTTTCCGAATACATCAACACGCCTTCTGCGCCGTCGATTATCAACAAAATTTCTCCGCTTGCCAGTTTGCTTATACAAGCGTCTGCGTCGGTGAGAAGTTCGATGGGAGTGGTGTGCAAGGTGGCTTGTTTCACTTTTTCCAAATAGGGATAGGTCAGATTGTTCAACTGTTTGACGGGTTTGAGAATATTGTTTTCAAAGGTCTCTTTGTCGACAAAACCGTCAAGAAACATTACGGAAGCCTTTTTATCTGCCACCGCAAAGTCGAGTTTTACCATATCGCTGTTGTCGCCAAAGGCGGTTTGAATGGAATTGCTCCACTTTTCCCAATCAATATTCATATCCCAATTGTGGCAAAAAAAATCGGGTTTTATACCCCGAGTTAAGGCACAAAAAAGGCAACCCCTGCGGGTTGCCCGATATGTAAACTATCTTTTGGTTGCGGCGTTGAGCGTTTCTATCTTGCCCAATCGGCGCATCTGGTCAAAATAATCTCGTTGAAGGTCATAGAACTGTCTGCTGGTTTTGCGACGATAATACAAATGATAACAATGGTCGCCCGGAAAAGCGCCACGATAAATAAAATATCGCTTGTTGAGAGCTTCGAGTTTTCTTGCCAAAGGTATTTCGTAACCGCCGACAAAAGCGTCGTAACCGCCGTAAGTGATAACAACGTCGTCAGGGAAGTCTTTGTCTATCAAATCTATCGTTCTCATAGCAAAGTAGTAAGGATACTGTCCGATATTTTTTGGAGTCTGACCCGTCATGTCTTTGATGATGTCGTGAGCCATAGGATTTTTGAGCATAGCGTCAACGTCGTATGCACCGCAAGCCAGAACGCCGCCTTTTATCCTTGCAGGAGAGTCTTCAATCTCCATTTTTTGGCGGAATTCAACGTTGTTTTGGGTTGCCATCAACAGGCACGCAAGCTGACCGCCGGCGCTATCTCCGGTAACGAAAATTTTGTCTCTGTCAAGGTTGTATTTGTCGGCGTTGTCGTACACCCATTTCAGCGCTTTGAAACAATGCTGAACAGATTGGTGATATTTGTACTTAGGGCAGAGACCGTAGTTGATATTGACCGTAAACAGTCCCATATCGGCATATAGCAGACCAAGCCCCCTGCGCTTGTATTTGTCGCCCGTTATCCAGCCGCCGCCGTGGATATTGATAAGCGTCATATATTTTTCGTTGTCCTTGCAAGGCGGCACGTACAAGTCCAGCGTACAATCTTCGCAAGCGTCGTAAGAGACGTCGTTGATTACTTTGATGTCAAGCTGCGGTTTGTAGCCGTTGGTGTTCCAATCTTTAAACCAGTCGTCAAAATCGAATGCGATTTTCGGAATTATTGCGCTCATATTTCACCTTTCAATTTTTCTCTTTGTATTTGTCTGCCGTCGACGTAAGTTGCCACAATATCCATATTGCCGTCCAGCAAATTGAAATCGGCTCTCATATCGGCTTGCAGGTCTCCGCAGTCGGTCAGACCAAGCACACGGGCAGGAACTCTTGTAGCCATATCCAACGCGCTTTCGACGTCGATGCCTGCGCCTACAAGGTTTTGCACCATTTTGCCCACGGCAGTTACAGAACCGGCATAGGTGTTTTGTGCAGGCAAAACAGCCACGCCGTCTTCGATTCTTATCGATTGCTTAGACTCTCCGCTACCTATATAATAGTCGCCTGCCGCCATTCCTGCCACGCTGAGAGAATCGGAAACAAGGCAGATATTGTCCTTGCCTTTGAGCTTATAAATCATCTTGAACAGGGAATTTGGAACGTGTCTGTCGTCGGCGATAACTTCGCATATCAGCCTGTCGTCAATCAATCCCATTTCCGTCAAGCCCAGATGCTTTTTTGGGTTTTGTCTGCGACTAGGTCGGCTGGTACAGTTATAAAGATGAGTAACGGTACTTGCGCCTGCGTCAACGCAAGCGACAATTTCGTCGTCAATACTGTCGTCGTGTCCCAACGAAACCTGTATTCCACGAGCCGTTGCTTTGGCTGTAAATTCCGAACTGCAAGCAAGGTTTGGAGCAAGCGTTATTCTCGACACCATGTCTGCGTTGTTCCACACAACCTGTGCGTTGTCGTCGGTAGGAGCAACCAACAGATATGGCGGATGTGCGCCTGCGCTCTTGGCGGCGAGATACGGTCCTTCCATATGCACGCCCAATATTCTTGATCCCCTTGTTCCGCTTGCCACGTAGCGGCGGATATTGTCAATCGCCTTGTCTATGTCGGGCATAGAAGCCGTCATTGTAGTCGGGCAAAAAGCCGTCGTACCCGTATACAGATGATAGCGGGCGATTGTGTCGATGGCTTCGGGGGTATCTTCCATACAGTCTTTGCCCCAACCGCCGTGAGTATGTATATCTATATAGCCGGCTACGCAATAAGCGCCCTTGCCGTCGACGGTCTGTCCCAAAGTCTGATTGCCTACGGCAACAATTTTGCCTTCGTCGAAACTTACGTTATATTTGTCTAAAAATCGTCCCCCGACAAAGGGAACGACGTCGGTAATCGTAATCATATTTACTCCTTTTTCTTTTCAAATTTATTATAAGATTTTAGCCAAAAAGTGTCAAGGGGTAATCAAATAAACGGGCATGCAGAAAGTAATGCGCCACCACATAGGAGCCTTGCCGTTGACAGCTATCATCACGCCCATCAATATGGTGTCGGCGACAATCAGCGTGCCGAGTGTCAGAGAAATGATTTTTGCAACCTTGTAAGGCACTTTGTTCTGTACCCATCTGATTGACGGACGATATACAAATCGAAAGAGAGCATACGCCGCCGTTCCGTATGCCAGAGCCTGACACACACCGGTAAATTGAGTTACGCAAATGCCGTTGCTGTAATGCCATAGCTCTACGCCCGTCAGATAGTACCAAATATTGCCAACCGCCAGTTCTCCCAAGAAAACGGCGACGCACATACCCGCCCAACACAGCAGGTTGGACAAAACTACGGTTGTCTTAGTCTTTTGTTTGAATATATTTTTACCAAACACCGCAATATCGTTGGGGTCTGAGAGCAACAGATAATATGCAAAGACAATCAAGCCGTATGGCGACAAAAAGGGTAGAAGGTGAAATCTGCAATCTATCGTGCGGTTGCAAAAACCACGAAAGACGTTTTCCACTATCCAGCCCAGCATCGACGTCGCTATGGCAAGTAGACACAAATAAAAAAATTTGACCTTAGGCGCTTTGCGCCGTTTGATTTTTTCCATCTATATTAGTATGAACAACCGAGCGCCAAAGAGTTATGCCAAATTTTGACAATAAAAAAAGCCACCCCTTGCGGAGTGGCTTTCAAATTAGTTATTACCTATTATTCAAAAGTAGGTCTTACAGCGGTGCCGTAGGTAAACGTAGTGAGTTTAACTTCTACGTCAATTTCAAACGAGCCGCTTTCAGCTACCAAAGTACCGCCGTTCTTAACGAGTGCTTTGATGGTGATACCGTCAGAATTGATAGTAGCACTTGCGCCAACTTCGAGATGGAATACTTCTTCATCATATTCGATCTCGCCGGTTTCTTCGTTGGTGTAACCAAGGTTGAACTTGGTGTTAGCAAACGTTACGGATACGCCGTCTTCATTTACAACTATCTGCAAGTTCTTGATAGCCTTTCCGTAAGGTTCGAGAGCGCTGGTGTCTACGTCGCCGTCAGCAGTTGCTTCTTCTTCGCCACCGCCGATCAAACCGGTGATGAAGGACTTAAATGCAGACAAGTCGTTGTATGCAAGAGTTCCCATACCAACAGCGCCGAGTTCTGCATATACCTTGTTTGCGGTGGTATCGAGCTTAGCTACGAGCAGAGTGGTTTTGTCTGCGGTGTTGACGAGAGAGAGATCGATAAAGTCGATTGCTGCACTCTTGGTTTCGCTACCGAGCAAAGCGTCGAGCAGGTTGCCGATTGCGAAGTTGCCGCCTGCGTCAACAAAGTCAACTCCCAACAAAGCCGTAGGGTCGATGGATACTTCGGCAGTAAGAGCATAAGTACCTGCAGGGATATTGAGACTTACAACGCCTGCAATGTCCATATTGATAGATTTGTTAACTTTGATTTCTCCGCCCAAAGACAGGTCAATAGCCTTAATCTTCTTGCATTCTGCGGAGAATGCGCCGTTTGGCAAAGTGAAGTTAGCGTCGTTTACTTTGAGCGTCGTAACTTCTACGCCTGCTTTAAGCTCGTTAGGGATATTGATGTCGATGAGATTGGTAGAAGCATTTTTGTGAGCAATTTGGATATGTTTAGCAGGAATTACGATGTCAGCCTTTGCATTGGTAACTTTGCCGGTTGAGTCAAAAGCAAAGTCAAATTTGATTGCAAGAGCTGGAAGAACGGTGTTGAGCGCGCCGAGATTGAGATCGATGCCCAAAGCGTCGAGATATGGAGCAGCAGTTCCTTGGAAAGCAGCAATGATAGAACCTACGGAGCTGGTTGGGTCAAGGAGAGTGCCAAGGTTGATTTCGAAAGAGCAAGCATTGTCGCTGAGAGTAGCGGTTTCTGCGTCAACAGCGATAGCAGCCATCTTGATATATTCGCCGATGCTCTCTACGAAAGCTGCGATTTCGTCATCAAGAATAGGGTTGCAATCATATACGTCGTTGCCGTCCTTGTCTTGTCCGCTTGGCTCAGGGTTGATTTGGATATTTGCTTTTGCAAATTGTTCCTGAATGGTCTTAGCCACGTCAACTGCCTGAATGTTGAACTTCTTGTCGCCTACTTGCATATAAACTTTATCGTTGTAAGCAGCATAAGCGCCTTCATAGTCGTTCTTGTAGTTGAAGTTAAATACGGTGTTGTTGCCTTCTTTAATATCAATGTAAAGACCGTTTTGAGCAGCGCCGTTTTCAACAGAGCTTACCATATCAAGACCAAGCTTGAAGTTGATGGTATATTCTTTCTTTGCTTCAGTACCTTCTTGAGCGTAAACTTTGAGAGCAGTTTCAAAGTTGAAAGCAGAAGCTGCGGCATCGTCGCCGATAGTCTTTGCATAACCTGCGATAACTTTATCAAAAACTTCGTTTACGTCAACGGTAGTGGTTTCGCCGTCATCTGGATCAGGTTCAACAGGCTTTTCTTTGTCGTTACAACCGACCAGCAGCGTAGCCATACATGCAATGACAAGAATCACCGCAATAATGGACAACCATTTTGATTTTTTCATCATAATAACCTCCTAGTTATTGTTTTATTATCCTTATTATAATATTGCTGATTTTTTTTGTCAATACCTTCAAAGTAAAATTTGAGTGTGTTGGTTTTTTGCGGTTTTGTGTCGAGTTTGCAGCGGACATGGCAGCGCAACATGGTGTCGGATTGCGTTTTCTTTATCAGCCAAAAGGTTTTATGTCATTGCGGTGGAGCGTAACGACTGCGGCAATCATGGCACGAGATTCCCACGCAGCGGCAAAGAGCCTTGCTCGGAATGACAGAAATGATAGAGATTCCCACGAACACAAGTGTTCTCGGAATGACAACAGAGATGTCATTGCGGTGGAGCGTAGCGTAACTTGGCAATCTAAAACAATAAGTAGGAGATTCCCATGCTCGCTATGCTCGCTCGGAACGACAAAAGCAAAGATATTTCCACGCCTGGTATACAAGGCTCTGAACGACAGCACGCCCTATTATTTATAGTGTATTCGCCATAGACTTGAAAAAAATTTGAACAATTTTGTCGAACAAAGAAAGATTATAGTCAAAAAACTCGATACATATCGTCAAAAAGGCACAAAAAAGCAAGTAAAAAATTATCTTAAAATTGCCGCAAAAAAGCCAAAAAATCGCTTAAAAATTGTCAAAAACCTAACAAAACAAGTCATAAAATAAAAAAGGGTGTTGACATAAGATTAAAATTGTATTAAAATTACATTACAAAACGATTTAGGACGTCGTTTTTGTTTTTGGGGGACACTATGGCTATCAAAAAATCGGCTATCAAACCGATAACATATTTCTATAATCCGTTTTACACAGGCACGACGTCTCTTGCCTATGTAGAAGTATGGCAAGTGCTGGAAGACGAAGTGCTTGGCAAGTTGTACCCTTGGCAATACGCTGTGGGTGCGCAGTCAAGCAAGCGTATTGAGGCACTTAATTTTATTGCGCTCAGCCAGTTCCAGAAAGACGCAGTCAAGTTTCCCAAAGTACAATTTATCTACAAACTCAGCTCCCGTTTGCTGGAAGAAGAAAACATTCAAAGGCTCGGCGGCTACGTTGCCGACAATCTGATAATGTGTTTTGACATCTACCAGCTTGAAAAGATGGGAGAGAAGGGCGCAATGATGGGGCTCAACTTTTTGCTCCGCAAGGGCGCCAAGATAATGATAGAAGGCATAGCTCGTGCGCCTATCGAGCTGTTGACCAAATATCCGGCAGGCTACTTTCTGCTAGATTACAGATATTACACTCAGGCAAATAAGGGCGTATTGGCAATGGTCAAACACATAGCCGACACGCAGAACATCAAGCTGGCGGTAGCCAACGTCAATGACGACAACAACCTTGACATCTTCTATCAACTCGGCATCAACACTCTGTCAGGCACGTCTATTGTCAAACCTAGGAAACGTCTGGAAAACATCACGGGCGTGGTGATAGGATAAACAGCCACAATGTCATTGCGATAATATCCTTGTCATTGCGAGACGTTGAAAACGTCGTGGCAATCTAATACACAAAGTCATTGCGAAGCCGATAGGCTGTGGCAATCTAAAACAATAAGAAGGAGATTCCCACGCAGCGGCAAAGTGCCTTACTCGGAATGACAAAAATGATAGAGATTCCCACGAACACAAGTGTTCTCGGAATGACAACAAAAGGAATGACAAAAGCAATGTCATTGCGAAGCCGATAGGCTGTGGCAATCTCAAACAATAGCCGAGATTTCTTGCTGCGGCAAAGTGCCTTGCTCAGAATGACAGAAACGGAAAGGAAACGCATCCAATCCTTTGGGTGCGACCAACAACGAAACAACTCGACCCAAACCCGTAGACGGTAGCAGAGCCTTATGACCCTGTGGGCGAAAGTCGAAATGTTATAAAAATCAAATAAAAGGAGAAAAAATTATGAAAAAAAGTATGTTACTTACTACAATTGCTATGATCGTAATAGTAGTTGTAGCTCTTAGTACAGCAACCTTCGCATGGTTTACTTCACACCAGTCTTCAACAATTAAAGGTACCATGACTATCCAAACAGGTAGAGACATTTTTGTTTCAGTTTGGAACAGCACCGCTTCCACTTGGGACTTGACGGACGAGATCGTGCTCGACCAAACTGCTGTGGCACCATTTGCACCTAAAGCAACTGTTGGCACATACGTTGCACACGGTACTACTACTGCCGTTGGTTTTACTTACAACAATGATACCAACTGGTTCACTGCAACCAAGGACGATGGTGTTGCTTATTCCGGATTTGCTTCTTATGGTTTGGATGATGCTGCAAATACTGATCCAAATGTTACAACTTCTGGCTTGAAAGTAGTAGCAAAAACCTTCCAAATTGCTAAGGCTAGTATCCAAGACCCCAAGGATATTAAAATTTCGATCGATCTTAGCACCCCAGGTTTGTCCCAAAACGACCTTGACGCTATGAGAGCAACTAAAGTTGTATTGGTTGTTACTTCTTATGACGAAACCGGAGCAAAAGGTGCTACCGCTTTTTATGGTACCCAATACAACTACGATGGCAACGATTTGACCGATAGCACTGGTGAAAATCTCAAAACTCCTGATGCTAAGGCCGTTGTAGATGGTGTGCTTGATACTGCTGATAACCTTGTTGAAAATAGCACTACAGTTGTAACTAATCTTGCTGTTGCTGAAGCAGCAAATACCGAATGGAAAATTACTAGTGGAGATACCGGCTTGTTCAAAAACATAACCAATAACATCTCCTATACTACCGGTTATACTTATGAGATTACTGCATTTATCTGGCTCGATGGTTTCGCAGCAGTAGATACTATGGCAGCAAAACAAGTAAGCATTAACATCGGCGTAGGTTTGGCTGCTTAATCAATCTAATCTAAATAACTAAGTTATACCGTCTTAACGGCTACTTCTCCCGCGGGAGAAGTAGCGTTTTGCAGACGACGGGCGCATGAACCCGAAGTCTGAATAAATCGACATTAAGGATAAATATGAGTACAAAACAGTCAAAGCTTGACCCAAAGGCAAAAAAGACGCTCAACATAGTGATAATTACCGTTCAGGTGCTTATCATTGTGGCTTGTATCGTCTTTTCTATCATTTTGTTGGCGTCGAGTATGGGAAACAAGGAAGGGGAGCTCAACGATATCATCAATCTGATGCCCGTTATGTCCGACTCAATGGTGGGCGACAATCCCGACTCATTTAATATCGACGACCTGATACTAGTCAAAAAGTTGAGCGAAGAAGACAAAAGCAATCTCAAAGTAGGGGATATCGTTACTTTCAAGGAATATGACGCAAGTTTGAAAATGGTTATTTATAAGTCGCACAGAATTGTCAAGATTTGCCAGGAAGGCGATCCGGAATGGAGCTATTGCGACGTGGTAACGCAAGGTGATGCGGCTCAGCAGTATATTGACCAAAACCCTGCTAATATTGCCAACTATCAGGACTATCTGTATCTTTCGCAGATAGAAGGCATATACGTAGGCAAGATAGAAAAGTTGGGCGGCGTCATTACCTTTATCAAACAACCGGCAGCCTTCTTTGGACTTATCGTAACTCCGCTTGCTCTGCTGCTGATATACAATATTATTGTTATAGTCAGGGGAGTAACCAAAGCCAAGGACGACAAGCACAAGGCAGAACTGGAAGAGAGCGAAGCTAAGCACAAAGCCGAGATGGAAGAACTGAAAGCCATGATTATGGCAGGAGTAAGCGGAAAAGCAACGACTACGGTAGAAGCTACGGCAGAAGCGCCTTCCGAAGTTGCAGACGACAAGGAAAGAGAAGAGCAGCTCAAAAAGCAAGCCATTGCCGAATATCTTGCCGAGCAGGAGCGCAAGGCAAAGGAAGAAGAAATAAAGCGCAAAGCGATAGAAGAATATTTGGCATCTCAGGCTAATAACAACGACGATAAATAACAACGTCAATATCCTTGTCATTGCGAGTGTAACGTGGCAATCTAATACACAACGTCATTGCGAAGCGTGTTTACACGCTGTGGCAATCTCAAAACGAACGAGATTCCCACGCCTAACGGCTTTGCTAACGCAAAATGCAAGCAACGGAATGACAGCATACAACGTCATTGCGAGATGTTGAAAACATCGTGGCAATCTAAAACAATAAGCAGGAGATTCCCACGCACGGCAAAGTGCCTTGCTCGGAATGACAAAAAAGGATAGAGATTCCCACGAACACAGGTGTTCTCGGAATGACAACTGAGTATGTCATTGCGAAGCCGATAGGCTGCGGCAATCTTAAACCATACGTGGCAATTTCAAACAACTAGAAAAGGTGCAAGTATGAACGACTATTACGTTTATATTCTTAGTAACAAGAACAATAGAGTGCTTTATATAGGAGTTACCAATGACTTGCGACGTAGAGTGTACGAACATAAAAACAAACTTATAAAAGGTTTTACTAGTAGGTATAACGTAGACAAGTTGGTGCATTATGAGAGTACAACTGATATAAAAACTGCGATAGAGAGAGAAAAGCAGCTTAAATCTTGGAGCAGAGCAAAAAAAGAAGAACTAATCAATAAATGCAATCCTCAAAGGGTAGATTTATCTATTGGTTGGTTTGAAAAATAAAGAAAGAGATTCCCACGGCTACAAGTAGCCTCGGAATGACAACAGAGATGTCATTGCGATAATATCCTTGTCATTGCGAGTGTAACGTGGCAATCTAAAACAATAAGCAGGAGATTCCCAATGCACGCAACGGAATGACAATCGGATATGTCATTGCGAGTGCAACGTGGCAATCTCAAACAAATAAGCAAAACCAAATTCTCACCACGGCTCACAGCCAACCAAAAAGGAAGAAAATTATGCTAGATTTTATCAAATCGTTTTTAGGAGTTTTGTGGAAAGGTATATCTGCAATATTCGTCGGCATATTCGGCGGAATATTCCAGATGTTCAACTTTCCCGATTATTTTGACGTTTTCAAGACGTATAGCCCAAGTTGGTCGGCAGGCGAATGGGTAGGGGCTATCCTTATCGCTTTGCTTGTCGTTATCGTACTTGTCGGCGTCATTTGGTTGGTAGTATGGGGCATTATCCGTATTGTGGGCAAATTGAGAATGAAGGTTACCAATCAGGATCTTATTGACGAGATACATAATCTCAAAAGACAAATTGTCAAACTCACTCAGGAAAAAGACAGAATACTCGGTATGCGTCTCAACGCCGTGGGAGAAACAGATTACAACTTTGACGAAGAAGGCGAAAGCGGAGAGAAAAAGGAAGAAGGCGAAGGTACAGGCGAGAGCCGTTTCTACAAGCTTACCGAAATCGACCAGATTTATGAAA
Source organism: Christensenellales bacterium (assembly GCA_051883395.1). Classification (GTDB taxonomy): domain Bacteria; phylum Bacillota; class Clostridia; order Christensenellales; family UBA3700; genus HGM11368. The sequence goes on along the minus strand of JBJETQ010000021.1, from coordinate 3,491 downwards.
ATTATCAGGCTCCGGAGTACGACGACGAAATCACTCTGGAAGAATTGTGCGACAGGTTCCGTAACTTTGCCTGCGCCAACATGAGACTGTTCTACGAAAAGCGTGTCATACGACTTTTCTTTGCAGGTTTTGCAACGACAAGACTTCTTATCCTTCAAGGTATATCCGGTACCGGTAAAACTTCCTTGCCGTACGCAGTAGGTCAATTCCTTGACAATCCGACCACCATCGCTTCCGTTCAGCCGTCCTGGCGTGATAGAACCGAGTTGTTCGGATACTTCAACGAATTTACCAAGAGATTTAACGAAACCGAAGTTTTGAAAAAGATGTACGAAGCAACGTGGAACCACAACATCTACCTGACGGTTCTCGACGAAATGAACATCGCACGTGTCGAATATTACTTTGCAGAAATGCTTTCCATTCTCGAAATGCCGTCCAGAGCCAACTGGATAGTCGACCTTGTTCCTTCGGGCTGGCCTAACGACCCTAAGCATATCGTCAAAGGTAGATTTACTCTCCCTGAAAACATGTGGTTTATAGGCACCGCAAACAACGACGACTCGACGTTTGCTATTTCAGATAAGGTTTACGACCGTGCTATTCCTATCAACATCAACTCCAAAGGTGTGCCGTTTGAAGCGCCGCTCACCGAAAAGCTGTATATCAGCAACACTCACTTGGAAGACCTGTTCCACAAGGCGCAGGAAGAACACAAGGTTAGTCAGGAAATCATTGACAAAATCAATATTCTGGACGACTACGTAATCGAACACTTCCGTTTGGCTTTCGGTAACCGTATCGTCAAGCAGCTCAAAGAATTCGTGCCTGTGTACGTAGGTTGCGGCGGCACCGAAATAGACGGTATCGACTACGTATTGTGTAACAAAATTCTCCGCAAGTTCGAATCTCTTAACTTGGGTTACATTCGAGACGAAGTTGACGGTCTTATTGAGTATCTTTCCGAACTGTTTGGAGAAGAAAACATGCAGGAATCGAAAGAGTATCTGCAACGCTTGAAGAAACTCTTCTGATATTTGGCGGTGTATATACGTTGCGAGCGCAACGTATATACATTGCAACGTTTTGTCAGGCGGCAATCAGCTAGCTCGCTTAGACAGATTTACCGCTATTTTGATCTTGTTCTGTTCTGATTGTTGAGAGCAAGGCGAACAACCAAAAAAAAGGAAAACCAATGGCTAAGAAAAGACCCGTTACCAAAGATTTGTCCGACGAACAGAAACTGGACATAATCAGGAACAAGACAGTTGAAGAAAAAATGAAGCGCCGCACCGTGTCCAAATGGATTGCGTTGCTTTTGCTTATTGCTTTGCTCATCACGGGTTCTGTCTGGGGCGTTTTGAGTCTGATTGACTACAACTCTATGAAAATCAGTATCAACAAGGATAGCACAGGTCTTGCTCTGTCGGAAACGGCAGACTTTTCCAAACCCGCTACAATGCTCGACATGAAAGGTCCTGACGTAATGGAGGCAATGACGTACAGCGACATAAGGATAGATAGCGAAACTATCACCAAGGAAGGTCCGCATGGTTCTAGCGGTTATATAGCATATACCGTTTTTCTCAAAAACGTGGCGGACTACAAGAGCCTGAAATACAAGACGGCAATCACCCTTCCTAAGGCCGCAAAAGACGTAGATAAGGCAATAAGAATAATGGTTGTTACGTACAGAGACGGACAGGAGCCTGACATAAAGGTTTATGCCGAAGCAAAGGCTCCGGACACTCCGGAATATATTGCTTACAATAGCGATGATTTTGAATTGCAACAGCCAATAACATTGTCCATGCTCAACGCAGGCAAGGGCGGTTTTGAAGGTGCAATTCAGTTGTCCAGCAACAAAACGCAACCGTTTTTGGGTTATGTTGAAGGCAGCTGGGATTATCATATAGATTTGATTCAGGGGCAGGACCTTGGACCGAGCGAAGTGGTCAAATACATGGTAATTATGTGGCTGGAAGGTAGCGACGCCCAATGCAAGGACGATATACTGGGCGGCTATTGCACCGTGGAAATCGAATTTACCGTTGAAGAATACGGTCAGCCTGACCCTTTGGCATAATTTGAAATTGCACAAAACGAAGATAGTAGATAGTAATGCAATCGAGTCAAAGTGAAGGCGAGCGACAAAGAAAGGGAGTGTAAAATGACTGATAGGGAGCGATATAACGAATACGTCGAAAAAGTCAACAAGATGCTGGCATCTGACGATTTTTACGTGTCGTTTAAGAAAAAGTTGAAGGCTGCCAAGCCTGTCATCAAGCTCAATACCAAGCACCGCAACAAGTCTTTTGACCTGGATTGGGTCGAGATTATTGAGGCTACGTTGCCACACCTTGACAATATCGTCCGCAACCCACGTAAACACATCGTTATAGAAGAAGATATCGTGGATATTTCGCTTGCACGTGCGATTTCTACCGAATCGGTAAAGCACCTTGCTCAGCATACCAACCTTATTTCCAGCGTGGATAAGGACGGCATGGTTACTCCTAACAAAATTCTCAACACCACCAAAGAAGAATCTTTTGAGATATACGAAAACAGATTTATCTATACGTTGCTCAAAAATCTCAGCCAATTCGTTACCCGAAGGCTGGAAGCAATCAAAGCGGCGTATATCAACGATCACGTATTGGAACTCAACGTAGATACGTCGGTATTTACGGGCAAAACACGTGTGTTTTACAAGTTGGATCTTATTGCGTCGTTGCCTTTTGACGAAGTGCAGAAGATGCAGACCGAAGATTTGACGGTGGTAGAGCGTATTGCAAAAGTACAACGTATTATCAACGACTTTTTGGGCAGCGCCTTTGCTAAGCAGATGGTCAATTCGGCGCCTGTAAGACCGCCTATTACACGTACCAACGTTATTCTCAAAAACCCTGACTTCAAAAAAGCTCTTGTGTTGTGGCAGTTTATCGAAAGTTACACCAAGACTGGCTTTGCCGTAGAAAACGAAGTCAAAAAGATGGATATGGACGACGAACTGCAAACGGGCGTCGCCGATATGATTTGTCTCAACTCGATGCTTATGGAAGGTCTGATTCAGGGGCAAGTTGAAGACACCGCCTTTTACAGCGAGTCCAACCTTGAAGAAAAGGATATCGTAGAAAAAGAATCGGAACAAGAAGAATATAAAGAACTGGAAGAGAAGAAGGAAGAGCCTAAGGAAGAACCCGAACAGAAAGAAGTCGAAAAAGAAATCGAAAAGGAAATTCAGGAAGAAGCAATCGACGAATCGGGCGCTATCGACGAACAGACGCCGCAGGACGAAGAAGCCGAGCATACGCCTGATGAAGAAGAAGAAAAAGAGAAAGAGCAAGAAGAAGAGGAAGAAGACGAAGAAGCCGATCAATATCAGGAACTTCTTACCGAGACCAAAAACGTTTTCCAGCGTACAGCCGAAGAAGCTACTATGTCCAGAGCCGAATTGCAACGTATCAACAAGGCTATCGACAGAGTTT
>JBJETQ010000020.1:10839-24196 GCA_051883395.1 Christensenellales bacterium | reverse complement strand
AAGTTACCACAGTCAAAAACAAAATAAACATCGAAATGTTCGTTGTGCTTGGCGCAGGCGTCAACATAACGGCAGTAACCGACTCCATCAAAGAGACCGTCAAATATAACGTAGAAGCCTATACGGGTATGCGTGTAGAAAACGTTATTGTCAACGTGGTCGGAGTCAAGGTATAGTGGAGATATATGAAAGTTTTGGATATCGCTAAGTTGAGCGAGATGTTTGAAGCTGGATTCAAAAATCTCAGCGCCAACAAAGCTATGATAGATTCGTTAAACGTTTTTCCTGTTCCTGACGGAGATACGGGTACCAATATGTCAATGACAATGGCGTCCGCCGTCAAAGAAATTCAGAACGTTACCATTGACGAGCCAAGCGACCTTTTCAACGCATTTGCTCGTGGCGCACTCAAAGGCGCAAGGGGTAATTCGGGAGTTATTTTGTCCCAGATTGTCAAGGGAATGTGCAAGACTCTCTCCGAAGAAAAACAACTCAATACCAAGGCGTTTGCGAGAGCCTTTATATGCGCAAGAGAAGTTGCTTATAGTGCCGTAACCAAGCCAAAAGAAGGCACGATTTTGACGGTTATCCGATATATTGCCGAAAATGCTATGGGAATAGCAGGCAAAAATTCTTCCTTTATTACATTTTTTGAACAGATAATTGCCAAAGGAGAAGAAATTCTTCAAAAGACCCCTGAGATGTTGCCGGTTCTCAAAAAGGCGGGCGTGGTTGACGCAGGCGGCAGGGGCTTGTTGTGCGTATTGGACGGATATCTCAAATGTCTCAAAGGCGAAGATATAGCGGACGTTGCAAGCGACGCTTCGGCAACACCTGCACCTTTGCTTGACGCATTCGGAGACGACGAACACGACCTTGACAATATAAAGTTTGCTTATTGTACCGAATACTTTGTTATCAATATCAAAAAGCACGTAACCGAAGAAGACGTAGAAAAGTTGCGTGATAAGCTTATGACTATCGGTGATTGCGTTATTGCCATTGGTGATACTCATCTTATTAAGGTACACGTTCATACCAACCAGCCGAACAGGGCTTTGTATTATGCTTTGCAACTGGGCGAACTGGACAAAGTTAAAATCGAAAACATGCTCGAACAAAACAGGGAATTGCAAAAGCAACGTCAAGCCAACAAAAAGCCTATTGCTATGCTGGCTATATGTGCAGGCGACGGACTCAGCAAGCTCTTCAAGGACATGTACGTTGACGAAGTAATCGAAGGCGGACAGACAATGAATCCGAGCGTTGAAGATATACTCAATGCAATCGAAAAAATCAATTCTGACAATATCGTCATTTTACCTAACAACAGCAATATCATTCTTGCGGCAGAAAAGGCTTGCGAACTCACTTCAAAAAAGTGCGTAGTTATTCCTACCAAAGAAGTGGCGCAGGGATTGAGCGCAGCGTTGGTATTTGACCCTGAGGTTGACATTAAGGGCAACGAAAAGGAGATGAAAAAGGCGTTCAGAGATATGAAGTGCGCTCAGGTTACCACGGCTGTAAGGACGACGGAACTTGACGGATTTGACATCAAAGAAGGCGACATCATTGGTCTTGACGGCAAAAAGATTATTGCAAAGTCCGACAGCGTTGCCGATACCGCTATGGAATTGGTAGAGCAGCTAGCCGACGAAGACAGCGAAATAATTACGTTGTATTACGGCGAAGGTGTGGATAAGGAACAAGCAGAGCAGTTAAAAGACGAAATTCAGGAAAAGTTTGAAGACTGCGAGATAGAATGTTATTACGGCGGACAACCGCATTACCATTATTTTATTGCAATAGAATAAAATGTTGGAGCAAGCTTCGAGCTTGCTCTTTTTTTGTTGAATATTGTTGCGCAAAGTAGTAAAATAAGATTATGGAATTGTCGCAGATAAAAGGCGTAGGAGCAAAGACTCTGTCCAAGTTGAACGACTTGGGCATTTTCAGCGTGCAGGATATGGTACAGTTTTTTCCAAAATCTTATTGCGATATGACCAAATCTACTGCTGTTTGCTGTCTTAGGGAAGGCAATTATGCCTTGATAGAAGGCGTAATAGACAAAGTCAGCAAACTTTTCAGAAAAAGCAAAACTTTCAACGTTTTTTCCGCAATTTTATCCGACGATACCGGCAGCGTCAAACTCACGTGGTTCAACACTCCCTATCTCAGAGAGAGCGTCAGGGAAGGGGAAAGGTATCGAGTATGGGGCAAGGTAATCGACGACAAGGGCAAATTATATTTGAGCAATCCAGGTTTTGAAACCTGCGACAAAACTCGCCTTACAGGTGTTGTTCCCGTTTATCCGCTAAAAGGCAAGATAGGACAAAAGACCTTTGAAAATATGATGCGACAGGCTGTAGACGAGTGCGACAAGTCGAGTTTATTGGACTCAATTCTTTTTCCAAGTTATGCAGATTGCATAAAATTTTTACACTTTCCCGATAATATGCAGCAGGTTTACGTGGCTGCAAACCGTATTGAGAAGGAAAAGCTGACAATGGAAACGGCGGCTTATATTTTGACTAGAAGTCTTGCCGACAGGCGTAAAGAAAATGCGTACAACGCCGATTTTGACGTGTTGCAAAAGTATATTGCCGATTTACCTTATTGTCTTACTGACAGTCAGACGGTTGCTTTGAAAGAGATTGTTTCAGATCTCAAAGGCAGCGACAAAACCAACAGAATGTTGGTGGGGGACGTAGGCAGCGGAAAGACAGTCGTTGCATTGTTGAGCATGGTATTTGTTGCAAAGTGCGGCTATCAGAGCGTTTTGATGGCTCCTACCGAAATACTTGCCACGCAACATTACGACACGGCAACAAGTCTCTTTGCAAAGACGGGATTGAAGGTAGCGTTGTTGACTTCTTCTACCGCTGCGGCAGAAAAAAAGAGCATTTTGTCCCGTTGCGAAAGGGGCGAAATCGACATTCTCATAGGCACTCACGCCGTTATAGGCGACAAGGTGAATTTTGCGGCGTTGAGATACGTCGTAATAGACGAATTGCACAAATTCGGAGTAAGACAAAAGAGCAAACTGGAAACCAAAGCAAAAGGCGTTGACACGCTGGTCATGAGCGCAACGCCAATTCCCAGAACGCTTGCAATCAGCGTGCTTGGCGACGTAAAAATATCGGCGCTTCAAAGTCGCAAATCGGCGCAGGAAAAGATAAACACCTATATAATAGGCGACGAAAAATTATCTTCCTTATATGCCTTCGTCAGACAACTCGTGTCAAAAGGCGAACAATGTTACATAGTTTGTCCGGCCGTTGAAGATTGCGAAGGAATGCAGATTTTCAGCGCAAAAAAGCTGTACGAACAGCTCAAAGACGGTGAGTTGGCAGACGTGAGATGTCAGCTGTTGCACGGTAAACTTTCGGCGGAAGAAAAGAGTGAAATTATGGACAAGTTTGTTTCCGGCGAAACCGACGTGTTGATTGCTACGACGATAGTTGAAGTAGGAGTGGATAGTCCGGGAGCGACCTGTATGGTCGTGCTTAACAGCGACAGATTCGGGCTGGCAGGGCTTCATCAATTGCGTGGCAGAGTCGGGCGCAGAGCAGGTATGACTTCCTATTGCTTTTTGCACACGTCCCGTCCCGAAGAATTTGAGAGACTGTCAATAATCAAAAACAACGACGACGGTCTGACTGTTGCAGAGATGGACGCAGAGATAAGGGGGTACGGCGACTTTTTCGGTTTTAACCAAAGCGGAGCAACGTGCGTCAAGGTTACCAAAAGCATGCTCCAAGAGTGTAAAAATATTGCTGAAAGATTGATAGAAACTCACCCCGATATTGCCAATGACGACAAAATGAAACGGGTAATAGAGCGTATAGAACAGATAAGCCTTGTATAATCGACAATTATTCAAAAATAAATAATAATTAAAAACGGAGAAATAGATGAGATTACGAAAAAAGAAGAATTTAGAAGATAGATTGGCAGCTGTGGAGAGTTATATCGCAGTCAAAGAAGGGAGCGACTTTTATTATAATGCCGACAGAAAAAATCAGGTAAAAATCAATCTTGACGCAATTTTTGAAAATCAAGGAGATTTGTATCTTGAACTTGGTTGCGGAAAGGGTATGTTTGTATGCGAAATGGCAAAGAAGTATCCTGAGCGCAATTTTTTAGCTCTGGAAAAGGTGCCTAACGTTATCGTGTCGGCATGCGAGCGAGCATATCGGGAAGGTCTCAAAAACGTCAAGTTTATTTTAGGTAGTGCGGAAAATCTGGCGTATTTTCTTGACGACGATACAGTCAGCGGAATTTATCTCAATTTTTCCTGTCCGTATCCAAAAAAGACCTATGCCAATCACAGATTGACCAATCCCAAATTTTTGGTAGTTTACAGGCGCCTTATGAAAGACGGCAGCAAAATAATTCAGAAGACCGACAATAGGGGGTTGTTTGAATATTCGCTGGAAACTTTGTCTTGTGCAGGTTTTCGACTCAAAGACGTTTCTCTCGATTTGCACGCCGACGCTCCGCCTGACAACGTGATGACGGAATACGAGATCAATTTTGTTTCCAAAGGACTACCTATATACAAGCTGGAAGCCTACAAATAAAGAAAGAGCTGTAAAGCTGCAAACACATCAAAAAAATAAAAAAATATTGAAAATATATCAAAATATGATACAATGAATATAAGGGCAAATTATTAATAATTTTGAGGTGCAAAATGAAGTACAAAGAATTGATTGATCAGATGACGCTGGAAGAAAAGGCTGGCATGTGCAGCGGACTCGACATGTGGCATACCAAACCTATCGAAAGACTGGGCATTCCTTCCATTATGACCACCGACGGTCCGCACGGACTGAGAAAACAAGGCAACGGCGATTCTGTCCACAAGTCGGTAGCCGCAACGTGTTTTCCTACCGCTTCGTGTTGCGCCGCAACGTGGAACAGAGAGCTGGTTGAGGAGATGGGCAAGGCAATAGGCGAAGAAGCTTTGCAAGAAAAGGTCGGCGTAGTTCTTGGACCGGGAGTCAATATCAAGCGTACAAGTATATGCGGACGTAACTTTGAGTATTATTCCGAAGATCCGCTTCTGGCAGGCAAAATGGCGGCTAGCTTTATCAAGGGCGTACAGAGCAAGGGCATAGGCACGTCGCTCAAACACTATTTTGCCAACAATCAGGAAACAAGACGTATGACGGTAAGTGCGGAAGCCGACGAGAGAGCGTTGAGAGAGATATATCTCAGACCTTTTGAGTATGCCGTCAAAGAAGGCAAGCCTAAGACGATGATGTGTTCTTACAACAAAATCAACGGAGTTTACGCTTGCGAAAATAAAAAATATCTCAACGACGTTCTGAGAGAAGAATGGGGCTATCAGGGCATCGTAATGTCCGACTGGGGCGCAACCAACGACAGACCTAAGGGAGTAGACGCCGGTCTGGAATTGGAGATGCCGGGTAGCGGCGGATACAACGACGCATTGATTGTTCAGGCGGTTAAGGACGGCAAATTGAGCGAAGAAGTGCTTGACAGAGCCGTTGACAGAATGCTTGATTTGGTATTTTCTACGCCTGATTTCAGCACCAATTATCAATATGACGCACAAGCACACGACGCTCTGTCGGCTCAGATTGCCGCCGAAGGTGCGGTTTTGTTGGAAAACAAGGGCGAAGCGTTACCTTTGTCGGCAGACGAGAATATTCTCATTGTTGGCGAAATGGCAAAAAAACCAAGGTATCAGGGAGCAGGCAGCTCACATATCTGTCCGACAAAATTGACGAGCTTTATAGACGTTTTGGAGCAAAAAGGCGTCAGATACGAATACGCAAGGGGTTACAAAATCAACAAGTCAGGCAAAATTTATCCGGGGCTTATCGATCAGGCGGTAGAAAAGGCAAAGGGCAAAGATAAAGTAATCGTATTTGCAGGACTTACGGACAGTTATGAAGCCGAAGGCTTTGACAGAAAAAATATTGATATGCCTATCGCTCACCTTCAACTTATCGACGCTCTTGCCAACAGCGGAGCAAAGGTCATCGTAGTTCTGGCGGCAGGTTCTGCCATCGCTATACCTTTCAAGGACAAAGTCAAAGCTGTTTTGATGATGCATCTTGGCGGTCAGAACGTAGGCAACGCAACTTACGATTTGCTGTTCGGCAACAAAGTTCCTTGCGGAAAACTTGCCGAAACCTATCCTATGGAGTTGCAGGATATACCGTCCTACAACGATATGACGGGAGATTTTGTCAAGACTCAGTACAGAGAAAGCATATACGTAGGTTACAGATATTTCGACACGGCAGGCAAGCAGGTTGCATATCCGTTTGGATACGGTCTGTCATATACCGACTTTGAATATTCCGATTTAAAGGTAAACAACGCATTTGAAAAGGAAGGTATCGTCAAAGTCAGCTTCAACGTACGCAATATCGGCAAGTATGACGCCAAGGAGATTGTGCAGGTTTACGTACACAGACGCAACGACAATATCTTTGTACCTAACAAAGAACTCAAAGCCTTTGACAAGGTGTTTGTCAAGGCAGGAGATAGCGTGAGAGTGGAGTTGCAACTCGACAAGGACGCTTTCAGCAGCTTTATCACGGCAAAAGACAGTTTTGACGTAGTAGGTTCCGACTATGACGTTATCGTGGCTGCAAGCAGCGCAGACGAAAGACTCAAAGAGACGATACACATCGACGGAGAAACGTATGAGCAATATGCCGCCGACAAACAATCTTTGGCGTGGTATTACAAGCCGCAAGGCAACGTTATTCCGCAAGAGCAGTTCGAAACACTTATCGGAAGAAAGATAGACGATGAAGTCAGAGTACCAATCAAAGGCGAATTTACCGCAGACAACACGTTTGAGGAGATGCAACAGACCAGCAAATTTGCAGGAGTATTTATCAAGTTGATCAAGTTTGGCATGCAGATTGCGTCAGGTTGTGCGTCGGATGATCCGGGATTGGTGATGATGGTGGAAACAATGCGCTATTCGAGAGTAAGAAACGTATCATATACGTCGCAAGGCGCACTCAATCCTTATATGGCGGAAGGACTGGTAATGATGTGCAACGGACATTTCTTCAAGGGACTGTTCAAACTTCTCAAAAATATTGCCCGCAAGGCGCAATAAATATCGCTGAATACTCAAAGATATTCAAATAGCAAGCAACAAAAATCGGGCATTTTGCCCGATTTTTATTATAGCTTATTCATACGCATTGTTTTGTCATTTGATACCAAAAAACAACATGCCCATAATCGCCGACGCTACAATCAGCAGAATTGCCGATATGTTTTTCTTGGTCAACTTTTTGTAGACGATAGCAATAGCCGCCACAATAACAAAAATTATAAGAGACTTCCAGTCAAATGCAAAGCTGTCGTATATAGAAGACAGGTTGAAGACGTTGGAGAGAAACATCGTCAAAGCGGTAGAAAGAATCATGGCAACGATTGCAGGTTGTACCGATTTTACCGTACGATTTACGCCTGCATATTTGAGCACGTTGCGCATTACTGCGGCGATAAGCAAAATGATGATAAAGGACGGTAAAACGACTCCAAGCGTAGCGACGAGCGAGCCGAAAAAACCTGCCTGAGACGAGCCGACGAAGGTCGCCATATTGATAGCTATTGGTCCCGGGGTAGACTCGGATACCGCAATAAAATTGAGTATTTCTTCTTCCGTAAGCCAGCCGTTGGCTATACAGTTTTCACGCACGAGAGAAATCATGGCGTATCCGCCGCCAAAGGACACCGCTCCTATTTTGAGAAAAGTGAGAAACAAATGCAGGTAGATGCTCATATATCGCTCTCCTTTTGCTCGTCCGGGCATTCCTGTATTTTTTCAGACTCCGTTTTATCCCTTTCACTTGGTTTAGTTTGAGAGCAATCGTCTGCTTTTTTGTCAGATTGCACTTGGCTGTCTGACTCGTTCAAAGCCGTACAATCGTTGATTGCGTCAATGTCCTGACCTTCGGACGTTGTTTGCTCTGCGCCGACTGTCTCGTTTATTTTATTAATTGTATCTTTGCAAGGAACGTTGGCTTTATGCTTGCTTCTGATATATCCTATGCAATAAATTATCAATCCCAGACAAGCGCATATCAGGATATAAAAAATCGACGAAAAGTTGACGGCAAACAGACTGAGCAGAGTCATGCAACCAAAAACCAATATCGACATTATCACGTTAAAAGGCGTTTTAGGAAGCTTTTTGAGCATTTTGATACCTGCCGACAAGATGAGAAATATCACTCCTGCCTGAATACCTTTAAACGCCGCCGCTACTATCGACAAGCTGAGAAATTTGTCAAAAAACAATGAGATGATAAAAATAATGGTAAAGGATGGAATACACATTCCGAGAGTAGCAAAGAATGCGCCGAAAAAACCGCCCACTTTGTAGCCGATATAAGTAGATGAGTTGATTGCAATAGGTCCCGGGGTAGACTCGGCTATTGCAAGCAAATCCATAAATTCTTCGTGAGTCAGCCATTGTTTCTTTGACACAAATTCGTTTTCGAGCAAAGATATCATGGCGTATCCGCCGCCGAAAGTAAAAGCGCCGATTTTGAGCATCGTCAAAAACAGCATCAATATTTTTTTCATCTAAGACTCCCAGGTCAAGTATAAATATATTATATTTATATGCGCACCAATAGTCAAGTTATTGGCTTATCGATATGACTGTATAGCCGTCGTTTTTCAAAGCGTTGACAAAAATCTCGTCGGCAACGTCTTCCGTCAGCGTAACCGTCGCAATACCTTGTTTGTAATCAGCCACAGCTTGATTTACTCCGCCGATGGCGCTGAGCGTGGCTGTTACTCTTGCCTGACAATGCGGACACATCATACCGTCGATTTTTATAATTTTTTCCATATACTTATTCTTCTCCTTGTCATGTTTTTTGTGATTGCGTTTTGTACGATTTTTGAGTGGAATTGTATTAAGTCGCAGAGCGTTCAACACCACGCACACGCTGGACAGGCTCATTGCAAACGCCCCGAACATAGGGTTGAGAGTGATTCCCAGCGGCGACAGTATACCGCATGCCAGCGGAATACCTATCAGGTTGTAAATAAACGCCCAAAAAAGATTTTGGCGTATGACACGCAGGGTAGTGCGGGATAATTGCAGAGCTTTGACAACGTCTGTTAGGGTGTCTTTCATCAGCACCACCTGAGCGCTGTCTATTGCCACGTCGCTTCCTGCTCCTATTGCTATTCCTATATCGGCGCTGGTGAGAGCGGGTGCGTCGTTGATGCCGTCGCCTACCATAGCCACCTTGCCTTGCTTTTTGAGATTGTCGATAGCAGCCAACTTATCCTGCGGCAACAAATCGGACATCACTTCGTCTATCGAGCATTGTCGGGCAATAGAACTGGCGGTAGCGGCATTGTCTCCCGTCAGCATAACAACCCTGATACCCATATTTTTCAAGCCTTTTATTGCTTCCACGCTATCCTTTTTGATGGTATCGGCAACGGCTATTATGCCCAGCAGAATATCGTTTTTGCCAAAGAGTAAAGGGGTTTTGCCTTCTGCGGCAAGACCATCTATTTTTTGTTGAGTCGTTTCGTCTATTTTGCAGTACGTCAGGGCGTATTTTACGTTGCCGCCGTACAGCACGTCGTCGCCACAATCGGCATACAATCCGCTGCCCACAACCGCTTTGAAGTTGTCCACCTTCAACGCTTCGATATTCATAGATTTGGCTTTTTCCTTTATCGCATTGGACAAAGGGTGTTCGCTGTATTTTTCCAACGAACAGGCATATTGCAACAGTTCTGTTTCTTCGCAATTTATTGCTATCACGTCGGTTACGCAAGGCTTGCCGTTGGTTATCGTGCCGGTTTTGTCAAGGGCTACGATGTCGGCCTTTCCGCAAGTTTCCAGAGCCGTTGCGTTTTTAAACAAAATTCCTTCTTTTGCGCTTCTGCCGCTGCCGACCATTATGGCAACGGGCGTTGCAAGACCCAATGCGCAAGGACAGCTTATGACAAGCACAGAAATCCCCCTTGCAAGCGAAGTGCCGACGGAATGAGTGATAAGCAACCATACCAACGTTGTGATAAAGGCGATAGCCATAACTATCGGTACAAATACGCCGGATACTTTGTCTGCCAGTTTTGCAATAGGCGCTTTGGTAGCGGCGCTGTCTTCCACCATCGAAATAATATTGGACAGGGTAGTGTCTTGTCCTACTTTGGTGGCTCTGCACTCCACGTAACCGTTGATATTGACCGTTGCGCTGTATACGGCGTCGCCTTCCTTTTTGTCGACAGGCAGACTCTCACCCGTCAGAGCAGATTCGTCCACGCTCGTGTTTCCTTTGACAATAATGCCGTCAACGGGCATGCTTTCGCCGGGTTTTACCGCAAATACGTCCCCAACAACGACCTGTTCTATCGCAACGCTGACCGGTTGTCCGTCTTTTATCAGGGTTGCAGTCTCAGGTCTCAGTTTCATCAGGCTGCCGATAGCGTCGGCGGTTTTGCCCTTAGAGTAGGCTTCCAGCGTCTTGCCCAAAGATATCAAAGCAAGAATCATGGCGGACGATTCAAAATACAGCTGGTGCAGATAGTGGCTTGCATGCTGCACGTCGCTCATGGCAGCGTCGCTCATTATAAACAATATAACAACGCTATAAACGTATCCGGCAAGCGACCCCAAAGATACGAGAGTATCCATATTTGGCGAGCGATGTATAAGCCCCTTAAATCCCCTGACAAAAAAGCCGTTGTTGATTGCCATCACCGCCGAAGCCAGAAACAATTGTATCAAAGCTATGGCAACGGGATTGTTTGCCAATACGGCAGGAAGCGGAAAGCCCCACATCGTGTATCCCATAGAGAAGTACATGAGTACGGCGGATAGTATCAAAGAAACTATCGTAGAACCCAATAGTCGGTTGACACGTCCCTTGTAGTCGGCTTTCTTTTGCGATTCGGCATTGTTATTGTTGCATGACGCATCATATCCTATTTTGCGCACAGCGTCAATGACGACTTGTGGCTTGGCGTCGCCTTCTACCGTCATAGTGTTGGTCAAAAGGTTGACAGAGCAGGAGCTTACCCCCTGCAAACTGCTCACGGTTTTTTCTATTCTTGCACTGCAAGATGCGCACGTCATTCCTTTTACGTTATACTTAGTCATATTATTAATTAATTTATTTGTTTATTGTTTCATCAATTTCGTTTACTTAGTTATCTTATTTTATCAACTTCGTTTACTTAGTTTCGTTATTATATTAACTTCGTATACTTAGTTAGGTTATTCCATCAATTTCGTATACTTAGTTAGGTTATTTTATTAATTTTGTTTGCTTAGTTATCTTATTTCATCAATTTTTTCAGGGTATCGACCAATTCGTCGACTATGGCGTCGTTGCCGTTTTGCAATTCCGTTTTGACGCAACGTCTGACGTGAGAAGATATAAGCTGGCAGTTAAAAGCATTAAGAGCGCTGCATACCGCCGTACTCTGAGTGAGAATGTCGTTGCAATAGCAGTCGTTTTCCAGCATTTTTCTTATGCCCCTTATTTGTCCTTCTATACGTGCGAGACGATTGTCAAGCTGTTGTTTTTCTTTTTGTTCTCTCATTACTTTTTTGCAGTTGCATGTCTCCATTGTCATATTATCTCCTGATTTACTATATTTCACACTTCAAAAAAATTATATACCCCCTAGGGGTATATGTCAATAGTTTTATACAATTTAGTAAAAAAGCTGAAAAATCATTTGTTTTTGATTGATTTTTGCAAATTTTTGTACGCCGATAAAATTAACATACGAAACGAGCAGGGGGTATATGGTAATAGTTGTATATCGTTTGATAAAAAGCAGAAAAACAAATTGATTTTGATTAATTATTGCAGATTCTTATGAGCCGATAAAATAAAAAATGCGATATTGTAGTAATATATTGATAGCTTTTATCCAGTTTAGTTAGAAAGTAAAATTATTTGACGCTAATTGATACTTGACGTTAATTGATACTTGATTTTAACTGATACTTGATTTTAATTTTTATTTTCACCATTTGACATATATTTTTTAGCGTGCAACGTAAAATGCGATACCGTGAGTGGTATCGCATCTGGTTTAATTTTATATACTTTGCTTAGTCTATATACCTTGGTTAGTTGGTATACTTTGCTTTGATAGTTTGTACTAGCTATCTGTCTTCTCTGAAATAATTGACGCCCAAAGATTGTGGCGGTTGTACGCTCTTGCTGTCGAATATACTTGTGATAATCAATACGATGATAGTCAGTATAAACGGGAACATATTGAATATCTGCGTAGGTATAGACCAGTTAAGGAATGGTCTTGCGATATACAGACCGCCGAATACCAACGAACCGAGCAGGGCAACCAAAGGTCTCCACAAGGTAAAGATAACCAAGGCTATACATATCCAGCCAAGACCTTCAAGCGTGCTTGCGTTTTCCCATATACCGTTGGAAAAAATCATCAGATAATATAGTCCGCCCAAGCCTGCTACGCTGCTGCCGATTAAGGTAGCGGCATATTTGTATCCCGTAACGTTGATACCGGTAGCGTCGGCTGTGGCAGGGCTTTCGCCAACGGCTCTCAGATGCAGACCGACTCTCGTTCTTTTGAGAATAATCGCTGCGACAACAGCCAGTATTATAGCCAGATAGACATATATGCTGTGCGAGAAGAAAATCTTGCCGAAAGAACCCAACTTGTCGGCAAAAGGAAAGCCTTGCGACATAATCTTGCTGGCCATTGGCAACAACTTTTCTCTCTCGGCAACAGGGAAGGTATTGATAAAATATTGTGCAAGACCTGTACCGAAAGTGGTCAACGCCAGTCCCGTTATGTTTTGGTTGGCTCTGAGCGTAATGGTAAGGAAAGAGTATATAAATCCAACCAAAGCCGAGAAAATAACGGCAAATACCAAAGCCAACAATATAAGAACGATATAACTTGCCTGAGTAGGGTCAGCTAAGCCTGACATATAGATGTATACGCCATAGCATGCACCAGCTGCTCCTGCACACATTATACCCGGCAAACCGAGATTGAGATGTCCCGACTTTTCCATAATTATTTCGCCGAGACAACCCAGCAGGAATATACTACTTATTGATATAGCAGAAACTAAAAAGCTAGTAAACATTATTGCTCGCCTCCTTCTTTCTTAGTCTTTGCAGCCGCCTTTTTCTTTGGCGTAGCGGCTTGTTGAGTAACTGTTGCCGTATCGTCCGTTGCAGAAATTGCAGGGGCGGAATCGTCAGACTGAGACTGAGTTTTCTTAGTCTTTGCAGCCGCCTTTTTATTTGGCGAAGCGGCTTGTTGAGTAACTGTTGCCGTATCGTCCGTTGCAGAAATTGCAGGGGCG
>JBJETQ010000020.1:0-10739 GCA_051883395.1 Christensenellales bacterium | reverse complement strand
CTGTTGCCGTATCGTCCGTTGCAGAAATTGCAGGGGCGGAATCGTCAGACTGAGATTGAGTTTTCTTAGTCTTTGCAGCCGCCTTTTTCTTTGGCGTAGCGGCTTGTTGAGTAACTGTTGCCGTATCGTCCGTTGCAGAAATTGCAGGGGCGGAATCGTCAGACTGAGACTGAGTTGTCCGGTCTTGCGATACAGGCTCTTGTTGTTCAGGTGTTTGTTGTTCAGATGCTGTTGCGTCGTCTGAATCAATCACGACGTCGTTCTGATTGAGCATACCATCGTCTGTCGAAGACAAGTCCGTATTGTCGGAATTTTCACTCTCGTTTTGTGATTGCGCCGCTTTGTCTACGACTGCCTTTTTACGTCTGTTGAAAGCGTCGGATATTTTGGTAAATATAGGCGACTTGATTTTGTAAGTGATAAAGAATTCGCTGGCTATGATAATAAAGTAAACCAGCGCAATACATACGTTGGAAATTGCGTCGTTGGTAAGATTGAGTTCCATTCTTACCGAAACCATTCCTTTGCTAAGGAAGGTAATAAGGAAGGACGTGAGTATTACCGTGATAGGATTGCAATGTCCCAGCCACGTTGCCATAATGGCGGTAAAGCCCATGTTTTTGGCGATAGATTCGCTCATGGTATGTTCGATTGCGCCCGAAAGCAACAGTCCTACGATACCGCACATAGCACCCGATATTGCCATCGTTCTGATGATGACCTTTTTGACGTTGATACCTACGTATTTTGCAGTATTCTGACTTTCGCCCACTACGGACAATTCATAGCCTTGTTTGCTCTTGCTCAGATATATGCTCATTACAACGGTTGCAACTGCAATGACGATGATGGTAAGCAGATATTGATTTCCTATATCGGGCAAAACGCCTTGGGTATAAGGAGAAAGAACGTTGGAACCCGATGTAGACCAAGTTACGACAAAATAGCCTACAAGGAATTGTGCAACGTAGTTGAGCATAAGCGTAAACAGAGATTCGTTGGTGTTGAACAATGCTTTGAAAATGGCAGGAATTACAGCCCAAATAGCGCTGCCGGCTATGCACAATACCGTCATAATTATCCATACAGCCCAATCGGGAATTTTACCCCCGAAAAACTGCATGCACGTAACAGCCATAAGACAGCCGATGAGAATTTGTCCGTTGCCGCCCAGGTTCCAGAACTTCATTTTGAAGGCGGGAATAAGAGCAAGCGAAACGCCGAGTAGCAGGGCGGTGTCTTTGAGCATAATCCATATTTTTCTTTCGGAGCCGAAGTTGCCGTCAAACAATGCGCCGATAACAGTGTCGATACCTTTGCCGCCGACTATTGAGCAAACTACGCATAGCAACAGAAGGCTGAAAAATACCGAAGCTACACGTATAAGCAAGGACTTTTTGAAAGAGATATTGTCTCGCTTGGATATATGAAAGAGCGGTTCTTTTGCTTTGGCGTTGCTCATTTTTCTTCCTCCTGAATATTATCTTGTTCGTCAGACTGATATTTGTCTACTTTGGTCATCAATGCGCCCACGCTACGCTTGTCGGTTTGTCTGCCGTCCACAATGCCAGTAACTTTGCCGCCGGCTATTACGACAATTCTGTCGCACAATTCAAGCAATACGTCCAAATCTTCTCCTACAAATATAACCGCAACGCCGTTTTTCTTTTGTTCGTTGAGCAGACTATATATGGTATAAGAAGAATTGATGTCAAGTCCCCTGACAGGGTAAGCCGCCATAAGTACGGTTGGGGCAGAAGCGATTTCTCTGCCGACGAGTATCTTTTGGATATTGCCGCCCGACAACTTGCGTACTGCCGTATATTCGTTGGGAGTAACTACCTTTAAGCTCTCGATGATAGAGTTGGCAAGGTCATGCGGCGTCTTTCTGTCGACAAACATGCTTTTTCCTTTGCGATAAGAGCGCAGCATCATGTTGTCTATGATATTCATATTGGCAACCAGTCCCATGCCGAGTCTGTCTTCCGGAACAAACGAGAGCCTTACGCCGAGTTCCCTTATTTCATTGGGGGACTTGCCAATCAGGCTTTCCGTCTTGTCGCTGTCGGGAGCATAATAGTCGATTTTGCTATCCAGCGCAGGTTTATTGAGTCCTGCGATAGTTTCCAGCAGTTCTTTTTGTCCTGAGCCTGCAATACCTGCAATGCCGAGTATTTCTCCGCTGAACACGTCGAAACTTATTTCGTCAAGCACTTTGATTTTGTCATGTATAAGGGACAAGTTGTCAATTTTGAGTCTCAGCTGCTTGTTTTCTATCTGTGGTCTGTCGATATTGAGCTGAATCTTTTCGCCTACCATCATCTCGGTAAGTTCTTCTTCGCTGGTGGAGCAGGTATCGACGGTACCTACGTATTTACCTTTTCTCAAAATGGTAACTCTGTCCGATATTTCCATTACTTCGTTGAGTTTGTGAGTGATGATGATAATCGACTTGCCGTTTTTACGCATATTTTTCATTACGGTAAACAGCTTGTCTATCTCCTGCGGAGTAAGAACTGCGGTAGGCTCGTCCAAAATCAAAATGTCAGCACCACGATACAAAACCTTGATAATTTCTACGGTTTGCTTTTCGGATACCGACATGTCGTATATTTTTTTGTTTAAATCTATCTCAAAACCGTATTGTTGAACTATGTTCATAATACGGGAAGTAGCCGCTTTTAAATTGTATTTTTTGCCGTCTTTGAAACCAAGAACAATGTTTTCGACGGCGGTAAAAACGTCAACCAACTTGAAGTGTTGGTGAATCATACCTATTTTGTAAGAGAAAGCGTCGTGCGGAGAAGTGATGGTCGCTTCTTGTCCACGTATGAATATTTGTCCGCTGTCGGGATAATATATACCCGAAATCATATTCATAAGGGTAGTTTTTCCGCTTCCGTTTTCGCCAAGAATGGCAAGAATCTCGCCTTCGTACAAATTCATGCTAACGTCGTCGTTAGCAACTTTTCCAAAGAAAGATTTGGATATATTTTTAAGTTCCAGAGCAACAGTTTTTTCCACGCCGTTACCTCCAAAGCGTTGTGATAAAATTAGTATAAGCGGAGCGTTAAACTCCGCTTATACTGTGTTTGAACCCTTTTATTAGTTGTTAAGTTCGGTGATGCCGTCAATTCTTACGTCGAAGTAAGGAGCGGAACGGTATTCAGATTCTGCAAAGTAGGTGATGCCGCCTACGGTTTTGATAACTTCGGTTTCGCCAACATAGTCGCCGAAATCGTCAACGTCTGCAAGATAGCTGGTCAAAGTATCTCCGCCGTTTACGGTAAATTTAGCGGTGTCAAATACTTTCAAAGTGCCGTTAGCGAGTTGAGCTTTTACTTCTTCGAGTTTAGCTGCGGTGCCAGCGGCTGCTGCGGTGCCGAGTTCGGTGAGTTGAACAGAACCGGTAGCGATGGTGCCAACGTAATCTTGGGTGATTGCGGTGCCGTTGAGAGCGTTGTCAATCATCATCTCGAAGTATGGTTGCCAGTTGATTTTGGAAGAAATGATGAAGGTATTTGGGCAAGAAGCAGCGGTAGAACCGTTGTAAGATACGTTAGGAATACCTGCACTTTCGCAAGCGTTAGGAGCGCCCATAGAGTCAGCGTGTTGGGATATAAGTTTGCAACCTGCTTGGATAAGAGCGACTGCAGCGGTATTTTCAGCTGCCTGGTCATACCAAGAAGAAGTGTATTGAACTTTCATCGTAACGTTAGGAACGATAGACTTAACGCCAAGGAAGAAAGAAGTATATCCGCTGACAACTTCTGCATAAGGGAATGCGCCTACGTAACCGATAACTGCGTTGGTGTCGGAAACTACGTCATTGCTATCGCCGTAGAGTTCTACCAATTTCATACCTGCTGCAACGCCTGCAAGATATCTGCCTTCGTAGATAGAAGCGAATGCGTTGTAGAAGTTAGGAAGATTTTCGGTGTGAGCTTTTGTTCCGGTAGCGTGGCAGAAAGTTACGTCGGTATATTCTTGAGCTGCCTGGAGCATATAAGACTCATGTCCGAAAGAATCGGCAAAGATGGCTTTTGCACCTTTTTCAGCAAGGTTTACGGCTTCGTTGTAGCACTCGGTTCCCTCAGGAATACCGGTAACGATAGCGTACTCGTCTTCGGAAAGACCCTTAGCTTCGCAAGCTGCTTTGAAAGCCTGGATGAAGTTGTTGTCGTAAGTGGAGTTTTCATCATGCAAGCAAATAAGTCCGACTTTGATTTCGGAATTGTTGCAGGCAGTCAAAACGCCAAAACAACCAATGCACATAACTACTACGAGTAAAAGTGCGAGAAATTTTTTCATTTTTTACCTCCGTTTGCCGTTCTTCGGCAATATTTTAATTTTCAAAAGTAATTTTGCCGTCTTTCATCTTTGCAATTTTTGCAAGAGAGTAGACTTCGTAGCCCATCTTAGTGAGCCTATCGTAACCGCCTTGGTAGGTTTTTTCTACGCCTGCGGAAATTCCTACTACCTGAGCGCCGGCTTGTTTGACTATATCAATCAGACCCATACAAGCGTTGCCGCCTGCCAAAAAGTCGTCGACTATAAGCACTTTGTCCGAAGAATGAAGATATTCTTTGGATACCATTATCAAATTTTCTGTCTTGTGAGTAAAAGAATATACTTTGGAATAATAAATATCGTCTGAGATGTTGATAGATTTGTGCTTTTTGGCACACAAAACGGGGCAGGCAAAATATTGTGCGGTCATACAGGCAAGAGCAATGCCCGAAGCTTCAACCGTCAAAATTTTGTTGACTCCGCAGTCCTTGAATTTCTCATAAATTTCTTTGCCCAGTCTGGACAAAAATTCCACGTCAAGCTGATGGTTCAAAAAAGAATCAACCTTCAAAACGTCGTCGCTGAGAACTTTGCCGTCTTTCAAAATTTTTTCTTCCAGTAGTTTCATAACAATCTCATAGGTAAGATTTGATAAACCGAAAAAACAGCACTTCGATTTAACGGTTTTAGTTTATTATAAAGGGCTTGCCTTTGTCAAACAAATACACCCCCCTAAAACAAAAAAAATGAGAACAAAGCAATATTTTTTTGCTTTGTTCTCGCCTTGACGATTTTGCTCAGGCATGGAAAAATAGCGGTAATTTTTCCAGAAATATTATGTCTGTTCTGTCTGCGGCGTCGCCTTCTGCCAGCACCGCCATTTTTGCCACAACCTGTCCTTGCGTGGTTTTGAGCAGGGTTTCTAAGGCTTTGAGCGACTCGCCCGTCGAGATTACGTCGTCTACGATGAGTATCCTTTTGCCAGCCATCTGATCGGCTTCCGATTTGTCGAGATAGAGAGATTGTACGTTGACGGTGGTGATAGATTTGACGTCGACTTTTATCGGGTCTTTCATATACAGTTTGGCACCCTTACGTGCTACAAAATATTTTTTGCCCGATTGTCTTGACATCTCGTATGCCAAAGGAATACCTTTACATTCCGCTGTTACTATACAGTCGAATTCGGGCGCTTTGGCAAGCAATTCTTTGGCGCATGCTATGGTCAGTTCTACGTCGGAAAACATTATAAAACCAGCTATGTCAAGTTTGTCGTTGACAGGGCAGATAATCAGGTCTCTGTCCAATCCTGCAATTTTCATCTTGTGATAAGTGTACATTTCAATTCCCCTATACTAAGGCGGCAATATGCCGTCGTGTTTACTTTATTTCATTTTAGCACAGACAACCCGAAAAGTAAATAACAAAAAAATCGTGCTTTGCATATATCGGATAAGATTATGCCGTAAGTGGCACAATTGGTGTGGTACAATCGTTGAAATGCAGTCAGCCGTAAATATAATGTAAATTCCATATTCTGTATGTTGATAGGCTTGACAGGCTGTGCTATAATATTTATATAAGCAAAAATAAAGGAGACAAATATGAAAAAACGTTGTTTGATTTTTATCTTAACTGTAATTTTTGCAATATCGGCGGCGATTACTTTTGTAGGTTGTCAATCGGCTGACCGCAACGATATACAAGGCACTTATGAAATGACGGAGTGGAGCAAATATTATGAAGATAACGTTGCTACCGACATCATAGAAAGAGACGGCGTAAAGGCGTATATCGTCATTACGGGAGAAGACAGGGGCTTTTACGTATATAGTGACAATTCGACTCCGTTGTATTGTAAACAGGTTGAATTGACCTATGATTATTCCAGTTCCGACCCGGATAAATTGATTAAGGTAACTCTCAAAGACGGATTGGGCGTAAGTATGTCGTTTACCACTAGCAAAACTTCGACGGACGTAAAACTCAAAGACCACAAAATCAAGTTTTTGGACCAAAAAGAGAGTATGAAAGTCTTTACCCGTATATCCAAAAAAACAGACCTGTCCACCGTCAACGAAAAAGTCGGTCAGACTTTGACATACGTGGACTTTGAAGACGCTCCGTTTGACTGTCTGTACGAGTACGTGTACGACGTGTCAGATTCCAGCTATTACGAACAGGTTGAGCGGTACGTATATTATTTTGTCAAGCTCGACGTTACAACCAACAAAGCGACTGTTTACTATTGCAAAAAGAGCGACCTTGTGCAGAATACCGTTGTGCAGGATATTGTGATAGACAAGACAAACAATACGCTCACCGTCGGCTCGGACGTGTTTGCCATAACATACGACAACGGAGACTGTTTCTTTTCTCAACAATTGACGTTTAATGAAGGCGAAGAAGACCAGTTTGACGCAACGTGCTGGTTGTCGAGAATTATTACTACCGCCGACATAGACACATTGTGCAGCGAAAGACTGGACGATTATAAGTTGTGGAACTAAAACATAGCCGAATATAATAAAATAACGCCTGCCAGGCGTTATTTTATTATTAAATTTTGCGTTTTGCTCGTCTTACACGATTTATGTGGCGTTCAAAATCGCCGCTTGATATAAGCTCGGCAAGGACAAATTGCTCAAACGTCGGAACCGTACAGGAGCAAAATCCCAGCTTGCGAGAGAAAACGTCAACAAGACGTTTTGGCAAAACCATGTATCCTACACGCAAAGATGGGGAGATTGTTCGGGTAAAAGTGTTCATGTATATAACATTGTTGTATCGGGACAGAGAAAACAACGTTTCTTCTATTTTGCCGGAAAGGGAAAATTCCGACTCGAAGTCGTCTTCTACAATATAACGGTCTCCGTTGCCTGACCAGCGGATATATTCGTGCCTTTTGGACGCCGAAGCGGTAATACCCGTAGGGTAGCTTCTGTAAGGCGAAATATGTAATACGTCTGCCGTGGTCTTTGCCAGCGCCGAACTCTCTATACCGTCGGAGCCAAGCGGTAAGAATTGGTATTTTATACCTTCCGAACGATAAACCTGCTCGATTTTTTCGTAAGAAGGAGATTCCAGCGCAAAACTCCGCTCTCTGCCTAATATTCCTACGATAAGACTGTATAAATACTCCGCACCCGAACCTATGACGATTTGCTCTATATCGGCATAGATACCACGGTTGCGTGCCAGATATTGCCGGATAGCTTCACGAAGTTCCAAACAACCCGAATTGGGCGATTTTTCAAGCAAAGCTTCTCCATAATCGTTCATTACTCGTCGCATTGTCTTGGTCAAAACCGAAAAAGGAAATTCCGGCAACGAGTCGTGTGCGCTGTGGTGCGTAAAATGAGAAAAATGATTGTTCGATGAGAGCGCAAAGCCGTCGGTAAGGCGGAAAATGACAAAAAATCCGCTCCTTTCTCTTGATTCTACGTATCCTTCTTCGCACAACAGAGCGTAACTGTGTTCTATCGTTATCGTGCTTACTCCCATGTCGCTTGCCATAACTCGCTTGGAAGGTAGTTTTGTCGCATAAGGATATATGCCTTTGATTATTCCTTCCTTTATTTTATCGTATATTCTGATATATGCTGGAACAGCCTGAGCGCTATCTTTTAGTTCTGTCATCTGGCTATATATAATTCTCCTGTTTTGGTTATTTCAATATATTCAGAAGTATTATATAATGACCTTGTTGAAAAATCAAGGAGGTTCTGTTAAAATGTCAGAAAACAGATATGAATTAAACAAAAATTTAGCACAAATGTTGAAGGGCGGCGTTATTATGGACGTTACAACCCCCGAACAGGCAAAGATAGCGGAAGCTGCCGGCGCCTGCGCAGTAATGGCTTTGGAGAGAATTCCTGCCGATATTCGTGCGGCAGGCGGTGTGTCTCGTATGAGCGACCCCAAGATGATAAAGGGTATTCAGAACGCAGTATCCATTCCTGTTATGGCAAAGTGCCGTATTGGTCATTTTGCCGAAGCGCAGATTCTGCAAGCTATCGAAATCGATTATATTGACGAATCGGAAGTGCTTTCTCCTGCGGACGACAAATATCACATCGACAAGACTAAGTTTGACGTTCCGTTTGTGTGCGGCGCAAGAGATTTGGGAGAAGCGCTCAGACGTATCAACGAAGGTGCGTCTATGATACGTACCAAGGGTGAACCCGGTACGGGCGACGTCGTTCAGGCGGTAAGACATATGAGAAAAATGCAGGCGGAAATTCGTCGTATTGCCGCTATGGCGGAAGACGAACTTTTTGATACGGCAAAAGAACTCGGCGTTCCTTATGAACTGGTAAAATACGTTCATGAAAACAAAAAGTTGCCTGTCGTAAACTTTGCCGCAGGCGGCGTGGCTACGCCTGCCGACGCTGCGCTTATGATGCAACTCGGTGCGGAAGGCGTTTTTGTCGGTTCGGGCATATTCAAGTCGGGTAATCCTGAAAAGAGAGCCGCCGCCATTGTAAAAGCCGTTACCAACTTTGACGACGCCAAGATGCTAGCCGAACTGTCGGAAGATTTGGGAGAAGCTATGGTAGGAATCAACGAAAGCGAAATTCAATTGTTGATGGAGGAGAGAGGAAAATAATGCGAATAGCTGTTCTTGCGTTGCAAGGCGCATTTATAGAGCATGAGCAGATGCTCTCCCGACTGGGCGTAGAATCCTTTGAACTGAGACAAAAACGAGATTTGCAACAAGGTTTTGACGGACTTATCATTCCCGGCGGAGAGAGTACCGTTCAGGGTAAGTTGATGCGGGAATTGGAGATGTATGACGACCTGAAAGAAAAAATTGCGGCAGGGTTGCCTGTGTTCGGTACCTGCGCAGGGCTGTTGTTGCTTGCCAAGGAAATAAAAAACGATACACGCAGCCATTTTGCGACTATGGATATTACCGCCGTACGCAATGCTTACGGACGACAGCTCGGTAGTTTTTATACTCAGGCAGAATTTGCAGACCAGGGCAAAATACCTATGACATTTATCAGAGCGCCGTATATCGAAAGGGTATTTGGTAAGGCTCAGTCGCTTGCCGTAGTCAACGAGCATATCGTTGCGGCAAGACAGGGTAATCAACTGGTTACAGCCTTTCACCCGGAACTCAACGACAACCTGGCTGTTCATAGATATTTTATAAATATGATAAATAACAAGTCGTCTGACTGAAAAATAAAAACGGTTGACGCATGCGTTTTGGATTGCGTTGTTAATGTGCTTTTGTGTATAGTAAAAAAAGGAGCATAAGGAATGAAATCGGCAATTTATTATGGAAAAAAGAACGTTATTATCGAGACAAGACCTACGCCCGTCTGTAAAGACGACGATATATTGTTGAAGGTCGTTTATGCGAGCGTTTGCGGTACGGACGTGGCGGTTTATAATCACGGCGCAGGTACAGGACATAAAATAACAGTCGGCGGAGAATTCGGTCATGAAGCCGTATGCAGAGTGGCGGCAGTCGGCAAAAACGTAACGGAAGTAAAAGTCGGAGACGTCGTTTATCCATATCCGTTGCTTGCTACGGGGGACCCTTCACGTGCGGGAACGATGGGTGCTTTTTCGGAATATATTCTCGTGCCAAACGGAAAGTTGAACAGGGAAATTTATGCGCTGAAAGACGGTATTTCATTGAAAACAGCTGCGTTGATAGAACCTTTTACGGTTGGAACACGTGCTGCAAGACGAGCGCAACCTGAAAAAGACGAAAACGCCGTCGTGTTCGGTGCGGGAACAATCGGAATAGCCGCCGCAATCGCTCTCAAATATTTCGGTTGCAATAAAGTGATGATTGTAGATATTTCCGATTTCCGGCTGTCTATCGCTGAGTCGCTAGGCTTTTTTGTGTGCAATTCGGCAAAAGAAAATCTCAAAGAAAAGGCTATGTCGGTATTTGGAACGGCACACGGATTAAACGGCTTGACGGCGGACGTGCCGATTTATATTTCGGCGGCAGGTTCGGCGGAACTACTGGAAACGTATCGTCTGATGGGAAAGATAGAGAGCAGAATGGTGGTCGTGGGAGTGGTATCGGGCAAAGTTCCTGTGGACATTCTTTCTATGACCTATGCTCAGCAAGCTCTTATCGGTAGCGGCGGATATATGCCAAAAGACGTGGAAGACGTTATGACGATTATGGCAAGCGGCAAATGGGATATAGAAAAAATTATAACGCATGAATTTCCACACGAGCGGCTTACGGAAGCTATCGAAAAGGCAAGCGACGCCGATTGCGCTCTCAATGTTATCATAAGTTATTAGTTATTGATAAAATTAACGAAAAAAATATCTATAAAATTAACTAAAATAATAGCATATATCAATTAAAATACAGTAATCTGAAAATAACAAAAACGCAAGATCTCGTCTTGCGTTTTTTGGTGCCGGTGACCGGACTTGAACCGGTACGGGGTTGCCCCCGAGGGATTTTA
>JBJETQ010000019.1:0-24793 GCA_051883395.1 Christensenellales bacterium | reverse complement strand
AGAGACGTAAAAATCAATTCCAATTCTTCCTTGGTCAGATATTGCGCTCTCAGTTTGAAGTCTTCGCCAATCATTATGCCGCCGTCTCTGCCTTTTTTGCAAACCACGGGTATATGGGCATAACTGAGTACGTCGACGTAGCGATATACGGTGCGTTCGCTTATTTCCAGTTTGCTTGCCAGTTCCTGCGCAGTACATTTTGGGTTGTTGAGCAGGTCTACCAACATAGTAAAAATATTGCTTATCATATTACACCCCGATATAAGATATTGATTATATTATAACTGTAAATATATGGATAGTCAATAACAAAAGAAAGGCAAAAAGTATATGTTGCATCACAA
This sequence comes from Christensenellales bacterium, assembly GCA_051883395.1. Taxonomy (GTDB): domain Bacteria; phylum Bacillota; class Clostridia; order Christensenellales; family UBA3700; genus HGM11368. The sequence continues at coordinate 24,449 of JBJETQ010000019.1, read as the reverse complement.
AAAATATAAAAAAGCAATGAAAAATTATACAAAATACTTGTATATCAAAAAAAAATTGTGATATATTTTTTATGACTTAAAAAAGGAGATTTTAATTTATGAACGCTTATGTAGAAAGAGTGCTTAACGATTTGATTAAGCGCAACCCGAATGAACCGGAATTTCATCAGGCGGCAACTGAAATTCTCAAATCTTTGTCCATAGTTTTTGACAAGCACCCTGAATATGAAGAAAAGGGACTGTTGGAAATGTTGGTTGAACCTGAGAGAATCATCATGTTCAGAGTACCTTGGCAAGACGACAACGGCAAAATACACGTCAACAAGGGCTATCGTGTGCAGTTTAACAGCGCAATAGGTCCTTACAAGGGCGGTATAAGATTCAGAGACAACGTCAACTTGTCCGTTATCAAGTTCCTGGGATTTGAACAGATATTCAAAAACTCCCTTACAGGTTTGCCTATCGGCGGCGGTAAGGGCGGTAGCGACTTTGACCCTAAGGGCAAGAGCGACAGCGAAGTTATGAGATTCTGTCAGTCGTTTATGTCGGAATTGTACAGACATATCGGTGCTGATACCGACGTTCCTGCCGGAGATATCGGCGTCGGCGGCAGAGAGATAGGTTATTTGTTCGGCTATTACAAAAAACTCGTCAATGAGCATACGGGCGTACTGACGGGCAGAGGCTTGACATACGGCGGTTCTTTGGTAAGAACTCAGGCAACGGGTTACGGACTTATCTATCTTATGGAAGAAATGCTCAAAGAAAAGAATCTTGACTTTGCAGGCAAGACCTGCGTAATCAGCGGTAGCGGTAACGTAGCTATCTACGCTCACGAAAAGGCTACTCAGCTCGGAGCAACCGTTGTGGCTATGAGCGACAGCAACGGATACGTTTACGACGCTGACGGCATTGACCTTGACGTCATCAAGACCATCAAAGAAGTCAAGAGAGAAAGAATCTCTACCTATATCGATTATAAGCCTAACGCTAAATACGTGGAAGGTTGCAAGGGTATATGGGATATTAAGTGTGATTATGCTTTGCCTTGCGCAACTCAAAACGAAATTGACCTTAACAGCGCAAAGACGCTTGTTGCCAACGGCGTGCTTGCAGTAGGCGAAGGAGCAAACATGCCTTGCAGTATCGACGCTGCCGAATACTTCCAGAGCAAAGGCGTGTTGTTTGCACCTGCCAAAGCGGCAAACGCAGGCGGCGTTGCGTGCAGCGCATTGGAAATGGCACAGTCTTCTATGAGAACCTACTGGTCTTTTGAAGAAGTTGACAGCAGACTCAAACACATCATGGTCAACATCTTCCACAACATCAAAGACGCCGCAATCAGATACGGTCTTGACGGCGACTATATCTCCGGTGCAAATATCGCCGGCTTTGAAAAGGTCGCTTCGTCTATGATTATCCAAGGCGTTTGCTGATTGTTTCACTCGTTATACGGCTATCCCGATAAGGATAGCCGTTTTTTTATTCTTTTGCACTTTGCCTAAGACCTAAGAAATGTCTGCTCAAATACTTTATATAGTCAAATTAAGATTGTCGTGCCAAAATATCTATTTTCCGTCAAATAAGCAAAATAAACCTTTTTTATACATCAAGAAAAATATAGTCAGAAAAACGAATACGTATCGAAGATTTTTTTGATTGTCTTTGTCGCTGTATTTAGGCGTTGAATTTTGCGTCAGGCAGTAAAAATTGCTTGATTTCCAACGTAGTTTTTTGTGCGAATTGATTTACTTAAAAAAATCAGTCGTATTTTGAGATAAAAATCATAAAAATTAACGATAAAAACGTACAAAAAGCTCTTTTGACTATGTGGATAACTCCCAAAATTTTACCTTAAATTCTCGATAAAAAAATCAATACTTGTCCAAAAACTCAGTCGAAAAATCGACTTTTTGCAATGTGGATAACTGTGGATAAATGTGGATAATATTGTGGATAACTGCCCAAAATCGAGAAAAAAACCGTAAAAAAACCAAAAAAACGACAAAAATCAATCTTTTTATTATTTTTGATAAATTTATTTTATTTTGAGACATTTTTCTTGCAAAAAACTATTGAAATATGATAGTATAAGGGTGCTAGAAAATGATAGCGTTTTTTCAATTCCGATTACATTATTTTTAGGAGAAATTATGGCAAAAGTCGGCATCATTATGGGTAGCATAAGCGACCTTGACGTAGTAAAACCTGCAATCGAAATAATTAAAAAATTCGGCGTGGAAGTCGACGCCAGAGTTATCTCTGCGCACCGTACTCCTGACGAAGCTCATAAATACGCATGCGAAGCAGAAAGCAACGGTATAGAAGTCATTATCTGTGCGGCAGGCAAAGCGGCGCATCTGGGCGGAGTGATTGCGGCTTATACTTCTTTGCCTGTGATAGGCTTGCCTGTCAAGAGTTCTACTATGGACGGACTTGACAGTCTGCTGTCCATGGTGCAGATGCCGTCGGGTATCCCTGTGGCATGCGTTGCTATCAACGGCGGACTTAATGCAGGATTGCTTGCTTTGCAAATTCTCTCCGTCAAATATCCCGAGCTTGGCGAAAAGATGAAAAAATACAAGCAGGAAATGGCAGACAAAATCAATGGCGACGACGCCAGACTTCAACAGCTTCTCAAAGCGTGAATTGGTGTGGCTATGTACGAAATCAACAAAAAATAACAATATTTATATGGGTTTGTAAGCAAGCCCATATTCCATTTATTTTAGGAGGACAAAATGGCAATTGATTACAAGAGTGCAGGCGTAGACGTAGAAGCCGGATACGAAGCCGTAAGGCTGATGAAAGAGTATGTAAAAAAGACCTACGACAACAACGTTTTGGGTGATTTGGGCAGTTTCGGCGGCTTTTATGCGCTCGACGACAGAGAAGACGGCGATTGTCTGGTTGCAGGTACCGACGGCGTGGGTACAAAGCTAAAATACGCTTTTGTTCTGGACAAGCACGACACGATTGGTATCGACGCAGTCGCTATGTGCGTCAACGACATTGTTTGTCAGGGAGCGAAACCATTGTTGTTTCTCGATTATATCGCTCTGTCCAAATTGGAGCCTGTCAAGGTTGCCACTATCGTCAAGGGCGTAGCAGAAGGTTGCTGTCAGTCGGGTTGTGCTTTGATTGGCGGAGAAACGGCGGAGATGCCTGGCTTTTATGCCAAGGACGAATACGACATTGCCGGTTTTGCGGTGGGTATCGTCAACAAAAAGAAGATTATCAACGGCAAAAATATCAAAGTTGGAGACAAACTTATCGGTCTTGCTTCCAGCGGAATTCATTCCAACGGTTATTCGCTGGTAAGAAAACTCTTTGGCGAAGACAAGGAGAGTCTCAACAAGTTCAATCCTACGCTCGGTTGCACTCCTGCCGAAGTCGTATTGACTCCTACGAAAATTTACGTCAAAACCATACTCAGCTTAATAGAAGAATTTGAAATAAAGGGCATAGCTCATATTACCGGCGGCGGTTTTATCGAAAATGTTCCACGCATTATTCCTAAGGGTATGGGAGTGCGCATAGACAGGAGCAGTTATCCGTTGCCAAAGCTTTTCAAGGCTTTGCAGGAAATTGCAGGCATTGACGACAGAAAGATGTGCAACACGTTCAATATGGGTATAGGAATGGTACTTGCGGTTGACGCCCAGATTGCAAATGCAGTTGTCGACCGACTAAATGCTATGGGAGAAAAGGCATATATAATCGGTGAAGTAACCAATCGTGAGGGCGTCGAGCTATGAAAAGAATAGCCGTATTTGCGTCGGGCGGCGGCAGCGATATGCAATCGGTCATCGACGGCTGTGAGAGCGGTCTTATCGACGGCAAGGTTGTGGCTGTCATAACCAACAAACAAGACATAGGCGCATTGGAAAGGGCAAAGAAACACGCAATAGAGAGTAAAGTGTTTTTGATAGGAGACTACGACGGGGCAAGCGACAGAGACCTGGCTATTGCCAAATATCTTGACGGCAAAGACATCGACCTTATCGTGCTGGCAGGCTATCTTGCCATAGTAACGCCCGTACTTGTTGACAGATATCGTGGAAGAATAATCAACATTCATCCTTCGCTCATACCGAAGTTTTGCGGCAAAGGTATGTACGGACTCAAAGTGCATAGCGCCGTTATTCAGGCAGGAGAAAAGGAGAGCGGAGCAACCGTTCATTATGTAGACGAAGGGGCTGATACGGGCGAGATAATCGCTCAGGTAAAAGTTCCCGTATTGGACGGCGATACTCCCCAATCTTTGCAGGCGAGAGTGCTGGAACAAGAACATATATTATTGCCGTCGGTAGTGGCAAAATTGTGTAAATAAATCAATACGTATAAGGAGAAATAAAATGAAAAAAAGAGCATTGATAAGCGTATCGGACAAAAGCGGCATAGTTGATTTTGCACGCAAGCTTGTAGATTTCGGATATGAAATTATCTCTACCGGTGGCACGCTCAAAGCCCTGAAACAAGCAGGGGTGGAAGCGATGGACATCAGTTCGGTTACAGGTTTTCCCGAGTGTCTGGACGGCAGAGTAAAGACTTTGCACCCAAACGTACATGCCGGACTTCTGGCAATGCGAGACAACAAGGAACATATGGATTTTCTTGAAAAGATGAATATCAATACCATAGACATTGTGGTAGTCAATCTTTATCCTTTCAAAGCTACAATATCCAGACCTGACGTAGACTTGCAGACGGCAATCGAAAATATCGACATCGGCGGTCCTACAATGCTCAGAAGCGCAGCCAAGAACTATCAGGACGTGGCTGTCGTAGTAGACCCGGCAGATTACGGCAAAGTATTGGCGGAACTGGAAGAAGGCGAGATAAAGAAGGAAACCAAGTTTTATCTTATGTACAAGGTGTATCAGCATACTTCCTACTATGACACTCTCATTGCAAATTATCTCAGAAGCAAACTCGGAATTGAATTTCCTGACCAGTTTACCATGGCATTTGACAAGGCGCAGGATATGCGTTACGGCGAAAATCCACACCAAAACGCAGTATTTTATAAAGAAGCGTTTGACGTCAAAGGCTCGCTTGCAACTGCCGTTCAACTTCACGGCAAGGAACTCAGCTACAACAACATCAACGATACCAACGGCGCACTCGACCTTTTGAGAGAGTTTGACGAGCCTACCATTGTTGCCGTAAAGCACGCCAATCCTTGCGGCGTAGCAACTGCCGATACAATTGCGGAAGCGTTTTACAAAGCCAACGCAGCCGATCCTACGTCGATTTTCGGCGGTATTGTAGCTTCCAACAGAACGATTGACAAAGCAACTGCCGAGCAAATTCATAAAATCTTTATCGAGATTGTGGTAGCGCCGGATTTTGACAAGGACGCTCTGGAAATTCTCACTCAGAAACCTAATATCAGACTTTTGAAGCTTGACGGCATAGCAAGTCCTATTTCTAAGGGTTGCTACGATATGAAAAAGGTGCTTGGCGGACTGCTCGTGCAGGAGTATGACACCATGGTCGTAAATACCGACAAAATCGTTGACGTTACCGAAAAGAAGGTAACGAAAGAGCAAATGGAAGACTTGATTTTTGCTATGAAGGTTGTCAAACACACCAAGTCCAACGCCATTGTCGTAGCAAAGAATAAGACCATTCTCGGTATAGGCGGCGGACAGGTCAACAGAATAAGAGCTACTAAGCAAGCTATCGAACATTCTCTCTCCGATACCGAAGGCGCTGTGCTTGCTTCCGACGCATTCTTCCCGTTTGACGACTGCGTAGAAGCGGCACATCAAGGCAAGATTGCCGCTATCATGCAACCGGGCGGCAGCAGAAACGACCAACTCAGCATTGACGCCTGCAACAAATACGGTATCGCCATGGTATTTACCGGCGACAGACATTTCAAACACTAAGGAGACAGTATGAGCGTACTCGTTATCGGAAGCGGCGGCAGAGAACATGCGATTTGTATGGCTCTTGCCAAAAGCCCAAAAGTAGACAAGATATATTGCCTGCCAGGCAACGCAGGCATATCAGAGATAGCCGAATGTCATAATATTTCGGTGATGGATTTCGATTCTATCGTCAAGTTTGTGCAGGAACATAAGGACATCGATCTGACGGTAGTAGCTCCCGACGATCCGCTTGCGGCAGGGTTGGTAGATTTGCTCGAAAGCAAAGGCATGCGTGCGTTCGGACCAAAAAAGAACGCCGCAATAATCGAAGCCAGCAAGGCATTCAGCAAAAACCTGATGAAAAAGTACGGAATACCTACCGCCGATTATGTGGAGTTTGACAAATACGACGACGCTCTTGCATACGTCAGACAGGCAAGGTATCCGCTGGTGGTCAAAGCCGACGGGCTGGCGCTTGGCAAAGGCGTGATTATATGTCAGAACGAACAGGAAGGAATAGAAGCCGTCAAAGAAATGATGGTGGACGCCAAGTTTAAGGACGCAGGCAAGCGCATAGTAATAGAAGAATTTATGGTGGGCAGAGAAGTGTCGGTACTTTGTTTTTGCGATGGCAAAACGGTAGTTCCTATGGTATCTTCGCAAGACCATAAAAGAGCGCACGACAACGACCAGGGACTCAATACAGGCGGAATGGGTACTTTTGCTCCGTCAAAAATCTATACTCCCGATATGGCAAAACAGGTGTATGACACAATAATTCTGCCTACCGTCAATGCAATGAATGCAGAAAACAGAAGCTTTAAGGGAGTGCTTTATTGCGGACTTATGCTTACCGAAGGCGGAGTCAAAGTGCTTGAATACAACGCCCGTTTCGGTGATCCGGAAACGCAGGTAGTATTGCCAAAATTGGAGAGCGATTTGTACGATATTTTCAACGCATGTATCGACGGAACTCTCGACAAAATCGACATAGAGTGGAACGATAAGACGGCAGTCTGCGTAATATTGGCAAGCGGCGGTTATCCCGAAGCTTATCGCAAGGGTCTGCCTATCACCATAGGAAAGCTGGATAAAGACGTGATTTTGTACCATGCCGGTACTGCCATCAAAGACGGCAAACTCGTAACCAACGGCGGTAGAGTGCTTGGCGTTACGGCTCTTGGCGACGATATGGAAAGTGCAAGACAAAAGGCATACGCCAACGTCGGAAAAATCAGCTTTGACGATATGTTTTATCGCACAGATATAGGAATAAAAAAATAAGGAAAACGATATGGTAAAAAGAATTTTCGTAGAGAAAAAAGAAGGCTACAACGTTTCGGCAAAGAAGACTCTTGCCGACGTCAAAAACGTACTCGGCATAGCCGCCGAAGACGTTAGGGAATTTATACGCTACGACGTAGAAAATATTGACGAACAGGTTTTTGACAGCGCCAAAGCCACTATATTTTCCGAAGCGCCTGTTGACAACTTGTTTGAACAACTTCCCGATTTGACGGGATACGCCGTCTTTGCGGTAGAATATTTGCCAGGTCAGTACGACCAGAGAGCCGACAGCGCCATGCAATGCGTGCAACTGCTCTCCATGGGACAAAGACCGCTTATCAGGTGCGCAAAAATTTACGCAGTCAAAGGCTGCAACGATGCTCAGCTTGCCGCAGTCAAAAAATATCTCATCAACCCCGTAGAAGCGAGAGAAGGAGATATGGCTTTGCCCGAGACGCTGGCGACTCAGGTAGAATTGCAGCTTAGCGTTCCTGTAATTAAGGGCTTTATTAATATGAGCGACGAGCAGATTGCCGCTTATCATACGTCAAAAGGCTTTGCAATGAGCGTTGCTGATCTGGCGTTTGTAAGAGATTATTTTGCAAGCGAAAAGAGAGATCCGAGCGAGACGGAACTCAAAGTAATAGATACCTATTGGTCGGATCATTGCAGACATACTACGTTTGCTACCGAAATTACCGACGTCGACGTGCAGTCGGACAATCCGCACGTGGGCAAGGCTCTCGAATTGTATAATGACCTATATAAGGAATTTAATTCCGACAGAAGCAACAAGTATAAATGTCTTATGGACATAGCTACAATTGCCGTCAAAAAATTGAAGAAAGAAGGCAAACTCGACAATCTGGACGTAAGCGACGAAATCAACGCTTGCAGCGTAGAAGTTGACGTTGACGTGGACGGAAAGGACGAAAAGTGGCTTATTATGTTCAAAAACGAAACGCACAATCACCCGACGGAAATCGAGCCTTTCGGCGGTGCGGCTACCTGTTTGGGCGGAGCAATAAGAGACCCGTTGTCCGGTAGAACTTACGTATATCAGGCAATGCGTGTTACGGGTGCGGCTGACCCAAGAAAGCCTGTTGAAGAAACACTCAAAGGCAAGTTGCCACAGCGTGTTATCACCAAAACAGCGGCGGCAGGATATAGTAGCTACGGCAATCAGATAGGACTTGCTACCGGTCTTGTGGCAGAAATGTATCACCCAGGATACGTAGCCAAGAGATTGGAAACGGGTTACGTAATTGCGGGCGCTCCAAAACAAAACGTCGTGAGAAGAAAGCCGATTGAAGGCGACGTAATAGTCTTGCTCGGCGGAGAAACGGGCAGAGACGGTTGCGGCGGCGCAACGGGAAGCTCCAAGGCTCACACCGAAAAATCTGTGGAAGTATGCGGAGCAGAAGTGCAAAAGGGCAATCCGCCTACCGAAAGAAAAATTCAAAGACTCTTTCGCAACAAAGACGTTGCAAGACTTATCGTCAAGTGTAACGATTTTGGTGCGGGCGGCGTATCGGTGGCAATAGGAGAGCTTGCCGACAGCTTGGATATATATCTTGACAAAGTGCCTAAAAAATACGAAGGTCTGTCGGGTACAGAACTGGCAATATCCGAGTCGCAGGAGCGTATGGCTGTCGTGCTGGCAAAGGATACCGTCGAGCAATTTATCAATTATGCCAAAGAAGAAAATCTCAACGCAGTAGCTGTTGCCGAAGTTACCGACAACGGCAGAATGAGAATGTTCTACGCAGGTAACTGTATAGTAGATTTGAAAAGAAGTTTTCTTGACACCAACGGTGTAAAGCAATCTACCAAAGCGGTCATCAAGGACAACCTGACCGATTATATGAGCAAACCCGACGAGACAAGCGCAAAGCTCTTTGACAAAGGCGACTTTGAAGCTATGCTTTATCACGAGCTTTCTCGTCTCAACGTATGTTCCACCAAAGGTCTGGGGGAGATGTTTGACTCTACGATAGGTGCGGCAAGCGTCCTTATGCCTTTTGGCGGCAAATATCAACTTACTCCTGCCGTGGCAATGGCTTCTAAGCCACCTGTCAACGGCAAGACGGACACCGCAACTGTTTCCAGTTACGGTTGTTCTCCGCAACTTATGAGCAGTTCGCCTTTTGTAGGAAGCGTATATTCAATCGTTATGTCGCTGTCCAAGCTGGTGGCTTGCGGCGTCAAGACCGATACTATAAGGTTGTCGCTGCAAGAATTCTTTATGAGATTGGGAAACGACCCGCAAAGGTGGGGACAGCCGCTGTCGGCATTGCTCGGCGCACTCTATGCTCAGATTGGACTGGGCGTGGGCGCAATAGGCGGCAAGGACAGTATGAGCGGAAGTTTTGAAAATATCGACGTTCCACCGACTCTCATCAGTTTTGCAATGGGTATTGCAAAGGCAAGTAAAATAATATCCAACACCTTCTGCTACGACGGCAACGTCAAGGATATTTATCACGTAGCACTTCCGCAGGACGAGTACGGAATGATTGATTTTGCCAAGACTCTCCGACTCTACGACGCAATCTACGCTGCCATTATCGCAGGAAAAATCAAAGCCTGCAACGTTGTTGAAGAAGGCGGTGTGTTGGTAAGCGTATTCAAGGCTTGTATGGGCAACAAACTCGGAACAAATTGGGAGAGCCTTGACGTAGAGATGATTACGCCACGCTTTGGCGACTTTGTAATTCTTGCCGACGACGTGGACGATTTGCAAGAATTTGAAGTAAAGAAAGTAGCTACTCTCAACGGAACCTATACTTGTGATTTGTGCGGCGTACAAGTCAAAATGGACAAGGCAATTCAAGCCTTTACGTCAACTCTGGAAGGGGTATTTCCTACAACAGCCGCTGCAACGGGTGAATCGCACAATCTTATATGCGTAGCACGCAAACACGAAAAAGCTCCTAGAAACATTGTCAAACCTACCGTTCTCATACCGGTATTCCCTGGTACCAACTGCGAATACGACACGGCAAGAGCTTTTGAAAGAGCAGGCGCAAAGGCAGACGTATTTATTATCAAAAACCAGTCGGCAAAGGATATAGAAGAAACGGCAAAAGCGTTGGTAAAGGCAATAGATAAGGCACAGATTCTTGCTTTTCCTGGCGGATTCAGCGGTGGCGACGAGCCTGACGGAAGCGGCAAATTTATTGCTACAACCTTCAAAAACCCTGCCATTGCCGAAGCGGTTATGAAATTGCTATACAACAGAGACGGACTTGCGCTGGGTATTTGCAACGGATTTCAGGCGCTCATCAAACTCGGGCTTGTGCCTTACGGAGACATAAGAGAGCAAAAGGCAGATGCGCCGACTTTGACTTTCAACAATATATCCCGACACGTCTCCACGATAGTCAACGTGAGAGTTGCCACCAACAAATCGCCATGGCTCAACGCATGCCACGTAGACGACGTATATAAGGTTGCGGTCAGCCACGGAGAAGGCAGATTTGTTTCGGGGCAGGAAGAACTTGATAAATTGGTGAGAGCCGGACAGGTTGCTACCCAATACGTAGACGTATTTGGCAATGCTACCATGACTTCTCCATACAACCCTAACGGCAGCATGAACGCTATCGAAGGCATCATATCTCCTGACGGCAGAGTGCTTGGCAAGATGGGACACAGCGAAAGAATAGACGACAATCTCTACAAAAACGTAGAAGGCAACTATGATATGAAACTATTTGAGAGCGGAGTAAATTATTTCAGATAATGGCGTTTTTACCTACTCAAAAACATGAAGTATCAGGCAGCGTGGACTGGGTTTACGTGATTGGAGAAGCCTACGTAGACCATCCGTCGTTCGGTCATGCCATAATATCGAGACTCATACAAAGTATGGGTCTCAGTATTGCTATTATCGCTCAGCCGCAAAATGATGAAGATTATCTCATATTCGGACAACCAACAATCGGCTTTATGGTAAGCAGCGGAGTTGTCGACAGTATGGTCAACAATTATACGGTTGCAAAAATAAGGCGAAACAGGGACGTATACAGCGAAGGCGGTAAGACGGGAATGAGACCCGACAGAGCGGTAGACGTATATTGCAACACTCTCAAACGTCTCTTTCCAGATACTCCGATAGTCATAGGCGGAATAGAAGCGTCTTTGCGCAGATTTGCTCATTACGACTATTGGGCAGACAAGGTGTTGCCGGGGATATTGGTTTCCAGCAAGGCAGATTTGCTCATCTACGGTATGGGCGAGAAACCTGTAAAGGATATTTGCAATCTTGTCAAAAAGGGTGTGCCGCTGTCAAAAATCAAGGACGTCAGGGGTACTTGTTATCTCAGCGATTATCAGGGGTTGCCTTCAAAAATCAAAGAAGATATAGACAACAACAAAGCGGTTTTTTGCGAGAGTTACGAAGCGGTAAAAAGCGACAAATTGGCTTATGTAAAAGCATTCAACACGCAGAGCAGGAACAACGATCATGCTCACGGTAAGGTGCTGCTTCAAAAACACGGCGACAAATACGTGGTGCAAAACCCTATGCAATTGCCTATGTCCACCAAGGAAATGGACGAGATATACGCTCTGCCTTACGAAAGACGTTATCATCCGCAATATACCAAGGGCGTACCTGCAATAGAAGAAGTAAAATACAGCATTACGTCTGCAAGGGGTTGCTACGGCAACTGCAATTATTGCGCCATTGCCTATCATCAGGGCAGAATTGTGCAGAAACGTTCCAAAGAGAGTATAGTCAGCGAAGCGCAAGGCTTTATCAAGGAGACAGATTTCAAAGGATATATCCACGACGTAGGCGGTCCTACCGCCAATTTCCGCAATCCTGCATGCGCAAAACAATGGGAAAAGGGAGTTTGTCCCGACAGACAATGTATAGGTTTCAAGCCTTGTTCCAACTTGCAGGTTGACCACAGCGAATATCTCGATTTGCTGAGAACTTTGCGCCAAATGGAAGGTGTCAAAAAGGTGTTTATACGTAGCGGCATACGTTACGATTACGTCATGTACGACGACAGCGACGAATTTCTTGAAGAAGTAGTCAGACACCACGTGTCGGGACAGCTCAAAGTTGCGCCCGAACACGTCAGCGACAACGTGCTAAAAAACATGAACAAGCCGTCTTTTGATTTGTATCTCAAATTCAAGACCAAATTTGAACAAATCAATGCAAAACTAGGCAAAAAGCAATATCTCGTGCCTTATCTCATATCGTCGCATCCGGGCTGTACGCTAAACGACGCTATCAATCTGGCGCAGTATCTCAAATCTATCGGGTATATGCCCGAGCAGGTGCAGGACTTTTATCCTACGCCGTCCACCAAGTCTACTTGTATGTATTACACAGGCATCAATCCCGATACCATGCAGGAAATTTACGTGCCAAGGAGCAAAAGGGAAAAGCAGCTTCAACGAGCTTTGATGCAGTATCGCAAAAAGGAAAATTACAATCTCGTCAAAAAAGCGTTGATAGAAGCAGGCAGAGAAGATTTGATAGGCTTTGGAGAAAATTGTCTTATCAAACCGCTCAAAGAAGAAGCTAGGACGGGACGCCTTAGGGAAAGTAGCGGTGCGACAGGCAAAAAAGCCGTCAAAACTCGTAGCGGAGTCGTGTTTGTGGACAAAGAAAAAATCGACAAAATCAATCGGGACAAAATCCACAAGAAAAACAAAGCAAAAAATTCAAGGAGCAAGAAATGAGACAAGTTACCGCAATACTCATTCAATCCGGCAATATCGATCGTGCCAATCTCTATCTGGACGGAGAGTTTTGTTGCGGCATTTCGAGAATGGTGCTGGCGTCCAACAACGTCAAGGTTGGCACTATGCTGAGCGAGAGTGAGTTGCAGGAACTGATATTTGAAAGCGAAAAGGACAAGGCTTTCAACTGGACGCTGAGCTATATATCACGATACACGCCGACGTCCAAGGGACTGAAAAGCAAACTTTACGACAAGGGATATAACAAACCGATTGTCGAATATTGCTTGTCCAAAGCCACGGAATACGGATACATCAACGACTTAGAATGGGCAAAGTGCTACGTTGAATATAACAAGATTGTCAAAGGCGCAAACCGTATCAAAAACGAACTTGCCGCCAAAGGTATATCCAAAGAAATAATATCGCAGGTGGTTAAGGATATTGACGACGATGAAGATACGATATACAAAGTTGCGTCCAAGCACGTCGGAAACAACGACCTTGACGATCCAAAGTACGTGGCAAGGTTGGCAAGATTTCTGCACGCTCGTGGCTGGGAAAGCAGCGAGATTTTTGCCGTAATTGACAGACTTAAAGCTGAGAGAAAAGTATAAATTGTCGCAAGGATAATATATGATATATCGGCAAGCCGCATCGACGCAGGCTTTTTGATAAATTTTGTAAATAACGGTCAGACCGTTATTTTTTTTGACCTTGACAGCACATTGAGTTAGTTATAAAATATCGGTGAGGTGTTTTATGAATTTTTGCGTAAGTGCGGAAGTGATGAGAGAGAGCGACCGACTGACCATACAAGGCGGAGTGAGCGGCGATACTCTCATGGCAAGGGCTGCCAAGGCAGTTTTTGACAACGTAGAATGGAAAAACAAAAAGATTTATATATTGTGTGGCAAGGGCAACAACGGTGGCGACGGATATGCGCTGGCGTGTCTTTTGCAACAAAATCAAATAGATTTTAAGATTTTTGCCGTTGGCGAAAACAAGTCGTCGACAAGTATGATATTCATAGACAAGTTGGCGTCTTTGGACGTATTTGCGCAAGATATATCCCAATGCGACTATAATTGCGACGTTCTGGTCGATTGCATTTTCGGAGTAGGCTTTGCCAGACAGCCAGGCAAAGAAATTCAGGATATCTTTGACAAAATCAACGCTACTCGTGCTTTTGTGGTAAGCGTTGATATTCCCAGCGGACTCAACAGCGACAACGGTCTTGGCAAAGATTGCGTCAAAGCTGACTTGACTGTGGCTATACAGAGTCTCAAACGTGGACATTTGCTCTCTTACGGCAAGGATAAATGCGGCAAAATCGTCGTGGCTGATATAGGTATCGATATAGTCGGAGCGAGAGAATACGTGATAGATAGCGAATTTTGTTCGCAATTTTTTACACCGAGACTCAACAACACCAACAAGGGTAGTTACGGAAAGAGCGTCGTTATTGGCGGCTCGTCCCGCTATATCGGCGCTGTCAAACTTGCAGGGATAGGAATGGCAAGTCTGAGAATGGGGTGTGGTCTCAACTGTATTGCGGTAGCTCAGAGTATGGCTGACAACCTGCGCAACGTAGTTGTTGACAGTACAATTTTTCCGCTGGCAAGCAGAGACGAACATATCGTGCTTGACAAGCCGGCTTTTGACAGACTGATAGGCGACGCCGCAGCGGTTGCCGTCGGTATGGGCATGGGCGACGACTATGAAGACAACAGAGAAATAATCGAATATATACTAAGCAGATACGACGGCGTTTTGATTGTCGACGCAGACGGACTCAATAGTTTGCAAGGGTATACGCATCTGCTTGGCAACAAAAATTGCAATGTCATCATCACTCCGCATCCAAAGGAGATGTCAAGGTTATGCGGAGTCGGTGTATATGATATTCTCGCCGACCCAGTCGGTATTGCTCAGCAGTTTGCAAGACAGTTTGATTTGACTGTGCTGCTAAAAGGCACGTCTACTGTCGTCAGCGACGGCAATACTACCTATATAGTTGCCAATGGCTCTCCTGCGCAAGCCAAGGGCGGTTCGGGAGACGTACTGTCGGGAGTAATAACTGGGCTTTCCGCAAGAAAAGTAGCTCCTGTTCAGGCTGCGGCAACGGGTGCTTTTATATGTGCGCAAGCCGCAAAAATATCGGCAGAAAAATATGGAGAATATGGGACGCTTGCATCGGACTGCGCCAAGGAAACGGGAGAAGTTGTCCGTGAATTGGAAAGATACGCAAGTCAAAATGAATAAATTTTATCATACTTGTCCACAATAACCATTGTCGTTATCCTTTCATACAATAGGATAGGGCAATTCAACGAGTGGAGATACTATGATAAAGAGAGGAGAACTGTATTATGCAGACCTTAGCCCCGTAATAGGAAGCGAGCAAGGCGGCGTAAGACCCGTACTGATTGTCCAAAACGATATTGGCAACAGACACAGCCCTACGATTATTGCAGCCGCCGTTACTTCTCAGATTAACAAAGCCAAACTTCCTACTCATATAGAACTGTCTGCCAACGAATACGGCTTGCCCAAAGATTCGGTTGTTCTATTGGAGCAGATAAGAACGTTGGACAAACAGCGACTAAGGGAAAGAATAGGCGAACTTCCCGTGGATATGATGACAAAAATCAACCACGCATTGTTGATAAGTCTGGGTTTTTATTGATAACTGTGCGACGCTCTCGTAGCGTCGCATTTTTCCGTTGTTTTTTCGTTTCGGCGTATCATTGTCAGTATTTGTTAAAAATATGGTATTATATTTGTATTGAATATCTAAAATATATGTAAAATATAGTAGTTTTTGCAAGCCGTGCCTATTGACTTATAATTTTTAATATGCTAAGATAAGATTGTTATATACTTATATAATAATAAATGTGGGATGTGAATTATGAGTACAAAAAAATCAGTTTTTGACCTTCCTATCCTTCACAAATTCTTGGGTACGGACCCTGAGAAGAAGGATGAAATGCAACCTAAGGAAGCTCTCGGTTACTCCTTTGCAGGTTTTGGACAAAACATAATCTGCCAACTTGTTACCACCTTCTTTATGGTTTATCTCACGGACGTAGCGATGATTCCACCAATGTGGCTTGCGTTTATGTTCTTGGGAGCAAGGCTCTTCGACGCATTCAATGACCCTATCATGGGTTCTATCGTTGACAGAACCAAGACCAAGTGGGGCAAGATGAGACCATACTTGCTTTATGCGCCTATTCCTATTGGAATCTTTACGGTTTTGCTCTTTACCACTTTTTCGACTAACCCTAAAATTCAGTTTGTAATCTCCACGATTATTTATCTGTGCTGGGGTATTTCTTACACGATAGTAGACGTGCCATATTGGGGACTCAGCTCCGCAATGACTAAGGACGGAGACCAAAGAAACACTTTGCTTACCGTAGCTCGTCTTATCTGTACCATCGGTAGCGGTCTCGTATCTATCGTTATTCCTGCCGTAACCGACGCAGTTGACCCTAGCCATTACAAGATTGCTTATCTCATCATAGCTATTTGTGCGGTTTTGGTTGCTCTCCCTACGTTCTTTGTAGGTTTCAAAAGCACCACCGAAAGATATTATGACGAGCAGGCAGAAAAAAATTCTCTTGGCAAGAGTCTCAAACTTTTGTTTAAGAACAAGCCATTGTTGCTCCTTATTCTTGTAGGCGTACTTGGCGGTTTGAGAACTATATACATGACGACCACCATATACTATGCCAACTACAACCTTATGAATCTTTCGCTTGCGGGCGTTATCTTCCTGCTTGTAGTTCCTGGCGGTCTTGCAGCAACCTTGCTTACACCTGCTTTGTCCAAGAAGTTTGGCAAAAAGAACGTATTTATTTGGTCGCATATTATCGGCGGTATATTGTTGGTAGTGCTTTACTTTATAGGTATGAAGTCCAACGGTACCGATACCGTTTCGCAGATTTTCTTCTATATCATTATTATTATCGCAGGCGTACCATCAGGATTCAGTAACATTCTTACATATTCTATGATTGCAGACTCTATCGATTATCTCGAAGATAAGACGGGAGAGAGAGCAGAAGGAATATGCTTTGCAATGCAGACCTTTATATCCAAGATAGGTATGGCTTTGACCGCATTCGTTACCTTGATGGTGCTTGGACAATTCGGTTACGACGAGTCCTTCCTGGAAGCTTTCCAGAGCGGCGTCAAGTCGGGAGCATTCGAGATGGGTGCAGGCGGTGTTATCCAAGTTACCAACAACGCTTCGTTCAATATTTCGGAATTGGGAATGAGCGTAGAAGAATTCCAGGCAAATTACAGCGAAGTATGTAAAGGTACATGGCTTGCTACCACGCTTCTTTGCGGAGCTTCAATGTTTGCATGTATCATTCCTTTGTTCTTCTACAAGTTTGACGAAAAAGCGCAAGCCGAAGCAGTAGCACGTATTGCCGCAAGAAAGGCAGCAGCTGCAGAACAGGCTCAGGAAGTAACCACCGATAGTGAAGATGGCGTTTCTGCTGATGATTATTATGTATTCCCTATAACTAACGTTGAAGAAGTTTCCGAATCAGTTGAAGAAAAAGTGCAGGAAACAGAATCTAATGTTGTTGCAGACGATACGGTTATCGACGAATCGGAAGCTGAAATCGTTGACGTTCAGGTAGAACAGGACGACAAAGACAAAGAATAAAAATCAATAACATAATGCAACCGCTGCTCGTGGGGTGGCGGTTGCTATGTAATATAAAGAAATATGGCTAACGTAAGTTTGTATCGTAAATACCGACCTGTCAGTTTTGATACAATGATAGGTCAACAACACATCATTCGCACTCTCAAAAATACTGTATTGAGCGGCAACGTTTCGCATGCTTATCTTTTTACAGGCACTAGAGGTACGGGCAAAACTACCACAGCCAAAATTTTTGCCAGGGCAATCAACTGTCTGCATCCGAGAGAAGACGGTTCTCCGTGTGAAGTTTGCGAAGTTTGCAAGGCTCTTTCCCAACCCAACAATCTGGATATTATCGAGATGGACGCAGCGTCCAACAACGGCGTTGACGACGTAAGAGATTTGAGAGAAAAAGTAAAGTTTCCACCAAGCGTTGGCAAATATAAGGTGTATATCATCGACGAAGTGCATATGCTCTCGCAAAATGCTTTCAACGCTTTGCTCAAAACGCTGGAAGAACCGCCTGAGCATGCCGTATTTATCCTTGCCACTACCGAAGTTCACAAAATACCGCAGACGATATTGTCTCGCTGTATGCGACTTGATTTCAGGTTGCTCTCCACGGCTGAATTGGTTGGACTTCTCAAAAAGATTTTTGAAGACGTAGGAAGGGGCTATCAGAACGAAGCTTTGCAACTTATTGCGGAAGCAGGCGACGGAAGCGTGAGAGACAGTTTGTCTATTGCCGATATATGCTTGTCGTATTGCGACGATGATGTAACTTACAATCAAGTATTGGAAGTTTTGGGAGCGTCTTCTCCAACCGTCGTTTTACAGCTTGTAGAAGCGTTGGTCAGAAGCGACGTAAAAAAAGCGTTGGAGATTGTAGAAAAAATAATGTCCCTTGGCAAAAACGTTTCCTTGCTTGCTAAGGACGTAGCCAAGATGATACGCAACGTCGTATTTGCAAAAAATTGCGTCGACGCCAACAAAATATTGGGATTGCCAAGCGAAATATATTCTAAATTAATAACATTCGGAGACCTTTGTACCAACGACAAGCTCGTAAGAATGGTAGACATTTTCCTTGACGTAGAAGGGCAGTTGAAATATAGCAACAGCGGTCAGATTATGATAGAAATGGCAGTTGTGAAGGCTTGCGACGTTACTGTCAGCATCGATACCAACGGTGTTATTCAAAGGCTCAAAGATATGGAGTCGAGAGTAAGAATTTTGTCCGCAATGTCCGACAACAGCGAGATTAAAGAACACTTGAAACTCGATTTGGGACAGGTATGGGGCAGACTGCTCAATGAGTTGTCAAAAAACAATTCTATGATTACGGCATACAGAATTGCCAACGAAATTGACACAAAAAAACAACTGGAATATAAGGATAACAAGATTATCATCACGGCATACAAAGAAAATCAGTATTCCATACTCAACTATTATCTCAATGATTACAAGTCGATAATTTGCAAAGAATTTTTTGACGTAACGGATATAATAGTAGTGTTGGACAACAAAGTTGACGAAGTAGAACAAGGAATAGCAAAACTTACCGAAATGGTAGGCGATAACAAAATAATAATCAAAAAAGGAGAATAAATTATGCCAAAATTCGGCGGTTTCGGTGGTGGTATGGGAAACATGCAACAACTGATGAAACAGGCACAAAAAATGCAGCAGGATATGCTTGCTGCGCAGGAAGAACTGGCTTCTACCGAAGTAGTAGGTACCAGCGGCGGTTCGATGGTTGAGGTTACGATGACCTGCGACAAAAAGCTGGTAGGAATTTCTATCAAACCCGAAGCGGTTGACCCTGACGACGTTGAAATGCTTGAAGACCTTGTCGTTGCCGCAGTCAACGACGCACTCAGTCAGGCCGACGCAATCAAAGAAGAAAAGATGGGAGCCTTTGGCAATTTAGGTCTTTGATATGTACGATATAGAAGCATTACAAAGGTTGGTGGCACAGTTTACTAAGCTGCCGGGCGTAGGACAAAAGACGGCTCAGCGTTACGCATACAAAATAATCAATATGTCGGAGCAGGAAGTGGAAGCATTTGCCGAAGCTTTGGTCGATTCTAAGCACAAGGTGCATTATTGTCCGATATGCGGCGGCTATACCGACAAGGACGTATGCGATATTTGCTCTAAGCGGGACAAGAGAATTATATGTGTAGTCAAAGAGCCTAAGGACGTGGCGGCTTTTGAAAAAGTCAAGGACTTCAAAGGCGTTTATCACGTACTTCACGGCACAATCAATCCACTTTTGGGTGTTGGTGTGGATGATATCCGCATCAAAGAATTGCTTCAAAGATTGGATGGTGTAGAAGAAGTAATAATGGCTACCAATCCCGACGTTGACGGAGAAGCGACGGCAGTGTATATCGCACGTCTCATCAAGCCAATGGGCATCAAAGTTACCCGTATTGCCAGCGGTATTTCTATGGGTAGCGATATAGAATATGCCGACGAAGTAACTCTGTCAAGAGCCCTGCAAGACCGTAGACAGCTCTGAAAACTCAATACGTATAGCAATTTTTATGATTGTGAATTTAATCTCAAAAAAGCCACCGCTTTTACGGTGGCTTTTCAAATTATGTAATTTTTCTCAATCACGCTGTGAATTTTATCTCAATTATGCTCTTTCAAGAGAAAGACCTTGCGTCATAAACTTGTCAAAAGCAGTTTGTCCCGCTTCGTCGTTTTTAAATACGCCCGTACATTCCAAAATCTGTTCGCATGCCTTGTTTACGTAGTCATTGACAATTGCGTCGGCTTTTTTGGCGGTATTCTTTACTCCGTTATCGTTGACAAGTTGCACAATCATACCCGCATGTTTGCACAAAGGATTTTGTGGATCGGATAGCTCTTTGAGATCGAGCTGAGTTTTGCCGGTAAGGTATTCTTTGACTCCTTCAAGCTCTTTTTTAAGCCTTCCCGGCAAGATAAACAAGCCCATAACTTCTATTATGCCGATGCCTTCCTTTTTGATATTATGTAAACTTTCTTCGGGGTGGAAAATGCCGAAAGGATGTGCTTCGTCGGTGCGATTGTTACGCAAAATCAAATCAAACACGTATTTTTTGTTTTCAAGTCGCACGATTGGAGTTATAGCATTGTGTTGCTCGTCGGTTTTGCAGATTACGCCAACGCTTTCGTCGCTCCAATCTTCCCATGTCGTCAAAACTTTACATGCCGCTTCATATACCTGCTTGCGGTTTTTACCTTCTATTCTCACCACGCTGTTGTACCAGTCAACAATCGAAAGTTCTACGTCAGGGAACTCCTGGCTGCGATAAACACGGCGGTTTTTAGCCAAAAACATAGGTAAAACCTTTTCTCCGCCTTGATAGTGGTCGTGTGTCAGGATAGAACCGCCTACGATAGGTAAAGCTGCGTTGCTTCCTATGAAATAATGCGGAAACAGGTCGACAAAGTCCATCAATCTGCCAAAAGCCTTGTCGTTGACTTTCATAGGTCTGTGTTCCGAAGAAAAAGCAATGACGTGTTGATGATAGTATTGATATGGAGAAAATTGGAGATTCCATTCTTCTCCGCCAAGCTCAATCGGAATTATTCTCAAAGTCTGACGGGCAGGGTGGTTGATATGTCCGGCATAGCCGACGTTGGACGGACAAAGCATACAAGCAGGATAGCCTGACTTTGGTTGAAGTTTTGCAAGGGCAATTTGTCTAGGGTCTTTTTCAGGTTTAGAAAGATTGATAGTAACGTCAATGCGTCCCAATTTACCCTTATGTTCCCACTTGATGTTTTTGTTGATGTCGGGCATACGTATATAGTTGTTGGCTTTGCTCAGCTCAAAGAGCCAATCGGTTGCTGCTTTGACGTCCTGACTGCTTGCCACGCTGTCAAATTCTTCTACTACTGCGCTAGGCATAGGGGTTACTAAACCCAGCAGCTTGGTTTCAAACAAAATGGTTTGTTCAGGTTCTATCAAACCGCTGTCTACGGCATAGTTTACGAGCGGATCGACAATTTCGGTCTGAAAATCGCCGTATTCGGTGATAGCCTGACCGGGAGATTGCAATTTGAACAAGTCAAGAAGTTGGTTAAGAACGTAATATTCGTCTTCCGATTTGAGATTTAAGTTGTCGATAGCGTAGGCTACCAATTCGTTGAGTTTGGTTTGTACCTGAGAAATTTCCAACATAGAAGTCCCCTTTTGTCATATATACTTTATATTATTATAAGTCAAAAGAATGATTAATGCAAGGGTAATAGAGCAAATTAAGCGGTATTTTGACATCTTTAAAAACTTGTCAACATATATTTACATTTTATTTGTTGTATGGTATAATATCTAAGAAAAAATAATGGGGAGTTTATTATGACCGACAAAAATTTTATTGCCAATCTCGGCAACAATCAGACTTTCACAAACAGCGTAAAGGCGCTATACGGTGCGTCCAAGTTTGACTATGAAGTAGACAGATACCGCAAAATTTACGATTTGCATTGTTCCAAATACGCCGACGGCGGAGAATTCTATTCTTCTCCCGGCAGAATCGAAGTTTGCGGCAACCATACCGACCACAACAACGGCAAAGTTTTGTGCGCCGCAATAACGGTTGATACAATCGCCTGCGTTACGCCGCTTGCCGAGAGAAAAATTATTGTTGATTCGGTTGGTTATCCTACCGTAGAAGTTAATATCGACGACTTGCAACCAAACTCTGCCGAGTACGGTACCAGCGAAGCTTTGGTAAGGGGCGTATGTGCATACTACGTAGACAACGGATATAATATAGGCGGCTTTGCGGCTACCACCACCAGCGACGTTTTCAAAGGTGCTGGCGTAAGTTCTTCGGCATGTTTTGAAGTTCTTGTCTGCGAAATTCTCAATTGCATGTTCAACGATGGCAAAATTGACAAAGTTACCAAAGCCAAAGCGTCGCATCATGCCGAGAGCGTATTTTTCGGCAAGCCTTGCGGTCTTATGGACCAAAGCGCAATTGCTTTGGGCGGAGTAAGCTATATAGATTTCAAATCGACCGCCAATCCAAAAATTCAGACTATTGATTGGAAGTTTGACGATTTGACGATAGTTCTTACCAACACGGGCGGAGACCATTGCGACCTTACTTCCCAATATGCCGATATAAGATTGGAGATGGAAGGCGTGGCAAAACAGTTTAAGGCACGCAAACTGCGCAAGGTCAAAGAGAGTGATTTTTATGCCGCTCTTGACACTCTGCAAACAAAAGTAAGCGGCAGAGCAATACTCAGAGCTATGCATTTCTTTGACGAAAATAAGCGTGTTGAAGCAGGCGCAAGAGCCGTAAAGGGCGTCAAAGAGAAAAAGTTCTGTGAAGTTATCAATGCCAGCGGACTCAGTTCTTATACTATGCTCCAAAACTGCTATCCTTTGGGAGATATGAACCAAAGAATACCTTTGGGTATCAATCTCAGCAAAAAGATTGACGGAGTCAAGGCAGTAAGAGTACACGGCGGCGGTTTTGCCGGCACTATCATAGCATACGTGGACAGCAAATCGGTAGACGATTATGTTGCTCAGATGAAAAAGGTATTTGGAGACAACAACGTCTTTGCAATCGGCGTAAGAAACGACGGCGCTTGCAAAGTGGAGATGTAATATGACTTTATTGGGCGCAATCAACAACGTCGCTTTTACCATATTCGGAAGACCTATATATTGGTATGGAATTGTTGTAACCGCAGCCATAATCTGCGCATATTTTCTATACTTGTTTTTGGCAAAAAAGCGCAATATCGACCTGGACTTTTCTTTGGAAGTATTTATTTGGCTCATTGTTTTTGCGGTGTTTTTTTGCAGAATGTTTTACGTTCTGCCACGCAAAGAATACTTCCCAAAAGATTTTGGTTGGGACGACTTTGTGCGGCTATTCAACATATCCGAAGGCGGATTGACCATTATAGGCGGTATTTTCGGCGGAGCGCTCGGCGTATTTTTGTGCTGTCTCAAAAACAAAAAATATAGCTTTGCCAAGGTGGCAGATTGCGTAGTAATCGCTGTTTTGCTTGGACAAATTATCGGTAGATGGGGCAACTATTTCAATCAGGAATTGTTTGGAATAGAAATAACCAATCCAAAATTGCAGTTTTTCCCGTTTGCCGTCTATATCGACAGGCTCGGCGGATATTATTGTGCGCTGTTTTTCTATGAAGGCGTTCTCAATTTTATTGGGCTGGTCATTGCGCTTGTTTGTTTTATCAAATTCCAGGACAAACTCAAAAATATGACCATAGCGCTGGGGTATCTGTCCTGGTATTGTATCGTCAGGGGCTGTCTTGAATTTTTGAAGTACGAACACAAGACCTTTGGCGACAGCAACGTGGGTGTTGTCCAAGTGATATGTTTTGTTCTGGCTCCTATCATGATAGTGCTTACCGTACTGAATCAGACCGGCAAAATATCATTTGAAACCAAATGGTTTGCCAACAAAATTGCTCAGAAACAGGCGGCTTTACAGGCTGCTGAGCAACAAAAGACCAAGGAGAGCGGCGTGGTTGACGCTCCATCAGATTTGCAAGCTTTGGAAAGAGAACAAGTCGAACCGCAGAACTCTGATGAGAGTAGCCTGACCGACGCTCAACCTGTCGGGATTGACGTGCAGAATAAAGAGTCGCAACAGCAAGATAAAAATGGCGACAATGACAAAATAGACTGTACGCTCGAACAATAAAACTATCAACAAATTTGCCTGTCATAAGGCTTTACGTATTTTTGCTATTTCAACTGACTAAGAGCGGTTAAGCTCGGTCGAGTGCGGCTTGCCGCCAACAATGTACAGAGGAGTAAAATGAGAAACTTAACTTTATTGACTGACCTATATCAGCTTACTATGATGTATGGATATAGCAAAAACAATCAGATGAACAAACAAGCGGTATTCGAC
>JBJETQ010000018.1:0-24845 GCA_051883395.1 Christensenellales bacterium | reverse complement strand
TAGGGCTATGCCCGAAACTGAAAAACCACCCGCTATGCGGGTGGATCTTTATTTTGTCAGATTTTTTGCCGATTCTTTACCGACAAGGCATGAATTTTCAAATAAAAAAATGTCTGTTGATTTTGCATTGAGTTATGTGTATGACGGCTTGATATTTCGTTGATTTTATGGGTTGTATTGGCTTATAAATCGGTTTATTAATCAACGATTGTTATTGACTTGAATATTAACATAATATATAATTAATTTATGGATACATTATTTGACGCAGTAACTCAAAAATCGGCTCCGCTTGCCGAAAGAATGCGCCCTACGTCTCTTGACGACTTTGTAGGACAAGCGCATATAGTCGGCAGGGGTAGTTTGCTCCGCAGAGCTATCATGACCGATACTTTGGGTAGCTGCATTTTTTATGGCCCGCCAGGTTGCGGTAAGACTACGCTTGCCAATATAATTGCCAACACAACTAGCAGCAGATTTGTCAAACTTAATGCCGTTTCCAGCGGCATAGCAGAAGCAAAGAAAGTCATAGACGAAGCTAAGGCGGAACTGGAATTGTACGGCAAAAAAACCTATTTGCTCTTGGACGAATGTCATAGATGGAACAAGGCTCAATCTGACTGTATGCTGGCGGCGATAGAGCAGGGACATATAATTTTTATCGGTTCTACGACAGAAAATCCTTTTGTTTCCATGACCAAAGCGATAGTGTCCCGTTGCAGAATTTCTGAGTTCAAAAAGTTGTCGGACGACGACGTAATTAAAACTTTGAACAGAGCGATAACAGACAAAGAAAACGGACTTGGCAACTATGACCTAACCTTGACGCCCAAGGCGCTCAATCATCTCGTTTGGGCGAGCGACGGCGACGTAAGAGTTGCGCTCAATGCTCTGGAACTTGCCTGTTGCTCAACCAATCCTGATGCTAACGGAAAGATAACAATCGACGAAGAAATAGCTTCTCAATCTATTCAGAAAAAGGCGCTATGTGTTGACGAAAGCATGTATTACGATATGATTTCTGCGTTTTGCAAGTCTCTCAGGGGAAGCGACAGCGACGCAGCTCTGTATTGGGCGGAAAGACTTATTCAGGCAGGTTGCGACCCTATGCTCATTCTCAGGCGGCTTGTCGTTCATAGCAGCGAAGACGTAGGAATGGCAGACCCTAGGGCGCTGGTTGTTGCTACTTCCGCATTGACCGCATTCCAGAATCTTGGTTTGCCGGAAGGCAAAATTCCTATGTATGAAGCAATAATTTACGTGTGTGAAGCTCCAAAATCAAACAGCGTTGTGAGAGCAAAGTATGCCGTAGAAGAAGTTGTGGCAACAAAAAGCGACGACGAAGTGCCTTATTATCTCAGGGACGCAAATTATAAATTGAAAAAGGTTGAAGGTTACAAATATCCGCACGACTTTGGCGGTTGGGTGGAGCAGCAATATCTGCCCGACAGTCTCAAATACGAAAGGTTTTACGAGCCGTCTGACAACGGCGAAGAACATGAGCTGTTTCGTGCAAAAATCGAGAAAAAAATCAAAAAGAGCAGGTGAAAAATGTTACAGATTACCAATCTCAGCAAAAAATATGCCAACAGCGATACGTACGCTGTTCAGGACGTAAGTTTTGAAGTCAAAGAAGGCGAAGTGTTTGGCTTTTTGGGACCTAACGGAGCAGGAAAGTCTACTACAATCAAATGTATTACGGGTATTTTGCCTTTTGAGCGTGGCAGTATCGCTCTCGACGGACACAATCTTCAAGAAGACCCAATTGCCGTCAAATTAAATATCGGTTACGTATCGGACAATCATATGATGTACGACAAGCTCACCGCAAGAGAATACGTCAATTTTATGGCGGACATATATAAAGTCGGAGTCAACGACAGAAAGTCAAGAACTGATAAATTGCTTGAAATGTTCGAATTGGGCGACGTCTTTGACAAGTCAATCAGCACTTTCTCTCACGGTATGAAACAAAAAGTCTGCGTTATCGGCGCACTCGTTCACAAGCCTAAACTGTGGGTACTGGACGAACCTTTGACAGGTCTTGACCCAAAATCTGCTTTTATTCTCAAAGAGATGATGAAAGAACACGCCAAAGAAGGCAACAGCGTTTTCTTTTCTTCTCATATGCTCGAAGTGGTAGAAAAGGTGTGCGACAAAATAGCTATCGTCGATAAGGGCAAGTTGCTTTTGGTATCCGACATGGACAAATTGCAGGATAATGCCAGCCAACTGTCTTTGGAAGAATTTTTCTTGTCGGTTACCAATTCTGACGCTCAACCTGACGTTGAGTTTGATTGATGGGAGACGCTATGTACAATTTCTGGACGCTTACTAAGTTTAACTTGTCATATTATCTCAAACCAAGATTTGAAAACGCAAAGGATAAGCGCAAGTTCATTACTATGGTTATCATTTTGATAGTCGTATTTGCTTTGCCGCTCGCCATGATGATTTATACGATTTATAAGGCGGCAGGTATGGCGATAAAAATGAATATCGTAGCAGATTTTATATCCGTTATGTTGCTGGCTTCTCAGATTGCAGTCTTGTTTTTGGGCATGATGTCGTATCTGCAAATTATGTATTTTGGCAACGACAACGAGATATTGATGACTTTGCCTGTCAAATCTTCTGCTATTTATTTGTCAAAGCTGGTGGTGGCGCTTTTCAACAATCTCATAATATCTACCATCATCATTCTGCCATCGCTCATCACCATAGCGGTAGCTTTTGCAAAAGAAGGTTTTAGCTTTGGTGCGGAATACTACGTTCTCATACCTTTTGCTTTGATATTTATTCCGTTTTTGCCACTTTTGATAATTTCGATACTTTCTTTTCCTATCATGAAGATGGGGTCGTATTTCAAAAAGCATCCTACTATTTCCGCCTTGCTTACGGCAATAATTACCGTAGCTATCGTGCTGGCGATATATCTTCCTTCTATGATGATGGGAGAGAGTGAAAGCGAAGACATCAGCGCAAGTATGGTCAGTATGATGTCGACTCTGGGCAGATATTTTTATCCGACCTATTGTTTCGCACTTGCCATGGTTGGCAATCAGATTGCAAAAAACCTTGCTATCTTCTTTGCAATTACCGTTGCGGCACTTGCGATAGGAGTGTTGACGTCGCTGTTTTTCTACAAGTCTACGCTTTCAAATATATCTGAAGGCGGTGGAGTTGAATCCAGCGCAAAAAAGGTCAAAGAAACGGGTGTTATGCCGCTTGGCAAAGCTCTTGTCATGAGAGAACTCAAAGACGTGATGAGAGACCAGGGTATTGCTATACAGACCTTTATGATGTTGGTGCTTGCTCCTGCCATGCTGTTGATAGGCATATTCATCGGCAAAAATAGTCAACCCGAAGAAGGCGAAACGTTTTGTATCGGAATGTTTGAATTGGCAATGTGTTTCTTTTACAGCTGTATGATGATTGGTGGAATGAACTATATGTCGCTGATTGCTATATCGAGAGAAAGAGACCAGTTGGCAATTTCTAAAACTTTGCCTGTTACTTCCGCACAGATTATCAAGGCAAAGCTGACGCTCAGCGACATGACCAGCGTGCTTGCTGTCGTGCTTTGCGCCATAGTTTTTGCTATTTTTTCTCATACTGCATGGTACAACAAAATTATTTATGCCTTTGGCGTGATAGCAATCGTTTTGCCTATGAATAGTTTTTGCATTATGAGAGATATCAAAGCTCCAAATCTCAAATGGAGCAATATCAAACAAATAAGCAAAAACAATATGGGAACTCTTATTCCTATGCTTATCAACGTGGGCGCAGGACTGGTAATAATGATAGTAGGTATCGTGCTATCCTTTTTGCCTATGCAAGAGTGGTTGATGTCGATAATTTTGTGGGCAATCGTTGCCGTTGCGGCAATAATTTTCTATTTTGTATTCCGTTTTAAAAAGATGGACAAAATGGTGGAATTTTTTGATAAAATCGAGATGTAGGCTGTTATGAAACATTTAAGTATTGATTTGGGAGACGTAAGAATCGGACTTGCAACCAGCGACGTTATGGGTATCATTGCCAACGGACTGGAAACTTATAAAAGAGTAGATCCTGACAAGGATATCGAGTATATTGCTCAGCTAGTGCAGAAGCTGGGTGTTGACGTCGTGGTAATCGGTTTGCCCGTCAACATGGACGGAAGTAGCGGCGAAAGGGTGCAAAAAGCCAAGGAATTCGGTGAATTATTGTCAAAAAAAGTTGACGCAAAAATCGACTATCAGGACGAAAGACTGACGACTGTTACAAGCGAAAGAATGTTGATAGAAGCGGGAGTCAGACGAGAAAAGCGCAAACAGGTGATTGATAAAATTGCCGCAACGATTATTTTGCAGACCTATCTCGATTGCCATTCCAGATGATTTTTAATATCAAAATAGCCCCTGGAATAAATATGTCAAATTTAGTTAAAACTTGGAGATAACTATTGACAAAATTTTGATAAGGATATAATATTGAATAAAGACGGAGGTGTATTATGTCAGAAGAAATCAAGGACGAATTTATGGAAGAAGACGAAATAATTACGCTTGTAGGCGATAATGGAGAAGAAGTAGACTTCAATCATATTGCCACTATCGACTACAACAACGATTGGTATATCTTTTTGCAACCTGTTGAGCTGGGCGATCTCGAAGAAGACGAAATGCTTATTTTTAAGATAGAGAGCGACGAAGAAGGCAACGATTTGTTTGTTCCTATCGAAGACGAAGAACTTATCAATGCCGTTTATGCAGAATACGAAAAAGAATTTGAGTGTGAATGCGACGGACAATGCGACGAAGATTGTGATTGTGAATCTTGCGACAAACAATAATCGGCACTAAGTCATGACGCTCCTGTGTGGAGCGTCTTTTTTTTAATATTTTCGTTATATTTATATAAATTACTCAAAATTCCTTGCCAATCTTTGACGAGTATGTTATACTCTCAAAAGACAAAACACCCAAGGAATAGTAACGGGCGGTTGCTTTTTGCCAAAAGTTGCACGTTATGCAGGCTTTGGGGAAGAAAAAACAAGGAGAAATTTTTTATGGCAGTTGTAACAATGAAAAGCCTTTTGGAGGCTGGCGTGCATTTTGGTCATCAGACCAAAAAGTGGAATCCTAAGATGGCTAAGTACATCTATTCTTCGAGAAACGATATTCATATCGTCGATCTCGCTCTTTCCGTTGAGCAAGTTGAAAAAGCTTACGCTTTTGTAAGAGACGTTGCAAAAGAAGGCAAATCTATTTTGTTTGTAGGCACCAAAAAACAAGCTCAGGACGCAATTAAGGACGAAGCTATCCGTTGCGGAATGTTCTATATGAACGACAGATGGCCAGGTGGAACTCTCACCAACTTCAAGACCATCAAGACCCGTATCGAAAAACTCAACAAAATCAATCAAATGGAAGCAATCGGTCAGTTTGACCTTCTTCCAAAAAAGGAAGTTGCAGAACTCAAAAAGCTCCGTGATAATCTCGAAGCTGAGTTTGGCGGCATCAAGAATATGAATTCTTTGCCTGGCGCAATGTTCGTAGTTGACATCAACAACGAAAAAATTGCCGTTCAGGAAGCAAGAAAACTCGGTATTCCTGTTGTAGGACTTGTAGATACCAACTGTGATCCTGATATGGTAGATTACGTAATTCCTGGTAACGACGACGCAATCAGAGCTATCAAGCTTATCGCCAGCATTATGGCAAACGCAGTTATCGAAGCCAACGAAGGTATCACTTTCTCGGTAGAAGAAGACGAAGAAAGCGAAGAAGTACAAGCTGAGGCTCAGGAAGAAGTACCTGTCGAAGCAGAAGACGCAGAATAATAAGGAGAATTGAATATTATGGCATTTACAAACAAAGACGTTATGGATTTGCGCGCAAAAACCGGCGTAGGTATGATGGATTGCAAAAAGGCTCTTACAGAAGCCGACGGTGATATGGAAAAAGCTGTTGAAATCCTTAGAGAAAAGGGTATGGCAACCAGCGTTAAGAGAGCAGGTAAAATCGCTTCGCAAGGTATCGTAGAAGCATATAGCCAAGACGGCGTTGCCGTACTTTTGGAAGTTAACTGCGAATCTGACTTCGTTGCAAGAGGCGCACAATACA
The DNA here is from genome assembly GCA_051883395.1 of Christensenellales bacterium. Taxonomy (GTDB): domain Bacteria; phylum Bacillota; class Clostridia; order Christensenellales; family UBA3700; genus HGM11368. The sequence goes on along the minus strand of JBJETQ010000018.1, from coordinate 18,732 downwards.
AAGATTTTGTATTGCAAGTTGCAAAATATATCGCAAACAACGACGTTGCAGACGTAGAGCAAGTCAAGGCTGCTATGGCAGATTTGCTTGCAGAAACTATTGCAAAAATCGGTGAAAAAATCGACATCAGAAGATATGCAAAATACGTATACGGAGCTGACACCAAAGTTGACACCTATATTCACATGGGCGGTAAAATCGGTGTTGCAGTAGAAACCAGCGCCAACGCTTCTGACGAACTTACTCACGATATAGCTTTGCAAATCGCCGCTGCTAGTCCACTTTACGTAGGTGTTGCAGATGTTCCTGCTGCCGAAGTAGAAAAGGAAAGAGAAATTCAGAAAGCTACCGCAATGAACGACGAGAAAAACGCCAACAAGCCTGCTCAGGTTATTGAAAAGATGGTTGAAGGTCGTATCAATAAATTCTTCAAAGAGATTTGTCTGGTAGAACAGCCGTTTGTCAAAGACCCTTCTGTTGCCGTTAAACAAGTTCTCAAAAATGCCGGCGACGTTGAAGTCATCAAATTTACTCGATTTGTGATGGGCGAAGGACTTGAAAAGAAAGAAGAAAATCTCGCTAACGAAGTTGAAGAACAGATAGCAAAAGCAAAAGCTAACAACTAAAATTTAGGGAAACGTTTTGTTTCCCTTTTTTATGACACAATATAATAAGGAGATTATATGTACAAGAGAGCGATAATCAAGTTGAGCGGAGAAGCGCTTGCAGGAGAAAAGGGCTTTGGTATTGACCAAAGCGTAGTAGAATACGTAGTAAGTCAAATCAAAAAAGTAACTCAATCGGGCGTCGAAGTCGGACTTATTATTGGCGGCGGCAACTTTTGGAGAGGTCGTCAGGCGCCTACAATGGACAGATCGGCTGCCGACCATATGGGTATGCTTGCAACGGTTATGAATTCTCTTGCCATGCAAGACGCTTTGGAAGCGGCAGGAATACCTACGAGAGTGCAGACTGCTTTGACAATAACGAGAGTAGCGGAACCATATATTTTGCGCAAGGCTCTCAGACATTTTGAAAAAGGCAGAGTAGTAATATTTGCTTGCGGCACAGGCAATCCGTTTTTCAGCACCGATACGGGCGCAGCTTTGAGAGCGGCAGAAGTAAATGCAGACGTGTTGCTGTGTGCAAAAAATATTGACGGCGTATATGATAGCGACCCTAGAAAAAATCCCGACGCCAAAAAGATTGACGAAATTGCCTATATCGACGTCATCAAAAAGGGTTTGCAGGCTATGGATACTACGGCAATCTCGCTGTGCATGGAAAACAATATTCCGATAATCGTATTTGCACTCAACGAGCAGGACAGCATAGTCAAAGCTGTGAGCGGTGAAAAGATAGGTACTATTATCAGATAGTATTCGCTAACAAAATATTATCAATCAATCGGCTTTTCGGCAGTCGTCGGAGAGCCGATTTTGTACAAATTATTATGAAATAAGCAATAAATTATAATAATTTGTCAAAAAATATAACAAATTGCTATAATTTTTACAAAAAACAATTTTATTTTTTTAACTCAGAGATAGTCAAAGAATTTATTGACAAAATTATGCGGGTGTAAAAATTGTGGCAAATAATATTGTAAAATAAGATTATATTTGATATAATGCAATATATAATTATTTAAGGAGTATCTTTATGAGTTACGAAAGTTTGGAAGTTTTGGAATTATTTGACGAGTATGAGACTAAGCTCAACAAGAGCATTGACAGTCTCAAACATGAATTTATGTCGATGAAGGCTGGCAGAGCCAACGCACATATACTCGACAAAGTTACCGTCGATTATTACGGAACGCCTACGCCACTCAAACAAGTTGGCAATATTACCATACCGGAAGCAAGAGTTTTGATGATAAGTCCGTGGGACGTTAGTATTCTCAAAGACGTAGAAAAGGCTCTTGTAGCCGCAAATCTTGGCATTACGCCTAACAACGACGGCAAAAACATTCGTCTTATTTTCCCTGAACTCACTCAGGAACGCAGAAAAGACCTTGTCAAGCAAATCAAAGCGACTGCCGAAAATATTAAGATTCAGATGAGAAACAGTCGCAGAGACATCAATGACGGTGTTAAAAAACTCAAAAAGGATAATCTTATTTCCGAAGACGAAGTGAGCGTATACGAAAAGGACGTAGACAAACAACTTGCCGAAAAAATCGAATTGGTGGACAAACTTACCAAAGAAAAAGAACAGGAAGTCATGAGCGTCTGATTTGTCGGACGATATATCTGCCTTAAAATACAGGCGGATAGCGGAGATTTATATGGCTGAAATAAAAAAATTGCCCGTGCATATTGCTTTTATAATGGACGGCAACGGCAGATGGGCAAAACAAAGGCTGCTCCCACGCAAAATGGGACACAGAGAAGGCGTTAAGGCAATGAAAACCATGATTAAAGAGTGTGAAGCCATGGGTATCGGCTACGTTACGTTTTATGCCTTTTCTACCGAAAACTGGGCAAGACCGCAGGAAGAAATCGACGAATTGTTTTCTTTGGTCAAAAAGTTTGCCGACAACGAACTCAAAGAATATAGCGACAAGGGTTATCGTATAAGAATACTTGGCGACGTTACTCAACTGCCTTCAGAAACGAGAGATGCGCTGGAAAAAATTATGCTTTCTTCCCGCAATAATACGGGAATGTGCGTCAACGTTGCCATCAATTACGGCGGCAGACAGGAGATTGTCAATGCCGTCAACAATATTTTGCAATCCGGTATCACGCAGATTGACGCTCAGTCTTTGTCCGATTGTATGTATACTTGCGGAATACCTGACCCTGACGTGATAGTGCGTAGCGGCGGAGAAAAGAGATTAAGTAACTTTTTGATATGGCAATGTGCATACAGCGAATTGATTTTTGTTGACAAATACTGGCCTGATTTTGACAGGAGTACTTTGGAAGAAATAATTGCCGAATATGCCGCACGAGACAGGCGATACGGCAAAATTACGAGGTTGAATTGAAATGTGGAAAAGAATTGTTACCGCAATAGTGTTGCTCGGAGTAGTATTGGGTACGTTGTTGGGACTCAGACAGATTGAAGTTGCATTCGCCGATTTGGTCGGCGTACTTGTTTGTGTTCTCGGCGTATATGAGATGTACAATGCACTTAAACAAGCAGGATACAGACCTATTGGTTTGTCGTTGTTTTTTGCAGCGGCTTCGATATATCCTGCGACATATTTTTTGGGAGAATCGGGTATCGTTATTTCCTGCGCTCTTGCGGCAATGATAGCTATTGTATATTTTACATTTTCAAAAACTCTCGAACTCAAAGATTTGTTTGCAACCATAGGGGTAATAATTTATCCGGTAATGCTTTTTGCTCCTTTCTTTGTGCTTAATCATTCTCAATACGGAATGTTGGCTATAATGCTTATGTTGCTCGTTCCTATTCTTACGGACACGATGGCTTATTTTGTCGGCATAACTTTCAAAGGGCCAAAGCTGTGTCCTACGATTAGTCCAAAAAAGACGATATCAGGCGCTATCGGCGGAATTCTGGGCGGAATACTCGGTGCTATGCTGGTGTTTATTCTGTTTGACTATACTGGGTGTATGTCGGTATTCAAAAACGTCGGCAATCTTGCTTTGACCGACAGTCTGCTAAAATCAGGTATAATTTATGCCGTTATTGGTCTGATAGGCGGAGTAATATGCGAACTGGGCGATTTGGGCGCAAGCGCTATCAAGCGCAAAGCTGGCATAAAAGATTTTGGCAAAATTTTTCCGGGACACGGCGGTATGATGGATAGGTTGGACAGTATTTTGTTTATGCTACCAATCGTTTACATAACAATTTCTTTTATTCAAAGATAGACGGAGATATATGAAAAGCGTCATAATTCTTGGCAGTACCGGCTCAATCGGTACACAGGCATTACAGGTCGTCAGACAATACCCTGACAAACTCTCGGTTGCAGGGTTGTGTTGCAATGGCGACATAGACGCTTTGCTTAGTCAAATCAATGAGTTTAAACCAAAATACGTAGCCGTAGGCGACGAAGAAAAGGCTGCCAGGCTGACTGAAATGACCGACGTGCCGGTATGGGGCGGTGAAGAAGGAGTCAACAGACTTGCGGCTTGCAAGTGCGACGTTACTCTCAATGCTCTTGTTGGCATAAGGGGTCTGCAACCGACAATCAATGCGATAAATGCAGGCAACGACGTTGCGCTTGCCAACAAAGAAACGCTGGTTGCAGGTGGCGATATAGTTATGCCGCTGGCAAAGAGCAAGGGCGTCAGTATTTTGCCTGTGGACAGCGAGCATAGCGCTATATGGCAATGCAAGGGTTTTGACCTTGGCAAAAAGGTAAATAAAGTTATTTTGACTGCCAGCGGCGGAGCGTTCAGAGATAAAAGCAAGCAGGAAATTGCTTGTGCCAAAGCATGCGACGCACTCAGACACCCCACATGGAATATGGGTAGCAAGGTTACCGTTGACAGCGCAACGCTGGTCAACAAAGGTCTGGAAATAATCGAAGCGAAACATCTGTTTGACGTTGACCCAAAGGACATAGAAGTATATATCCACCCCCAAAGCATTGTCCATAGTATGGTAAAGTTTGACGACGGTAGCATCTCGGCGCAAATGAGCTTTCCGGATATGAAGTTGCCTATTACGCTGGCTTTGTTGTATCCCGACAGGGGAAACGTAGATTTTTCGCCCCTTCAACTTGACGGACTGGACCTTAGTTTCAAAAAACCCGATTACGACAGATTTCCATGCCTTGGTATTGCTATGCAATGTGCGCAAAAAGGCGGAGTATATCCGATTATTTTCAACGCAGTCAACGAAGTATTGGTACCTTTTTATCTTGACGATAAAATAAAATTCTACGATTTCTCATATTATATTGAGCGGGCTATGCAGTTGCTAGGAAGCGACGAGCCTGTCGACAGTATTGCTACCGTATATCGCTATGACCAAATGGCGAGAAGTGCGGTCGAGCAAATGTTAAAGGAGATATGATGAGTCTTTTGGCGGTGAGTTTCGTAGACGTAATGCAAAAAATAGGATATTTGTTGGGTGCTTTGGCGTGTTTGCTTTTTATGGTGCTGATACACGAACTCGGGCATTATACTGCCGGCAAAATATTCAAGTTCAAAATCAACGAATTTTCCATAGGTTTCGGACCTAAGATTTTTTCTAAGGCCAACAAAAAGAGCGGAGAAGTATTTTCTGTAAGGGCTTTTCCTTTGGGCGGATTTTGTGCTTTTGCCGGCGAAGACCAGGAAGTTGTCAACGAAGGCGACTTCAATTCTAAACCTGCCTGGCAAAGGATAATTGTTCTTGCGAGCGGGGTTCTGTTCAATTATATTTTTGCAATAATCTTTCTCAGTATATTCTTTATGGGATACGGAGAAGTATTCAGGGTTGTCGACAAATCATACGACTTTCAGGATACTGCTATCGTTCAGCAGTTTGAAAGTGGCGACGTCATCCTCGAAGTAGACGGTAAAAAGGCGTATTCTTCTATCGGAGATTCGTTCAGCAAACTCTTTGCAAACAAAGACGAGTTTATAGTAACGGTAGAACGAGACGGCGAGCTGATAGAATTAAACGTAACCAAATCAATGGTTGATAAGACCGAAACGGCGGAAGACGGAAGCGTAACAGACTTGTCTTATTACGGATTGGGTATTAATTTGAGCGGAAGCGAAGTGAGTTTGAAAAAACTTGGTTTTTTTGAGTCGATAGGACACAGTTTTGTATTTGCAAAAGATATAGTTGTCGTCTCTTTAAAATCAATCGGAAGCATATTTACTGGCGGAGCAAAAGTGAGCGAGACTTTGGGCGGTACGTTTACGGCTATATCTATGCTTGCTATGCTGACGCAGAGCGGATTTTTTGCGATTGTGTACGGACTGGGCGTGTTTTCGGTGTCTTTGGCATTTATGAATATTCTGCCTTTACCTGCGCTTGACGGGTCAAGAATTGTCTTTACCCTGATAGAACTGATAAGGGGAAAACCTGTAAATCGAAAGGTTGAAGGTATTATTCATACGGTCGGTCTGATATTGTTGTTCGCTCTGACAATTCTGTTGGACGTATTACATTTTGCGGGGTAAACATGACTAAAACAGTACGAGTAGGAAAGGTTACGATTGGAAACGGAGAAATCAGCGTTCAGTCTATGACCAATACAAAAACAAAGGACGTGGACGCTACCGTTGCGCAAATCAGACGTTTGCAGGACGCAGGTTGCGACATTGTGAGAGTATCGGTGCCTGACAAAGAGAGCGCTCTGGCCTGTAAAGAAATCGTCGCTCAGACAGACATTCCCGTTGTGGCAGATATTCATTTTGACAGCAGACTTGCAATTATGGCGGCTGATAGCGGCGTGGCTAAGATAAGAATCAATCCAGGCAATATCGGGGATATGGACAAGGTCAGGTATCTTGCCAGGTATCTCAAAGAACGTTCTATTCCTATCCGAATAGGCGTCAACGGCGGCTCATTGGATTCAAAATACCAAGATATGCCGCTTGCTCAGGCTATGTGCGAGAGCGTAATGGAACACGTAAATATCTTGCAGGAGTGCGATTTTGATGACATAATAATATCTGCAAAATCAAGTAACGTCGCTGCTATGATACAGGCGTACAGACTTATTCGTTCGAGATGCGACTATCCTTTGCATATAGGAGTTACGGAAGCAGGAACGTATATCAAGGGGTTGATAAAGTCGTCGATAGGAATAGGCAGTTTGCTCTGCGACGGAATAGGCGATACAATCAGAGTGTCGCTTACCGACGACCCTGTCAAAGAAGTAGAAGCAGGCATAGAGATACTCAAAGCGTGTGGAAAATACAGCAAACCTTATGCCGAAGTTATCGCTTGTCCGACTTGCGCCAGAACCAATATCAACGTGCAGGAAATTGCCGCCAAGCTGGAAATGATGTGTAAAAACGTGCGTAAAAACGTCAAAATTGCCGTTATGGGGTGCGTGGTAAACGGAATTGGAGAATCCAAAGGTTGCGACTTTGGAGTTGCCGGCGGAGTGGGAAAATCTGCATTGTTTGCCGACGGAAAACTGATTGAGAGTATTGACAACGATATGATTTTGCCAAGACTCGCCGCAATGATAGAAGAATTTGAAGAAAAAAATTAGCAACAAGGGAAAAGATGTTTGTAGATGAAATTAACAGATTGACTCAAAACAAATTTGATTTTTTGAGATTTAACAAAGCCGTAGTTGACAAAGATAACGCTACGGTTGAGCTTAATTTTGTCATTTCCAAAGATATTGACGACAACGTGTGGAACAAAGAAAGCGCTGCCGAACTGGAAGATGTTTGCAGACAACTTTTGCCAGCTACTTTCAAGCTTAAATTCAAATATATCAAAACGGAAATAGATCCCGACGTTATCAAAAGAATTGTCAAAGATTATTTTGCAAAAAACAACAGGGCATTGATTGGACAATATGACGAGAGCGCATTGAAAATTCAAACGAATAACAATAAGGTCCGCATAGTAATTCCTGCTTACGACTATATTTGCGAATATTGTATAAAAGCCGGAGTAAAAGAAGCATTGCAGGAGTATATAGACAGCAATATCGTAGCCGACGTAAAAATTGAATTTTTGCCTATCGGAAAACAAGGAACGACAACTATCGCCGTCAAACCGGAAGAAGTCTACGTTGACAGGGGACTGGTAAACGTTAGTTCAAAACTTGCCATAATGGGCAACGGCGTTGATTTGCGTCCAAAATACATATCTCGATATGACAAACCCAAAGCCGACGTATGCGTTGCCGGCAGAGTAAGCGATTTTAGCCGCAATATATCGTCTAAGGGGTATATATATTATAAGTTCACTCTTGACGACGGCACAGGTAGTATAAATTGCGTTGCTTTCAGCCGTGGTAAAAAGCATGGTCCGCTTGATTGCGTTGAAAACGACAAGTGTCTGGCTGTGCAAGGAGAACTTGCAGAAGACAACTACCGAAAAGGATTGGTTCTCAGAGTGATAAAAGCCGATATGTGTCAGGTAGATTTTGACGGAATTATAGAATCTGTCAAGACGGCAAAGGAAATGGAAAAAAAGAAAAATAAAGCCGTAGTTATGCCTATGGTAAAGCACGGATATATCAATCTTTTTGACGGAGAAAATTGTCAATTGCTCAAAGAAAATAACGTCGTAGTGTTCGACCTTGAAACTACCGGAACGGATCCTGTCAACGACAGAATTATTGAGATAGGAGCAGTCAAAATATCCGACGGAGAAATCGTAAGTTATTACGAGACTTTTGTTGACCCTAAGATGAAAATTCCTGCCGCAGCCAGTCAGGTAAATCATATATACGATCAGGACGTCGCCGACGCACCGTACATAGAAGATTGTCTGGGTGATTTTATCGACTATTGCAAAGATTGTGTAGTCGTGGCTCACAATGGCTTTGGTTTCGACTTTTTGTTTATCAAGAGAGAATGTCAGACTCTCGGATACAGCTTTGACAACAGGCTTATGGACACGCTGGAAATGGCAAGAAAAGCATATCCTGTCGCATCAACTCCTAAACTTAGAAATCACAGACTAGGCACTTTGTGCAACTTTTTGGATATTGAATTGACCAATGCGCACAGAGCTTATTACGACGCAGAAGCTACCGCAAAACTATTTATCAAGCTTGCCAATACACTAAATTTGCAATAAAGTTGCGTTGCAAAATAAATTATATATATTGTAGGAAACAGGTATATTATGAACAAATGGTATGACGAAGAATATAAGTTTACTATAGAAGTAGTGGGATATTTGCGTGGCGAAAAATGCGAAAATTACTGTCGCAACGGCGAGGAAATAGGCGATAAATACGAGTGTACTTACGGCTGTCCTGTCAATGCAGATGGATACGGGATATGTTCAAAAACTATGAATTAGCTATATCCCATCATGGAAGCTGTGCGAAGTGGCGGAGATTTGACCAATTTAGGCGGCGATGACAAGTACAGTAAAACAATAGTTTGTCCCGACGGTTGCGTTATTTTTAAATTGACAGCTAACTCTCTTGGCAACGAAAACTATTTTAAAGGAAAATTTTATCAAGAAAATTAATTTTTACACTAAATTGCCTTTGGAATCATTCTGTTATATTGACGATGCGCAGTAATTATGGCTAATTTAGTGGCAGATACATATATAAAAGATTTAAATACTGAATAATTTTGTGTTTTTTATGCAAAAATACTTGCATAAACCCAAAGGGTATGATATATTGGTATTGCAATTAAGTACGACTTACTTAGCGACTACAATCAGTAGTCGCTACAATTTTATAAAAGGGGGCAATATGTCTAAGGTAATCGACGCAGTACGTGATACTATCAAAAATATTGTCGAAGCACACGGAATGGAGCTTGTGGATATAGAATACAAAAAGCTCTACGATGCAATGACTCTTATCGTTTATATCGACAAAGACGGCGGCGTCGATCTCAATGACTGCGAGACCATACATCGTGCCATTGACCAGCCGCTAGACGACATTGACCCTACGGGCGGTCAGCCGTACAATCTCAACGTTTCTTCACCGGGGCTTGACAGACCGTATAAGACCGAAAGAGATTTTGCAAAAAATATAGGCAACGAAGTTGAAGTGTCGCTCTATAAGCCTGTTGACAAACTCAAAAAATTTGAAGCTACGCTTACTGACTACCGGGACGGTATCGTAACGCTTGAATACAAAAACAAAACAATAAACCTTAATATCAAAGACGTTGCGGTTATACGCACCGCAATAAAATTCTAGGAGGACAAAATGGTAAACAAAGATTTCTTCGCCGCTCTCGATGCGTTGGAAAGAGAAAAAAGAATTGATAAATCTGTATTTATCGAGTCGCTGGAAGCAGGCCTTGCTTCCGCTTACAAAAGGGAAACAGGCGAAGCTCGCAACGTGTTGGTTGTGCTTAACGAAGCAAAATCGGCTATCAATATTTACGCCTACAAGACGGTAGTAGAAACCGTCGAAGACGAGGAGAAAGAAATATCTCTCGAAGATGCCAAAGCTATCAAAAGCAGCTATAAAGTGGGAGATATTGTGTCCGAAGACATCACACCTAAGGATTTCAGCCGTATTGCCGCTCAGACAGCAAAACAAGTCATAACCCAAAGACTCAACGACCACGTCAAAAACATGGTGCTTGAAGAAATGAACGAAAAGGAAGGCGAGATTCTTACCGCTATCGTAAGAAGAATTGAAAACGACACCATTTACGTCGAGATGACGGGTTCTCAGCTTGAAGGCGTGATGATGCCTTCCGATCAGATAAGGGGAGAAAAGTATAACGTAGGCGACGTTATCAACGTTTACGTCAAGACTACCCGTACTTCTTCCAGGGGAGCAACTCAAGTGCTTGTTTCCCGCTCCAATATCGGTTTTGTCAAGAGATTGTTTGAACATGAAGTACCTGAAATCAAGGCCGGTCTTGTATCCATCAAACATATCGTCAGAGAAGCAGGTTATCGTACCAAAATGGCTGTTTACAGCGAAGACCCTTCTATTGACGCAGTCGGTAGCTGTATAGGTAACAAAGGTATGCGTATCAATTCTATCGTTCAGCAGCTGGGCGGTGAAAAGATAGACGTTATCGGTTGGTGTCAGGATCCGCTCGAATACATTTCTAGAGCGCTCAGTCCTGCAAAAGTAATTATGGTACAGGTCAATGAAGACGAAAAGAGCGCAAGAGCAATTGTCCCTGACGACAAGTTGTCGCTTGCAATAGGCAAGGCAGGTCAGAACGTAAGACTCGCAGCTAAACTTACCGGCTGGAAGATTGACGTCAAGCCTTACAGCACCGTTGCCGATATGTTTAACAGCGCAATAGAGGAATAATATGAAAGTAGTTCCTGAAAGAACTTGCATAGCCTGCCATAATCATAAGCCTAAAAACGAGCTTATCAGAATAGTAAAGGACGCAGAAGGTAATTTTTCTCTCGACTTTACAGGCAAAAAGGCAGGTAGGGGAGCATACGTTTGCAACAATATCGAGTGTATTCAAAAATGTGCAAAGACAAAAGCTCTCAACAAAGCGTTTAAAACCAACGTACCGCAAGAGGTGTACGATGCAATCGTTGAACAGTACAACGCTGAGCAAAATTAGTTGTTACGTCGGCTTTGCCGTCAAAAGCGGCAAGGTGATATGGGGACTGGACTTGCTCAAAAAAAGCAAAAAACCGCCCTACGTTATACTGTTGGACGGAAAAATCGGCAAAAATTCTGCCAAAGAAGCTGAGTTTTACGCCGAAAAAAATAACGTGCCGATATTAGCTTTGCCGGACGATGCGCTTGGCGAACTGCTAAAAAGAAGCAACGTCAGACTGGTTGCCGTAACCGATGAAAATCTGGCAAAAGCAATACTTAACTTATAGAATAAACTCGGAGGTTTTTTTGTGAGTACAGAAAACAAAAACGAACAAATCAAAAGCGTCAAGGAGATAGAATCTTTTATCAAAGAAAAGGTCAATCCTTTGATTGTCGTCATCAACGACGTCAAACATACTATTGCCGACGCAAGAGCAAGACTCAACTCGATTAAAGCTCAAAGAAGCGACAATCATACGGACGAGATTGCCGACAAAGTCGTGCAAGATAGCGGCGTTATACAAGAAAAAGTACAAGACGACGCTGCTCGTCAGGCTGATTTTGTGGCGCAAGAAACAATTCAGGAGACTCAGACGGTTGCCGATAAGGAAACTATGAATGAGAGTAAGCCACAACCTGCCGCTGTTCAGAACGAAAAACCGATTACGAGAACTTACATCAACCCACAGGCTATCAAACCCGATTATCGTAACAACAAGCCAAATCAAGGCAATATTGACGTATCGGCGTTTATTAAAAGCAGAAACAACGCTCCACGCAATAATGCCAGAGTGCAAAACGGAGCTGTCGGAGCAAAACAGCCGCAAGGTATTCAGTCAAGACCTGCAAGCGGCATAAGCGCAGGCAGACCTGCAAGAATGGAAGTGGTTGATTTTCCTTCTGCTGGTAGAAACGACAAGAAGAAAAAACAAAACAATTTTGTACGCAACGAAAAGACCGACAAGGGCGGATTCAGCAAGAGAGATTTGTTCAAAAAAGGTTATGCAGTAGACGGCTCTTTGCTTGACGACAGCGAAACTTCGAGATACGTCAAAGTCAAGAGAGTCAAAAAAGACAACGAATCAAGCACTCAACGTGTCAAAATCGAGCATGCAATTCTCAACAGCGAGCTTGTACCTATAAGAGTTTTGAGTGAAAAAATCGGCGTAACTGCAAAGGATATAATAACAAAACTCTATCAGCTGGGCAAAATCGTCAATATCAACGGCACAATCAGTTTTGAAGAAGCCGAGATGATTGCCATTGATTACGGCATTACTCTGGAACTCAAAATGGAAGCTAGCGCAGAAGACAAACTTAAAGAGCTTGTCGAGAAAAACGTTGACAAGGCAAATCTTGTCAAGAGACCGCCTGTCGTTACCATTATGGGCCACGTAGACCACGGTAAGACGTCGCTTCTCGACTATATCAGAAAGACCAACGTAGTTGCTAAGGAAGCAGGCGGAATTACGCAACATATCGGCGCATATACCATCGACGTCAACGGCGAAAAGATTACTTTTCTCGATACGCCGGGCCACGAAGCGTTTACTGCTATGCGTATGCGTGGAGCAAAGGTTACCGATATTGCAGTAATAGTCGTTGCTGCCGACGACGGCATTATGCCACAGACGGTAGAAGCTATCAACCACGCCAAAGAAGCGGGCGTTGTGATTATGATTGCCGTCAACAAGATAGACAAACCGGGCGCAAACGTCGAGAGAATCAAGCAGGAACTTACTCAATACGACATTATGTGCGAAGAATGGGGTGGCGACGTAATGGTTTGCCCAATCAGCGCAAAATACGGTCAGGGCGTACAGGAATTGCTTGAAAGCATATTGTTGCAGGCGGAAGTGCTTGAACTCAAAGCCAACAAGAAGACCAAGGCAAGCGGTACTATCATCGAAGCAAGACTTGACAAAGGAATTGGTCCTGTGGCAACTGTTCTTGTTCAGAACGGTACGCTCAAAGTCAAAGATTACGTCGTTGCAGGCACTACGATAGGCAAGGTAAGAGCTATGACAGATTGTCAGGGAAAACAGGTCAAAGAAGCAGGTCCTTCTTATGCCGTACAGATTCAAGGCTTTTCCGAAGTGCCTAACGCAGGCGACCTTATGGTTGCGGTAGCCGACGAAAAACTTGCTAAACAAGTTGTTCAGGACCGTATTGACAAAGAAAGAAGCGAAATGCAGGCTGCAAGTACGGCACGCTCGCTCGACGATATGTTCAAAAACGTTACTTCCGACGAAATCAAAATGCTCAGTCTGCTCATCAAAGCCGACGTGCAAGGTTCTGCGGAAGCAATCAAGCAGTCTATGCTCAAACTCAGCGAAGAAATGCAGGAAGAAAACGTCAGAATACACATTGTGCATTGCGGCGTAGGTGCAATCAACGAGTCTGACGTAATGCTCGCAGGCACTACCAAAGCCGTCATTATCGGATTTAACGTGCGTCCTGACAGCAAAGCAAAAGCTCTTGCAGAAAGCACAGGCGTGGATATTCGCAATTACAGCATAATATACGACGCAATCGACGACGTTACACTTGCTCTCAAAGGCATGTTTACTCCAAAATATAACGAAGTTATTATCGGACATGCAGAAGTGCGGGCAGTATTCAAAATCAGCAATTACGGCACAGTCGCAGGTAGTTATATTACCGACGGCAAAGTCAGCAGAAATTGCGGCGCAAGATTGCTCAGAGACAACGTCGTTATATTCGAAGGCACGCTCTCTTCTCTCAAAAGGGGCAAGGACGACGCCAAGGACGTTGCGGCAGGTTATGAATGTGGTATAGGACTTGAAAAATTCAACGACATCAAAGTCGGCGACGTTATCGAAAGCTATATAATGGAAAAAATCGAAAAATGAACAGAGTAGAAAGGACTAATTCCGAACTAAAAAAACAATTGTCAAGCGTATTGCAGGACGGAGTAAAGGACCCGAGAGTCAAAGGTCTTATAACAATTATGAAGGTCGATTGCGATCCTGACCTTACGCTTGCCAAGGTTTACGTCAGCGTGTTGGGCGCAAACGGCAAAGAGAAAGAAGTTATTGAAGGACTGACCAATGCCGAAGGATATATTAAATCGTGTCTCAAAGGCAAAATCAAACTCAGAGCCTTGCCGCAACTACGCTTTATTCTTGACGAAAATCTTGATTATAGTATGAAAATATCAAAAATTTTGCACGATATCAGCGTGCAAGAGAGCAAAAATGACTGAATTTGCACCTTTTGACAAATGCGTTGACGCAATTATTAAAGCGCAAAAAATCGCTATATTTTCGCATATAAGCCCCGATGGAGATACTTTGGGAAGTTCCCTTGCTCTTTACAGGGCTGTCGTTGCTTTGGGCAAAAAAGCCGATTTGTATTGCGAAAGTCAAATCAAAAAATTCTATTCATCTATGACCGGCGCAGATAAATATAACGTAGCAACTTGCGACGCATACGACCTGTGTATTGCTTGCGATTGTGGAGACGTGGGAAGAATCGGCGCTTACGGCAGTTTGTTTTTCAGTACAAAAAACACGATGAATATCGACCATCACAAGACCAACGACAAATATGCCAAGGTCAATTACGTTCGTCCGCAAGCCAGTTCTACCTGCGAAATCATGTTTGATTTGCTCAAAAATCTTGACAAGATTAAGCCTTGTATCGACGACAAAATTGCGGAATTGCTTTATACCGGCATAGTTACCGATAGCGGTGGTTTTACCTTTTCCAACGTAAGCGCAAATACTCACATAGTTGCCGCACAACTCATTACGTACGATTTTGACGCCGCAGCGGTTTGCGAAAAATATCTCAAATCTATCACAATCAACAAATTCAATCTCAAAGTGAGAGTTTTGCAGAGCGCAAAATTTTTTGACGACAACAGGATAGGTATAATTCATTTTACACACGACGACTTTGACGCTACTATGACGAGCGAAGAAGATACCGATGGTCTGATAAACAATATCCGCAACGTTGACGGCGTTGACGTAGCGGTAGCAATCACCGATACGGCTCAACCGAACAGTTATAAGATAAGTATCCGTACTTCCGAGCGAGCAGACGCAAGCGTTATTGCCTGTACTTTTGGCGGTGGCGGACACAAAAACGCCGCAGGTTGCAGGCTCAACGGCTTTTATGAAGACGTCAAAGATAAAATTCTCAGAGCTTGCAGAGACAACCTATGAATTGTATAGTATCAATCAATAAACCATGTGGTTTGAGTTCAAGCGACGTGGTTATCAGGTGTCGCAACGCAATGTCAAAAGCTCTGGGATATAGAGTAAAATGCGGGCATTTCGGCACTCTAGACCCTGCCGCAAGCGGTGTATTGGTGCTTGGCTTTGGCAAAGCGACCAGATTGTTTGATTTTATGCAAATCAAAACCAAAAAGTACCTGGCAGAGATTACTTTTGGCAAAACTACCGACACACTTGACAAAGAAGGCGTCGTGATAGCTACTTCTCAGCTGCCTTTGCAAGAAAGAATTGAAGGGGTAGTAAGTAGTTTTGAAGGTGAAATAATGCAAACTCCGCCGCAATACAGCGCACTCAGCGTAGACGGCGTGAGAGCATACAAACTTGCAAGGCAAGGAAAATCTGTTCAGCTTCCGCAGAGAAAAGTCAAAATATCGCATATTGCCGTGATAAACAAAGCGTGCTCTGGCGGTCTTTGCCAAAGCGCCGAGATAGAAATCGAGTGTTCTACCGGTACTTACATTCGCTCATTGGCAAGAGATATATCCGCAAAACTTGATACGGAAGGATATATGTCTTCTCTCGTTCGTACGGCTTCGGGGCAGTTTTTGATAGAAGACAGCGTAGCGTTGGCCGACTTTATCGCTCAACCGCTCAGTTACGTTGAAGGACTGGAAACCACTTTAAAATCCTACCTTGATTTGTGTGAAATACCGCAAAATTGCGTCAAAAAAATTACCAACGGAGTGCCTTGTGCCATAGACGGTATGAAGGACGGGTATTGTCTGTTGACGATAAACGGACAAGCCTATGCTCTCGGATATACGGATAAAGGAATTACGTCAGCAAAAGTAAACTTATGTCAACAAAACCAATAACAATTATCTCTTATGACCAAACTTACGACAAACCTATGACGATATGTCTTGGTTTTTTTGATAGTTTGCACGTAGGGCATATAGGCTTGATTCGCAAGTCGCAGTTGCTCAGTTACAAATACGATTGCAATTGCGCCGTGTTTACCTTTGTCAACAATCCCTTCGAAGTTTTGGGCAAAGACAGCTTGCAGGTCTTTACTTATGACGAAAGATTGTACAGATTGCGCCGACTCGGAGTTGATATTGTGGTCAATGCCGAATTCGACAGCCATTTTGCGTCGCTTGCTCCCGACGAGTTTCTCAACCTTCTGACAAGCGGAAAAAATATCAAGGCTATCGTTGTCGGTACAGATTATACTTATGGTCAGATGGCTCGTGGCAACGTCGATACTCTCAGAAAATATTGCGACAAACGTGGAATCGAGCTTGTGGTGGAAGATTTGAGATTGCTCCAAGACGGTAGCAAAATTTCTTCGAGATATTTGCGCCGAATGGTTGAACAAGCCAATCTCAAAGAGATTGCCACCCAACTGAGTACACCTTATTTTGTGTCGGGCAAAGTAATTCACGGCAGGTCTGACGGTGAGAAACTTGGCTTCAAAACGGCAAACATTGCCTATCCTTACAACAAAACAAGATTGCCGCAAGGCGTCTATGATACCAACGTGATAATAGACGGCATAAGTCTCAAAGCGGTTACCAACGTCGGTTCGCACCCGACTTTCGGCGACGACGTTTTCAACGTTGAGTCGCACGTTATCGGATTGCAACAAGACATATACGACAAAGAGATTATTGTGGAATTTGTATCCAAAATCAGAGATATACAAAAATTTGACAACGTAGAGCAGTTGGCTCGCCAGATAAAAAGGGATATAGAATATGTACTCAAATAAAATAAAATTTGGTCCTAGCGGCACATGCGACGACTTCAAAAATCAAGGCTATGCTCACACCTATCAGGTGCCTGGTTTTCTCGACGAAAAGGGGCTTGATTGCTTTGAATATTCTTTCGGCCGTGGCGTAATGATAAAACCCGATACTGCTGCTGTTATCGGCAAGGCTTTTGACGATTACGGCATCGAATTGTCGGTACATGCGCCGTATTTTATCAATCTTGCCACGCTTGAACAGGACAAAGCCGACAACAATATAAGATATATATTTGATTCTCTCAAAGCTCTCAGGCTTATGGGTGGCAGAAGATGTGTATTTCACCCCGGTTCTCCGCTCAAAAATTCCAGAGAATCTGCAATGACCGTTTTGCTCAAAGCCTTTGAAAGAGTATTGGAACTCAAAAATTCTATGGGTTTTTCCGACCTATTGCTTTGCCCCGAAACTATGGGTAAAAAGGCTCAGCTTGGCAATCTTGACGAGATTATTGCCATGTGTTCGATGGGAGATGAAAGTATCGTTCCATGCGTAGATTGGGGACATCTCAACAGCAGAGATTGCGGCGTATTTTTTACCAAAGACGACTATAAGCGTGTCATTGACAAACTTGCCGACGGAATTGGCGATATAAAGACAAAAAATATGCACGTGCATTTTTCTAAAATACAGTATTCGGCAGGTGGAGAAGTAAGACATCTTACCTTCGACGACGAATTATACGGTCCGCCGTATGAACCGCTGCTTGAAGTAATGAGCGAGTATAAGATGACCCCGTACATAGTGTGTGAATCGGCTGGAACGCAGACAAGAGACGCTTTGGCTATGAAAACATACTATAAAAACTTGCAAAAAGCTTAGTTTTTGCAAAAAAATCTGCAACTACTTTACTTATGAGAGATGTTGTGATAGAATAATACAGTAATGAATAATCTGCTTGATTTGTTGCAACAGGCCAAGACTGACGCAATCGTCGTTCTTTCGCCGTCAAATACCTTTTATTACAGCGGCTACCAAAGCTCGAATGCACAGATTGTAGCCACAGAAAATACGGTATATTATATTACCGACGCAAGGTATTTTTACGAAGCGCAACAACTGTTGAGCGACAGATTTGTGGTTGTATGCGGTACGCTTGCCCAAGTATTGCAAACGATAAATGCCAAAACTATCGGTTGGGACAGCGACGTGCCATATTCCCAATATCTCTCGTTGTTATCTATGACTCAGGGCAGTTCGCTCGTGGATATAGGACGACTTATCGAGCAACAACGATACATCAAATCGCAAAGAGAGATTTCTCTCATAGAGCGTGCGCAGTCGGTTACAGACAGATGCTTCGACGAGATTTTGCCTTATATTAAGGAAGGCGTAAGCGAAATCGAAGTAGCCGCAAGACTAGAATATTTGATATTGTCCAAAGGTTGTTCGCTTGCCTTTGACAGCATAGTGGCTTTTGGAAGCAATGCGGCTGTTCCGCATGCTCACAGAAGCGAGAGAAAACTCTGTCAGGGCGAGTTTGTACTGATGGATTTTGGGGCAAAATATCAAGGGTACTGTTCCGATATGACCCGTACTGTATGTCTGGGAACGCCGAGTGATTTTCAGGCACATGCTTATGAGAGCGTGTTGCAGG
>JBJETQ010000017.1:5507-5684 GCA_051883395.1 Christensenellales bacterium | reverse complement strand
TAAAAAGGCAGTCCGTAAAAAAGACTGCCAATAATAAAACTCTGTGTTCAAACAAACTCCCTTCGCTTCCGCCAACGCCCCGACTATTATCGGGGTTTTATTTTTTTGGAGAGATTTGGGGGCTCCGCTCCCCAACGGCTTCGCCGTCCGAACTCTCTACTCGTTGCACGCTCACTA
>JBJETQ010000017.1:0-5407 GCA_051883395.1 Christensenellales bacterium | reverse complement strand
GCGAATCTCTCCGTCTCCGCCAACGCCCCGACTATTATCGGGGTTTTATTTTTTTGGAGAGATTTGGGGACTCCGCTCCCCAACGGCTTCGCCGTCCGAACTCTCTACTCGTTGCACGCTCACTATCGTTCGCTGTAAGGCGAATCTCTCCGTCTCCGCCAACGCCCCGACTATTATCGGGGTTTTATTTTTTTTGGATAGATTTGGGGACTCCGCTCCCCAACGGCTTTGGACGTTCATTTTTGCTTAATTCAAGTGAGTAATTTAGCGTGTACTGTAAACGTCAAGCAAACGTTAGTATGCCGCAGACATGAGTTTGACATGGTATATCAGTTGATAATAAGATTATCTTATGCTATAATTTGCACATCAATTGAGTGGTGGTAAATCATTTATGTTTCGCAAAATGAGAAGATTTAAACAAGAACTTTCTATTGAAGATTGTGTGAGCGTTTTGAAAAACGGTAAATCCGGAGTATTGTCCGTTATCGGCGACGACGGCTATCCATACGGCATACCTATCAATTATTTCTTTGACGAAAAGGCGGAAGAATTGTACTTTCATAGTGCAAAAGAAGGTCATAAAATCGACGCAATAAAACACTGCAATAAAGTAAGTTTTGCGGTGTGGAGTCAAACTTATAAAGACGTTGACGGTTGGTCGTGGCACTATAATAGCGTTGTTGCTATGGGACGAGCCGAAGTTGTTGCAAACTTCGACAGGAGAGTTGAAATTGCACGAAAAATCGGCTTAAAATATAATCCTTCGGCAGGTGAAATCGAGCAAGAAATAAATAAGGCGGCAGATAAAGTATTAATTATCGCCGTAAAAATAGAACACTTGTCAGGTAAATCAGTACACGAAAAATAAAACAAATAATAAAAAAGAAACAATATATACTTTGGATATTGTTGTATAATAACTACCAAAAAGGCACGATATACGTGCCTTTTTGGTAGTTATTAGTTTTATATAAACTCGTGGTAGCCTTTGATTGCTTTGTAGTCTCTATTGGGCTACTCTGCTTTGTTTTGACTGGTTTGGTCTTATCCACGGCTATATCTTTTGTTTCAGCAGACTCGGCTTTTGATGTCGGCTCGACGATTTTCAATTGTCCGTCTGATTCTACGTCGGGTCATCAACAATGTCAATGCCAGCGACGTCGTTGAAGTCAGCGTCAAGATGAGCTTCGTCTGTTGTAGATGCTCTTTGGTCAGCAACGTCTTCATTTTGGTTATCATCTTGTTGCTCTGCGTCTACGTTGGTGATAATACCCCTTGCCATCAAATCGTCCACGACTTCTTTGTGTTTCTTTCTGGAAAGCGGATAGAACAGCATCACTATTGCCAGCAATGCACCGCTGACGGCAGCAATTATCGCTACTATATTAAACCAGTTACAAGCCGTGGCTTGTTGGGCAGCGGTGTAACTGCCGCTATTGAGCGAATAGTCTTTTATCTCGAAGCCTACTGCCTTTTGTAAGAAGTAAGAACAAATCATCAGCAAGTTTGTCGCAACGCCCGGTACTACGAACAAAAAGTTTTGAAGGTGTCCGTCCAGTCTTTTGCCAGTCAGATACTGCTGATAATCGGCTATCTCACCCAGCATAATAGGTATCAACAGATATAAAGGATTGACGCAGCTGATAAAGTAAAGTATGGTCAACACTACCAAAGACGCCGTACCTATCGGAATGTTTTCATAGCCAATGCAGGCAAGAATGATGTTAGGCAAAGTGCTTGTTACGGCAAACAATACAACTATCCACTTTTTGTCCATCTTTCTTGTAACGATAGGAAGCAATAACATGGCCACTGTCGCCGAAAAACCAATAATTGTTTGCGGAATGCCGGATATTTGCAATGCCGTTGCAATATCTTCATTGAATCTGATTTGAATAATCAACCACCTGAACTGACCTGTAAAATCACGGAGCGAACCCAAAACCAATGCTATACAAAAGATAATGAGTGGTTTGTTCTTTGCCAGCATTTTGCATGATTCTATAAAAGTAATCTTGTTTTCTTGCGGTTCATCGTCGTTTGTACGTACTTCATATACCCTTTCTTTGACTTTGAGAATGAATAACATACATGCTACGCTTATAACTACGCTTACCGCACCTATTATACGCATCGCAAGATATTCCTGATCCGGAAAAGCCGACCTGATAGGTCCTACTACCACTTGCAACAAACTAGGCGCAAAACCGACGACAAGACCGATAGGCGTCATTATATCTGCTCTCTCCTGCGCATTAGGCGTGATAACCGTAGGCATATTCTGATACATATTGTTGCAGAAAGTTGACATTATGAGTACAGGCGCACAGGTCAGATATGCATACAATATGCGACTGGTCTCCTGCGACAGCTGTGGCACCCACATAGCCAGCATAGCAAATATCACGTAAAAAGGTATACAGCCTATAATAAACGGTTTGTACTTGCCAATCTTGGTTTTGGTCTGCTCTATCTTATTGCCGATAAAAGGTAAAAATATCATATTTACTATCGACGATATAGCTACAATTATGTAAGCATGGATTGTATCTATTTGATAAAAATACGGAATAAACGAGATACAAGCAACATAATTGACTGCACTCATCAACCAGCTGTTGCCCAAAGCAAACAAGCCGAAATAACACATTTCTTTGAGTGCTAAATATCTGCCTTTAAGTGGAGTTTTCCACATGCTTTTTGCCGTTACTGCAAAATTTTTGACTTTTGCCATAACAGCTCCTTTTTGATTAGATTTCTTGTCCTTACCCATAATTTCTCCTTATCTATCCGCCTGCATATTCTACACGGTACGGTGTTACAAAAGACAAATCTGTCATGATTTCTATTATTATATCACTCATACATAAATTATTCAATACAAACTTTAACATTTGTTATAGATTATGATTATAAAATGATAAGGCTCACGAATTTTGCGCTGTAGTATTGATTCCTGAATATATATGGGAGACGGGACTAAAATGTCCGCTGCCAAAATTGATATAGCAAAGAAAAGAGCAATCATGAAATTAAGTTTTGAAAAGGACAAACGACGTAAATATACACAAACAAGAATAATCGCCGTTAATACCGAATTATGATATTGAAAAACCGTGTTTTTTGTTGTATAATATTGATGAAAAATTAAAAAAGGAGCGAAACATGTCTGAATTCAAAAGTCTGAAAGTAGTAGACAACTTTTATCAAAACAATTTGTTCTTTCCTATGCCTACGGTAGCCGTTACTACCCTATGCGACGACGGAAGCACTACGATAGGTAGCTATTCTTTGGTTTTTCCGTATTATATAGCAGGAAAGGACTATTACGCAATGATTCTCGAAACCCGTAACTCGTCCAACACGGCGCAAAACATACTCAAACACGGCAAGTGCGCATTGTGTTTTGTCAAAGACGACAGAAAATATTTTAAGGAACTGGTAAGGCTGGGCTTTCCGGGAAAAACTCCTGCCGAAAAGATGAAGGACTGCAATCTCCAACTGATAAAAGGCGAAGCCGAAGGAGTCAGACCGTTGATAGTCAAAGACGCATATCAAGTCATTGAATGTACCTGGGACGACAGCCTGGAAGACGGTTTTAAGTCAAAAGAACATATCGGAGAACTGGAAGGCGTTGAGCCGCCGTACAACAACTTCAACGGTATTACTTCCCGTTTCGGTTGCCACTTTATACTCAAAATAGACAAGATATTGATGGAAGAAAGATATGCCGACGGTCTGATAAACGGTCTGAAAAGTAATTCCTTCCCAAACGTGCCGGTCGATTACGGCTATCACGACAGCAAAAACTTCTGGTACAAAAGGTTCAAAGGTTGCAGACCTATCGCCGAGCCTATCGCCAACAGCAACGCAAATTCCGTAGAGAGCGTGATGTACTGTGCGGAAAGACTTGACACTAAGGTCAAATTTACCAAGGAAGCGTGCGAATTGTACGTCAAAATTCCAAGACCATTTATGAAGGCAGCCCTGTTGCAAATTGCACAGATAGCGGAAGAAAACGGAATCGACGTGATTGATAAAGACGCAGCGGATAAAATTGCACAGCTAAGAAAAAATAAAAAATAGCACCTATGCCCCGACGATTGTCGGGGTTTTGAATTTTATGTAATATCGGCCGGGGGGCAATTCGATATGTACTGTGTCCGTTTGTGATGGCTCAGGATAAGCCTAAGGCTGTTGACAAGTGTTGCAAAAATCTGTTAATATAAAATCGGGTAAAGATGAAAACAACAAATATTATTCTGACAGTTTTGTTGGTTGTCTGTATGTTCCTGCCTGTTCTGACGGCTTGCGACAATCAAAAATACGACGATACTCTGCCATCTCTCAAAGAAAGCGACGGATGGCATATGACTTTGTACACAGATTTTTCTCAATTTGCCACCCTTGAAGAAGTATATACGACTACTCCTTGGTCTCCGTCCCCACACGGATTGAGAAAAACGGAATACTGGTGCGACCAATCAATTTCACTTCAAAACGGTACGTTGGTCGTATCTTCCGCCATAGAAGACGACCACGTTTGCGACGTGTGCGGAGTGTCTTCGGGCGTGTTTACGGGCGGAATAGAGACGAGAGCAACCGAAAATAACAGCGGCTTCGAACAGGCTTTCGGATATTTTGAAACGGTTGTCAAAGTGCCTGACGCTCCCGGCATGTGGTCTGCCTTTTGGTTGCAATCGAGCGGAGCGACAAAAATAGGTAATCAAGGTAAAGACGGAACGGAAATAGACGTATATGAATCTTCCTTTCATCAACTAAACCGTACATGTACCGGCAACGCCCTGCATTATGACGCTTACGATACTATCTGGTATCGCTGCGTCGACAACGTAACCGACGTGGGCTACGACCTGTACGACGGACAATATCACAAATACGCTTTGCTGTGGACACCGCAATATTACGTCTTTTACGTGGACGACGCTCCGATATGGACTACAGATGCGGGTGGGGTGTCGCAGGTCAATGAATTTTTGAGATTGACAGTCGAGATACGAGATACGTCTTACGGACCTTACGGACAAAAGATAGGTAGCTTTGAAAATCGTACCGACGGCTCGACGGACTTCTGTATCAAAAGTGTGACGGTATGGCAAAACGACGAATTCGTATCCCATATACAATCTGCCGATGATTTTAGCGACTGCCAACAAGCGTATAATATCGCAATTGCCGTAGCAATAATATTAACCGTAGCGTTGGTTGTCGCTCTCGTAGTAGTTGTCGTAAAAAAATACAAATCTCGCAGATAACGTTTTGCACTTGTGGTCTTCGATAGGCAATTAAAATTAGACAATAAATATATTTTGGAGAAAAATTATATGCAACGATTTGTACCTCGCTTACTATACATAGTACCTTACTTTGCCTCGTGGGCAAA
>JBJETQ010000016.1:34073-78044 GCA_051883395.1 Christensenellales bacterium | reverse complement strand
TGACTTATTTTTTTTATTTGGATAAAATTAGAAAAAGTGCAAAGGAGAATTTTTTGATATGTCAAAGATTTTGAAAGAAGGTTTGACTTTTGACGACGTTTTGCTCATTCCGAAATATTCGGAAGTTTTGCCTTATCAGGTTGATTTGTCTACAAGTTTGTGCAAAGGAATCAATCTCAATATACCGCTTCTCAGCGCATCGATGGATACGGTTACCGAATATGAACTTGCTATTGCCATAGCAAGAGAAGGCGGAATAGGTATGATTCACAAAAACATGAGCATCGAAGCTCAGGCAGAGCAGGTAGACAAGGTCAAGAGAAGTGAAAACGGCGTTATTACCAATCCTTTTTCTCTCGGACCTGACAATACACTTGAAGACGCCAACAACCTTATGCGTAGATTCCGCATCAGCGGCGTGCCTGTTACCGTTGCAGGAAAACTCGTTGGTATAATCACCAACAGAGATTTGAGATTTGAAACGGATATGACCAAACTCATTGGCGACTGCATGACTAAGGACGGACTTGTTACCGCACCGGTAGGAACGACGCTGGAACAGGCTCAGGGAATTCTTGCAGCCCATAGAATTGAAAAACTGCCATTGGTGGACAAAGACTTCAATCTCAAAGGTCTTATTACTATCAAAGACATAGAAAAAGCTATCAAATATCCAAACAGCGCCAAGGACGCCAACGGCAGATTGCTGGCAGGTGCGGCAGTCGGAGTTACTTCCGATATACTCGACAGAGTATCGGCGCTTGTCAATGCAAAAGTCGACGTTGTTACCATAGATACGGCTCACGGACACAGTAAGGGCGTTCTTGATACCGTTGCCAAGGTCAAAAAAGTATATCCTGATTTGCCGCTTATCGTCGGCAACGTAGCAACAGCAGAAGCTACCAAGGCGCTTATTGACAACGGAGCGGACGTAGTCAAGGTAGGTATAGGACCAGGCTCTATATGTACCACTCGTATCATTGCAGGTATCGGCGTTCCGCAGGTTACCGCCGTTATGGATTGCGCAGAGATGGCTGACAAATTAGGCAAACGTATTATTGCCGACGGCGGAATCAAATATTCCGGTGATATCGTCAAGGCTTTGGGTGCAGGCGCAAGCGCAGTTATGCTCGGCAGCTTGTTTGCAGGAACAGAAGAAACACCGGGTGAAATCGAAATTTTCCAAGGCAGAAGTTATAAGGTGTATAGGGGTATGGGTTCGCTTGGCGCAATGGCGGCAGGAAGCAAGGACAGATACTTCCAGACCAATTCCAAAAAGCTTGTGCCTGAGGGAGTAGAAGGTCGTGTACCTTTTAGGGGAAGCGTATCTGACGTTATATACCAACTTATGGGCGGACTCAGGTCAGGTATGGGATATTGCGGTATGAGCAATATAGAGATGCTACGCAAAGAATCGGAGTTTGTCAAGATATCCAACGCCGCATTGGTAGAAAGCCATCCGCATGATATAAGCATCACCAAGGAAGCTCCAAACTATTCTACCAAAGGTTGATTTTTACACCAATTTTACCGCTCCCGCAAGGGAGCGGATTTTTTATAAATTTTTTGAGTTTACACAAAACTTACACTCCCCCTACACAAAGCTGGTAGTAGGGTTTTTTTGAAAATTCTATAATCAAAGCGACAACAAAACAAAAAGAAAAAAGGAGAAAAACATGAAAAAATTTGCATTGAAAATTGTTGCGCTTTGCGTTGCTTTGACAACTATGATTTGCGGTGCAATCGCACTTTCCGCCTGCACGAGCGGAGAAAAGAATATTACCGTTGTGGTAAGAGAACAGGGTAGCGGAACGAGAGAAGCCTTTGACAAAGTAGTTACGGACGGCAACGGCAACTATCTCGAAATGAAAGTAGACGGCAAAAAGGTATATAACACCACGTCAAGCGCTGATATTCAAAAGGAAACGGGCAACGTTCTTAGTAAGGTTGCGTCCGACGTCAACGCAATAGGTTACGTATCGCTCAGCTCGGTAAACGATACTGTAAAAGTAGTCAAAGTAAACGGCGTTACTCCGTCGGCACAAACCGTTCTCGACGGAAGTTATTCGATACAGAGACCGTTTGTAATAATGACCAACTCCAACGTTACGCTCAGCGATTTGACACAGGATTTTCTTGCTTATCTCAAAAGCGATGAAATAAGCGCACACGCTCAGGCGGCAGGTTGCATTTTCCTTGAAGACCCTGCAAAAAGAGGAGAAAACCCAATACAGGTCGAAGAATTTACACCTAAATCATCGCTTCCTTCCGGAGATAAAATCGTAATCAACGGCTCTACTTCGATGGAAAAATTCATCAAAAAAGCTATGGCAGGATATGCTGCTCTTTACGGCAGAGAAGCCGACGACTTGTTCACTATTGACCTGCAAGGTTCTTCGGTTGGTGTTAGTGCGGTTGAAAACGACAAAACAGGTAACGTAATAGGCTTGTCTTCTGCCGCAGTAAGCGAAGAAGGAATTGACAGTTTCAACGTATGCCTTGACGCAGTTGCTGTTATCGTAAACGTAAATAACAGCGTAGTTGATGACCTGACTCTCAGCCAACTCTATGCAATATTCAGCGGTAACATCGTCAAATTCAGTCAGATAAACGGTTGATATGAAAACGAAACTCAAAGAAAGAGCTGGTAAAATAGCTTTTGGTACTTCGGCGGTTATATGCATAATCGCCGTTGTATCCATTTTTGTATTTATGATAGTCAAGAGTTTGCCCGCTCTCAAAAAAATCGGACTGTTTGAGTTTATAACGGGACAGGTGTGGTCGCCTGACAGATTGGATAAATTGGACGCCGCCGAACTGTCGGGAAGTTACGGTATTTTCAAGATGATAGTATCGACTCTTGCCGCTACGGCAGGGGCGTTGCTGGTGGGCGGAACTTTGGGGTATTTTACGTCGATTTTTATTGTGTTTTATTGCCCTAAAAAACTGCGTAAAATATTTTCTTCCGTCATCAATTTGCTTGCAGGAATACCGAGCGTAGTCTACGGCTTTTTCGGCATAGTATTTTTGTTGCCGTTGCTTGCCAAGGTTGCCCCTAACAACGGTAGCGGCTTGTTGGCGACTTCACTCATCTTAGGAATAATGATCATGCCTACCGTCGTGTCATTGTCGGTAACGTCGCTCAACGCCGTGCCACGTGCCTATTATGAAGGTGCGTTGGCGTTGGGAACGACGCATACACAGGCGGTTTTTGGAGTTATGACGGGCGCTGCAAGGTCGGGTATTACCGCATCTTTGGTTCTGGGTACTGGCAGAGCGCTGGGCGAAACGATGGCGGTGGTGATGGTTGCGGGCAATTCGGTCGCATATCCTGACAGTCTGTTCAACAGTTTTAGAGTTATGACCGCAAATATAGTTATGGAAATGGGCTATGCGGGAGAAGTGCAACAGGGAGCTTTGGTTGCCACGGGCGTTATTTTGCTGGTATTCGTGTCGCTTATCAATGCCTTGTTTGCCGTAATATCGAAAAAAGCGGTAAAGGGTTTGAGCTCAACGGATAGTAAACGAAAAAAGAAAAAGAAAACTGAACAAACTGACGTGCGGGAGAAAAAACCGAATAAAGTTGCTATCGGACTCAATGATTTGAGACAAAAGATAAGATACGGACTCAATACCCCCATGCTTGGCAAATTAGCGTCGATTGGCGCAGGAGTCATATCGGTGGTCGCTCTTTTGACGATTATCGGGTTTATCCTTGCAAAAGGATTGCCATATCTCATTCAAAACCCACATCTTCTGATAGGCAAGTATAAGTTTGACAGTGAAGAAATAACCATTCTGCCTTCGATTGTAACGACGCTTATGACAGTATTTTTGAGTGTGATTATTGCTATGCCTATCGGCATGGGCACGGCGATTTTTCTCAACGAGTACGCACCTAAAAAGTCGTGGATAGTCAAAGTGATACAGGGGGCGATAGATATTCTCAACGGCGTACCGTCAATTGTGTACGGCTTGTTTGGAATGATTACTTTCGTAGCGCTCATCAAGGGTAGTTGTTCTATCCTTGCAGGCTCTTTGACCGTGAGCATAATGTTGTTGCCTACGATAGTGCGCTCAACACAGGAGAGTCTCAAATCAGTAGGTATAGGCTTGCGTGAAGGAAGTTTTGCGTTGGGTGCAGGCAAGTTGAGAACGATATTTTCCGTCGTTTTGCCGTCCGCAATGCCGGGCGTAGTATCTGCTTTGATATTGAGTATGGGCAGAGTCATCAGCGAATCGGCGCCTTTTATATACACAATGGGTTCGGTAATATCGGCGATGCCTGACAGCTATCTTGACAGCAATGCCACTCTGGCAGTAGCGCTGTACAGATTGTCGGGAGAAGGCTGGTACGTCAACGAAGCCTATGCGACAGCGGTCGTTCTTATAGCTTTGGTGTTGGGGCTCAATTTGTTGGCGGAAGTAGTCGCAGGAAGACTCAACAAAAGGCTCAAAGGAGAAAAGTAATGAAGAAAAACAAAGAAATACAAAAGTTTGGACAAAACATAAGCGTCAGCAATGCTAACCTTTGGTACGGTGATTTTCAGGCGCTCAAAAATATAGACATCGAAATTCCGCAAAAGCAGGTTACAGCATTTATCGGTCCGTCGGGCTGCGGAAAATCTACTTTTTTAAAATGTTTCAACAGAATGAACGATTTGGTTGAAGGCTGTAAGATAAGCGGAAAGTTTGTGATGGGCGATACCGATATCTACGGCAAAATCGACGTCAACGAATTGAGAAAAAACGTGGGCATGGTATTTCAGAAACCCAATCCTTTTCCTATGACCGTGTATGACAATATTGCCTACGGACCACGCACTTTTGGCGTAACGACACGTTCAAAACTTGACGAAATAGTAGAAAAATCGCTCAGACAAGCGGCAATGTGGGACGAGTTGAAGGATAGACTCAACAAGTCTGCTTTGGGATTGTCGGGCGGTCAGCAACAGCGACTTTGTATAGCTCGTTCTCTCGCTGCCAATCCGCAGATATTGCTCATGGACGAACCGACGTCGGCATTGGACCCTATTTCTACCGGCAAGATAGAAGAATTGATGGAAGAATTGAAGCGCAATCTGACGGTGGTAATAGTAACGCACAATATGCAACAAGCCGCTCGTATTGCGGACAAAACGGCATTCTTTCTTTTAGGAGAGCTGATAGAATACGGCGATACGGACGATATTTTTACGTCTCCTGCAAAAGAGCAGACGGAAAGATATATTACGGGCAGGTTTGGTTGATTGGTTGATAAGTCAAAAAAACGGTGATATAATGGAGGTGGACAAGTGTCTGTAAGAAAATATTTTGAAGAAGAACTGGACGCAATCAAGACCAAACTGGTGGAGATGTGTAGACTGAGCGAAAAAATGATTGAAATGGCGATAGAAGCCATCGAAAATCATGACAAAGAATTGGGCAGGAGCATATCGCAAACAGACAAGATAGTGGACGATTATGAGATGAATATCGAAAAGAGTTGTATGAGAATTTTGCTCAAACAACAGCCTGTGGCAAAGGATTTCAGGGAAGTGTCCACTATGCTCAAAATGATAACTGATATAGAGCGATTTGCCGATCAGGCAAGCGATATAGGCGATATTGTCGCTACGATGAAGGACGACGGATACGTTGTCAAGTTGGCTCACATTACCGCTATGGGCAAGTTGGCTGTGGTAATGGTAAGAGCAAGCGTAGATTCTTTTATCAACGACGACGAAAGATTGGCGGACGAAGTTATTGCCATGGACGACGATATGGACGGCTTGTTCGTTCGAGTCAAGTCGGACTTGATAGAACTTATAAAAAAGAACAACGACAATGCCGACCAGGCAATAGAGTTTATGATGATAGCCAAATATCTGGAAAGAATAGGCGACCATGCCGTCAACGTGGCGGAGTGGACCAAATATTACGAAACGGGAGTGCATAAAAAGTTTTGATGAAAGAGCTTATCTATATCGTAGAAGACGATGAAGGCATCAGAGAAGTTTATGAAGGGGCGTTTGAGAGCGATTACAAAATCAAATTGTTTGACAACGGCAAAGATTTTTTTGACGCCTTTTTTCAAGAAAAGCCCGACCTTATTATTTTGGATATAATGCTGCCTGATATGGACGGCTATACTATCCTGACAAAAATAAGAGAAAAGGACGCCAGAGTACCCGTCATCTGCGTCAGCGCCAAGTCTGACGAGATGAGTTTTGTCAAAGGCTTGAACAAAGGCGCAGACGACTATATGTCCAAGCCTTTTTCGGTGCTGGAATTGATTGCAAGAGTCAAAACCAACTTGCGTCGGGCAAAACTGTACGTTACCGGTGCAGGCGGCTTTGAGATAGATAACAACGTGTACAAGGCATATTTTGAAGGTAAGGATATGGGGCTGACGCTCAAAGAATTCAAACTTTTCAAAATTTTGGTGGCTAATGCAGGAGTTACTGTGGAAAGGGAAGAACTTTTCAGAGAAGTTTGGGGCGAAAATTTTATGGGAGAAACCCGAACTCTCGATATGCACGTAGCTCAATTGAGAGAAAAAATAAAAGATGCGGGCGCAAATGATTGTATAGTTACGGTAAGGGGCGTCGGCTATCGTTTTGAAAGCGTATGAAAAAGAAGATATTTTTGCGGGTATTTGCGTTGGCTTTGGTGCTGACGCTGATGATGTTTATATTCGGGCTTGTGGCAATCAATCTCAATGCAAAAGCAATGATAAAAGACAGATTGCAACAAGAAACGTCTTTGGTCTGCTCAATGTTAAAGGCAAGAGAAGACTTTGGAGTATTTGACAGATACAGGGGAGACGACGCTTTCCGAATCAGCATTTTCGATACGGCAGGCAACGTATTATACGAGAGCGACACGGCTAGTGAACTGGAAAATCACGCAGACAGGCAAGAAGTTGCAGCCGCATTGGAAGACAGCCCTTTGGCGGTGGAGAGATATTCGCAGACTTTTGATTGCAAAATGACATACTATGCACAGAAGACGGTTTTGCAGGACGGAGAAACTGTCATTGTCAGGCTCGCAGTCAAAAGCAATGCCATCGACGGGTATATGGCTGTGGCGGTTTTGATATTGCTGGCTGTCGTTGCCGTCGCAATAGTTGCTTCCGCTGCAATAGCCAACGTTATTGCAGGTAGATTTTCTTCAAAAATCACCGACGTAGGTATGAGTTTGGAGAGTCTGAAAGAAGGAAACTACAAACCGATAGTAACCGATTCCAAAGAACCCGAGCTTTATCTGGTGCTTGGCAAAATCAATGAGTTAAGCGCAAGTATCGAAAGCGGCGTAAGAAAAGTGCGGGAAGAACACCGCAAACTGAATATCGTATTGGACAACGTTTCGCAAGGTATTATTGCGCTGGGCAAAAACGGCAAAATCGCATTTGCCAACAAAAGCGCATGTCAGTTGTTCGGACAGACTAACAGCGTCAACGACAAAGATTTGATATATCTCGTCGACGACGTAAATTTACTTGAAAAATTGCAACAAGATTTTGACGACCAATGTATTTTTGAATATTCATACAAGGATAAGTGCCTGGCAATAGTAGTCAAAAATGCAGACGACAGCGACAGCGACGTATCTCGTGTAATTATTGTAACCGACATCACGCAGCAAAAGGCGGCAATCAATGCCAGAAGCGAATTTTTTGCCAACGCTTCGCACGAGTTGAAAACGCCTGTTACGGTGATGCAGGGGCTGTCGGAATTGTTGCTTGACAAAAATTCGCTTGACGAACAGTCGAAAAAACAAGTTGAGAGAATTCATAAAGAGAGCGTGCGGCTTGCCAGTCTTATAGGCGATATGCTCAAACTCAGCCAATACGAAAGGGGAGAAGAAACAGCCAACTGCGGCAGAGTAGATTTGAGAGCAGTCGCCGTTGAAACGCTTGCCGAACTTGGCGGAGAAATGGAAAAAAAGAAGATAGAATTTTCGATAGAAGGCGAAGGCTATGTCATTGCCGACAACAAGAAAATTTACGAATTGATGCAAAATCTCTGCTCAAATGCAGTCAATTATAACAAAGAAAACGGAAAAATTGCGGTTGAGATAATAGAAAACGATAACAATACTCAACTCAAAGTGTCCGATACTGGTATAGGAATAGAGCAAGAACATATTCCAAGACTGTGCGAGCGGTTTTATCGTGTAGACAAATCTCGTTCCAAAAAAACAGGCGGCACCGGACTGGGCCTTGCCATTGTCAAGCATATATGCGCAACTTACAACGCCGATTTGAATATAGAAAGCAGCGTGGGGCAAGGAACGACGGTTACGGTAACTTTTCCTTCATTATCTTGATTTGATTGTACAAAAGTGCGGACTTTGGTCCGCATTTTTTATGGAAAAGAACAAAACTAGCGTATAAAATTAATAAAGCGGATAATTGGCAGATGATTAATACTCAAATAAAACATATTTGGTATTCTACGCTTGCAAAAGACAAAAAATCGGATATAATTGATTTATGGACCAAAACATTCAAAAACTATATGACGACTTGTACGAAAAGGGTGCGTGTCTCATTGCGTTCAGCGACGTAAGCGGAGTTGCCCAGGCAAAAGGCTTTCCATACGCCGTTACAATAGGATACAAACTCAACGATTACATACTTCAAGGAATTGACGACAAACCTACTTATGAGTATTTTCATCATTATCGCACAGTCAATGCCTGCCTTGACCAATTGGCTTTGTATTGTCAGACGTACATTCAGAGATTGGGCTACGCTTCCTATATGATTCCCGCTTCTCAATCGTCTGACAGCGACAGATACGCAGGTGCTTTTCCGCACAAGACGGCGGCGGTGTTGTCGGGTAGCGGGTGGATAGGTAAGAGCGGCCTGCTGATAACGCCGCAATGGGGCAGTAAGATAAGACTTGCCACCGTACTCACAGATTATCCGCTGGGGGTTGTCAACAAGCCTGTTGCCGATGGCTGCGGAGATTGCGACAGATGTGTAAGAGCTTGTCCTGCCGGTGCTATCGTAGGCAATCACTACACAGGTGGAGCGACACGAGATAGCATACTTGACGCCGACAAGTGCTCCAAATATATGAAGGAGCATTTTCAGGGTATAGGCAGGGGCAGCGTATGCGGAATCTGTATATCCGTTTGTCCTTATAATAAACTCAAATAAACCGATACTTATCGCAAAAAACACATTTTTAACTGACAAAAAACCACCCCATGACAGGGTGGTTTTTTTGATTATAATAAAAAATTAGTATTCGAGATTGCTTTGCAGATAATCTGCCAGAGAGTCGATAGGAATTCTGATTTGAGACATACTGTCTCTTTCTCTCACGGTAACCATATTGTCGTCGAGCGTTTCAAAGTCTACCGTTACGCAATAAGGCGTTCCTATTTCGTCCTGTCTTCTGTATCTCTTGCCTATGCTTGCAGTTTCGTCATAGGTAGCGGAGAACTTTTTGGACAGCGCACGGTAAATTTCTTCCGCCTTGTCGCCCAAAGCCTTCTTTTGCAAAGGAAGCACGGCAACTTTGTAAGGGGCGAGAGCGTGGTGCAGATGCAACACGGTACGGGTGTCGCCGCCTTCAAGCTCCTGTTCTTCGTATGCGTTGCACAAAAAGGCAAGTACCATACGGTCTGCGCCAAGCGAAGGCTCAACTACGTAAGGTACGTATTTTTCGTTGGTTACAGGGTCGGTGTATTCGAGATTTTTTCCGCTGGTCTTGATGTGTTGATTGAGATCGTAGTCCGTTCTGTCGGCAATTCCCCACAATTCTCCCCACCCAAAAGGAAACAAGAATTCAAAGTCGGTGGTTGCTTTGGAATAGAAGGAAAGTTCTTCTTTGTCGTGGTCTCTGAGTTTGAGATTTTCTTCTTTTATGCCAAGTTCGAGCAACCAGTTTTTGCAAAATTCCTTCCAATAAGCAAACCATTCAAGGTCCGTATCGGGTTTGCAGAAAAATTCAAGCTCCATCTGTTCGAATTCTCTGGTGCGGAAAGTAAAGTTGCCGGGCGTGATTTCGTTGCGGAATGACTTGCCTATCTGGGCAATTCCAAACGGTATTTTTGCTCTTGTAGAACGTTGCACGTTGGCAAAGTTGACAAATATTCCTTGCGCTGTCTCAGGGCGAAGATATACGGTGTTTTTGCTGTCTTCCGTAACTCCCTGGAAGGTCTTGAACATAAGATTGAATTGTCTTACGCCAGTAAAGTTGCATTTGCCGCATACAGGACATACGATATTGTTGTCGATGATATATTGCTCCATCTGTTCGTTGGTCCAGCCTGCGATATTGATATTTATGCCTTTTTTTGCATTGTAATCTTCAATAAGATTGTCGGCTCTGTGTCTTGAATTGCAGCTTTTGCAGTCCATAAGTGGGTCGCTGAATCCGCCCACGTGTCCGCTTGCTACCCAAACGTTAGGGTTCATAAGAATTGCGCAGTCAAGTCCGGTATTGTAAGGATTTTCCTGAACAAACTTTTTCCACCAGGCCTTTTTTACGTTGTTTTTCAGTTCAACGCCGAGAGGACCATAGTCCCAGGTGTTTGCAAGTCCGCCGTAGATTTCGCTACCGGAAAATATGAAACCACGGTTTTTGCAAAGTGCTACCAATTTTTCCATTGTCAATTTTGCCATATTTACTCCTTTTTATATACGCCGGCTTGCGTATATATTTTAGTGTCAGTTATATTATATTGATTTGAAATAGCTTTGTCAAAGAATATTCACACCTTGACGTTCTGCTTCATATTTTAAAATAGAAAACCAACTAAAAAGGAGGTCAGTATGAATTGCTTTGGCGGAGGCTCAAATAATTGTTGCTGTTGCATAATTATCATTATGCTTTTGTTGTGCTGTTGCAAGAGAGAAACGACAACCGTAACTACCGACGGCACGACCACCACAACTTCTACCGCAACGACAACCAATCAATGTACTTGCGGCTGCATTTTGCCTATTCTTCTGTTGCTCTGCTGTTGTGGCTGTTGCTAACGGAAGAAATACATAAGAAGCTGACACGTCGCTTTCGGGCGGCGTGTTTTTTTTGGGCAATGCTTGACTATCAACGTTGATAATCTTATAATAGAAATATGAAATACAATTTTTTGCAATGGTGGCTTTCGGTATCGATAAAGCCGAAAGTTTATCAGGTATGGAAATATATCATCACCTTTGTCGTTTTTATAGGTTGGGTGGCATGCATAGCAGTTTTTAGCGACCTGTATTGGAAATACAGCCTTTTTGTAATGTTGCCGATAGCGGTGGTAGACCTGATTTGGGACGGTATAAATTATCTGAGATATAAGGGTACAATCAAATCGGACAAATCGTCGGACGAGCAAAATACCGAAGATAAGCAATAGCAAAAATAATTGAAGGGCAGACGCAAGGTCTGTTCTTTTTTATATACTCAGACTATTTTGTCCTAAAAAAGTTATTCAATGCCAATAATTTGTTAAGAGCAATAAAATTATAAATTTATATATTTTATAATTATGCTTGCAAAAACCACCTTGATATTGCTATAATAATTCAAAGTACCGATACTGTCGATCGGATACTTTGGAAAAAATATTTTTACATAGATGGATATCCTTTATAGGAATTCAAGCGAGGTGTGTATGAGCAAATCGAAACGAATAGCCTTGATGGCTTTCATGTTGGCATTGATTATTATCTTCAACTTTGTGCCTATCTCTTTCGGACCGGTAACCTTGGGACTGATGATTCTGCCGGTATTGATTATGGCACAGATGGAAGATTTGAAGATGACTATCGTAACGGGATTGTTGTTGGGAATAACAAATTTAATTTCCTGGTACACGGTCAAAGCGGGGGCGTTGCTTGCGCCGGTATTCCAGAACCCGTTGGTATGTATTTTTCCGAGAGTGATGATAGGCATCGTATCATATTGCGTATATCACTTGTTGATGAAACTTGTCAAACCAAAGTGGACGGAAATTGACGGAGAGCAGGTTATGCTTAACAAGAAACAAGTATTTATAAGCGAAAAAGCAATAAGCGTGGTAGCTACGGCTTGCGGAGTATTGACAAATACATTGTTGGTAGGACTTATGGCGCTGGTGCTGTTCAAAGGACAGACCTTCGGCGAAACGGCAATAAGCGCACAATGGATAGCGACTCTGTTCAGCGTCAACTTCGTAATAGAAGTGATAGCATTTCCTATCATAGTGCCTGCAATAGTATTTGCTCTCAAAAAAATTAACAGGAAGTCTACGGTATGATTTTAGTCATTGATATAGGCAATACCAATATCAAACTGGGCGTGTATAATGGCAACAGGCTCATAGCTTCGTGGCGACTTTCGGTTTCTATACCGAGAACGTCGGACGAAATAGGTATTTATATCAAAAACTTGTTTGAAGAAAACGGACTGAGCAAAGACGACTTTGAAGGCATCATTATGTCGTCGGTGCAGCCGTCTCTCAACTATACTTTTGAGAGAGCATGCGAATATTACGTAGGCAAAAAGCCTATGATAGTAGGCCCCGGAACAAAAACGGGACTCAATATCAAATACAGCAATCCGCAGGAGGTCGGTGCAGACAGAATCGTCAACTCCGTTGCGGCGCACAGAATATACGGCGGTCCGTGTATAGTCATTGATTTCGGTACGGCGACAACTTTCAACGCAATTACCGCAAAGGGCGAGTTTTTAGGCGGTTGCATAGCTCCCGGCATCAAGACGTCGCTCAATTCGCTGGTTGACAGTACGGCAAAATTGCCTACCGTGGAACTGGTAAAGCCGTCCAGCGTCATAGGCAAGTCTACCGTGGGTAATATGCAGTCAGGCATAGTTTACGGTTTTATCGGTTTGGTAAAAAATATCGTAGCGGCTATCAAAAAGGAGATGAACGCTCCCGACGCCAAGGTTATCGCAACGGGCGGACTGAGCGAACTTATCACGGCAAACGATGAAGAAAATACGATAGATAAGGTGGACAGGTATCTTACACTCAACGGTCTTAAAATTATCTATGATTTAAACAGAGACAACAACCAATCGACAACAAGGGTTGCACCAAAAGAATAAAGGAGAAGTATGATGAAAAAAGTCGGAGTAGCAATTTTGGGTCTCGGCGTAGTAGGCGGAGGCACGGCAAGAATTTTGATTGAGCGCAGAGAGCAAATCAAAGAAGAATACGGAGTAGACGTAGAGATTACGGCGGTACTTGACCTGAGAAAAGAGAGAGTAATTGACCTTGGTCTCGATCTCAAAATTCTTGCGGCAAGCATGGACGAAATCGCCTTGAATCCAAACGTAGATATCGTGGTAGAATGTATGGGCGGACTCGAACCTGCAAAGAGCTTTTTGCTCAAAGCGTTGGAAGCGGGCAAGAGCATAGTTACTTCCAACAAAGAAATGTTCTGCAAGAGCTGGCCTGAACTTGAAGCTGTTGCCGCGAAAACGGGAGCAGGACTCTATTATGAAGCAACGACGGGCGGCGGAATGCCTATTATCAGAACGATGACGCAGGCAATGCAAGCCAATAATATACTGGAAATCAAAGCAATTATCAACGGCACTACCAACTACATTCTTACCAGAATGTCGCAGGAAGGCGCCGGCTATCAGGAGATTCTCAAAGACGCTCAGGCATTGGGCTATGCGGAAGCCAATCCTGTTGCCGACGTAGAAGGATACGATTCCAGCTACAAGCTCAGCATTTTGTCGAGCCTTGCTTTCAACAAGAGATTGCCTGTCGAGCTTATTTATCGTGAAGGAATAACCAAAATCACGGCAGAAGACATTGCTATCGGCAAAGAACTTGGTTACGTTGTCAAATTGCTTGCCATCGCAAAACAAAAGGAAGGCAAAATCGAAGCGAGAGTTCACCCTGTATTTTTGTCCAAAGACCATCCGCTTGCAAACGTCAACGACGCATTCAATGCAGTCTTCGTTGTGGGCGACGCTGTGGGCGATATTATGCTTTACGGCAGGGGAGCAGGAGCTTTGCCTACCGGTAGCGCAATAGTCAGCGACGTTGTTTTCTGTGCAAGACAGGAAGTACACGCACGCTATGGCGAGATGAACAATCTTATGACTCAAAGCGACATCATAGAAGACTTTGAGAGCGAATACTATCTCAGACTCAATGCAAGAGACGTATCCGGCGTTATTGCGGATATTGCAGGAGTATTCAAGAAGCACAACGTATCCATCAGTCAGATGAGACAGGACAGAAACAACGAAATCATACCTATTATTTTCGTAACTCACAAGACGCACGAAAAGGCAATGAAAGCAGCAGTTGAGGAGATTGCCGCTCTCAAAAACGTGGTAAGCGTAGAAAATCTTATCAGAGTGGAAAAATAATGTTATCGCAACAAGCAACTGAATTTTTGAGTCGACTTTGCGCCGCTATTCCGTCAGGCAAATACACCATCAAGGAATGGCGGGAATTGTCTACG
This sequence comes from Christensenellales bacterium, assembly GCA_051883395.1. Classification (GTDB taxonomy): domain Bacteria; phylum Bacillota; class Clostridia; order Christensenellales; family UBA3700; genus HGM11368. Next base: position 63,625 of record JBJETQ010000016.1, on the reverse strand, counting down.
TTTTTGGACGACGAAAGCGACGCAAAAGGATTGTTTGACCAACTCAAAATCAACGGTTGCGTTGACGTCAAGTATAAGAGCGACGACGAAGTGTGTTTTGCTCTTACGGACAAGGCGACTTTGGTATCGCAAGAGTTCAATTCGCTTATTAAGCAAGACGAAAAAGCGCAGGTAGTTACGACCAATGCCGGCAACGTTATAGTAGTATCGCAAGAAAACCAAACCAAGGCTGCGCCGAAAGGCAGGTTGGCAAGTTTTATTTACGGACTTCTCGGCGGCTTGCTCGGCGGTTGTATAGGCGGCGGTGCGGTATATGCGATACTCAGCATGTTGATAGGGGGTTGATATGCTCAGCAAAAAGACCAAAGCTTTGATGAAAGCAGTATATAACAGAGCCATACAAAAGGACGGAGTGTGTATTGTCAGCCCTTTGGATTTGCTCAAAGACGTATCTTTCAAAATATCTTTTGATAGAGAAGATTTGGAACCTGCGCTCAAACTTCTGGCGACAGAAGGATATTTTGATATTATAGAAACCGAAAAGAAAGGGATTACTTACTATTGTATAACGCTTCTTCAACCGGGATATGATTTCAGCAGGCAGATAGCCGCAGAGAAAAGAGCAATAAAATTTAAGATAATTCTGACCGTCGCAGGTGTGATTGCGTCGTTCATACTTACAAGGATTATATCGGCAATTGCAGGTTAATGAATGTTTGAATTAAAGTCCGATTATCAACCTTGCGGCGACCAACCGCAAGCCATAGCCAAATTGGTAGAAGGAATAAACGACGGGCTGCGTACGCAAGTGCTTCTTGGCGTAACGGGTAGCGGAAAAACCTTCACTATGGCAAACGTCATCAAAGAGCTGGGCAGACCGGCTCTTGTCATTGCACACAACAAAACTCTGGCTGCGCAGCTTTGCAACGAGTTCAGGGAGTTTTTTCCCAACAACAGAGTTGAGTATTTTGTTTCCTATTACGACTATTATCAACCGGAAGCCTATATTCCTACCACAGATACCTATATCGAAAAGGACCTAGCCATCAACGACGAGATAGACAAGCTTCGCCACTCTGCCACGGGCGCATTGTGCGAGAGCAGAGACGTTATTGTCGTGGCTTCGGTTTCTTGCATCTATGGCCTGGGAGCGCCGCTCGACTATTATAGCATGGCTATCTCGCTCAGACCCGGAATGCAGATTGACAGAGATGAACTTATAGACAGACTTATTGACATTCAGTACAAGCGCAACGAAATAGATTTCAACAGAGCGGAATTCAGAGTGAGAGGGGACGTGGTGGAGATTTTTCCGGTGGATAGTTCTCAGCTTGCTGTGCGAATTGAATTTTGGGGAGACGAAATAGAAAAGATTTCGCAATTTGACTTTGTAACCAACAAAGCCGTGTGCACGCTTAAACATATCAATATTTTTCCTGCTTCTCACTATGTTGTTCAGAAAGAAAAAATGGAAGCGGCTCTGAGACAAATCAATCTCGATATGCTTGAACAAGTGGAAAAGTTTAAAGCAGAAAATAAATTGCTCGAAGCGCAAAGATTGCAGGAGAGAGTGAGCTATGACGTTGAGATGATAAGGGAAATGGGATATTGCAGCGGCATAGAAAACTATTCCCGATACTTTGACGGGCGTGTTCCGGGACAACCGCCGTACACGTTGCTGGACTTTTTCCCAAAAGATTTTGTACTGTTTGTAGACGAGAGCCATATGACGCTTCCCCAAATCAGGGCAATGTATAACGGAGATTTGGCACGCAAACGCAATCTCGTAGACTTTGGCTTCCGCTTGCCGTCGGCATACGATAACAGACCGCTCAGATTTGAAGAATTTGACGAGCGTGTGGGACAAATGATTTGCGTGTCGGCAACGCCTGCGCCTTATGAATTGGGACAGGCGGGACAGGTTGTGGAACAGCTCATTAGACCGACAGGACTATTGGATCCACAGGTAGAAGTAGCAAGCACAAAAGGACAGATAGACGACCTTATATCAAGAATCAACGTCAACGTGGATAATGGCGGTAGAGTGCTTGTTACTACACTTACAAAAAAGATGGCGGAATCTCTGACCGAGTATCTCAAAGAAAGGCGTATTAAGGTCAAGTATATGCACTCCGACGTAGACACGTTGGAGCGTGTGGAGATAATACAGGGATTGCGCAAGGGCGAATTTGACGTGTTGGTCGGCATCAATCTTCTCAGGGAAGGTCTTGACCTGCCGGAAGTTACCTTAGTGGCAATATTGGACGCCGACAAGGAAGGCTTTTTGAGAAGCGAGACTTCGCTTGTTCAGACGATAGGACGTGCCGCAAGAAACGCCGAAGCAAGGGTCGTAATGTATGCAGACGTTATTACGGACAGCATGAGACGAGCAATCGACGAAACCAACAGGCGAAGGAATATTCAGGGACAATACAACAAGGAACACGGCATTGTTCCAAAAACTGTTATCAAGCCTATCGTCAACACTTTGGAAATAAGCAAAAAGGTAGAAGACGACAAGCCTAAACAGAGCAAAAAAGATATTGTCAAAGAGATAGAACGGCTTACGTCAGCCATGAAAGTTGCGGCTGCCGGACTTGACTTTGAGATGGCAATAAGGTATAGGGAAGATATTGCCGCTCTCAAACGCAGGCTGGAAAATAAGGAGTAATATGAGAGAAGATATAATAATAAAGGGCGCACGAGTGCATAACCTTAAAAATATAGACGTTACAATACCGAGAAACAAGCTCGTTGTGTTGACAGGACTCAGCGGTTCGGGAAAATCGTCGCTAGCTTTCGATACCATTTTTGCGGAAGGTCAACGCCGTTATATGGAAAGTTTGTCGTCCTATGCCAGACAGTTTTTGGGGCAGATGGACAAGCCTGACGTCGACTATATCGAAGGTTTGTCGCCGGCAATATCGATAGACCAAAAAACCACGTCGCACAATCCACGCTCCACCGTAGGTACAGTAACGGAAATATATGACTATATGAGATTGTTGTTTGCACGTATCGGCGTACCGTATTGCCCAAAATGCGGCAAAAAAATCGAACAGCAGACTATCGACCAGATAACCGATAAGGTGTTGGAAAGCGGCAGCGGCGCAAAAATACGAATATTGGCGCCGGTAGTGCGTGGCAGAAAGGGCGAATATACAAAACAGCTTGAAGGCTATCGCAAATCGGGCTTTGTCAGAGCTGTGATTGACGGTATCGATTATGAGCTGGAAGACGAAATCAAAATAGATAAAAATAATAAACACAATATTAGTATCGTTGTTGACAGATTGATAATAAAAGACAATATCAACCGTCGTCTCAGCGACAGTCTGGAACAGGCGCTCAAACTTGCGGACGGCTTGGTAGAAGTGGAGACGGACGGAGTGTTAAAGCTGTTTTCCACCAAATACGCCTGTCCCGATTGCGATATATCCATAGAAGAACTTGAACCGAGAATGTTCAGTTTTAATTCTCCTTTTGGAGCATGCCCCAACTGTGCAGGTTTAGGTTTTACTTACAGTATCGACCCCGACAAGCTTATCAAATGGGACAAGAGCCTTGCTCAGGGAGCGCTCGACGTATCGGGGTGGTATCTTGACAGCTGCCGTATCAACGGTTCTATTTTGAACCAATTGGCAAAGAAATATGGTTTCGACACGCACACACCGCTCAATAAACTTCCAAAAAAAGTCATGGATATTTTGTTGTACGGAGACGATACGACTTACGACCTTCAATACAACAGCGCAACTTTCAAAGGTACTATGACAAGGACTTTTGAAGGGGTAATCAACAATCTCAACAGACGATACAAAGAAACGACTTCCGCTTACGTCAAAGCCGAATTGGAAAGATATATGACGGAAATTCCTTGCGACGTATGCCATGGCAAAAGGTTGAAAAAGGAGTCTTTGGCGGTCAAGGTCGGCGACAAAAACATATACGAATTGTGCTGCATGTCGATAACAGACCTGTACGATTTTATCACAGGGCTTCAACTGAGTGAAAAGGACGGAGTGATTGCGGGACAAATAATCAAAGAGATTACGGCAAGACTCAGATTTTTGCTCAACGTAGGACTCGGATATCTTACTCTCGGCAGAAGTTCTGCGACGCTTTCCGGCGGTGAAGCGCAGAGAATAAGACTGGCAACTCAGATTGGTAGCGGCTTGATGGGCGTGCTTTATATATTGGACGAGCCAAGCATAGGTTTGCATCAGAGAGACAACGGCAAATTGCTGGCTACACTCGAAGGGTTGCGAGATATGGGCAATACGCTCATAGTCGTTGAACACGACGAAGAAACAATGCAAAGAGCCGATTATATCGTCGATATCGGTCCTGGTGCAGGCGTTCACGGCGGAGAAGTAGTAGTTGCAGGCACACCGCAACAGGTAGCAGATTGTAAGCAGTCTGTTACGGGAGCGTATTTGTCGGGCAGAGAAGTTATACCTGTACCCGAAAAGAGAAGGGAAGGCAACGGTAAATATCTGACGATAAAAGGAGCAAGAAAAAACAATCTCAAAAACGTGGACGTATCTATACCGCTAGGCAAATTCAACGTCGTTACAGGCGTGAGCGGTAGCGGAAAAAGCAGCCTTGTCAACGAAATAATATATCCGGCTCTTGCACACAAGCTCAACAATGCAGGCTATACTCAGGTAGAATGTGATAGCATAGAAGGCTATGAAAACCTTGACAAAGTAATCGCCATAGACCAAAGCCCTATCGGCAGAACTCCACGTTCCAATCCTGCAACCTATACGGGTGTGTTTACTCCGATAAGAGAGTTGTTTGCCAAGACTCCGGAAGCGCAGGCAAGGGGATATAAGGCAGGCAGATTCAGTTTTAATATCAGCGGCGGCAGGTGTGAGAACTGTCAGGGCGACGGTATCATCAAGATAGACATGAACTTTCTCAGCGACGTTTACGTTCCTTGCGAAGTATGCCATGGCAAGCGTTACAACAGGGAGACGCTAGAAGTCAAGTTTAAAGGAAAAAGCATATATGACGTGCTTGATATGACGGTGGACGAAGCGTGTGAATTTTTCCGTAATATACCGCAGATTTACAACAAGATTCGCACGTTGCAAGATGTAGGGCTGTCGTACATCAAACTCGGTCAGCCGTCCACTCAGCTGTCGGGCGGTGAAGCACAAAGAATAAAATTGGCGGCGGAACTTTCCAAGAGAAGTACGGGCAAAACGATATATATTCTTGACGAGCCTACCACCGGTTTGCACACGCACGACGTCAAAAAACTCATTGATATACTTCAAAGGTTTGTCAACGCAGGAAACACAGTTGTCGTTATTGAACACAATCTTGACGTCATCAAGGTTGCCGACAATATCATAGATATCGGCCCGGAAGGCGGAGACGATGGCGGAAGAATCATTGCGCAGGGTACTCCAGAGCAAGTTGCTCTTGTAGCTCAAAGCTATACGGGACAATATCTGGTTGACAAACTAAAATAACAAAAAAGGTCGATACGTATCGGGTTATCGACCTTTTGTAATTGATTATAAAATATTCTTTATTTTGAAAGCCAACAGGTTTTTTGAGTTTTTAGCCATATATTTCAGTACGTTGGCTCGGGTAATCGAGTCGTCATACATTTCGGCATACTGCGAACCTTGCAGCTCCCCGATTTCCCGATATATCTCTTTTATATCCACGTTGGAGCATAAAAATTCGAGTTTATCTCTCTCTTTTGCCCACCAATCAGACAAGTCGGCTGTAAGCGTCAGCGCTTCTGTATATCTTTCTTCCTGCAACAAGAAATATATTTTGTCGGCATAGTTTTCTAGTTTGTCAAAGGTTTTGTCAATATATATCTGTTCGGTAATTCCGCCAGCTACTATCAAGGCGAAAATAACGGCTACCAAAACTATCTTTTTAATTCCGCTCATCTTGCACTCCTTCTTGCAGGTCGTCTATGTTACCTGTAATATATTGCCTTTCGATAGGTTGCAGATAGAATTCGTCCTGACCGGCAACAGACAACAATAATACGTCCTTTTGTTTGAGACCGTATTTGTTCAACACGTCTTCTACAAATTTTTCTCCTACACCTGACAATCTGATATTTTCCGTCAACTTTTTGCCTTCGCAAATGAGAGTAAACGGCAATTGCGGGTCTTGTTTTGATACGTTGATGTCGGATAGAGTGGCAGGCTGGTTGGCGGACTTAGGAATGACAGAAACGTCGCCGTTTGTCTCGACAATCGCATAATGGATTTCCGCAGGGGACAGATACGACTTGGCTCTCAATGCTTCCATGATGTCGTTGATAGTCATGTCTAGACTGCTTATGGCTTTATAATCGATACCTTGCGGAGTAATAACTATGACGGGTTTTCCGTTGATAACTTTACGCAATTTTATCGAATGTTTTACCATTTTTGTTACGATAAATTCCAGTATAAACAGCGTAAAGATAGGCACAAGTCCGTAGACGATAGGCACCTGCGTGTCCGACATAGGAATACAAGCCAATTCTGCTACTATCAGCGAAATAGCAAACTCGAAGGGTTGAAGTTCTCCCAATTGCTTTTTACCCATCAATCGCATTGCTATCAACAGGAAGAAATATATAATTATTGCTCTGATAAATACAATTAACATATTTTTAGAATAAGTATTTTAACTTTTTTTATTCAATTTGATTGATATAAAGCGTATAATATGCTACTATCTTTACAGCAGAGTAAACTCAATGCGTTAAGTGTTGTGAGATGGGATGTTGCTCACAAACGAAAAGCTATGCTTGCGATATTGGGTTGCGTCCGTTGCAAAATATATTTTTTCAATGGACCTCTAATTATAGGAGGTTTTTTTATGAACAAAAGAGTATTTCGTGCGCAAAAAATAGCGTACTTAGCGGTATTTGTAGCACTCAGCACAATCACCAACATTTACACCTGGTTGCCCGTTCAGTCCTTCGCAATCTCGTTTGCGTCCATACCTGCGTTTTTTGCAGGAGCGGTATGCGGACCGATAGGCGGTTTTCTTACGGGAGCAATGGGAGATATACTCGGACAGATTATTTCGCCTAAGGGGGCTTGGCTACCTACTATAACTTTGGCGTCGGGACTTATGGGACTTATTCCGGGGTTGTTTTTCAAGATAAAAAATCTCAACGATTATCTCAAAATATTCTTATCTTTTCTTACTTGTCTTTTGGTTTGCACCGCCTTTATCAATACTTTGACGCTTTGGTACGTTTATTCCTATTCCAAAGGAAGCGGCAAAACATTTTGGGTATATCTTTGGGGCAGACTTCCTAAACAAGCAGCTGTTTCTCTTATAAATATGGTGCTTACCATGGCTGTTTATGAGCCGTGCAAGCGGCTGGTGTTCAAAAAGTTTCTTCAACCGCAAACGGCAGTAGCTCAAGAGAGTGGGCATGATACGTGTGATAGGGTAGAAAACTCTGACGAATAAAGTCATCTGCGCATTTTTTTGGGCAGAAAGCCGCCTATATCGACAATTTTGAAACCCAATAAAAACGCCACGAAAAACACAAACGATAAGATTGCACATATTACCATACTTATCTGTGGCAACATAATGCGCTCCATCAGTCCGTTGAGAGCAGACATTCCCAGCCCGGCAACGCACGCAAAGGTAAGACAGCCCAGACAATGAGTCGCACATCTTTTATCTATACCTACCTGTCGATAAATCAAAATGACGTTTATCGTCATGCCTAGTGTATGGAATAGCGCCAACGCAAGGAAATAAGAATAAATACCTATGTATTTTGGTGCAATAAGGGTAGTAATTGCCAGTATAACGCAGCTAATAAGGTGGGAGATAAAGGTTTGTTTTTCTTTGCCCAAAGAATTGAGAATGCTGATAGCCATATTGTTGACGCATAGCGGAATCATAAGTAATGCGACTTTTGGCATAAATTCTCCTGCTTGGGCGTCATGATATATCATACTTACGAAGTTTTGTCCGCAAGCCATAAAGATAATATAAAACATACAGCTTATTATCCAGCTGAATTCTATTGCAGTTGAAATTTTGCTTTGCAAGCCTTGCGGGTTGTCTTTTGTATTTTGTTCGGCAAGTTCAGGTATCAATACCACGGTCATTGCACTTACGACGCTTGTAGGAGCCAGTAAAATGGGCATAACCATACCGCCGGCTCTGCCGAATTGCGCCGTTGCAGCCTGCGTGTCCATGCCGTATTTTACCAGCATGGCAGGAATTGCCAACGACAAGAAAGCAGACATGAGAGAGCCAAAGAGTCTTGTTATTGTCAAAGGAGTTGCCGACTTGACGAGCCTGCGGGTATATAACGGTTTTTTTGCCCGTCCGCCTTTGAATAAGAAACACGCAAACAATATGACGACCATAGTTACGTCGCTCATAATCATTGCTACGGCGTAAGAATAGAATTTAGTTATGCCGAATATTCCCGTCATCAGAATAGCAAAAGTAAAAGCTATCTTGATAATTTCTTCCACCAGTTCTGTAACCGAAAAGGTAAAAAATTCCTTTTTACCCCAAAACCAGCCCCTGACAATAGAATAGACAGACGACGTAACCAACATGGGCAGCATTACGTAAAACAGCTTGACGCATCTTTCGTCGCTGAATAAAGCTTTTGGAATGGCAGGAAACGCAGCAAGAACGGTTATTAAGATACCGCAAATGGTAAGGCTGAGTATCATTGCAGAAGAAAACATTCCGCCTACGGCTCGCTCGTTGCCCATAGCGGTTTCTTCGGCTGTCAGTCTGGACAACGTAACAGGTATTCCCGACATGCTCAGACAGGCGAATAAAGAAAACAGCGAAAAAGTAATTTGATATACTCCCAATATTTCCGCACCCAGCAATCTGGACAGATAGATTTTGAATATAAAAGACAGAAATCTTGTAAAACACGACAATACGGTAACAAGCGCAAAAGCTTTGACAATTCTTTTCATATTTTATTATATTGAGAGCCGTCGTCAAATATAATATATCGACTGGCGTCGGGGGTAGTATGAAAAGGTTTGTTATAAGAATAAACGAGCAGATTACGTTGGAAGAAGTGTGCAAAAAGTATAAGATGAATATCCAAAGGCTCATCAATATAAACAATTTGCATACGCACGAGTGTTACGTCGGCATGAGATTGATTATCGAACAGACGGAAGGGGTAGATTACGTCGTCAAACCTTTTGACACGCTTGACAAAATCGCTACGAATTTTGGCGTTGACAAAGCCGTGATTATGGAATTCAACAACGTTGGCACAGTTTTTTTGGGACAAAAAATATTTATTCCCACCGAGTAGTTTGTTCTAAGGCATATATCGGATTGCGTAAAGCTAGCTTGCGCTGTCTGTATATTGTTCTGATAAATCTGCAATGTGCTGAAAGTTTTCAACAATCTTGCCAGACTTTTGGCAGAATTGTTGCACAGAAAATAAAAATACGGCGTAGCGATAAAAATTCGCTACGCCGTAAATTGTGTCATTTTATCAATCGCTGAATTTGTCGTTGTTTTTGGTTATCTTAGAAGATTTCTTCTTGGTAAGACTGCGTTTTTTCTTCTTAGGCGCAAATCTCTTGATAAGGACAACAACAAGAACGATTACGATTACACCGCCTACAATACCCGAAGTAATCCACAACCACAGATAATCGTTGGTATTGCTTTCTTCTTCGGTTTCTTCTTCTTCGGCGTTGAGATCTTCTTCTGCGTCTGCCGATTCTTCGGTAAATACGATACGGAAGTTGTTGGCTACGAGTGCGTCGTCTATCAAGGTTTCATCGATAGTTTCTTCCGTTTCTCCTTCTACCGGTTTTCTTGCGATAAATTCGCTTTCGTCAATTACGCTAACGGAGAAGTTGTCTGCAAATACGTATCCTTCAAGCCATTTTTCTTCTCCCGTACGACCCAGCGAAATCGTAACGCTGGCAGTAGCTGTAACGTCTTCTTCAGTCTTGACGTAGAAGCTGTATTCAGTCCAAGTACCTATAGTTTCGACGCCGTTTTCGTCATAGGTTGAAGTGTTGATTTGACGAGTCTTGTCATATTCGGTAGACTTGTCGGTGATGAGTTTACCAAAGGTATAAGTTTGGTTGTTGAGCGTCAACATGAGAGTAGCGCTATCATCTTTGTCAAGTCCGTAGGTCAACAGCCAGATAGAAATCTTATAATAGGTATCGGCTTTGAGCGTGGTCGAAGACGAAGTGTATTGATAAGACGTAGGCTTTTTGTTGTAGATGACCAATACGGAATCACCGATATTTTTGTTTTGGTCAAATATTGCATTTGCAACAGTCGTGTCAGTGTCAGGGTCAATATCTATATTGGACCAATCGCCGCAAGTCTGGTCAAATACGCCGGCTGCCAGATATTCGCTGTCTGATTGTGCGCTGGAATCTAACAATTTACCCGACCAGTTTTCAGGTGAAGTAAGCGATTCGGAAGTGGTAGTTGAGTCAAAACTATCTACCAGCCATGATTGAGCCAATACGTTGACGTTAGTGCTGTTTTCGAGCAGGCAACCTTGTTTATAAGTGGTTTCGTCTATGCTGATATATTTTGCGCTGTCAAAGAATACCCAACCGTTTTGAGTGTTGCTGCTTACTTGCGGATTGCCCGAGTAGAGAGTAAGTTTTACCGATACCGAGCTGATTCCCGTTTCGACGTAAATGAAATACTGTTTCCATTGGTTGTCGGAAGGGTTGATGTTGTAATATTTGTTGTTTTCATCTCCGCTTGCCGTCTTGGTAGCAAGTTCGATACTCAAAGGACTGCCGTCCGACTTAGCCCATACGCTGAACATATAGTAAGAGTTGGAAGCAAGAGAGATGCTGTTGGACGAGTATCCGATTGCGGTCGAGTCTATCGAATTGATTGCCAATACGGTAGGGTTGTCAGTACAGTCGTAACCGTCAAAGAAGTTGGCGCTTGTAAGACCCATTTCACTCATCAATTCAGGAGATTCCAGGTCAAGAACGCCGGCTCTGCTGTTGCCGTTGGTGATAGCGGTCTTTTGGGTGATGGTCCAGTTTGTAGGCACACCGAGATGTTTGTAGAGTTTTCCTTGTGCGGTAAATACGTCGGTCTCATACAATTCGGTAGTAGCGGCGGCGTCAATAATCTTGAACTCTCCGTTGGAAGAAACGCCGTTGCTGTCGCTCGATTCGCTGAAACTTGCCGTCTTGGTAACGGTTGAAGTAGAAGCGGCATTGTATTCGGAAGGAGTGATAACTTCGACGGTAATGTCCTTTATCATTGCCTTACCGATAACGTGAGAACTTGACTGAGTGCCTTTGCCGCTGCCAAGCGTGAATTGCAAACCTACAATGTTGCTCTCGTATTCGCTTCCTTTGATATAGAAGATTGCTTCGGTGTAGTCGTCGTCAATCTTGTAATCTTCGAGATTGAGCGTGTTGAGAGAAGACATGGAAGCGAGCGTAGAGAACGAATCGCTGTATTCCGTACCGTCTTTGTTGTAAGAAATAAGATTTATGCTCAGACCTTTACTTGTGTCTGCAACTTCGGTTTTGAACATAACGGACAACAAATAATAATTGTTAGGGTAGATGGTCAATCCCTTGCTGTTGTCAAGTTGGTCGCTGGCGTTTTTGGTAAAGTTGGATACCGTTATTGCAGTAGGAAGTATGTTGTTGATGGTCATAACTCCGTCTGCTACGCTCAACTGAGATCTGTCGCTTGCAATAGTTTCGTCATAGGTGGTGTCGACGAAATCGTTGATATTGACGTCTTCGGCAGGATGAGTAGATTCAAGAGAAAATCTGTTTACTCCGCTGTTATAAGCGGCTTCGTCAATCTCTTTGTAGGTTACTTTATCAAAGCTTGCAATACCTTGAACGTGAGTAGCGGTATCGTTGCTGCCGCCTTGTCCCAACCACAGTTCGAGATACAAATCGTTGTTACGTTTGTCGTTGCCTTTGATAAAGAAAGTATAAGTCTGCCAAGCGCCGCTTGTATTGATATTGTTGATAATAATATTTCTTTCGTCGGTGTCGGTACCGTTGGTGAGTTTGAGCGTAGCGCCGTTACCTTCCAGAATGTCAGTACGAACGTTGACGCTTACGGCATAATATTTACCTGAAAAGAAACGGTAGGATACGGAAGAACGATAGCCGTATGCCGTAGCTTTTTTGTTGTTGATAACAAGAATATTGTTGCCAACCGAGCCGTCTGCAACCGAAAGAGTATAGGCAGAATCGCCCAGCGAGATGCTGTAATCTTCGGCTGTGTCTACGATACCTTTTTCAAGATAAGAAGACGAAGATGGAGCAGAGTCTCCGGAACCGCTACCCGTCATGTCGGTATATTTAGAAGGCGTCCTGAAAGTTGTAGTGCTGGTTACGGAAGCATAGTCAAATTCTTTATCGCCACCGATAATGCTGTATTTTGCGGTGAATTCGTTGACTTCCTGATTAGCAAAGTCTTGTGCGCTATAAGCCGTTTCACCTTCTTCAACGTCGGTGAGATTTGTCAGAACTACGCTGTCAAAAAATACGTGTCCTTTGGTATAGGTAGTATTGAAACCTGCCGACAAAATGAGCGAGATGCTGCTGGTGCCGGTATTGGAAGATTCGATATAAATCTTATAAGTTTTCCATTCTCCGTTGGTGTCGATGGCTTCAAATTCGGCATAAGCGTCGCCAGTAAGATATACGTATGCACCCGCCTTGTCGCTGTCGTCGTCCAAAAGCGTCTTTACGCTGAAAGACAACTCATAATAAGCGTTTTTTGCAAGCGTAATGCTGGCAGACGTGTATTTGTAGGACGTAGCAGTCTTATTGTATATCATAAGAATTTTGTCGTCGTCGCCCGTTTTGCCTGGATTGTCGATTGAGCCGTAGGTCTTTTTGTTGTCCTTAAAAGACGAGCTGCTCGTATCTATGACGCCAGCCGTGATGTTATCCGAACCGGACGGAGCGCTCGAAGAACCCGTAGAAGATGTCCAGGAGCCAGGCGTCAAAGGATAAGAATCTCCGGTTGTCAGCGTAAAATCACCGTTGGTGAAAAGCTGATCGTTGGTAGTGTCGTCTGTGTTGTCGTCAGCATCTTTCTCACAGGCTATTGCGCAAGTAATCATAGTGATACACATAATCGCAATGAGCAGTGTCAGAAGAAAACGTTTCTTTGTGTTCATTTTACCACCTTTGATAGTTTAATTGAATATAATAATTATAATCTTAATTATTATAAAGCAAACAAAAATATAAATCAATAGATTTACTCAATTTTCTGATAGATTAATTTATTTTTTACATTGAATTTTATTCTTACCGCCGTCTATGATAAAAATTCAACGAAAGCGCACAATATCGATATGGAAAATAATAACAAAAACAACGTCATAGATAAAAAAAGAAAATTTTTGATTGTATTGGCGTCGCTAGCGGCAGGATTTGCTACCGGCATATTCGGCGGCGGAGGCGGTATGATTATCGTTCCGATACTCACGGGACTATACGGTCTGGAAGCGTCAAAAGCTCACGCTACCGCAATAGCCACCATATTTCCCCTGTGCCTTGTCAGCGTAATATTCTATCTTACTCACGGCGGTTGGGAGTGGCAAAGGGGACTGGTGATAACGGCAGGCGTCGTAGTGGGCGGTATATTCGGTGCGCTGCTGATGAACAAAATTCCTTCCAACGCATTGCAATTTATATTTTACGTCTTGATGATAGTGGGCGGAGTCAAAATGCTCGTCGGTTAAATCGGGGCTGAATATTTATGGGAGAATATTGATAATTATGCAATATCTGTGGTATATAATCGCCGGTCTTATCGGCGGCATTATCGGTGGAATGGGTATGGGTGGCGGCACTTTGCTGATACCTATATTGACGATATTTCTCAAAGTTGAACAAGTATCGGCTCAGCTTACCAATCTCATATCATTTCTGCCAATGTCAATCGTAGCGGTCATTATACATGCAAAAAACAAAAAAATAGATTTTAAAGCTATGCTTTGGGTTACAATACCTGCTCTGATAACGGCGTGCGCAGGGGCATATCTTGCACCTTTGGTCAAGGGCGACGTTCTCGGCAGATGCTTTGGTGGATTTCTGACTATTCTGGGCGTATGGATGCTGATAAAGATTATTGTTGCCAAAGTCAAAGAACACCAAAAAAATAAATAAATTGCGCATATTGCAATATGCAAATATGGTGATATTTATATGTATATTTATTCATATCAATTTATGAAAATTCAAGCATTTTTACATTTATTTTCATATTTTTTATTTGTGTGGAATAGTCATAGATTGGGTGAAAAATATGCAGAAGGACGCAATGCTTAACGTAGCCAGATATATAGCAATGACGGGGTGTACCGTCAGAGAAGCTTCCCGAATTTTCGGAGTGAGCAAAAGTACCGTACATAACGACATGACCAAAAAGCTCGTTTACGTTGACGCAAGCCTGTACGGACAAGTAAAAAAGGTGCTTGACTTCAATATGTCGGTCAGGCACCTGAGAGGCGGAGAAAGCACAAAAAAGCTATATCTGAAAAAGCATAGCGCTCAATCGCAATCGTGAGGCTTGGCTTTGTCCCAAAGGCTGTTTCTTTGGGGATTGAATATAGCCGCCATAATATGCTTTTTTGAGTCGGTAAATTGCTGGTCAAGATCATGTACGAGTTGCTTGATTTCTTCTCTTTTTGTATGTTTGTCTCTCGGACAAGGGTTAAAAATGACCGGCAGTCCAAGTCGTTTTGCAGTCCAGTTGATTTGTTTTTCTTCGATATAAATCAACGGTCTGATAAGAGTAATCTTGCTTTTATCCATGTAGCTTATCGGCATAAACGTAGAAAATCTGCCTTCGTAGAGCAGAGAAAGCAACATTGTTTCTATCACGTCGTCGGCGTGATGACCGAGAGCAAGTTTATTGCAACCGTTGGCTATTGCCACGTTGTTGAGTGCGCCCCTGCGCATTTTGGAGCAGAGAGAGCATGGACTCTTTTCTTTTCTCTCGTCAAAGATTATCTGGGCAATGTCAGTCTTTTCGATGATGAGCGGCACGCCGATACTTTGGCAAAACTCACGGGTAGCTTGCACTTGTGCCGGGTCTGTATCTGCAAAGCCCATATCGATATTGATTGCTATCAAATCAAACTTTTCGGGAGAAAACTTCTGATATGCGGCAAGTACGGCAAGCAGAGTAATACTGTCTTTACCACCCGAAAGCCCCACGGCAATCTTGTCGCCGTCTTCTATCATCTTATAGTCGCTTATTGCTTTTCTTGCCAGACTCAATAGTTTTTGCATAAGTAGATTATATAAGTTTTGTTGACTAAAATCAAATAAAAATATATAATAAATTCGACAAAGGAGATAGAGTTGATAGATTCGATTATAGAGTTTTTTCGCAACGTATTACCTAGCGATTATCTCACGATAATAATTATATCTATGATTCCGCTTATCGAAGTAAGGGGTGCTATTCCCGTAGCCGTGGCAATGAAAATGAATATTTTTGCCGCATTGGGCTGCGCTTTTTTGGGTTCGTCGCTTGTTGCTCCGATACTTTTGTTGATTTTACAACCTATTCTCAGATGGATGAAAAAGACCAAAGTGTTCAAGTCGTTGGCTCATGCCGTCGAAGGTAGTTTTCAAGGCAAGGTCAATGCGGTAGAAAACAAAGCAGCCAGCGCCTATGACCCCAAAGTTATCGAGCGCAAAAAACTGGCGGGAGTATTTGCTTTTGTCGCCGTACCTATACCTATGACAGGGGTATGGACGGGAAGTGCGGTTGCTTCCTTTATGGGGCTTGGTTTTGGCAAGTCGATGCTGATGGTCATACTGGGCAACGTCGTAGCTTCGACTATCATAACTGTATTATCGTATTTTCTCAGCGATTATATCGATTATATTATTTACGGACTTATGGCGATAGTCGCCGTGGCTCTGATTGCTTATATTGTCAAAATAGTAGTATCTATGCGCAAATCGAAAGTTAAAAGCTCCGACAATTCCGATACGACGCATGACGACAGCGGGAAAGACAAGCTTAACTGAGTCGGATATTGAAAAATTTTTAATTGAATTTTACTTGATTTTTACTTTTATCTATATTATTATAGACATAGATAATCTTCAAAAATAAAGGAGAAATTATGAAAAAACACGTTTCTATTTTGGCAATTATTATTATTGCCGTAGTTATGGGCACAATGTTTGTCGGATGTAACGGTACTTTTGATGACGTCGTAATCAGCGACTTCACTCCTGAAGAAATGACCATGGGTACCGTAAAACCAACAGCTACGCCTGTTACCGCAATCGACGAAAATTCTACTGCTACCGAGATGTTTTATGCAGCGGTAGACAACTTCTACGGAGCAACATACGTATCCACTTATCTCAAAGGCAACGTTGAGACCAAGATTGCCGGACTATCCGTCAATCAGCTCGTTGTCGGCAACAAAGTGAGAGAAGGCAAAGGTGGCGAAGCAGGTACTACTTATTTTGTAGACAACAGATCTTACAGTATGTTTGCACAAGTATATGAAGAGACTTACGTTGACGCTAACGGCAAGGCTTACATCAGAAACGCTTCTAACGTAAAATATACATCAAAGAATGACGCCAGCGGAAAGGGTATCGACGGCTGGAAGAAATCTTTTGGTGCTGCCGAGACCTTCAATACCGTGCCTGCACTCGTTGCGGTTAAAGTCAACGACCCAACCAAAATCTGGATGTACGATACTGACGTAGAAGGCGCCATTGCTCAAATAAGCAAACCAGAGAAAGTAGAAGGAAAAGACCAATACAAGTTCTCTATCATCTTCGATCTCGATAAGGTTACCCAAAACTACAAGGCAGTTATGGAATACATGCTTAATCAATCTGTAGGCTGCGAAGGACTCAATTTCCTTGGACTCAAATTTGACATTGTAGTATGGGACAACGGTTATCTTGCAGATTTGTATATCACAGAACAATATGAAGTTAAAATTGCAAATGTCATCGACAGTGCAATCGAACTCAAATCCAGACAACAATATTCTTACAACCCTGCCGAAGCCGGTTATACCATGGCAGAGAAAAACGATTATTTCGCAACCTGGACTCTGTAATAAATCATGATATTTTTTCCCCGACCTATGTGGTCGGGGATTTTTTTGTTTTTATCACGTTTGTTTTCAAAATTGTCAACAATAATATTGCGATACGTCCGCATGATAAAAAGACTTGAAACAATGGAGATAATGTATTATAATATATAATATGGAATTGACAAAAAGCAAAAAAATTTCGATAATCGGGCATAGCGTCGCTTTTGCTGTCGGCGTCGTGCTGATGGTTGTAGCTTCCTTTTACGATTTGCAGATTTCGCAGGCAATCGGCGACCAAAGGTCGTTTTTCGGACAACTGTTTGCTATAATTGCGGAATATCCCGCTTATTTTGCCGTACCGCTTGCAGGTATGATAATTTTTTATAATTACGACGTTTTTGACAACAAAAAGGCAAGAATAGGTATTATGATTGCCGGGGCTGTGGTTATATGGCTGGGCTGGCTTATGTTTGGACTCAATGCTCAGAAGATGACAGAGCTTGCCGTAGTGCCTACCGAGCAGGAACATAATCTTTTGTGGGCGATTTTCAAGGCATTTTTCTATGGTGCGTTTACTCTCGGCATAGGATACTTTTTGCCAAAAGACAGTATGCACAGATTGCTCAAATTTGCCGTATTTTCTCTGGTTTTTGTCATTGTGGCATTGGTAGTTATGAGAATTATGAAACTGATTTGGTGCAGAATGAGATATAGAGATATGCTCAAAGAAGGCAATTTCGACGGTTTTACCGATTGGTGGCAGATAATGATAGGCAGAGAAAAACTCGACCCGTCTTACAAATACACGTCGTTTCCTTCCGGACATTCTTCCAGCATAGTGCATTTGTGTCTTTTGTGGGTGTTGTGCGACATACTGCCGTCTCTCAAAAGCAGGCGTTGGGTCAAACCGACGGTGTATGCCGTTACGATAGTGCTGATTGCTCTGACGATGTATTACAGAATAGTCAACTGCGCACATTTTTTGTCGGATACGGTAGCGGGAGTTTATATTACTTACGCAATATTTTTTGTCATCAAAAAGATATTTTTCGCTCACGACAAATATACGTTCGATATAAGTAACAGGGCTTTGTCTGCCCAAGGGGTCAATATATGAAAGAAGCGATAAGACAAGCGGTTTGGAGCATAATAATCGCAATGTTACTTGTAATTATGCTCATTGTAGGTTCATTCAAAGATTTGCAGATTGCAACTGCGATTTGTTTGCCCGGCAACGCTTTCAGCGTTTTTACCGATTCGATAGCCAAGCTTCCTGCCTTTCTGATAATGATGGCAGCATGCGGAATATTGCTCAAATGTGCCTACAACAAAGAGTGCAATATCGTACTCAAAAGATTGTATATAATAGTTTATTTCTGTTTGGGAGTTTTGTCGGCAGGATTTGCTTTTATCGACTGTTTTCAACTCATTTTTGAACAGAAAGCCTACTATATGTCGGTCGCATTTGTGTGCGGTATTTTTGTATTTTTGCTATTTCTCAACGATTTGTCCAAGCACAGAAGACAAGAGTTTGAGAGATACAAGAAGTGGGCGATTGTGGCATGTATCGTAGTTGGTATAGTGGCGGCTCTGTCTTACGGCATGAAGATTATCTGGAAAAGGGCGTCTTACGTCGACGTAATTGACGGTGCAGAGTTTAGTCCATGGTACAAGATAGTCAACGTGCAGGACGGACGTGCAATGCCTGACAACAAGACGGCGCTTGCGTTTACCGCATGGATGCTGATGATTTTGACAAAAATACATCCACGTCTTGCCAACAAGACGGGTTGGATGCAAGTCGCAATCAACTTTTTCGTAATTTTGGTAATAATCGGTTCGCTTTTGTCGGGAAAATACTTTTTGTCCGACATAGCAATAGGCGGAATAATAGGTTATGCAACCACCAAGACTGCCAAGGTATTGGCATTTGGAGCGGAGGGCGACAGGACGGCATTGTCGGAGAAAAACCTGTTGGGCAGAATTTTATGAGTATAGATTTCAACCAGTCGATGTATTCGTTTTACAAAGCCCGTACCGAGCATAATCCGCCCGGAGACAAAGTATGGCAATTCTGGGGCGCTAGCGCAACCAGACAAAAATTTGTCAGGGACGTAGAAAACTTTGCAGGGTATCTTATCAGCCTTGGAGTAAAGAAGGGCGACAACGTGGTGTTGTGCCTGAGCAATATTCCAAACGCTCTCGTATGCTTCTATGCTATCAACAGAGCAGGTGCTATCGCAAATCTTGTTCACCCCGTTATACCAAGCGAAAAATTGCAGACAATGGACAAGGAGATGTCGCCCAAGGCATATATCCTGTTCGACGAGTTTTTTTACAAATACAAGGACTGGATAGAATTGACGGGAAAGCCTGTTATTCTCTGTTCGGCACAAGATTATTTGCCTGTGGCTTTCAAGCCTTTTTACAACGCTTACGTTGCAAAAAAATTGACGACAAACAATGCGTCCAACGTCGTCAGATATCGTGATATAGGCAAATATACTGCGCCCGACGTTGACGTGAACGGAGAAGACGTCGCCGTGTATATGCACAGCGGTGGCACCTGCGGCAAGGCAAAAACAGTCATGATGAGCAATCGTGCGCTCAACAACCTTACAGACAACATACTTGACGCTATCGACCACCGATACAGCAACAAGGACGCTATGCTGATGGCTTTGCCTGTATTTCACACCTACGGCTTGGGCGTGTGCATGCACTCTATGATTTGCGCAGGCATACGTATAATACTTATGCCTAAGTTCAAGGCGGAAACGGCATGTTATCTAGTCAAACGTTACGGCATAACTTTTATTGCGGGTGTGCCTTATATGTATTCCAAAATGCTTGCCTGCGGCAAATTCAAAGGCAAGATGCTCTCAAAAATCAGAGCTTGTTATTGCGGTGGCGACAAGGTATCGGAAAATACAAAACAGCTATTCAGACAAGCTATGGAAAAAGAACATAACAATATTTTGCTCAGCGAAGGATATGGCCTGACGGAAGCGTGCGTATGTTGCATCAATACAATGAAGGTGTACAAGCCCAATTCCATAGGCAGACCGGTCAAGAGTATGACTTTTGGTATCATAGACGAGCAAGGTAATTTTTTGTCTGCCGGAAGCAAAGGCGAGATTGTTATCAGCGGACCTACGCTTATGACGGGCTATTATCACAGTCAGGACGACAGACAGGCATTTTTTGAAGATGACAGACACGTCAAGTGGCTCAAAACGGGCGACGTGGGATATATGGACGATGACGGAAACGTATTTTTTACCGACCGTATCAAGAGATTGGTCAAAATATCGGGAGTCAACGTCTTTCCGCAAGAGATAGAAAACGTAGTGGACAATCTCGATTGCGTTAAGATGAGTTGTATGGTAGAAACTACCATCAACGGCAAGAGCGCTACCAAACTGTACGTTGTCAAGGACAAATCTACGTTGCTTGACGAAGAACGTATTGCGCAGGAAATCAGACAAGCTATTTCTCGCAATTTTATGCGGCATAGTATGCCGGGAATTATAGAATTTATTGACGATTTGCCAAGAACGCCGATAGGAAAAGTTGATTTTGTGGCGTTGCAACAGATGAGCAGATAGGAGGGTATTGTGAACAGACCGTTGGCATTGATTTTTGATATAGGAACGCAATCAACCAGAGGGTTGTTGTTTGACAAACAAGGTAATCTTGTATATAAGGCGCAGATAACCGAAGAATTTTACGTATTGGAAGAAAACGGATACGCCGAAAAGGATACGAGCAGTCTTTACGACGGAGTAGTGGAAGTGTGCCGTCTTATGAGACAGGAAGCGCCGCAACTTATGGACGATATTGTGGCTGTGAGCGTAACATCTATCCGCAATACCACCGTTTTTCTCGACAAAAAAGGCAATCCTACACGCAACACTATTTTGTGGCTGGACAAGCGAGAAGTAGATTGTCCCGACCCGTTGCCTGCTTTCAACAGATTTTTGTACTTTTTGGTAGGCATGAGCGAGAGTGTAAAGGTGTCCCGCAAGACGTCATACACCAACTGGGTAAGGGTAAACCAGCCCGATATTTGGGCAAAGACCGACAAAGTGGTAGTACCGTCTACTTACGTCAATTATCGATTGACAGGCAATCTTGCCGACAGCAATGCAGGCATTGCGTGCAAGATACCGTTTGATTACAAAAAACGTTGTTGGCAGACCAAACACGGTTTGACTTATCCTGTATTCGGCACTCCGATATCCAAGATGTGTTCTCTTGTCAATCCGGGAGAAACGCTGGGATATATAACCGAGCAATGCAGCAAAGAAACGGGGCTGAAACAAGGCTTGCCGGTCATAGCTTCGGGAACGGATAAGGGTTGTGAATCTCTCGGCGTGGGAGCGGTAACTTCCAACGTGGCGTCAATAAGTCTCGGCACGGCTTCTTCGGTAGAAATATGCACCGACAAATACGTCGAACCGGAAGCATTTATGCCTGCGTATCCGTCCGTCGTCATGGGCAAGTGGAATCCTGAGATACAGATATTCAGGGGATTTTGGATGGTAAGTTGGTTCAGAGAGCAGTTTGCGCTATACGAACAGAAGGAAGCGGAACAAACAGGCGAAAAGGTAGAGCAGATTCTCGACAGAAAGCTGGCGGACGTTCCCGTAGGCTCACACGGTCTTATTTTGCAACCTTTGTGGGGACCAGGACTCAAAAACCCGGAAGCCAAAGGTTCTATGATAGGTTTTACCGACGTCCATGACAGAGAGTATATGTATAGGGCGATTATAGAAGGTCTTTGTTACGGCTTGCTTGACGGTCTCAACAATATGCAGGCACGTGCAAAAATAAGCGTTGACAGAGTGGGAGTATCGGGCGGCGGTTCGCAGAGCGACGTAATATGTCAGATACTGTCCGACGTGGTGGGTAAACCCGTTTATCGTGTTCAGACGCACGAGACCAGTGGACTCGGCGCCGCTATGATAAGTTTTGTGGGAGTCAAAGAATTCGACGACCTTCAACAGGCGCTCGATTCTATGAGACACGTCAAAGACGAGTTTGTACCTAATGCGGCAGACCACAAAATATATCACGAATATTATAATAGAGTTTATCGCAGAATGTACAGATACATGCGTCCGCTGTACGACGAACTGTACGACATTCTCGGAGAAAAGTCAAAATAAAAACGCAGGTTGACATGCGCTATCAATTCAAATCAAACAATATAACGGAGCTGTTAAAATCGTCTTTTTGGCGGCAATCAATTTGTCTGATCTAAATCGTCCTGTATATATGGCGGATAGAAGATACGACGTATCGGGCAATCAAAAAGCGTAAAAAATTGTGATAAAAAATCCACCTTAGTACAGGTGGATTTTTTGGAGATACAAACACAAACAAAGAAGTGTTTTAGTCTTGATTTGGTTCTTTTGCCGTTTCTTCGTTGTAAGCGGCAATTATTGCGTCCGTAAATATGGCACGAGTTTCGCTGTTGATAGGGTGGACAATATCCTTAAATTCGCCGTCGGGAGTTTTCTTGCTCGGCATAGCAACAAAAACGCCTTCGCCACCCATAATAATCTTGATATCGTGAACTGCAAAGCAATCGTCGATAACTACGGAAGCAAC
Organism: Christensenellales bacterium; assembly: GCA_051883395.1. Classification (GTDB taxonomy): domain Bacteria; phylum Bacillota; class Clostridia; order Christensenellales; family UBA3700; genus HGM11368. The sequence goes on along the minus strand of JBJETQ010000016.1, from coordinate 40,944 downwards.
GCCTTTTAGTTTGGAGTCGCTATTGTTGATAAGTCTTACTCTAACGTCGCTGATTTTCATTTTTCCACCTCACTTATTTTAATAATATAATTATACACCCATTTTTTTCTTTTGTCTATACCAAATTTTTTTGACTATATACATAAGTAATTTTGTTGCATATATTGTAATATGTTGGCTTTTGAAGAAATCAGGAAAATTCATTTTATCGGTATATGCGGAGCAAGTCTGAGAGTGCTTGCAATGTTGTGCGTCGATATGGGCTTGCAGGTAAGCGGCAGCGACGTAAGAAGTTGCAACGAAATGCAAATTCTCAGACAAAGCGGAGTCGATTGTTATTCGGGACACGACCTTAGCAAAATCAAAGGCGTATCGTTGGTGGTTTACAGCGCAGCGGTGAGCAAAAACGACGAAGAACTGTCCTTTGCAATAAGTTCAGGAGTGCCTTGTATAGAAAGAAAGGAATTTTTGCCTATGATAGCAGGGCAGTTTGACAAGGTTGTCAGCATAGCCGGAAGTCATGGAAAAACGACGACGTCTCTTATGACGGAAAGAATACTGAGAGAATTGAAGTGCAAATTTGCCGCTCATATCGGCGGTCAGGCCAGCGACGGCGGAGATTTGCCGACAGATACGGGCAGAGAGATTTTTTTGAGCGAAGCGTGCGAGTATCGTCGCAGTTTTTTGTCCTTTTCCAGCGACGTGGGTGTAATAACGTCAATCGACTATGACCACCCCGATACATATTCTGACGCAGAACAATATTCATTGGCTTTTGAACAATATCGTCAAAAATGTCGTGTGTGCGTGGTGAGCGAAGACGCAAAAGCCAAGTTGAAATCAACCGACAACGTCATTGTTTGCGGATACGACTCGTCATGCGACTATTTCGCCACCAATCTGACGCAAGACAAAGGCAAGTTTTCTTACGTTGTCAATCACGGGCAGGAAAAAATGCCTGTCAGACTCAACGTAATCGGAAGACACAACGTTGTCAACAGTATGCTTGCCATAGCGGTTTGCGCTCAATTAGGTTATCCGTTGAAGGATATTTGCAGAGCGTTGAGCGGATTTGTAGGAGTCAAAAGAAGATTTGAATGTAAAGGAAAAACTGCCAACGGAGCGAGAGTAATCGTCGATTATGCTCATCATCCCACCGAGATAAAGGCGGCTATCGATGCGGCGTTGCTTATGACTCACGGCAGGATATGGGTGGTGTTTCAGCCGCATACATATTCTCGTACGGCAAGCCTGCTTGACGGTTTTGTAGACAGCTTTTACTGGTGCGACGAATTGATTATTGCTCCAACTTATTCAGCCAGAGAAAGCAGGGAAGAAGGCGCCGACGCATTCGATTTATATTGCGCTTTGGTAGAACACGGCAAACTGGCATGTTATATCGAAGACGACAAAAAAATTGCCGACGTCGTTGCGAAGTCGGCAGGTGAAAACGATATTATTTTGATTTTAGGAGCAGGCGATATTTATAGTATTGCTCAACTAATCGTTCAGCATTGAATAATGGTCTTGTAATACATAGGTTTGGTAGCCAGTTCTTCAAAAATCTCTTTGGTCTGGCTGATGTCAACCACGCTGTCCACAAGATTGTCTACCTTTACAATTTCGGTAGCCAGCATATTTACTGCCGTTTCCAGTTCTCCGTATCCGTTGTCAAGACCGTATACGGTAAGGTTGCGGGTGATGATAGGGCTGAAATCGCCTTGCAGATTGCCAAGTGAAGGATCAAAGCCGTAAAGTCCCACTTTGCCGTCCTGCGCAAGATTATACAATACGTCGCCCACGTTAGCAAAGGCGTCGGTATCTATGACGAGATAATCTGCCATCTTGCCCGAAGTAATCTCTTTTAGTTTGCCCGTCAAGTCTTCTTGCGACAGGTCAATCTGATAATAGATGCCCATATCTCCGGCAAGTTCTAGACGTGTCTGGTCAAAGTCGGCAACGATAGGAATAGCCTGATAATATACGCACAGCTGCGCAAAGATAAGGTTGATTGCAGACGCTCCATATATCAACACGTATTGAGTTTTTTGGATATTCAGCTTTTCGTGCATGGATATAGTCAAGGCAATATCTTCAATAAAAGTTATCGCTTCGTCGGTCATACCTTCGGGCATTGTATATATGTCGCCCAGCGCAACGTTGGAGTAGTCGCTGAGATAACCGTCTACGTTTTTTCCGTGAATTTTTATCGTGTCGTTTACGCCCCTGGAATAAGGAGAGAGCATGACTCTCTGACCCTTTTTGAGAGTGATGTCGTTACTTTCGCTTATCAGACCTACGGCAATTCGGCAAGGAGAGATAGGAGCAGACGGATTGGAATTGTATAGTGCAATATCGCTGGCACAGATGCCTGCACGTGTAATTTTTACTTTTGCAAATTCCTTATAATCGGGCAGTTCGGTTGATTCCGATTCTTCGATATTGCGTGTTGATTTGATTTTCCAAGATTTCATATCTTATCTCCTGCTATTATGTAAAACGTTATGATTATAACACACTCCCGAACAAAAATCAATCATAGCGACGCCTTCAAAACGACAAATGTTATTGTTTTTTGTCGCAAAATCCAATCCGTTTTTTATTTTGCAGCAAATTTTGCAAAATCTAAGCCGAAAATACCGCTTTATAGCGCTATTTGCCAAAAATAACCGCCCCAACAATTTTTGATAAATAAAGTATTATTATGCTTGACTTAAAAATACTTATTGTGTATAATTCTAAAAGAAATATAGGAATGTGAGGTGATATTATGAACGAGAAGATTCAACCTGCATATCATGATGTTACAATCGAATGTCAATGCGGAGCAAAGTTCGTTTGCGGCTCGACAAAAGAAGGAGACGTTATTAAGGTAGAAGTTTGCAGCAAATGCCATCCTTATTATACAGGAAAACAAAAACTTGTAGATACAGGCGGTAGAGTAGATAAGTTCAAGAAGCGTTACAATCTGTAATATCAAATGTGGTGCAAGATTATTCTTGCACTATTTTTTTAATAACCATAAGGAAAGTATGAGCAGAAAAAAATGTACTTCAATAGGCGGTCAGGCAGTTATCGAAGGCGTTATGATGCGTGGAAAGTCGAGCATGGCGACCGCTGTAAGAGATGAAAAGGGCAATATTGTAGTGGAGAGCAAGTATATCACGCCCGTGGCCAAGAAAAATTTTTTATTCCGCACTCCGTTTTTGAGAGGGATATTCAATTTTATCGATACCATGGTGCAGGGTATGGGTACGCTTATGCGCTCGGGAGAAGTCTTTGAAGGAGAGGCGGAACCAGGCAAGGTAGAAAAGTGGTTTGCTTCCAAAAAGATTAATTTTTACAATCTCGTTATGGCATTTTCCGTCATAATGGGGCTTGCATTGTCTATCGGTTTGTTTTTCTTTTTGCCGCAACTTATCACCAGCGGTATCGTTGCGCTGGCTAAGATAGATTTGCAAAATTCAAGCATAGGACTTCAAATCGCATTCAATTTTGTAGAAGGCTTTTTAAGGATATTGATTTTTGTAGGCTATATTGCGCTCACTTCGCTTATGAAAGACGTAAGACGAACATATATGTATCACGGAGCCGAGCATAAGACAATCAGTTGTTACGAAAACGACTTGGAACTCACCGTAGAAAACGCACGCAATATGACTCGTATTCACGACAGATGCGGCACAACTTTTATGTTTATCGTGATGATAGTCAGCGTACTTGTCTTTTCGCTTACGGGTTGGCAAGGCGACAACCTTTTTATAAGATTTGCAATCAGACTGGCGCTTTTGCCTGTTGTATCGGGAGTGAGTTACGAACTTCTGAAACTCTTTGCCAAATACGACAACGCATTGGTAAGATTTTTCAAGTTGCCGGGGCTGTTGCTTCAAAAGCTCACTACCAAGGAGCCTACCGACGATATGTTGGAAGTGGCTATCGTTGCCTTCAAGACGGTGCTTGCGATGGACGCAGACAATACGATATCTACACAGAGCTTCGACACCAACAAGCCTTATAAGAGCGCAAGAGAACAGATGAACAAGGTGCTTGACAATGCAGGCGTGGACAGGGCCGACGGCGACTGGATAATGTGCGAAGTGCTGGGCATTGGCAGAGACGAATTGTCAAAGGTTACGCATATTCGCAGCAGTAAGTTTGACAAGGCTATGGAGTACGCTCAAAAGGTAGCGGACGGCATGCCTGTATGGAAAGCGATAGGCAAAGCCAATTTTTACGGATACGATATTATCGTCAACGAAGACGTATTGTGTCCGAGACCCGAGACGGAATATCTTGCCGAGCAAGTCATCAAATTGACCAATAACGACAGCAGAGTGCTGGATATGTGTACAGGTAGCGGTTGTATAGCAATAGCCGTTGCCAAAGAGAGCGGCGCATATGTTGTGGCAAGCGACGTATCTGTCAAAGCTCTGGCTGTTGCCGACGAAAATATCAAGCTCAATCAGGTCGAAGACAAGGTTCAACTCGTCGAGAGCGATTTTTGGCAGAATATCGAAGGAAAGTTTGACGTGATTGTTGCTAATCCGCCTTATATCAAAACGCAGGATATAGACGGACTTGACGTCAACGTCAAAGATTATGACCCTATTATTGCGCTTGACGGCGGTGGAGACGGTTTTGATTGCTATCGCAAAATAATTCCTAAGGCAACCGACTATCTCAATGACGGCGGTAGTCTGTGTTTGGAATGTGGTATAGGACAGGCAGAGCAGGTTGCCGAAATGATGAAAGAGCAAGCTTTTGACTGCACGATAGTCAAAGACCTTGAAGGCGTTGACCGCATAGTTGTAGGCACAAAGGGGCAGGTATGTTTGAAAGACTAAAAAAAATGTTGGAGAGATATGAAGAACTTACTACTCTCATATCAGACCCCGCAATTATAGCCGACCAAGCCAAGTGGCAGAAATTGTGCAAGGAACACAGCGACCTTACACGTCCCGTAGAACTGTACAAAAAATATCTTGCCCTGATGGCAATGATAGATGAGTGCAAAGAGATTATCGACGACGGCAGCGACAAAGAAATGGTAGCGCTTGCCAAAGAAGAATTGTCGCAGGCGCACAAAGAAGTCGAGCAACTGACGGGAGAAATCAAAATCGCTCTGTTGCCGGTGGACCCAAACGACGACAAAAACGTAATTATCGAAGTCAGAGCGGGTGCCGGCGGCGAAGAAGCAGGGCTTTTCGGTGCGCAGATAGTGCGTATGTATATGCGTTATGCCGAGCGTATGAGATGGAAGGTGCAGGAGATAGATATGAACTACACCGAGCTGGGCGGCGCAAAAGAAGTTACCTTTATGATAAGCGGTACGGGTGCGTTCAGCAAGCTCAAATTTGAGAGCGGCGTGCATAGAGTACAGAGAGTGCCTGAGACGGAATCGCAAGGCAGAGTGCATACTTCTACGGTTACGGTAGCCGTGTTGCCCGAAGTGGAAAATATCGATATAGAAATACTGGACAAGGATCTCAAAATCGACACTTACCGAAGCGGCGGTGCAGGCGGTCAGCACGTCAACAAGACCGACAGCGCAGTACGTATCACTCATTTGCCAACCGGTATAGTAGTAACGAGTCAGGACGAGCGCAGCCAGATAAAAAACAGAGAAAGGGCAATGACCGTTCTCAAAAGCAGATTGTACGAATATTATCAAAGCAAGGCGGATAGCGAATACGCAGCCAACCGCAAGTCGCAGGTTGGTACGGGAGACAGAAGCGAAAAGATAAGAACCTACAACTTTCCGCAAAACCGTGTTACCGACCACCGAATCGGCTTTACTATGTACAACTTGCTTGACTTTATGGACGGCGACCTGTTTGAAATGATAGATGCGCTTCAACTTGCCAATCAAAATCAGTTGTTGTCGCAGGTTGACAACGATTGACAACGACGGTGGCATAATTTATAATCAAATTGTAATCAAGGAGAGACCTATGCAATATATAAGCACAAGAAACAAACAACTCAAATGTTCTTCTGCGGAAGCCATTGTAAAAGGACTGGCTCAGGACGGCGGACTTTTTGTTCCTGAGACTTTTCCGAGTCTTAGTCCAAGCGATTTTGACAAGCTTGTCGAAATGACTTATCCCGAGAGAGCAGCGTTTGTATTGTCAAAATTTCTGGAAGATTTTTCTTACGAAGAATTGTTGGACTATGCTACCAAGGCATACGGACGTTTTTACGGAGACGACCCTTGTCCGCTTGTCAATCTTGACGACGGACTTTACGTGTTGGAATTGTGGCACGGACCTACTTGCGCATTCAAGGATATGGCTCTCACCATGTTGCCGTATCTTTTGTCGGGCGCCAGAAAAAAGATAGGAGAAGTAGACAAAACGTTGATACTCGTTGCAACGTCGGGCGATACTGGTAAGGCGGCGCTCGAAGGTTTTAAGGACGTAGAAGGCACAGATATAATCGTCTTTTATCCTTCCGACGGCGTCAGCGATATGCAAAAACTTCAAATGATGACGCAGGAAGGAAACAACGTCTTCGTTTGTGCTATACAAGGCAATTTTGACGACGCACAATCGGCAGTCAAACGCATTTTCTCCGACCCCGATATGGCGCAAAAACTTGCAAATGCAGGCTATAAATTATCTTCTGCCAACTCTATCAACTGGGGACGCCTTGCACCGCAAATTGCTTACTATGTATCGAGTTATTGCGACCTTTTGTCAAGCGGAAGAATCAAACTCGGCGACAAAGTCAACTTTACCGTACCTAGCGGAAACTTCGGCAATATTCTTGCCGCATATTATGCTTCGCTTATGGGTGTGGGAGTGGGCAAACTTATTTGCGCAAGCAACGTCAACAACGTTCTCACCGATTTTTTCAAGACGGGAGAATACAA
>JBJETQ010000016.1:0-33973 GCA_051883395.1 Christensenellales bacterium | reverse complement strand
GCGCAAGCAACGTCAACAACGTTCTCACCGATTTTTTCAAGACGGGAGAATACAACGTCAACAGAGAATTTTTCAAGACTATGAGCCCGTCCATGGACATTCTTATTTCTTCCAATCTCGAAAGATTGCTGTTTGAGTTTTCGGGCAGAAACGACGCTCTGACAGCCGAGAGAATGGCAAGTCTCAAAAGTGAAGGTAAATATAGCGTAACCAAGGAAGAACTCAACGCACTCAACAGGACGTTTGCCGTTGGATACGCTACCGAAGAAGAAACTTCCGATACGATAGACAGCACTTTTGACTTGTACGATTATCTTATGGATACCCATACGGGCGTGGCAATGAGCGTTTACAACGACTACGTTGCAGATACCGACGACACCACTATCGGAGTGGTAGTGTCTACCGCCAACGCTTACAAATTTCCTTGCGACGTCTATCGCTCTCTTACCGGCGACGAAGTGGAAGACGCTTTCAAGGCTTCCAGAAAGCTACACGGATTTACGGGTGAAGACGTACCTGAGCCACTCAGCAATCTCGACAAAAAACAAGTCAGGTTTACCGAGAAAGTTGACAAAGCCGACATCGAAAATGTGGTTTTGGAGTACGTAAAGAAATAATTTGGCGATTATTTGACGAAAAAATTACTCTGAGAAAGAGCGTATCGGGCGATATGCTCTTTACTTTTTATAAAGTATATGTTATTATTTTTATAGTTTGATACCAAAAAGGAGACAATTATGTCAAAGAAGATTATTTATAGTGCGATACAGCCGTCGGGCGTCATGACTTTGGGAAACTATATCGGCGCTGTAAATAATTGGCGTGCAATTCAAAGCAATGATGACAACCAATGCTTGTTTGCGCTTGCCGACCTTCATACCATCACCGTCAGACAAGACCCTAAGCAGTTTTACGACAATGCAATCAGCTTTTTTGCCTTGCTCATGGCTATGGGTATAGACAAGGATAAGTCGATACTATATTTCCAGTCGCACGTACACGAGCATAGCGAGCTTGCTTGGCTGCTCAATTGCTATACCTACGTGGGTGAGATGAACAGAATGACGCAGTTCAAGGATAAGTCGTCCAAGCATAGCGACAATATCAATATGGGGCTTATGGACTATCCCGTACTTATGGCAGCGGACATTTTGCTCTACGGCAGCGACTACGTGCCTGTGGGAGTAGACCAATTGCAACATTTGGAGATAGCAAGGGATATAGCTGTCAGAGTCAACAATATCTACGGTGATATTTTCACCGTACCGGAACCTATCATCAACAAGGTGGGCGCTAAGATAATGAGTTTGCAGGACCCTACCGCCAAGATGAGCAAGTCAGACACGACGCCGGGGGCGGTTGTAAGCGTGCTTGACGACGAGTCGGTCATACTCAAAAAGTTCAAAAAAGCCGTTACCGACAGCGGTTGCGACATAATATACGACCCCGACAACAAACCGGGTATCAGCAATCTTCTCACCATTCTTGCGGCTACGTCTGACAAGAGTATCGAGCAAGTGCAGCAGGAGTGTCAGGGTATGAGATACGGCGACCTTAAACTTGCCGTAGCGGATAGTGTTATAGAGATGCTCAGACCGTTCAGAAATAGATACGACGACCTTATGAGCAACAAAGACTATCTTTTGCAAGTGGCAAAAGAAGGTCAGGAAAGGGCGTCGGAGATGGCAAGCAAAAAACTTGCCGAATTTAAGAAAGCAATAGGATACGTTTTGATTTAATGTTCGGATACGTTGTGCCAGACAAACCCAATATGTTTATCAAGGACTACACGGTCTACAAGGCTTTTTATTGCGGACTATGCAAGTCGATAGGCAAAAAGTGCGGACAATTGATGCGGTTTACCACCAATTATGACGTTACCTTTTTGGCTGTATTTATGCATGCGGTGCTGGATAAAGACGTAGAGTTTGCCAACGAAGGTTGCATACTCAATCCTATCAAAAAAAAGAGTATCGTCAAACATAGCGAACTTATGGGCGCAATTGTGGATACCAATACCATACTTGCACATTATAAATTAGTCGACGATATTTGCGACGACGGTTCTGCCAAAGCCCGTTTTGCCGACAAAGCCGTTGTGTCAAAGCATTACAAAAGAGCCAAAGCCAATTTGCCCGAGATTGACAAAGCTGTAGAGCAGGGATACGAAAGGCTGCGTACAATGGAAAAGAACAATCAGGCGGGAGCCGACATTGTTGCGGACGCTTTTGCAGAGATTATGAGACAAATATCCGTAGTGCTTGCCGGCGACAATTATAACGCCAACGTAGGCGACATAATGTATAACGTGGGCAAATGGGTGTATTGTGCCGACGCACTCGACGACATCGACGACGACCACAAAGAGCAGAAGTATAACGTATTTTTGGCAGACTACGCATATACCGACAAAGCGACGTTTCTCAAAGACAAAAAAGATGAACTGGAATTGTTGTTTATGTCGTGTTACGACGCCATAATCAAAGCCTTCGACTCGTTGAAGATAAGCAAATACGAAGGAGTTATTACCAACGTTTTGTGGTATGGATTGCTGACAAAAACCAAAGAATTATTAAGGAGTGAAACCAAGTGCAAAAAGATCCGTATTTGATACTCGGCGTGGCAAGAGACGCCACTCAGGAAGAAATAAGACAGGCTTACGAAAGTCTGAGACAAGAGTACCAATCTCAACTGTTTGAAGAAGGCGAAGCCGGCAATTTGGCTGCAAAAAAGCTCGACGAATTAGAGAGAGCTTATCACCAATGTCTGGAAGATAAAGCCAATGACTTCAATTTTACACAAGGTGGCAACGGCGGCTGGGATGAAATCGAAGAACTGATAAGAAACGGCAATCTGGAACAGGCCCAGTCTAAGTTGGATAATATCGAAATGCGAGACGGCTATTGGCATTATCTGCAAGCTGTGATATATCACAAACGTGGTTGGAACGTTGAGAGCAAAAAGCAACTCGATATTGCGCTCACTCTCGACGAAGACAACGAAAAGTACAAGCAGGCGAGAGAACGTCTCAACAAGGTGCTGTCAGGGGCAAGCGCAGAAGGCGCAAGCTCCGCTACGGGCAGCGCCGCAGGCAACAGAGCAGGTTATAGTCGTCCCGATCAGGAAGCAAGGAGAGCATCCAACGACGAAGCATGTTGCAACACCTGTTCAACGCTTATTTGTTGCGATTGCTGCTGTGAATGTATGGGCGGCGATCTGATACCTTGTTGTTGAAATGAAAAGAAGTTATCGTATCGCCATATCAGGAATATCTGCCGCACTTGCAATAGTTGCGTTGATGCTGGCAATATTCCTGCCTACGGCAAAACTGGCGTTTTTTGTAATATCCGCATTATGCGTTTCTCTGCCGCTCACCCAAGGTTTGTGGTGGTCAGGCGTGGCTACTTATGCCGTGGCGGCAGTCATCGGCTTTCTGGCAGGCAATATCAAAGCCCTGCCTTTCATTTTATTCTTTGGGTTATACTCATTGATAACATGGCTGCTGGACTATAAATTCTATTCTCTGCGTTTTGCCAAAGTTGCCAAAATAATAATTATCGTCATAGCCAAAGTTGGATATTTTGCGCTTGCATTCTGGGCTTGCTATCGTCTTATGGGAGTGGTTATCTCCGACGTGGTGATAGGAACGCTCAGATTCAACACTCCGATTTTCTGGCTGGCGGGCATAATTTTGTTTTGCATATACGACCCTTTGTACAGAGCGGTATTCAATCTGTTGGGCAGGAGAGTGGCAAAAATTACCCGCAACGGTAACGACGGCAGAAACGACGAAGAAGATCCTGCCGATTTGCTATAATACATAATCTATAAATCTTGAATAAAATATCTAAAAAGTCAAACCGTGTCGGCAATTTATAAAAGTATCCGCCTTTGCAGGCGGATACTTTTATCTTGTTGTCAATATGTACGTCAGATTGCGTCGGATGATACGTTGTTTTTGCAACAGCAGCAAATTATCAGTATCAAAAGAATGAGCGTGCAGCAGTCGCAACCGCTTTCACTGCCGCAGAAGCCGGTAGTGCTTGTCGAATCGTTGTTACAACAACAGCACAAGAGCAGAATAATCCATAAGCAACAGCAATTATCCATATTCAGACCTCCTTTTTTTCAATGTTTTTTCTTATTTTACAATATGAGCCAAATTTCGATTGTGTTACCGTGTTAGTATGTACTTATCAACAAACGGACATACGAAAAAGGAGAGCTTATGCGTGGGTGTATTACGTTGACGGAGAGTCAGGAACAGTCGGTAAGAAGTTATATTCCCCCCAACGGCGCCGTCAAAGGAATTGCCGATTTCTATTTTATATTCAGCGACAGCACACGACTCAAAATACTGTCGGTGTTGGCGGTAACCGAACTATGCGTATGCGACATCTGCATTTTGCTATCTCTCAATCAGACGACGGTATCGCATCAGCTCAAACTTCTCAGGGACGCAAGAATAGTTGCCGACAGGCGTGTAGGAAAAATCGTATTTTATCGCATAGTCAATCCTTACGTCAACGAAGTAATGATGACCGGAGTCAACAATCTCAATACTTCCAACGGAAAATACTCATAAATATTGAAAAACATTGCGATATATGATATACTTTTGACATGGACACAATCAGACAAAAGGTCAAAGATTTGCCTGAAAACAGCGGAGTTTATATTATGTATTCCGCCGACAGACAGATATTGTACGTAGGCAAGGCTCGCAATCTCAAAAAGAGAGTTACGCAATACTTCGGTTCACCCGTCGGCAAGACCGACAAGGTGCTAATTATGGTGTCCAAAATTGCCGATTTTGAGTATATAATCACTCGCAACGAGATTGAAGCGCTGGTACTAGAAAACAACCTTATCAAAAAGCATAAGCCGCCTTACAATATACTTCTCAAAGACGACAAGAGCTATCCTTTTGTCAAAATCAATCTCAAACAAGATTTTCCTAAGGTCGAAGTAGTGCGCAAACTCAAAAACGACGGCGCAAAATATTTCGGTCCTTATATGCAGGGTATAACCAGCAAAGAAATAGTAGATTTGATTTATTCAGCCTTTCCGCTACGCTCGTGCAATCTCGATATGCGCAAAGTGCCGTCCGGTCATCGGCCTTGTCTCAATTATCACATAGGCAGGTGCAAGGCTCCTTGCAAGGGGTACGTTACCAAAGAAGAATATGCTGCGACCATTGCCAAAGTCATAGCGTTTTTGCAAGGCAACGACAAGAGTGTGGCAAATATTTTGACCCAAAAGATGAAAGATGCGTCTGAACAGACAGAATATGAGATAGCTTTGATGTACAAGCAAAAACTCGACGTACTGGACAAACTCGTCCGTAGGCAAGTTACCGCTTTGCCAAAAGACTTTGACCTTGATATTTTTGCCATTGCGACCAACGGTCTCAACAGCGTCGTATCAACCCTTTTTGTCAGGAGCGGCAAGCTGGTAGGCTCCGACAAGCAAATAGCGGACGGACTATCTCTTACCGAGCAGGAGAGCTTGTCCAATTATATCATGCGCTATTATGACAACGTTCCTTATATACCACAGGAAATTATAACGTCCCACAGCCTTGACGACGCCGCTGTGCTTGAAGAATATCTCAGCGAAAAAAAAGAAAAAAAAGTCAACGTCATCTCTCCGCATCAGGGCGTAAGAAAACAGCTTGTCGATATGGCTATGAGCAATGCCTGCGACTATCTCGACAAATCGCTCTCACTCAAAGAACGGCAAGACAATATGACGGTGGGAGCTATGATACAGCTGCAGGAATTTCTGCGACTCAAACGCATGCCTATTCGTATAGAGTGTTACGACATTTCCCACGTATCCGGCACCAACAAGGTAGGTTCTATGGTGGTGTTTATCAACGGACAGCCCGCAAGGTCGCATTATCGTAAATTCCATATCAAGACGGTAGAAGGCAACAACGACTTTGACAGTCTCAAAGAAGTGTTGAGTCGTCGTTTTGCCCGTCTTAAAGACGAAAAACAACAAGACGAATCATTTTCTTCCCGTCCCGACCTTATGATTATAGACGGCGGCAAGGGACAACTCAGCGGAGTTATGCAGGTGGCTCGCCAAGCAGGTATAAACGACGTCGAAATCGTAGGACTTGCCAAGAGAGAAGAAGAAATATTTTTCCCGGACAATCCCCAATCTGTGCTTTTGCCACGCAACAGTTATGCACTCAGGCTTGTTCAGCGTATAAGAGACGAAGCGCACAGATTTGCCATAACGTTTCATCGTAATGAGCGTGGACGCAGCCAGACCAGAAGCATACTTCTGGATATAGATGGTGTAGGCGAAAAAAGACAAAAACAACTTTTTGCCACTTTCAAAACGCTGGAAAATATCGAAAATGCCGACGTGGAAGATATTTTGTTGGTCAAAGGTATGGACAGACGCACGGCTACGGCTATATATGACAAATTCCACTCACATTCCGACAAGGTTGATACGGAAGATTGACATAGCACTCCAAAAATAATACAATAGAGACATTATGAAATACAAAGCAATTTTTAGTGATTTTGACGGCACTTTGTACCGCAGCGATTATACCATATCAAGCGCCAATAAGGACGCAATCAGGCGTTTTATCGACGAAGGCGGGCATTTTGTACTTGCAACGGGCAGGCTGTTTCAATCTATTTTGCCTAAGGCAAAAGAACTCGGACTCAAAGGAGAACTCATTTGCTATCAGGGTGCGGGAGTATACGACATAGAGAGCAGACAGCTTAAATACAGCAACTTTTTTGACAGAGAGCTTGCTCTCAGAGTCGCTGATTTTTTGGACAGACGTAAGTATCTCGTCGGTATGGCTTACGTTGACGACGAATGTTGCGTCGAGTACAAAAATCCATACACCGACACGTTTGCGTCTATTTGTCAGATTCCTTACAACGTAACGGGCAAATCTTTGCACGATTTTATGACGAGCAGTAGTCTGCCTATCAAACTTATCGCTCTCATCGAGCCTGACAGAGCGCAACCGCTCATTGAAGAAGCAAAAGCGGAATTTGGAGACAAGGTAGTTATGTGTCGTTCCAACCCCGTAATAGTAGAGTTTTTGCCGGTAGGTATCAACAAGGGCAACGCCGTAAAGGAAGTTTGCAAAATGCACGGTTGGAGTCTTGACGAAGTAATTGCCATAGGCGACAGCGAAAACGATATATCTATGATAGAAACGGCAGGACTGGGCATAGCGACTGCCAACGCCTTTGAAATTACCAAAAGCAAAGCAGATTTTGTCAGCGTTTCCAACGACGACGACGCAATAGCGCAGATTATATACAGATTTTGTCTTGAAAAACAAGACCGATAACGGAGAAAATATGGAAGAAGAAGTAATTGTCAAAACCGTAAAACTCAAAGACTTTTGTTTATCGTGCGGACTCGACATCATTATAGGCAACGAAGACGACGACGTTACCTTTACGTCCATGCTTGTCAATCGTCCTGGATTGTTGCTGGCTGGATTCGAAGACTATTTCGGCGCAGGCAGAGTCCAACTGATAGGATTTGCAGAGCATTATTATTTTGAGTCGCTTAGCGACGAAGACAAGGTCAAATGTATCGAAAGGCTATGTTCCAAAGAAATTCCTTGCATGATTTATGCACGAGAACTCCAACCCAACAAGATAGCCGTCGAAGTTTTTGCAAAATACAGCATACCAATTCTTCAATCACATTCCACCACGACTCAGCTCAATACCGTGGTGGCAGGATATCTTCAAAACCTGCTGGCCCCAAGCCTTTCGTGCCACGGCACGTTGCTGGATATCAGCGGTACGGGAGTGCTGATTACCGGAGAGAGCGGACTTGGCAAGAGCGAAACTGCGTTGGAACTTGTTCACAGGGGACATCGTTTGGTTGCCGATGATGCGGTTATTATCAAAAAGGTAAACAACGAGCTTGTCGGCAGGGCTCCCGACAACATCAAGTTTTTTATGGAAGTAAGGGGTATTGGTATAATAGACGTACGCCGACTTTACGGCGTAGGTGCCGTACTGGACAGCGAAGATATACATCTGGTGATTGAACTGCAAAAATGGAAGGATAACGGCGAAGGCTTTGACCGTCTGAAAAATACGGGCGTTGCCACAATTTTGGGCATTGAAAAGCCAAAAATCGTTTTGCCGGTCATGCCGGGCAGGAACCTTGCCATAGTCGTAGAAGTTGCCGCAAGAAACTTCCGTCTCAAAGAATTTGGCTATGACCCGCTCAAAGAGCTTTTGTCCAATGCCAAAATAACGGAGTAATATTATGACCAATTATGAAATGATGAAACTTGCAGAAAAACTGGACGAAGATTGCGACGATATATTCGCAGAGTTTTGTTCTCTCTACGAAGCCGAAGATTACGAGTCCGATCCCGAAGCTTTCAAACGTAAGTACAAAGAATTTTATACCGATATCAAACTATCTCACAAAGAAGATTGGTAAAAACAAAAGCATGCGTCGAGCATGCTTTTTATTCAACAAGATTTTCCTGTATAAATTCGTAAATCATAGGGGCTTTGTCCGCCCAGTTTTTGAATATCCATTTAGCTGTATTGCGGTTTTGGATATTGAGTTTCAATTCCATAAGCGGCATTGTGTTAGATTCGATTTTGAGTATGACGGTATAGGTGCCGTCTGCGTTTTTGTAATAATCGGAAAAATAGTCCTGCTTTTTGCGATATTTCATTCGGTTGACTTTGATATTTTCGGTGATATCGTCTCTGACCGAAGAATTTATGTTGGTATAAAAATGATTGAGACATTCTCGTCCGTCGCTGGTAATCGTATATCTCGGAGTGCTGCTCCTTGGAGAAATGTTTGCGACAAAACTGGTCTTGATCAGGTCGGCAAGACTTTCTTTACATTCCATATAGTTTATCCAGTTGTTTTCGGTTGCCATCTCGACGATGATATTTTCCTGCAAAGGCACGTCCATCTTATCGAAGATATACAACAGGATAAGTTTGTTTATTGATTGTTGGTCAAACATAACGTCAATTGATATAAGGTTTGAGATTTTGCAACAATTCGTCGCATTCGTCAGCATATATCTCCAAGACTACCGGTTTGTTGAGATCGAGAGAGAAGATGCCGAGAATAGACTTGGCGTCAACGACGTATCTGCCGCTTCGCAAATCCATTTCATAGTCGTATTTTGTCAGCAATTCTACAAAACTTTTTACGTTGTCCGTGGTGTTGAGTAAAACCGATACCGATTTCATATTATATCTCCAAAATTATGATTATGATTATTATAATACATTATCGCACAAAATGCAATAAAATACTACAAAGCCCTTGTCAATAAATTTTTGTTGATTATTTTGTTTCTTTATTTTATAATAAAATACAAGGAGTTACTATGAACGCAGAAACACAACAAGCCTATCAGATTTTTACAATGAGATGTCGTGAGATTACGGCAAGCAAGTACATAATGTCGGGCAACTATATTATGCGTTTGCTAAGATACGTTGCCGCTACGCCGTGTCTTATGGATTTTGTAGCAAAATGCAATCAAGGTTTCAATTATCGTGAAGAATTTGAACTGGCTACATCCGGCGCAAGTTTTCGCTTGCCGTCTTCAAAAAAGAAGATAGTTGCACTCGTTACGGGAATGTTGTTTGAAGCCGACCGCAATCAACTCAATCTCAATGCGTTTTTTATCAAATATTTCGGCGTGTCCGATTACGAAGAAGGCTACAAACTGTTCTGCAAGAGCGTCATAGAACCTTACGTCGAAGCTTTTGCCATAATTCTTGACGAAGAAGATCAGGAAGAAACTCCCGACTCTACGTCAGTCAAAGACCTTCCGCTCTCCGACAACATCAAAGAGCAGATATACCCATACATCTCGGCAATGAAAGAAGTCGTCATGTCCGACCGTACTCTCAAAGAAAAAAAGAGAGCGGACTATATGACCATGCTGGAAGGTTTCTATTATTCTGTCGAAATGAGCAATTCCCGTATGATAAAAGTCGTCTGGCTCGGACTCGACAGCATTTTTGAAAGCTATCGTCCGCTCAAATCTTACGTCAAGTCTTTGAGAAATATTCTGGAATCTTTTGCCGTCATCTGACTTTTGGCGGTAGATATACTTCGCAAAACTGTGCAAAAGGCAACTTTTCTAGCTCACGTACGCCTAGTACGCTCGCTTCGATAAAGCTGCCTTTTTCCTTATCTTGCTTGCATCTGAGCCGCCAAATCTATTTTTTTAATCAATCTTTGTATGTTTTAGTCGTTTTCGGCTCAATCTGCAATCAAATTCTGCAAATAAACAATGCTAGGGCAGTCTATAAATACACGTTTTGTCAGAAAAATCTATATAATATAAATAATCGATATTATAAAGCAAAAATTGCGTAAATAATCAAAATGTGTTTTATATTTGTTGCCAACGACGGCGTTATTTGATATAATAGGCATAACCGAAAATTGATATTATTTTAACAAGGAGATATGATATGGAAATGACAACAAACAAACAAGTTTTGGACTTTGTTAACAGCAGAGCAAAACTCGTTGGAGCAGGTAAAGTAGTCTGGATTACCGGAGAACAGGCTCAATACGACGAGCTTACCAAAGAAGCTATTGCCAGCGGTGAGATGATTGAACTCAATCAGGATTTGCTCCCAGGCTGTTTGCTTCACAGAACCAAAGAAAACGACGTTGCACGTGTAGAAAACAGAACCTTTATTTGTTCGAGAGACGAAAAGGACTGCGGACCTACCAACAACTGGTGGAATCCTACCGAAGCTTATGCTAAACTCGAAAGCATTCTCGACGGCGCATACAAGGGCAACACCATGTACGTTATTCCTTTCTCTATGGGACCTGTGGGCGGACCTATTTCCAAGATAGGTATCGAAGTTACCGACTCGATTTACGTTGTACTCAACATGAGAATTATGACCCGTGTCGGCAAAGAAGTGCTTGACGCACTCGGCGACAGCAACGATTTCGTAAGAGGAACTCACGCAAAATGCGACGTTGACCCTGAGAACAGATATATCTGCCAATTCCCTGAGGACAATGCAATTATATCCGTCAACAGCGCTTACGGCGGCAACGTATTGCTCGGCAAAAAGTGCTTTGCATTGCGTATCGCTTCTTATCAAGGCAAAAACGAAATGTGGATGGCAGAACATATGCTCATTCTCGGTATCGAAAAGCCTAACAAAGAAATCGTATATATGGCTGCTGCATTCCCATCTGCATGCGGCAAGACCAACCTTGCAATGCTCATTCCACCACAAGGATATCTTGCACAAGGATATAGAGTATTTACCGTAGGCGACGACATCGCTTGGATTAAGAAAGGACCTGACGGCAGACTTTATGCTATCAACCCAGAAAACGGCTTCTTCGGCGTTGCACCTGGAACTAACAAAAAGTCCAATCCTAACGCTCTCGCCGCTACTATGAAAAACACCATTTTCACCAACGTTGCTCTCAATCTCGAAAACAATACTGTATGGTGGGAAGGTCTTGACAAAAACCCACCTGTCAATGCAATCGACTGGAAGGGCAACCCATGGAACGGTCAGACTTCTACCGAAAAGGGCGCACATCCAAACAGCAGATTTACAGCTCCGGCTGTCAACTGCCCATGCATCAGCTCTGAGTTTGAAAATCCTGCCGGAGTGCCAATCAGCGCATTCATCTTTGGTGGTCGTCGTCCAACAACCGTGCCACTCGTATATCAGGCAAGAAGCTGGGAAAACGGCGTATTCGTTGGCTCTATCATGGGTTCCGAGACTACTGCCGCAGCTACCGGAGCAGTCGGCGTAGTAAGAAGAGACCCAATGGCTATGCGTCCATTCTGCGGATACCACATGGGAGATTATTTCCAACATTGGCTCGATATGGGCAATACGGTAGACAAGGACAAACAGCCTAAATTCTTCAACGTCAACTGGTTCAGAACAGACGAAGAAGGACACTTCATCTGGCCGGGCTTTGGCGACAATATGCGTGTTCTTGACTGGATGCTCAAACGTATCGCCGGCGAAGTTGACGCAGTTGAAACTCCTATCGGATACGTTCCTAATCCTGAAGACATCAATCTCGAAGGACTTGACTTTTCAAGAGAGACGCTTGCCGATATTCTCAAAGTTGACAAGGAAGCTTGGAAGAAAGAAGCAGAAGGCATCAAAGAATTCTACGAGACCTTTGGCGACAGACTCCCTGCAGAACTTGCTAAGCAAGCTGACGAACTTATCGACAGACTCAACAAGTAATTTGTCTTTATGCGCACGCTATGCGTGCAGACAATAAAATACTATTGCACGTTGCTATTTGTACAAGCGGATAGCAGCGTGTTTTTTATTGTGGACCAAATGGCTTGTTTGGTCTGTTTTTGGACAATTTCAAGCAAAATTACTATTAAAATATTGTCAAAAATTTTGCAATCGGCAATAAAAAACTTTTTAAAAGCGTAGGGTGTAAATTCTTTGTAAAGGTGTTGCATAATGCACCGTTTAGCATTTACAAAGCAAAAATTTTATAATAAAATATCAGTATGAAAAAGGTTGCTAAATTTATCGTCAAGCACAAAATTTTGATATTGGGACTGGCAGCGTTGCTTGTGATAGCATCTGTTGTTGCCATGCTTTACGTCAACGTCAATTCCGATATTTTGTCTTATCTTCCTGACGGTTACGATATGACTGAAGGTATGAATTTCATGCGAGAAAACTTTGATATGCAGGGCGATGCAATCATTGGCGTAGCCGACGTCGATTATGCTACTATGGTTCAGATAACCGACCAGATAAAGGCAGAGCAAGGCATCAAGGACGGCGGAGTTATCTGGCTTGGAATGATATTGGATATGGTTGAAAACGGCGGTGCAATGTCCGACGTGGTTGCAGGATTGAGCAGTAATGAAGACGTGCTTAATCTTTTTTATCCTAAGAGACAAGAAGGGGAACCTTTTACAGAAGAAACCAAGCTTCAGAAGGGCAATTATATGGTCATGCTTCAACTCAACGTGCCTACGTCGAGCGACGAAGCTCTGGGGCTGATAGAAAAAATTGACAACGAAATACTCAAAGACTACGAACATGCGATAGGCGGCAGCACGCAGATGACGAGAGAAATATTTGACTCTACCATAGGTGAAATATGGAAGTACATATTGGTCGCCGTGTTGGTAATGTTTATCATTCTGCTTTGCACGACTACGTCGCTGGTAGAGCCGTTTATATTTATGCTTACGCTCGGCATATCCATACTTATCAATATGGGTACCAACATAATTTTGCCTAGCGTATCGGTAGTTACTTTTGCGTCTTCTGCAATATTGCAGCTGGGTTTGTCAATGGACTATGCAATATTCCTTATGCACGCCTATGCGGAAGAATGTCAGAAAACGCTGGACGAAACTCTCGCTATGGAGAGAGCAATACCAAAGACGTTTGCTACTATATCGTCTTCTGCATTGACAACCGTATTTGGTTTTCTTGCGCTGTTTTTCATGAAATTTGAGATAGGCGCAGACCTTGGTCTAGTGCTGGCAAAGGGCGTATTTTTGAGTCTGATAACAGTCATCATTGTTCAACCATGTCTCATGTTGGTTATGACCAAACTGCACAAAAAGACGACGCACAAGATATATCTTCCAAAGCTCAAAAGCGTAGCAAGTTTTTCTGTCAGAAACCGCAAAATCATAGTAATAGTTGCGCTGTTGCTCATTGTTCCTTGCGTAATAATGCAAAGCAAGCTCAATCTGAGCTATATCAAGTTTACTTACGACGACGGAGAAAAAACGGAGATAGAGCAGACCGTAGACAGTATGAGCAATTCAGTTATAGTCATTGTTCCTGTCAACGCTACCAAGAACTACGCTTTTCTTGACCAGCTCAAAACGATGGACAACATAACGGCAACGCTTGGCTTATATTCCATGATTCCGGAGAATTACGGCAATTTGCTGGGAATGATGCTTGAAAACAATATTTCGCTTCCGTCTGGCTTCGACATGGCGTCCAACTTTGCCAATAACGGATATACTATGTATTCGATAATGGTAGATTGCGAAGCCGAGAGTGAAGAAGCAAGTCAGTCATTGGCGCAAATTCGTGCTATGCTGGACGACAATTTCGGTAGCGGTAACTATTATATTACCGGTATGTCTCAGGCTGTGGAAGATCTCAAAGAGATCACGCCGAGAGACAATATGGTCGTCAATATTGTTTCCGTTCTGATGATTTTTGCCGTATTGATTATTGCGCTAAGGTCGATTAAACTGCCTGTGCTGCTTATTGCGGTGATAGAACTGGGTATCTTTATCAATCTGTCAATAAGTTATATTATGGGACAGAGCGTCAACTTTATGGCTTATATTATCATCAGTTCGATAGAGCTGGGCGCAACGGTAGACTACGCTATTTTGTACACAGTCAAATACAAGCGATATCTGGACGTTATGCCGGCAAAAGAAGCGGCATACAGGGCGTTGCGGGATAGCGGAGTATCGATACTGACTTCGGTTGCGATTATGGCGGGTTGTTGCTTGTCGGTGGCTCTGGTTACGTCCAACAGAATAGTGGGCGAAATAACGATGATGATTGCAAGAGGCTCGGTCATCAGCGGATTGCTTGTACTGTTTGTATTGCCTGCTTTGCTTGTCGTAACGACGGGCAATCGCAAGCTCAAAAAGGAAGGAAAACGAGCTTCCAGAATACTCAGAAAACAGGCAAAGCAGGAGCAACAGGAACTTACCGTTCAGGATAGCGAAGGTCAACAAGCCTAAGATATATTTGTTTTCTTAACATAAAAATACTCGCTCATCGAGCGAGTATTTTTATGCGACACGTATTGAGTTTTTAAATAAATTCAAACCAAGTATCAAAATTTATTTACAGCCAAAAATCCTTCTACGCCACGCATTTCTTCGAGAGCGGAATTAGGAAGGTCTTCGTCTATATCAATAATCATATATCCGATTTCTCCCCTGGAAGCAGATACGAGATTGTTGATGTTGATACCCCTGTCTGCTATAAAGGAAGATGCTTTGGCAATCATGTTTGCTACGTTTTTGTGCAATACGGTTATTCTGAATTTTGTAATTCTAGGTGCGCTTGCATTAGGGAAGTTTACGCTATTTACCACGTTGCCGTTTTCAAGATAATCTTTGAGCTGGCTTGCAGCCATAACTGCACAGTTATCTTCGGCTTCCGGAGTAGAAGCGCCGAGATGTGGAATAGTGATGACGTTGTCAATGCCGATAAGGTCGTTTTGTGGCAGGTCAGTAATATATCTGCTTACTTTGCCCGACTTAATGGCGTCGATAATGTCTTTGTTTACTACCAGTTCCGCACGAGCGCAGTTGATAATAACTACGTCCCTTTTCATTGTAGAGATAGTGTCTGCGTTGATGCTGCCTTTTGTGCTTGCAGTAGCAGGAACGTGCAGGGTAATGTAGTCGCTGTCGGTGTAAATCTTGCTCAGGTCGTTGACGTATTCGACGTGTCTGTCTATCGACATTGCGCCGTTGACGTTGAGATAAGGGTCGTAACCGATAACTTTCATACCGAGAGAGATGGCTGCGTTGGCAACCAATCTACCTATTGCACCGAGACCGACCACGCCCAAAGTTTTGCCATACAGCTCTCTGCCGATAAATGCTTTTTTACCTTTCTCCACAGCCTTTGCTACGTCTTCCTGAGTGTTAAGAGCCTGAGTCCAGTTGATGCCTTCGACAATTTTTCTCGAACCGAGCAACAAAGCGCAAATCACCAGTTCTTTTACTGCGTTTGCGTTGGCGCCAGGGGTGTTGAATACGCAGATATTTTTTTCCGTCATTTTGTCAAGCGGAATATTGTTGACGCCTGCGCCGGCACGAGCCACGGCTTTGACGGAAGCAGGCACTTCGTATTCGTGCATATTGAAGCTTCTCAGAATAATAGCGTCGGGTTGAGCGCAATCGGAAGAAACGGTGTAGTCCTTGTATTGCAAAATAGAACCGACTTTTGGACTTATTTCGTTGAGTTTAAGAACGTTGTACATAATATCTCCTTATTTGTTTTCCATTTCAAATTTCTTCATAAATTCGATAAGGGATTTTACGCCTTCAACAGGCATAGCGTTGTAGATAGAAGCTCTCATTCCGCCCACAAGCTTGTGTCCCTTGATGGAAAGCAGACCGTTTTCTCCGGCTTCCTTGACAAATTTTGCGTCCATATCCTTGTCGCCCGTAACAAAAGGCACGTTCATCAAAGAACGGTCTTCCTTGTTGACGTTGTTGGTATAGAAGGTGCTGTTGTCGATAAAGTCATACAAAAGACCTGCTTTGTATTCGTTGATTTTTTGAATTTCGCTTACGCCGCCCAACTTTTTGAGATATCTGAGATTGAGCATTGCCATATAGATAGAAAAACATGGCGGAGTATTGTAAAGGCTACCGGCTTCT
The DNA here is from genome assembly GCA_051883395.1 of Christensenellales bacterium. Taxonomy (GTDB): domain Bacteria; phylum Bacillota; class Clostridia; order Christensenellales; family UBA3700; genus HGM11368. The sequence goes on along the minus strand of JBJETQ010000016.1, from coordinate 17,541 downwards.
GCCTGTGTTTTCCATTTCAGCATCGTAGGGCAAATAGCCTGACCGTCTCCAATAAGGTCTTTGCGAACAATAACTATGGTTACGCCTGCGGGAGCAACGTTCTTCTGTGCGCCTGCATACATAACGCCGTATTTGCTTACGTCCATTTTTTCGCTGAGAATGTTGGAAGAAACGTCAGCTACAAGAATACCGCTTTTGAGAGTAGGGAGTTTGGTATATCTTGTGCCGAAGATGGTGTTGTTCTGGCAGATATACGTATAAACGCTGTCGTCTCTCAAATCAGGGTTTTTAGGGATATAAGTAAAGGTCTTGTCTTCCGAAGAAGCGGCAAGATGAATATCACCGAATTTAATAGCTTCTTTATAGGCTTTTTTTGCAAAGTTGCCCGTTACGATATAGTCGGCTTTGCCGGACGTATCTTTGAGCAGGTTGAGCGGAATAGCTTCAAACTGCGTAGACGCACCGCCCTGAACCAACAACACTTCATAATCTTCTGGTACGTTCATCAGTTCTTTGAGAAGGGCGATACATTCTTTATGTATCTCGTCATAATATTTGCTACGATGGCTCATTTCCGTAACGCTCATACCGCAACCGCAGTAATCTACAAAGTCCTTTTGTGCTTGTTCAAGAACTTCGAGCGGCAACATTGACGGACCTGCCGAAAAATTGTATACTCTCATAGTACTCTCCTAAATATATTATATTAAATATGATTATATCACTCTCTTTCTCAATTATCAAGGCAAAAGATAAAATATCAAGAAAAAATTTATTGTCAAAACGCAACAATAAAATTTTCAGCCGTTTGGTATATTTATACATATCTCTTGCCTTTTTTATTATTTTTTTATATAATAAAATCAACAAGGTATGTTCACAATTATCGTGAACGTACAAGTTTTATTTGAATTTAGGCTTTTGGCCTTGGAGGATATAATGGCAAGAAAGAAAAAACAACTCAAAGTTGTCTTTTTGGGCGGCGTGGGAGAGATAGGAAAAAATATGACGGCTCTCGAATACGGCGACAACATACTCGTTATCGATTGCGGTTGCACCTTTCCTACGATAGAGACCCCCGGAGTAGATATAATAGTACCTGATTTTTCATATCTCGAAGACAACTACGACAAAATAAGAGGCATAGTAATTACGCACGGACACGAAGACCATATAGGCGGAATACCGTATCTTCTGGACGAGTGCCGTCAGATACCGATTTACGGCAGTTCGCTGACGCTTGCGCTTGTCAAGCATAAGCTCAAAGAAAAGGGCATTTCTATCCCTAAGCTCAACGTTGTCAAGGGCGGAGACGTACGCAAACTAGGTTGTTTCGACGTGGAGTTTATCAACGTTACTCACTCTATCAGCGGAGCTTTTGCGTTGTCAATCACCACTCCCGAAGGCGTGGTTTTTCATACGGGCGACTACAAAATCGACTATACTCCCGTATCGGGCGAACACATCAATCTTTCCCGCATAGCCGAAATAGGCAACAAGGGAGTAAGGCTTATGTTGGGAGAATCTACCAACATAGAAAAGCAAGGCTCTACGATATCGGAAACAAAAGTAGGAGAGACGCTTGACAAAATAATACGCAACAACACCGACAAGCGTATCATTATCGCTACTTTTTCTTCTAATATCAACCGTATCCAGCAAATCATATCGATATGCGAAAATTTGGGTAGGAGAGTGGCCTTCAACGGCAGGAGTATGAAAAACATCTCCGTTATGGCCACGGAACTCAAACTGTTGTCGGCAAGCGAGCAGACGATAGTTGATATAGACAAGATTGGAGACGTAGAACCGCACAAACTTTGCATAATTACCACAGGTTCGCAGGGCGAGCCTATGAGCGCCCTTACAAGAATGTGCAACGGCGAAGACAAGGTGGTCGTGGGAGAAAACGACCTGATTATCATATCGTCGTCGCCTATTCCGGGCAACGAAAAGGCGGTGTATAACGTCATCAACAATCTCTATCGCAGGGGAGCAAAGGTGCTGTACGGCTCTCTGGAAGCTTTGCACGTGTCGGGACACGCTTGTCAGGAAGAAATCAAACTTATGACTACGCTTGTCAAACCGCAGTTTTTTATTCCCGTACACGGAGAATACAGACACATGCAACAAAACAGAGAACTTGCTATATCGCTGGGCGTCAACCCTAAGAACACCATGATTGCGGAAATAGGCAGCTGTATTGCGGTGAGCAAAAAGGGACTGACAAGGCTTGACAACGTCAGCGCAGGCAACACCTACGTCGATGGACTGGCAGGCGTAGACGCTTCCATTCTCAAAGACAGACACCAACTGAGCAAAGAAGGATTGGTAATAGTGCTGGTCAGCGTATCCGTCAATGACAAGAGTATGTGTGCGCCGGTAGAGATAATAGCCAGGGGAATAAGTCTGGACGACGAACAGATAGAATATATCAAATCTATCGTGGAAGGAGTATTTGACAACACCAACTACAATAAGCCTGAGGTCAGGGAAGAATTTAAGGGCAACGTACGCAAAAAAATCAATAGGTATTTTAACAACAAGCTCAGACAAAAGCCAATGGTTCTTCCTATTGTAATGGAAAAATGAACGAAGTAATACTACAAATGCACGAGCAGGCTCGTCAGAAATTCGTACCTATCATAGACGACTGCGCCAAGGATATTTTGCTTTCCGTTGTCGAAAAGGTCAATCCCCAAAGAATATTGGAGATAGGAACAGCGATAGGATATTCTGCGGCGCTTATGGCTTTGCAATGCAACGCCAGAATAGATACGATAGAGATGGACGACACCCGCAGGCAAGAAGCCTTGTCGTGGTGGCGCAAGTTGGGTATAGAAGACAGGATACATAGTTATCTTGGCAATGCTGACGAGATACTTCAAGGAGTAATATCGGGCAAACAGTATGATTTTATTTTCATCGACGGACCAAAGAGCAAATACTTATCTCATTTTCTTACCTGTCTTCCACATCTCAACAAAGGCGGAGTAGTCTTTGTCGACGACGTACTCTATTTCGGAATGGTAAGGGGAGAAGAATTTGTTCCGCACAAACACCGCACGATAGTAACCAATCTTCGCAATTTTCTTGCCGTGGTACAGAACGATAGCGGATTGGAGTGTGAAATATTGGAGGCAGGCAACGGGGTTGCTATCATAAAGAAACTATGAACAAGACAGAATTACTTTCTCCTGCCGGGGATATATACAAACTCAAAACGGCTTTGCATTTCGGAGCGGACGCAGTATACGTCGGCGGAAGTGCATTCAGTTTGCGTGCCAATGCAAAAAACTTTGACGATCTGGCACTCAAAGAAGCGGTAGATTATACCCATTCTTTGGACAAAAAGATTTACGTTGCCGCCAATATTTTGGCAAAAAACGACGATTTTGACAGGTTGGGAGAGTATTTTTCATACCTTCAAAGTATAGGTGCGGACGCTGCTATTATATCAGACCCCGGTGTGATGACGGTATGCAGAAACAATGCTCCTAAGTTGGATATACATCTTTCAACCCAAGCCAATACCACCAACAAGTATAGCGCAAAGTTCTGGGCGGAACAGGGCGTCAAAAGAATAGTGCTGGCAAGAGAAACTTCGCTCAAAGACGTGAGAGAAATAAGAGATTTTGTACCTGACGACGTGGAGATAGAAGCTTTTGTACACGGCGCTATGTGCATATCGTATAGCGGCAGATGTCTTTTGTCCAATGCGCTGACAGGACGTTCTTCCAACAGGGGGGATTGCGTACAGGCGTGCAGATGGGAGTATCAGATTGTAGAAGCCAACAGGGGTGGCAATCCGCTTACCATAGGACAGGACGGCGACAAGGGGACGTATATACTCAACTCCAAAGACCTTAATATGATAGAATATATCGACAAACTTATCGACAGCGGAGTATACTCGTTCAAGATAGAAGGCAGAATGAAATCGCCGTATTACGTTGCCAGCGTAACCAACGCATATCGCAAGGCAATTGATTTGTATTACAGCGACCCTAAGCACTATCAAGCTACCGACGCTTTGATAGCAGAACTATACAAAAACAGTCATCGAGACTATACCACGGGCTTCTATTTTGACCCTTCCGACAGCGTGTGTCTTACCACGTCGCAACCAAAATGCGATTACGAATTTATCGCTCAGGTGCTTGATTATGACGCCGATAAAGGCTGCGTTGTAGTAGAACAACGCAACAGGTTTAAGGCAGGGGACGTCTTGGAGATATTGTCTGCCGATAGCGATTGTTGGAACAAGACGATAAAAGTAGAAAAAATATACGATACTCAGGGCAACGAGTTGGACGATGCAAAAATCGTTCAGCAGGTACTGCTGATTCCTACTCAGTACCGACTCAAACCAATGGATATTTTGCGCAAAGAGGTAAAGAAATGAAAGGAACGATTTTGATTTTGTACCAAAACGGAATGTACGACCAATCTGCAAAAGCAATAGAAGATTTTATTGCCGAAGATTGCAAAGATTATGAAGTCGTATCGGTGGAACAGGACAGGTTTTCCTATTTTTGCACCGCAAAGATAGAAAAGGAGCTGTATAAAGCCAGCGCAAGGCTGTTTCCTTTGCTCAATCGTCTGGTAGGACCTGTCAGAATACCGGGCAACAAAAAGACGGAAGAAATTAAGCCGACGGTGCAGCAGAACAAAGAGACCGAAGTAAAGATAAAATATCGCAAGATAGACAACGTTCTCAAAAGGTTCTGTCCCGACGTAGTTTTGTGTACGTCGCCAAAGTCTCATGACAAGGCTCTCAAAGCACGCCAGAAACTTGGTATGAATATGCCTATTTATGCGATAACGACGGATTATTGTTTCAATTCCGACTTTATCAATCCGCTCAGCGACGGTTACTTTGTCCAAAATCAGCAAGTAGCTCAGGCAATGCTGGCAAGCGGCGTGGAGAGCGACAAGATACTTGTTGCGGGAACTCCTATAAAAGAAGTCGCCAATTCTTACGACAGACAAAGCAGCTTTGAAAAATACGGACTGGACGCATCGTTACCCGTGATAGTTATGGTGGGCGGAAGATATGGCTGCGATTATCTAAAAGACGCATATACCGTACTCAGCGAATATTATCGCACCGTCAATATAGTCGTGGTTACTTCGGGTAGCAAGAGCCTTAAAAATTATATCAATACTTATAGCAAAAACAAATCTATCGACCGCAACGTATCGATAGTCGATTATCCCGACGATATGCAGCAACTTTATAGCATTGCGACGATATTGGTTACTTCACCTACGGCAGGCATTACGAGAGAAGCTATTGCCTGCGGCATACCTATGGTGCTTATCAAGCCTATGAATGCGGTAGAAAGGGGCAATTACGCCTATCTTACCAGCCAATCTCTTGCCTTTTGCGGAGCAGGTAAACATCAGCTTTTGTCGTCTGTATTGAGCTTGCTCAACAACAGCGAAGAATATGACAGAGCAGTGCAGGCATTGACTGGAAGGGAAGAAAATACCACCGCCAAGGTATGTTCTACTTTGACAGACAGAGCGGCTCATCACAGACAATCAGGACATAATGCGACAGAAAATACGGGAGATAAGACAGATGATTAAACATGTGGTAATGTACAAACTCAAAAGCAACAGCGACGCCGACAAACAGCAGTTGGTCGACAAGTTTATGTCCATGCAGGGCAAAATCGACGTATTGAAATCGATACAATCGGGCAAAGACTGTCTTGCGTCAGACAGAAGTTTTGACGTAGTGCTTATCTGTACGTTCGATTCTCTCGAAGACATGAATATTTACAAGGAACATCCTGTGCATATTCCCGTTATGCAGTACGTCAGAAGCGTGGTGGAAAAGTCGCACAGCGTAGATTTTGAATTTTAGGAGGTAATATAATGCAAAAGATACAGATAGTTCTCAGCGACGGAAGATGTATGAATGCAGAATTATACGAAGACGTTGCACCGGTAACGGTAGAAAATTTTCTCAAACTCATAGACCAGGACTTTTTTGCAGGACTGATATTTCATCGTGTAATACCCGGCTTTATGATTCAGGGCGGTGGCATGGACGCTGCTTTAAATCCAAAGAATGCGTCGTCCATCAAGGGGGAATTCAAGTCCAACGGCTATGACAATCCGCTCAGACATACCAAGGGCGTTTTGTCTATGGCAAGGACCAATATGCCCAACTCGGCAAGCTCGCAGTTTTTTATCTGCGTAGAAGATACTCCTTTTCTTGACGGGGAATACGCTACTTTCGGACGTCTCAGCGACAAAGAAAGCGTGGAGATTGCAGTAGATATATCCAAGGTGCAAACCGTGTCGGTAGGCTATTACGACGACGTGCCTTTTGAGCCAGTCGTAATCAAGACGATAAAAAGAGCATAAAACAATTGTAAAAAAGAAAAAATCAAAAAAGTCGATACGTATCGACTTTTTTGCTATTTTGCACATCTATAAAGCAAAGTTTGAGTCCGACGTTTCGTTACAGGGGCGGTACAAAAAGGCAGTTTTTGATGTTTACATATTTTTCTAAGCAGGGCTAAATATTAAAATTGCTTTACTTTGAATTAATAATATTATATAATCTCCCATAGGTGAAATATGGCAAAAATAACTGCAATTGACGACAATTCGATAGGTAAAGAGATAGGACTGGAAGTAGGAGACGAGCTTCTGGGCTTCGACGGCTACCCCATTACCGATATACTTGACTATCTTTATTACGACGAGCAGGAAGAGTTTGTGATGAATATCAAAAGCAAACAGGGCGAGCAAGTCGACGTGGAGATAGAAAAGGACGTGGACGAAAGATTGGGACTCACGCTCGACGAAAGCGTCGAACTCAATGTCATGCCTTGCAAAAACAAGTGTATATTTTGCTTCGTCGACCAGTTGCCAAAGGGTATGAGAGATACGCTCTACGTCAAGGACGACGATTATCGTCTGTCTTTTGTCAGCGGCAACTACGTTACTCTTACCAACGTCGGAGACAAGGAATTGGAGCGCATAGCAAGGCTCAGACTCAGTCCGCTGTATATATCCGTTCATTGTTTTGACAAAGAGACCAAGAAGTTGATGGTTGCCAATCCACACGGAGCGGAATTGTTTGACAAAATGCAATATCTCAAAAACCACGGTATACAGATGCATGCGCAAATCGTCTTGTGCAAGGGCATCAACGACGGCGACAAACTCAAAGAAACCTTGTGTCGGCTGTATGATCTTCGCCCAAATCTCTTGTCCGTTGCGATTATACCCGTGGGGCTTAGCGCACATCGCAAGGGGCTGTATGAGTTGCAACCTATTGACAGAGAGTGCGCAAGACAAGTAATCTCGGACGTAGAGAGTTTTGACAAACATGTAGGCGGTGGCTTTTGCTATTGTTCCGACGAGTTTTATCTTAAAGCCGAATTGCCATTGCCGGACTTTGAAAGCTACGGGGACTTTGGTCAGATAGAAAACGGCGTAGGTCTTGTAGCCCAATTTGAAAGGGAATTTGACAATGCGCTTGCCGCCGCTCAACCGACAGACAAAGAGATAAGATTAGATTTTATTACGGGCAAGTCTTTCTGCGACATACTCAAAGGTTTGTTGGGAAAAGCAAAAAGCAAATTTATCAATTTGAATTATCGGATATACGACGTGCGCAACGACCATTTCGGACCCAGCATAACCGTGGCGGGGCTTATCACCGCAAAGGATATAATTGCACAAGTGCAACAGCCATGCGGCAAGGTAGTCATTCCTGCCAATATGCTCAGGGAGTTTACTACAACCTTTTTGGACGGTATGAGTCTGCAAGAGTTGTCCGAGCGGCTAAACAGCAAGATATACGTCAGCGGCGGCGGAGGAGATATAATAAAAATATTAAGCGAGGTGGCAGATGAATAAACCGCTCGTGGCTATCGTCGGAAGACCAAACGTGGGCAAATCTACGTTGTTCAACCGCATAGTCGGCAAAAAAGTGAGTATAGTTGAAGATATGGTAGGCGTTACCAGAGACAGGTTGTATTGCGACGCAGAGTGGTGCGGATACAACTTTACTTTGGTTGACACAGGCGGACTGGAAATAAAAAGTCAGGACAAAATGTGGCTTCATATCCGCAATCAGGCGCAGATTGCCGTCGATTTGGCTGACGTGATTATTTACGTTGCCGACGGCAAGAGCGGATTGACAAGCAACGATTACGAAGTTGCGGAGTTTTTGAGAGCGGGCAACAAACCCGTCGTGGTTGCCGTCAACAAAATTGACAACAACGAGACAGAAAGCACCTTTGACTTTTATGAACTGGGGCTTGGCAACGTGGTCGCAGTATCGGCGGAGCAGTCCAAAGGCATAGGCGATTTGCTGGACGAAGTCGTGGAATACCTGCCAAAGTACGACGTTGACGACGACAAAGAAAAACTCAACGTGGCTATCGTTGGCAAGCCTAACGCAGGCAAATCTTCCATTACAAACAAAATACTGGGATATGAAAGAGTAATCGTCAGCAACGTAGCAGGCACGACAAGGGACGCCATTGATACCGATTTTGAATGGAACGGAAAGAAGTTTAATATAATAGACACGGCAGGTATACGCAAAAAGTCCAGCGTAGAAGAAGGCGTCGAACAATACAGCGTTATGCGTTCTTTGGCGGCAATTCGCAGAGCGGACGTCGTATTGGTTGTCATCGACGCTCAGGAAGGGCTTAGCGAGCAGGACGTCAAAATTTGCGGCTATGCTCACGAACAGGGCAAACCGTCCGTAATAGTCATGAACAAATGGGACGCCGTAGAAAAAGATACTTATACCGTCAACACCTTCAACAAAAAGATATTGACGGAACTCAAATTTATGGATTACTTTGTGGCGGAATACGTCTCTGCCAAAACCGGACAAAGGATAGAAAAATTACTGTCCACGGCGCTCGAAGTGTATGAAGAAGCAAGCAAAAGAATACCTACGGGAGTGCTTAACGACGTAATAAGGGACGCAACTATTGCCGTAGAACCGCCTTCCGACAACGGCAAAAGGCTCAAAGTCTATTTTGTTACGCAAGCTTCTACCAATCCGCCGACCTTTGTTTTCTTTGTCAACGACTCTCAACTGATGCATTTCAGCTATCTCAGATACCTGGAAAACACCCTGCGAAAATCTTTTACTTTCAAGGGTACGCCTATAAAAATACTGGTGCGCAACAGGAACGAAAAAGATATATGATTTTAGTTGTTAATCAGTTAACGATGTGTTAGAATTATCGACGAAAGGAGTAGATATGAATTATTTGCAATTGACCAAGGAAGAGCTAAACGCTTATCTGGAACAAGAAAGAAAAAATTACGACGCAATCGTTGCGGAAGGCAACAAGGTTGACATAGCAAGAGGTAAGCCATGCAACGAGCAGCTCGATATTGCTATGCCTATGCTAGACATGGCGGAGCAACTCAAAGCCATGCCTAAGAGCTATCGCAACTACGGAATGCTGGAAGGCATACCTGAGATGAGAGAACTCTTTGCCGAGATGCTGGGAGTAAAACCGCAAAACGTAATAGTGGGCGGCAGTTCCAGTCTCAATCTCATGTACGATACCGTTCAACGCAATCTCCAATTCGGCGTTTGCGGCGGCAAACCATGGAATTCTTCTCCTATCAAATTCATTTGTCCCGTACCGGGCTATGACAGACATTTCGGCATACTCCAACATTTTGGAATAGAGATGCTCAGCGTCAATATGGACGACAACGGTCCTAATATGGATTTGGTAGAAAAGCTGGTTGCCAACGACGAGTCCATCAAAGGTATGTGGTGCGTGCCTAAATATAGCAATCCTACGGGAATAACTTATAGCGACGAAGTAGTAACTCGTCTTGCCAATATGAAGACCAAGGCAGACGACTTCCGCATTTTCTGGGACAATGCCTATTGCGTACACGAGTTGACCGATACGCCTGACGTACTCAAAAACATCATGGAAGCGTGTATAGAAGCGGGTAACGAAGACAGAGTATATGAATTTACATCTACTTCAAAAATTACTTTTGCAGGGGCTGGCGTGGCTTGTATTGCAACAAGTGAAAAGAACGTCAAGGATATTTTGTCTCATCTGACTTATCAGACAATCAGCTACAACAAGGTTTCGCAATATATGCACTATCTGTATCTCAAAGACGTAGACAATATCGCCGAGATTATGAAAAAGCAAATGCAGGTCATCAAGCCAAAATTCGATACGGTAATCAACGCATTTGAAGAAAACTTTGGCTCAGACAGCGGAGTGTGCAGTTGGACCAATCCTAAGGGCGGATATTTTATTACGCTCGACACCTATCCGGGTTGTGCTTCGAGAGTGGGCGAATTGTGCAAGAAGGCAGGTTTGACGATAACTCCTGCCGGCGCTCCTTTCCCATACGGAGTGGACGACGAAGACAAAACTTTGCGTATTGCGCCTACCTTTACTTCTGACAGCGACCTTGCCGTTGCTGTAAGAATATTGGTATGTTGCGTCAAAGTGGCTGTACTGGAAAAGCTTTTGGAGTTGTAAAATGAAACTGTTTATAGCGTCTGACATACACGGTTCTTATCATTATGCCAAACTCATCAAAGAGTGCTTTGAGAGAGAAAGGGCAGATATTCTTTTGTTGCTCGGTGATATATACAATCACGGACCACGCAATCCTTTTCCGCAGGAATATGCGCCTATGAAGGTGGCTGAAGTTCTCAATTCCATGGCTGACAAACTCATTGTCGTCAAGGGTAATTGCGACAGCGAAGTAGACCAGATGATTTCCGATTTTACCTTCGTTGCGACAGCGATGGTTGACGTGGACGGCATCAAGGTATTTGCCACTCACGGACACGTTCACAACATAGACAATATGGCGAGTGTAAGATGCGACGTTATGGTCTACGGACATTTTCATCAAGGCTTTATCGTCCGCAAAAACGGCGTTGTGATAGCCAATCCGAGTTCGGCGTCGTTGCCTAAGGAAGGTCAACCGCACGGCTATCTCATTGTTGAGAACAACGTTATTACGCTCAAAGATTTATCGACCAATCAAATATTAGATACAAAGGAAATAAAATAATGGCGACGAACAATGTAGTCAGCAAATTCGATACAAAGGTTCAGTATCTCAAATACAAGGTACTCAAAGAAATGATAAAGGCATACGACAAGGGCGATATGTCTGATATTTACGTAGATATTCCTAAGATTATTTCACCCGGACCTAAGGCGACTATGAGATGCTGCATATACAAAGAAAGAGCAATCGTACAGGAAAGAATCAAGATGGCTCTGGGCGGCGACAAGTCCAATCCAAATATTGTGGAAGTTATCGACGTGGCTTGCGACGAGTGTCCTATCAGCGGTATGTACATCACACCTGCTTGCCGTGGTTGCATAGTGCATAAGTGTAAGGAGAGTTGCCCTAAGGACGCAATCACCATAGTAGACAACAAGCCCGTTATAGATATGGACAAATGTATCAGATGCGGCAGGTGTGCCAAAGCGTGTCCTTACAACGCCATCATCGACCAACACCGTCCTTGCGTGCAAAGTTGCAAGGTCAAGGCTATATCGATGGACGAACATAATAAGGCACAGATAGACAATTCCAAATGTATTGCTTGCGGTGCGTGCGTATATCAATGTCCTTTCGGTGCGATTGTCGACAAATCGCTTATTCTCAATGCAATCGATATTCTCAACAATTCCAAGGGCAACAAAGAATACAAGGTCTACGCAATCGTAGCTCCTGCAATTGCCAGTCAATTCAAACACGCCAAGCTGGGACAGGTAATCACAGGCATCAAAAAGCTCGGATTTGCCGACGTGGTAGAAGCAGCGCTCGGCGCAGATATTACTTTGCATAAAGAAGCGCAAGAATTCAAGGAAAAGGGATTGATGACCACGTCATGCTGTCCGTCTTTCGTCATGTTTATCGAAAAGAATTTTCCTGAGCTTAAACAATACGTATCGAGTTCGGTTTCTCCTATGGTCGAGACCGCTCAACTTATCAAAAGAATGGAGCCTACCGCCAAGACGATATTTATCGGACCTTGCACAAGCAAAAAACTCGAATTCCGACTCTACAAAACGCAAGGAGCGGTTGATTGCGTAATATCTTTTGAAGAACTTCAAGCCTTTTTGGATGCAAGAGATATAGAGCTTACCGAACTGGAAGAAACGGCTATCAACGACGGCTCGTTTTTTGGCAGAGTATTTGCCAAGAGCGGCGGCATAGCTCACGACGTCATCTCGATTGCGGCTTCTATGGGCGTCAACGACGTCAAACCGCTTGCAATGAGCGGAATAGACGAATGCAGAGCAGGATTGCTCAAACTCAAACTCGGACGTGCTACTGAAAACTTTTTTGAAGGTATGGCGTGCGACGGCGGTTGTCTTAACGGAGCATTGTGTCTGCATCACGACATGAAAAATATAATGGATATAGACAAGTATAGTATGAGTGCCGAGCATAAGGACATAGAAAGGGCAGTCAAACTCTATCAGCAAAGTTTTGACAAGAACGGAGAAGGATTTTCCAAGCAACTCCCCGAAGAAGTCTGCGACAACGACAAGTCCGCACAACCGGCTGCGGATTTGACAAATGATTGAGCGATTATATTATATTTTAGGCGCAACCGTCGGGTTGCGCTTTTTTATTGTCGATATAAGTATCATTGAATAATGGTTATTTTTTGTCGGATAGCATATATTCAGACTTGACGTCATAATATTTAGGGAACAAGATATTTGGAGGGATATATGGATAAATTCGACCTTTATCAGGACATTGCCACTCGTACCGACGGCGACATTTATATAGGAGTTGTAGGTCCTGTAAGAGTGGGTAAATCTTCGTTTATCAGCAGATTTATGCAGACGTTGGTTTTGCCGGAAATAGAGGACAATCATCGCAAACAGAGAATAATCGACGAACTGCCGCAATCTGCCGACGGCAAGACGATTATGACCACCCAACCCAAGTTTGTGCCTGAGATGGGAGAAAAGATTTCGCTTGGCGACGGAGACGGCGCAAGCATAAGACTTGTCGATTGCGTTGGTTATCCTATCAAGGGGGCTGTAGGACTTGACGAGATGGGCAAAGCAAGAATGGTAACCACTCCGTGGAGCGACGAAGAAATGGAATTTGACAAGGCGGCTACGCTCGGTACCAAAAAGGTTATCAACGACCATTCTACTATCGGAGTTGTGGTTACTACCGACGGTTCAATCAGCGGAATAGACCGCAAAGATTACGTGGAGAGCGAAGAAAAGGTAGTCAATGACGTCAAAGCAAGCGGCAAACCGTTTGTTATTCTGCTCAATTGTAAAAATCCTAACGACAGCGAGAGCAAGAGACTTAGAGACCAGCTCAAAGAAAAGTACGGTTGCTGCGTAATACTCAAAAACGTATTGGAAATGAATGCCGACGATATGGCTCAACTGTTGGAAGGAGTATTGCAGGAGTTTCCTGTCAGACTCATAGAAGCACAGATGCCTAATTGGTTGCAGGCTTTGCCTAGAAACAGCGAAATTATCAATCATATCATCTCCAAAATGACGGAAATCTCAACACAGGTGTCCAAAATGAAAGATTGCGATATGCTCAAAAACCTGTTTGACGAAGATGAATATCTCAACGGCGCTCAGCTCAACGTTGATTACGGAACAGGAACTTGTACGCTTTCGCTTCAACCGAAAGACCAGTTGTTTTATAAGGTTTTGTCAGAACAGAGCGGAGTGGATATTGCCGACGAATTTGTGCTTATATCTTATATCAAAGAGCTTGCGGGAGCCAAGTCGGAGTTTGACCGAATCAAATCGGCGTTGGAAGACGTGGACAATTACGGCTATGGTATAGTAATGCCGGGAGTAGAAGATATGCAGCTGCAACCGCCTGAGATAGTCAGACGTGGTAGCAGGTACGGTGTAAAATTGAAAGCCAAAGCGCCTGCTTTGCATATTATGAAAGTTGACGTAGACGCAGAAGTCAATCCAATTATCGGCAGCGAAGCGCAAAACGAGGAGATACTCAAAACGTGGTTGCAGGACTTTGGCGAAGACGCAATGGAACTGTGGAAGACCAATATGCTCGGCAAAACTCTGGATACGCTGGCAAAAGAGAATATCGGTTCCAAGCTCGGCAATATGCCACAGGACGCCCGAGACAAACTCCGCAGAACCGTTACCAAGATAGTCAACGAAGGCAAGGGCGGCGTAGTGTGCATACTGTTGTAAATCGGCATATAATGTACGGGGCTGTGAGGAGGAGTTATGAAAAAGCACCCGTACAGACCGAGATGCAGCGATTGCCGTCCGCCTGAGCATGGGCGGGACAGATGCAACGACTGCGGACGTAGACCAGATTGCGGTCGTTGTCCGCCACCACCGCCAAGACCATCTTGCCACGGCGGTTGTGACAACTTTTTACAGACTTATCTTCTTTTGACCTTGATAGGCGAGTGTTGTCGTCGTCCAAGGTCGGACAAATAACAATAAAATCAAGCCGAAGTTATCTTCGGCTTTTTTGCAAAATCAGATGTTGCATTATTATTTTTAAAAGGCTATAATTAAGCTATGCATGAGAGAGACAAACAAACGATTTTACTTCTCAGGCTTACGGCAATTTTGTTGTCGCTAATTTTGATTTGTCTTATTTTTGTTCTCCTTGCCACAGACAGAAATATTGCAGAAGCAATTACGACTACGTGGGGCAGACTTTTTAGCGACGGATTGGGCAGATTGGTTTCTTATCTGCCGTTTAGTCTGTTTGAATGGTGCTGTTTTTTTGTAGTTGCGGCTCTTGTCGCAATTCTGACGACTTGCATTGTTCTGCTGTGCAAAAAGAAGTATTTCAAGGCAGGCAGATTGTTTTTGAGTACCGCAGTAGCTGCAATGGTCATAGCCAACGTCTACGTTTCCACCGCTACGGTCGCATATTCGAGAAAGAGTCCGCCGCTGCCCGACGTCGACAATTCGCTCATTACTTCGTCGATGGTTGCGGATAGTGCGCAAAACTTTGACAACAGGTTTTATCAGGTCAGTCAGAAAATATCGGTAGACGATACTGGCGCTTCTGTCTGTCCTTACGACTTTGACCAATTGTCTGACATAATATCCCGTCAGTTCGACAGACTCGATAAAAATTATTTCGGCTCAGGCGGCAAAAGCGTCAAAGCAGCTGCTTTCAGCGGCATTATGAGCCAGACTCATATCGTAGGCATTACCTTTATGCCTTTTGGAGAAGCCACAGTCAACAAGTACGCCCCTTATACGGATATAGCTTTTGCTATGGCGCACGAACTTGCCCATACTACGGGAGTAATGCGTGAGAGCGACGCCAATCTTGTAGCCGTCTACGTTCTCATTACGTCCGACGACGATTATTTGCAGTATTGCGGATATCTCAACGCCTATTATTATTTCAATTTGGCATTGATTTTCAGCAACAATTCAAACCTTGTATCGGCACGTTCTCTGCCTGCGGTTGCGCAAGCCGACGCTCAGAGAAAAAGGGAGTTCTGGTCGCAATATACGGCATTTGATTCGATAGGCGATTTCTTCAACGACTTGTATCTCAAACTCAACGGTCAGAGCGGAAGCGACAGTTATTATCAAGACAACAATGCCGATATCGTAGGTAAAGACGAAAACAACAATGCCATCTATGACAACGTAACATATACCGATATGCAACGCATGTTGATAGCTATGTTTTGCTGATTTCGGATTTTTCTGTATTTTTGCAATCAAAAATATAAAAAAGTGAATAAAAATCGTTGACAAAGATTTTGCAGGGGAATATAATCGTAGTATCGGATAACCCTAGTGGGTTGTCGATTGAGAATAGTATAGATCAGACAAGGAGAGTATAGAGTATGTACAACAACAATATGCGTTGGCGTTTTTAGCCGTTTAATATCGTTTGTTTTTCCAAGCGATTTTTTTATGCAAATTTTTAGCAAAACTTTATCTGAAATGCAGATAACTCAACACATATTAATAAAAACAGGAGACTAATTATGAAAAATAAAATACCTTACAAGACATATCTTACCGAAGAGGAGATGCCAAAATATTGGTTCAATCTCAAAGCGGTGATGAAAGAGCAACACGATCCGTTTCTCAATCCCGCAACGCTCCAACCTTGCACCGCAGAAGATCTCAGACACGTATTTTGCGACGAATTGGTAAAGCAGGAACTCAACACTACCGACAGACTTATTCCTATTCCGGAAGAAATTCAGGAGTTTCTCAAACTGTACAGACCTTCTCCGCTTGTCAGAGCATATCATCTCGAAAAAGCTCTCGGCACTCCGGCAGAAATTTACTACAAGTTTGAAGGTCAGAACACGTCGGGTTCTCACAAACTCAACAGCGCAGTAGCTCAGACGTATTATGCAAAACAACAAGGTCTGACTCATCTCACTACCGAGACGGGTGCAGGACAATGGGGTACGGCTCTGTCAATGGCTTGCGGTTTTTACGGACTTGACCTTAGCGTATTTATGGTAAAGTGTTCCGCCAACCAAAAACCACACCGCAAGGCTGTAATACAGACATATGGCGCAAGAGTCGTTCCTTCACCTTCCGATACTACTGAGATAGGAAGAAAGATTCTCGCAGAAAATCCTGATACCAGCGGCTCTTTGGGTTGCGCAATCAGCGAAGCAATAGAAGTTGCAACCACCACGCCTAATTGCAGATACGTACTTGGCAGCGTGCTTGACCACGTACTTTTGCATCAGTCTATCGTGGGTATGGAAGCCAAAGCAGCTATGGACAAAATCGGCGTTCAACCCGACATCATTATCGGTTGCGCAGGCGGCGGCTCCAACCTTGGCGGTCTTATAGCTCCGTTTATGGCTGACAAAATCGAAGGTAAAAACAATATTGACTTTGTTGCGGTAGAACCTGCATCTTGTCCTTCTCTTACAAGGGGCAGATATGCATACGACTTTGGCGATACTGGTAAAATTACGCCGCTGCTCAGAATGTACACACTCGGCAACGGATTTATGCCTTCTCCAAACCATGCTGGAGGTTTGAGATATCACGGCATGAGTCCTATCGTATCCAAACTCTATCACGACGGCTATCTCAGAGCAACGAGCGTAGAGCAGACGGAAGTATTCAAGGCGGCAACCTTCTTTGCAAAATGCGAAGGAACATTGCCTGCTCCTGAGTCGTCTCACGCAATCAAAGTGGCAATGGACGAAGCTATCAAATGCAAAGAAACGGGCGAAAAGAAGAAGATTCTCTTTGGCTTGACAGGTACGGGATATTTCGATATGACGGCATATTCTTCTTATCTCGACGGCACAATGTCAGATTACATTCCTACCGACGAAGATTTGCAAAGGGGATTTGAAACGTTGCCTGATATTCCACAAAACAAGATTTAATCATCAATCGCAAGTTAATCACCAATCATTGCGGAGCGACAGAAAAGTCGCTCCGTTTTTTATAAATTGACACGTCTGACAATCGGTTTGACACGTCTTGCAGTTGAAAATCTGTATCACCCAAAAAGGTAATAAAAATATCGAGTAGT
>JBJETQ010000015.1:0-5841 GCA_051883395.1 Christensenellales bacterium | reverse complement strand
CCACGCTTTTCGAATTGGGTGGTAGCGGTAGGCACGCAACCGTCTGCGTTAGGCATAAATGCCGATACAGGGAGCTTGTTGCCTTCCTGAGCAAGGATAGGTTCGATAATTTCGTTGAAATACTTGTCGTCGGTTACTTTGGCTGCCGTTGCGCCGGTAGTAGCGTCTGCCCAAGACTGTGGATATTTGATTTCTACTATATTGTTGATTGCGTTGTCGATAGCGGCAAAGTTCTGGTTGACAACCTTTTCACCCTTCTTGGAGAAAGATTTTACAACAAACTCTTTCATATGCTTTTCTGCTTCCGCATAATCGATTACTCCCGACAATTTGAAGAAACAAGCCTGCATTGCGGTAGATATACGGTTGCCAAGTCCAATCTCGCTTACGACCTTGATAGCGTCGATATTGTAGAATTTGATATTCTTTCTTGCAATAAGGCGTTTCATTGAAGCAGGAAGTTTTTCTTCCATTTCTTCTACCGTCCATGGGCTGTTGAGCAGGAAGGTACCGCCGTCTTTGAGAGAAGAAATCATATCGTATTTGATGACGTAAGAAGAATTGTGGCAAGCCACGAAGTCAGCATGGTCGATAAGATATGCGCTTCTGATAGGAGTGTCGCCGAATCTGAGATGAGAAACAGTCAGACCGCCTGACTTCTTGGAGTCGTATGCAAAATATGCCTGAGCATATTTTTCGGTGTAGTCGCCGATAATTTTGATAGAGTTTTTGTTGCTACCTACGGTACCGTCAGAACCAAGTCCGTAGAATTGGCAGCTGATAGCGTCGGCAGGTGATGCGTCTATGTTGTCTTTGACATCCAAAGACGTACCCGTTACGTCGTCTACGATACCAACGGTAAAGTGATTTTTTGGAGTTCCGCTTGCCATATTTTGGTAGATAGCGTTGACCATAGAAGGAGTAAATTCTTTGCTGCCGAGACCAAATCTTCCGCCTACTACGTTGATGTTTCTCTTAGCTTCCGCTATTGCGGCAACAACGTCGAGATAGAGTGGTTCGCCTGCGCTGCCGCATTCTTTTACTCTGTCGAGAACGGTGATGTTCTTGACGGAAGCAGGAATTGCCGCAGCAAACTTGTCTACTGCAAAAGGTCTGAAAAGTCTTACTTTGATTACGCCGACTTTTGCTCCTCTTGCGTTGAGATAATCAACTGTTTCGCTGATTGTTTCTGCACCGCTACCCATAACGACGATTACGTCTTCTGCATCTGGAGCTCCATAGTAATCGTAAAGATTGTAGCTGCGTCCGGTAATCTTTTGTACGTCCTGCATTGCTTCTTCTACGATAGCAGGAACGTTGTTGTAATAAGTATTGCAAGCTTCTCTGTTCTGGAAGTAAATATCAGGGTTCTGAGCCGTACCTTTTTGAGTAGGGTGTTCAGGATTGAGAGCACGCTGTTTGAATTCGGCTACGTATTGAGCGTATTTGCTGTTGAAGGTTGGCAAAATATCCGCATAATCTATCATTTCTATCTTTGATACTTCGTGCGAAGTACGGAAACCGTCGAAGAAGTGCAAGAACGGAACTCTTGATTTGAGCGTTGCAAAATGCGCTACCAAAGCCAAGTCCATAACTTCTTGTACAGAGTTGGAGCAGAGCATTGCAAATCCCGTCTGACGACATGCCATAACGTCGCTGTGATCTCCAAAGATATTGAGTGCGTGGTATGCAAGAGCTCTTGCGCTTACGTGGAATACGCAAGGAGTCAATTCTCCTGCTATTTTGTACATATTAGGAATCATAAGCAACAAGCCTTGGCTTGCCGTAAACGTGGAAGTCAACGCACCTGCCATCAAAGAGCCGTGAACGGCGCCGGCAGCACCTGCCTCAGATTCCATTTCTGCCAATTTCAATACCTGACCAAAAAGGTTTTTTCTGCCCTGGTTTGCCCACTCATCGCAGTTTTCTGCCATAGGGGAAGACGGGGTAATAGGATATATAGCCGCAACTTCGCTGAAAGCATAAGCGATATGAGCGGCAGCCGTATTACCGTCGATAGTCATTTTTTTGCCCATATAGTACCTCCGTAAAAAGTATAAAAATATAGTGTTAATTTCGTTTAACCTTAACTATTATAATATACAATCGGCGTTTAGTCAAACCTAAAACGTATTTATTATAAAAAATAAATATTACATAGCAAATCCAAGATATGGATACAATTATGTTGAAATAAGCAAAAAATTGTGTTAGAATATATTGGAAAAATTTTGGTGGGTGTATATGCCGATTATCGAATTGCAAAACGTATCTTATACTTACAATGCGTCTTCCCGTGATAGAGTAGAGGCCGTCAAAAACGTGTCTTTGAGTATTGAGGAAGGCAGCTTTGTTGCGCTCGTTGGACATAACGGCAGCGGCAAAAGTACGCTTGCAAAACTTCTCAACGGCTTGCTGCTGCCAACAGGCGGCACCGTCAGAATTTACGGAATGGACACCGCCAAAAGCGACAATATCTACGAAATAAGAAAAAACGTTGGTATGGTTTTTCAAAATCCCGACAATCAGATGATTGCGTCGATAGTGGAAGACGATATTGCCTTTGGACCGGAAAATCTGGGCGTTCCGAGAGAAGAAATTATTGAAAGGGTGGACTGGGCATTGTCCAAGGTAGGAATGTCGGAACACAAAAAAGGCACGCCTTTTAAGATGAGCGGCGGACAAAAACAAAGACTTGCAATAGCCGGTATTCTGGCAATCAAACCGAAAGTGTTGGTACTTGACGAATCGACTGCCATGCTCGACCCAAGGGGAAGAAAGGAAGTTATGCAGGTTGCCAAAGAACTCAACCGACAGGAAGGCATCACCGTCATCAATATTACGCACTATATGGACGAAGCTCTGGACGCAGACAGATTGGTTGTGATGAACGAAGGACAAATCGTGCTTGACGGTACTCCTAAGGAAGTTTTTGCAAAGCACGAATATCTGCAAACTATCAAGTTATCCGTACCGCCCGTTACCGCACTAGCGGTCAGACTTGCCAATCAGGGTATGCCGATTGATACGAACGTAACTACAAAAGAAGAGTTGGTGGAGGAATTATGTCGATTGTTGTAAAAAATCTTTCCTTTACTTACAGTAGCGGTACTGCCTATCAGAAAAAGGCTCTTGAAGACATCAATCTCGTCATCAACGAAGGCGATTTTGTGGGCATTGTAGGTCATACGGGCAGCGGAAAATCTACCTTTATTCAGCATCTCAACGGACTTATCAAACCGCAGATCGGACAGGTGCAAGTATTTGATATTGTGCTTACCAATGCAAAAAAACCTAAGCCTGACCTGAGAAAACTCAGGGGGTCGGTCGGTATGGTATTTCAATATCCCGAATATCAGCTTTTTGAAGAAACAGTATATAAGGACGTGGCGTTCGGACCAAAAAATCTGGGACTGGACGAAGCGCAGATAAAAGAAAGAGTAAAAGAAGCCATAGAACTGGTGGGACTTGACTACGAAAAAGTCAAGGACAGAGCGCCTTTTGAATTGTCGGGCGGACAAAAGCGCAGAGTCGCCATCGCCGGCATTATTGCTATGCGTCCAAAGGTACTTATACTCGACGAGCCTTCGGCAGGTCTGGACCCATATGGAAAAGAGCAGATTCTCAATCTTATCACCCGATTGAAAAAGGACGTTTGTCCGACGATTGTCGTAATATCGCACGATATTGACGAGATTACTCGCTTTGCAGACAGGATAGTGGTGTTCAACGATTCTAAGATTGCTTACGATATTCCTATGGCTCAGTTGTTTGAAAAACAGGACGAATTGACCGCCATGGGGCTGGATATTCCGACAGCGGTAAAAATTAAAAACGACCTGGCTTGCAAAGGCATAGAACTGGGTGGCGAAATAGTCAATGAAAACGACCTTGAAAAAGCTATCCTGAAAGCATATAACTCGAAACATATCGACAAAAATGACGATAAAGCAGAGCAAATTGACGGAGGTGGGAAGATATGAAAGACGTAACTTTCGGTCAATATTATCCTGCTGATTCCGTCATACATCGACTGGACGCAAGAGCAAAAATAATTTTTAGTCTGCTGTATATGATAGGCATATTTTTCGTAGTGTCATATACAATGTATCTTGCCGTATTTATGTTTTTGGTAGGCGTGGTTTTGCTTGCAAAAATTCCGCTCAGACTTTTGTTTAAGTCGGTCAAGGCAATTTTGTTTATTCTGTTTTTTACGGCTATCATCAACGTCTTATTCTATAAGCAAGGCAACGTGCTTGTCGAATGGTGGATAATAAGAATTACCGACCAAGGTATCAATTTTGCTGTCAAAATGATGCTCAGACTGTCGTTGCTGGTTATGGGTACGTCGCTGTTGACGTTTACTACTACACCTACGGCGCTCACCGACGCAATCGAAAGTTTGCTCAAACCGTTGACCTATATAAAAGTGCCTGTACACGACCTTGCAATCATTATGAGTATTGCATTGAGATTTATACCTGGTCTTATAGAAGAAACAGACAAAATTATGATGGCACAAAAGGCTCGTGGAGCCAATCTCGATACGGGAAATTTTGTGCAGAAAATAAAGGCTATGTTGCCTGTCCTTATACCTTTGTTTGTCAGCGCATTCAGACGAGCCGACGAGCTTGCCGACGCACTTGACAGCAGATGTTACAACGCTTCGCCTAACCGAACCAAGATGAAAGTTCTCAAATTTGCAGGCAGAGATTTGGTTGGGTTGCTGATAATCGCAGCGTTGTTTACGGTTATTATGCTTGACAAATATCTGATTGGCGGAGAAGGAATTTTGGTCGGGTTTGACAGCTTGATAGCTCAACTCATAAGGGGAATTGCAGGCTGATGGCTAGATACGTTATTACGATATGTTACGACGGAGAAGCATATTACGGGTTTCAACGACAGGAAGGACTGCCTACCGTTGAGCAGAAGATAGAAGAAGCAATCTCCACAAAACTCAACCGACCTACCGAGATTGTAGCCAGCGGCAGAACCGACGCAGGCGTGCATGCTTTGGGACAGGTTGCGCATTTCGACAGCCCGATTGAGATAGATTGCGACAACTTCGGTTACAGCGTCAACACTTTGCTTCCGCACGACATAGCAATCGTCTCTTGTCGCAGAGTGAGAGACGACTTCCATGCCCGTTTCGACGCAATTTCCAAGACCTATCGCTATCGCATTATTTTGTCCAAAATTCATAGACCTATCGAAAGAAGATATTTTCATATCTGTTTTTATGACCTTGATATAGACAAGATGAAACAGGCATGTAAGTATCTGATAGGAGAGCATGATTTCAGAAGCTTTATGCTTACTGACAAAGACAAAGAAAATACCGTGCGGACCATATATGATTTGCATATAGAATACGACGAAAATAAGGGCATAGTCGACGTGGTGGTAAAAGGCAACGGATTTTTGCACAATATGGTACGCAATATCGCAGGCACGCTCATAGACGTCGGCAGGGGAAGGTTTACTCCCGAGCAGGTGCAGGATATACTGATGGCAAAAAGAAGAAGTGCGGCAGGAAAGACGCTGGAAGGCAAAGGACTGTACCTTGAAAGCGTCGAATATAAAGATTTTGAGTAAAATATAATATAAAGTTTCAAAAATATCTCAAAAACGTTTGACTTTTTGTAAAATTTTTAATAAAATCAATGAGCATTTGTATGTGTGTCAAAGAACTAGCCCCTTGGAGATACACGCCAAGTAAAATTTTAGATGGAGGAAAGACCATGAAGACATATATGGCAAAAGCTGAAGAAGTTAAAAGAAACTGGTATGTCGTAGATGCTACGGATATGGTATTGGGTAGATTGGCAAGCAACGTTG
>JBJETQ010000014.1:0-26470 GCA_051883395.1 Christensenellales bacterium | reverse complement strand
ACGCTGTCGGCAATGAGTTCTCTCGAAGCAAGGCTGTATTTCATACCTATATGTCCCATAGCTATACCGTCGCACACTCCGATAGACGGTACCATAACAGGCGTACCGCCTGCAAGTCTAACGCCCGCCTTGACTGCTTCGGTAATCTTATCGAGATTGATATGTCCCGGAACAATGTCGCTGTGCGCCGAAACGACGCCAATCAAAGGTTTTTCAAGTTCTTCTTTGGTAAAGCCGCAGGCATACAGCAACGAACGCTGTGGCGCAGTTTCCGCACCTGATGTCAAATATCTGCTTCTTAGTGTCATAATAACTCCTTTTGTCAAAAATGCAAAAACACAAGCCCGTCAAAAAGCATTGTGTCCGACCAATTTTTGTTGATATACGAGCGAAAACGCCCTGTTGGACAGGTCGCCTTTCAAGGCGACCTGAACGATAAGTTTATTTTTTGAGCCAGCTCATCATTTCACGCAATTCTGCGCCTACTTTTTCGAGCGGATGTTCTGCTTCGAGACGACGAGTAGCAAGGAAGTGAGCGCATCTGCCGCTCTTGTTTTCGGTCATCCATTCGCTTACGAAAGTACCGTCCTGAATTTCTTTAAGAACCTGTTTCATCTCTTTACGGGTTTCTTCGGTTATAAGTCTTTTGCCCGTACGATAGTCGCCGTATTCTGCGGTGTTGGAGATGGAATATCTCATCTTGCCAAAGCCGCCGCTGTTGATAAGGTCTACGATGAGTTTCATCTCGTGGATACATTCAAAGTAAGCCATTTCAGGCGCATATCCTGCTTCTACCAAGGTGTCGAAACCAGCTTTCATCAATTCGGTTACGCCGCCGCAAAGAACTGCCTGTTCGCCGAAAAGGTCGGTTTCGGTTTCTTCTCTGAACGTGGTTTCCAAAATACCTGCTCTGCCTGCGCCGATTCCGCTAGCATAAGCCAAAGCGTAATCTTTTGCCTTGCCGGTATAGTCTTGTTGGATAGCGATAAGGGAAGGAACGCCCCTGCCTTCTACGTACTGGCTTCTTACGGTATGACCAGGACCCTTAGGAGCAACCATGATTACGTCGATGTTTGCTGCCGGTTTGATAAGATTGAAGTGAATGGAAAGACCGTGTGCGAACATAAGAACGTCGCCGTCTTTCATATAAGGAGCAACCTGCTCGTTGTAAATATCAGCGCACAATTCGTCAGGAACGAGCATCATAACAAGGTCGCCTGCCTTAGCAGCTTCGGAAACAGGCATAACTTTGAGTCCTGCTTTCTTGGCTTTTTCTTCGTGTTTGCTGCCCGGACGCAAACCAACAACTACGTTTACGCCGCTTTCCGCAAGGTTCATTGCGTGTGCGTGTCCTTGAGAACCGAAACCGATTACGGCAACGGTTTTTCCGTCAAGCACTTTGAGATCACAATCTGCATCATAATACTTTTTAATCATTTATTTATCCTCCAATAAATGCTATATTGATTACATTATTATTTCGTCTATGGTCTTTCCCGCAGGAATCATAGGCAAAACCTTTTCGTCCCTGTCAATTACTGCGTCGATAACGCAAGGTCTGTTGCAAGCAAAAGCCTTGTCAAGCGCTTCACGCAATTCCTGTGCCGTGGTTACTCTGAAACCTACCGCACCGAAAGCTTGTGCAAGCGCAACGTAGTCGGTCGCTCTTTCGAGCGTCGTGGACGAATATCTTTTGCCGTAAAACTGCGTCTGCCATTGTCTTACCATACCCAAAACCTGATTGTTGAATATGACGGTAACAATAGGCAAATTGTATTTTACGCTCGTGCAAAGTTCGTTGAGATTCATGTGGAAACATCCGTCGCCCGTACAAAGAACGACTTTGCGACCGGCAAAGGCATATTGAGCTCCTATTGCCGCACCGTAGCCGTATCCCATAGTTCCCAGACCGCCGGAAGTAAGGAAAGAACGTGGTTTAACTCTCTTGCCGTATTGAGCAGCCCACATCTGGTGTTGTCCTACGTCGGTTACCACAATGCCGTCGTCGCCGATAGCGTCGTTGATTTCTTCCATAACCTGATGCGGACGCAAAACGCCCGGAATATCCTTTGGTTTGTAATCGGATTTCTTCCATTCTTCTATCTCGGCAAGCCAATCTTTATGTTGAGCCTGCTCAATCATAGGAATCATAGCTTGAAGTGCGTCTTTTACGTCGCCGATTACTGCACAGTCGCAAGGGACGTTTTTGTTGATTTCCGCAGCGTCGATATCTATATGTATAATCTTGGCTTTGGTGGCAAAATGCTCTTTATCGGTTGCCACTCTGTCGCTGAATCTCGTGCCGATAGCGATTACCAGATCGGCGTTGGCAAGAGTTCTGCCTGCTGACATAGAGCCGTGCATACCTACAAGACCGAGATTGAGTCTTTCGCCGTAACCGATAACACCGGCAGCCATAAGCGTATGACAGGCAGGTATCTCTGCTTTGTCGATAAGTTGCAAAAGCTCGTCCTGCGCACCGCTGATACCTACTCCGCCGCCAAACAAAATTGCCGGTTTTTTGGCTTGATTGATGAGACGGACGGCTTCCTGTATGGCAGCGCTGTCAGGCTTGGCAACAGGTGTTGGTTCCACCTTAGGCTTAGGCGTATATTCCGTCATAGCCGCAGTAATATCCTTAGGAATATCTACAAGCACAGGTCCTGGTCTTCCGCTCATTGCAATACGAAAGGCTTCTCTCAAAGTCTCGTGCAACTCGTCTACGTTTCTGACGACAAAACTATGCTTGGTAATAGGCATAACTATGCCTGCGATATAAACTTCCTGAAAAGAATCGAGACCGATAAGGCTCTGACCTACGTTGCCTGTAATGGCCACCATTGGCACGCTGTCCATATATGCGGTAGCAATACCTGTAACGAGATTGGTTGCGCCCGGTCCCGACGTAGCGAGACACACGCCCACTTTGCCCGTCGCTCTGGCATAGCCGTCGGCGGCATGAGCCGCACCCTGCTCGTGAGCGGTGATAACGTGGGTGATACGCTCCCTGTTGAGATACAAAGCGTCGTAGATATTGAGTACCGAACCGCCTGGATAACCGAAAATAGTATCTACTCCCTGTTCGATAAGTGCTTCTACGATAAGTTGAGAACCGTTGATTTTCATATTTACTCCACAATTTACTTACATAATATATTAATTTAAATACAAACAAAAGTCAAGGCTATTGTTACAAATAAGCGCAAAATTCCCAAAAATACTCTACAAAATTTCTCAACTTCGTTTTATAAAGCGTAAAAATATAAAAAAATCAACCGTTATGCAAAAAAATGCAAAAGCGTCGGACGCAATTCCGCCCGACGCAAAGTTATAAGTTTGCTGTTTTCTCGGCTATATTCTTCCCGCTCTCATTGCGTTGGCAATAGCCACCAACGCCACTCCGACGTCGGCGATTACGGCAATCCACATACCTACCAATCCCAGAGCCGACAAAATCAGCGCCAACACCTTGACAGCCAGAGCGAATACTATGTTCTGCACAGCAATAGCCGAAACCTTATGAGATATCTTTTTGGCTTTGATTATTGCGGAAAGGTCGTCCTTGACAAGCACAACGTCGCTGCTCTCTATTGCGCTGTCGCTGCCAATTCCGCCCATTGCAATACCCACGTCTGCTCTCATGAGCGAAGGAGCGTCGTTGATGCCGTCCCCGACAAATGCCACAACCTTACCTTCGCCTGCAATTCTTTCCATTTCTTCCACTTTCTGAGCAGGAAGCAGACCGTACTTACAGTCGTCCACGCCCACTTCTGCCGCCACTTGTCTGGCGGCAGACTCTCCGTCTCCCGTCAGCATTATTGTCGGTATATTCTGAGCGTGCAGCGAATTTACAAACTCTCTGGCATTTGATTTGACAGAGTCCTTGACGACGATTTTGCCAAGATATTTGCCGTCAAGCGCCACAAAAATCTCTCCCACGTTGTCGCTATCAGGCAGGTCGGATACTCCGTGCGACGCAAGCAGCGTCAACTTGCCCACCAACGCCACCGAACCGTCCTTGGTAGCTATCATTCCTTTGCCTGCCACTTCTTCCACTTGCCAGTCGCAAGACGTCTGTCCGCTCGCCTTGGTAATAGCCCTTGCAATAGCGTGATTGCTCTTGCTCTCAATCTGTCCTGCCAGAGCAAGTATGCGTTCTGCGTCGCTTTGCGGCTCGATTGCCGTAACGGCAAATTCACCCGTGGTGAGAGTGCCTGTTTTGTCGCACACCATCACCTGCACTTTGTTGAGAGTTTCCAGCACGTTGCTGCCTTTGACAAGCACTCCGCAAGAAGAACATGCTCCTATGCCGGCAAAAAACGTCAGCGGTATGGATATGACGAGCGCACAAGGACACGACACCGTCAAAAAGGTCAGTCCCCTTATTATCCAGTTGTTCCATTGACCGTCAAATAACGGCGGTATAACTGCTATCAGCGCAGCAAGCCCCACTACTACCGGGGTGTAAATTCTTGCAAATCGGGATATAAACTTTTCCGTCTTGGCTTTTTTGTCCGAAGCGTTTTCTACCAGTTCCAAAATTTTTGCAACGGTGCTGTTCTCAAACAATCTGGTGGCTTTCATTACAAAAGCTTCGCCTACGTTTACGCTGCCGCTCAGCACTTCCGCACCAGTTTCAAGGTCGGCAGGCACACTTTCTCCCGTCAGAGCCTTGCAATCGAGACTGGCGTATGCGTCCTGCAAAATGCCGTCAACAGGCACCGCTTCTCCCTTGCGAACCAGCAACAAATCGCCTATCTGTACGTCTTCGCTGTCGATGGTGATATATTGTCCGTCTTTGACAAGCGTAGCGGTATTGCTCTGCACGGCAACAAGGTCGCCTATCGACCCCCTTGCCTTGCCCACGGCTTTGTCCTGAAAATACTCCCCTATCTGATAAAAAGCCATTACGGCTACCGCTTCGGCGTATTCACCTATGATAAAAGCTCCTATCGTGGCTACCGTCATCAAAAAGTTTTCGTCAAGAAATTGTCCCCTGAAAATTCCTTTGACGGCTCTTAAAACCACGTCTGCTCCTACGAGCAGATATATTACGAGAAAGCAAATTGCTTCGACTATCTTGTTGACGACGACAAAATAGCTGACCGTCATCATAACGGCAAGCAAAATGATGGCAACTATTGTACGAATGAGCCTTTTGCGCTCGCTTGTCATACTATCTCACACTCCGGTTCTATCTTTTTGGCAATTTTTTTGGCCTGTTGCAAAACGTCTTCTTCTTTGCCGTCATCGCTGACAATGGTGAGACGCAGAGTCATAAAGTTGAGTCTGCACTCCTGCACGCCGTCAAGAGCGGCTATCTTTTCTTCGATTTTTCTAGCGCAATTTCCGCAACAAAGATTTTGTACCTTATAAACTTTTTTCATAACTAAGTCTCCTTTACTAAGTTTTTATTCGTTGATATGTTCGATTGCAAGGGCAAAAATGCTCTTGATATGGTCGTCGGCAAGGCTATAAAATACTTCCTTTCCGCTCTTTCTGCTCTTGACGAGTTTTGTCTGTCTGAGTACTCTCAACTGATGCGAAATAGCCGACTTGGTCATACCCAGCAACGACGCTATATCGCATACGCACATCTCCTGACTGAACAAACCTGCCAATATTCTGACTCTGGTACTGTCGCCGAATACCTTAAACAACTCCGATACTTCATATAGTTCGTCTTCGCTCGGCATGTGGCTAGAAGCGTTGGCTACTGCTTCGTCATGCACGTGAGAGCATTGACATACTTCTTCTTCATTAAAAATATCCATCTTTTCCTTCCTTTTCGTTTTGACAAACGATTGAATAATTGTTCAACTATTGATAGTATATTCCGTCATTCGTTACTTGTCAACGGTTTTCAAAAAAAATTGCAAAAAAAATCCCCACGTCTTGCGTGGGGAAAGCTATTTGTGTCTATTTTGAATAATTTTGATTGAGTTTGCAATATTGTCCGTGGATATCATCACTCTGTCATATACGTCTTTTTCGACTACGTTATCAATTTCTTTCTCAATCGTTTACCTTCTCAAGCCATACAACTATCTCAACTAATATATATTTATCGCATCCATACATTGTTCGTAGACGCAATTCCAATCCTTGTCAAAAATCTTACATTCGTTGACCCAATCGACTGTCTCCTTAATACTCTCCAAATCTTCTCGAAAATGCTCGTACCTGATGAGATGATTGGAATACGTGATATTGTCAAGGTCGTTGCAGTCGCTAATCACAACGTAGAGATTGCCGTCTTCGTTGTTGATATAGGCGCTCATCAACTTGTAATCCTTGTAACTTGGGATAGTGTTGAGCTCAACTATGTCGGCACAGATATTTTGCTTGACGTAGTCGTATGCTCCGCCGACGTATTCGCTATATTTGAAACCCTCGTGAGTATCGAGCAGCTCTCTATCCATCAAGTGATAAGGATAGCCGAAAGACACGTATTGGTCTATCGTAGCGGACAGTTCTTCGCCCCAATGATTGTCGCTCAAAAATTGCCCAAACTCTTCGCTATCCACGTTGTCTTCATAGGCAACGAAATAATATACTTTAGGGAGATGCTTATAAAAAATATAATGTTCACTCGCCAAATATATAGCATAATATATCAGAGTATCTGAATACGTAAATTCATTGTCTTCAACCAAATCATACGTCGATACCAATACTCTACCATAACCATCCTCGTCAATTATATTTGACAAATCAAAATACATTGAATGATTGAACAAACAACTCATTGAAGTCTCAACCAATATTTTATTTATATATTCTGGATCGCAACCTGTTGCGAAAACACACAATACTGCCGCCAATACAAGCAATATCGCTATGACTTTTATATTTTTCTTCATAATCATCTCCCATTTATACTTTTAATTTAGATTATCTAGCCACTGTAACAATTTCTTTTTTCTGTATCGTGGAATAAGAATATCTTGTTTGTCACCGACAACGGCTTTATTTCTATCATAACCAATATTGCTTTTCCCAATATTATTTGATTCAGGCTCTACCCCGCCAAGTTTGTTTGCCCGTTTTCCCACGGCTGATCGGTATAATAATTCAAACTATTACCATTTTTGTCAACCAATTCGCCACGAACATTTTTTAGCCATCCATTCATAGACGGAAATGCAACGTCAAGCAAATAATTTACGAATCCAATATTGTCGTATTGTCTATTATGTCCATACTCATGATCAAGGGTGTCCCTTCTATTATCTAATACCCTTTTATCATTGCGTAAGTCATAAAATATCATATCACCTATTCCAAACGTCATACCAAGTTTTTCTTTGATAACGTTGTCGCCTTTGTAGCCTTGTATATAATGCGCATCCCTGACTTTATCGGGATTATCATTGTTCTTGTCATAGTTAGAGATATCTTCTGCCAAATTGGTCAAGAACTTACCTTTTTCATGACTGTCAGCGTATTCCGTGGCTTTTTCTCTAATCTTTTCGTTAAGTTTTCGGGACAACTCTTTAGTCTTATCGTTTACTCTATCGTATAATTCTCCTGTTTTATTCAATACCTTGCTCATAATAGAGCCATTAGGATTATTGCGCACCTCGTCAGCAATCTTTTCAAAGCGTTTTCAAAGCAGAATCGTCTTCTTTATTAGTCGGTTGCAAGGTCGTTTTCCACTCTTCAATACCGTTTTTGTCGTTGTTGAAAAAGTCGCTTGCGTTATCCTTTGCATCTTCTACCCCCGATTTGACTTTTTCTTTGGTTTGTTCTAAACCAGACTTGATATTGTTGCCGAAATTTTGAAATCCACTAGATATTTTACTTCCAAAGTCTTGTAACCTTTCTTTTGCTTTGCTTGATAACTCCTTTACGTTTTGTCGAGTCTCATCACCAAAAATTCCTAATTTTTCTTTAGTCTCATTGGCAAAATCCCCTAATCTCTCTTTGGTCTTGTTATAAGAATTGCGTATCTTGCTTCCTATACTCTTAAACCAATTGCCACCTAAAGCGTATGCTCCTACGGGCAAGCCGTCAACTACGGGAATTTCACATATATGGTCTACTCCGCACGGATCTTCCATATATTCTTCCGTATCGCATACGGCTTGCAAATCTTTGATAATATTTAGCAAATTGTGTTTGTTGCAAAGTTTTTCTTTACATGAATTATACTGCATTTTATTACAAGTTGCAATATGTTCCAAAATTTCGTTCAACAAATTATAGCCTTGTGGGAATTTATCTCGATAAAACAAGCATATCGATTGTCCGTCTTGAAGATTATCTATAGAGTCATAATCGTCTAAGATTGATTCTACGTCTTCATAGTCGTTATTCAATATGCTTGTCAAGAGATTGCTTGCTAAAATTTGCTTTTCGTCTTTGTGCTTCGATTTAATTTTTGCTTTTACCAATTCTTCAATTGATTTTATGTCCCCCTCCTCTTTTAATAACATTCGCATTAAGCGATTTTTGATATCGTCATCGATATCATTTGACGTGAGTATTGTTCCAAAAAACTCATTTTTGCTACCAAATTTTTCATTAAGCATTTTTACCCCCTTATTTGTTTTTATTAATTATAACAAACATTCTGACCATAATACAAATTTTATGGACACAGCTTGTAAACATTTGTTTGCGAAAGTGACTATTTTACTAGGGAAAATAAAAAAAATTTTAATAAAAAAAGAGCTTTTCGGCTCAGTTTTTGTTATCGTGGCGGTGCCAGCTTCGGGCGTTGCCGCAACGTTTATAGTCGGTTTGAATACATTCTTCAAGCCGTTGCATAAAGTCGTATTTAGCTTGTTCGTCGGCAAGATTCGACGGCAAATTATCTGCCACGTATTGCCACAAAAGGTCGCATTGGGCAGGTGCGGATATGGCTACCCGGTCGCCACGTCGGGCGGCAATATATTCTCCCAGCCCGTAAAAAAATGCGTAAGGAGAATAGTATTTTGGCACCAAAAAGTCGATACAGGTCGCAAATCTTCCGCTATTGTGATACCTTTCCAATGCGCTCTCGCATGTTTTGAGAGCCAGCACGTCGTCAAAGCTCAGACACGGTGAAGATACTATTTCGTAAGGCGGCAGACTACCGATAACGTATCCGTCGCTGTCCTTTTGGAGACGAGAGCCTTTGAGAACTTTGAGAAAGCCAAGTTGCAGACAATCTCCGCCCATAACGAACAGTCTGTCAAACCCACGCACAAAGCTGTCGTAATCTTCGTGTGGCAAACCTGCAATCAGGTCGGTGTGTATATGGATATTGCCCATCTTTTTCAATCTGGCAAGATTGGCGGCAATCTTATCTACGTCGGCGCATCTTCCCACCGCCGACAGCGTTGACTTGTTGAATGACTGCACTCCTATCTCAAACTGAAACAGTCCTTTTTTTGCTCTTGACAATACTTCAAACATCTCGTCGTCAAAAAGTTCGGGCGCCATCTCGAAGTGAAAATTCGTATTGCTCTCCCCGTAATTGTCTATCAGCCAATCAAAAATTTTCGTCGCTCTTTTGACGTCAAAATTGAAGGTGCGGTCAACCATTTTGATTTGACGTGGATTGTATTTCATAAGACGGCGATAGTCGTCAAAGGTTCTTTGCAAAGAAAAAGTTCTCGGTCTGGTGCCGCCCGACATGCAGTAGCTGCATCTGAAAGGACAGCCCCTGCTGCTCTCCATATACAGAATTCTGTTGTCGCCCATCATGGCGTACTCGTCGTCGTAAGGACTGACAATATCGTCAAGATTGCTCACCTGTCCCGCTTCGATAATCTTAGAAAATCTGCCTTCTCCGCTCTCTATGTCCTGCAACAGTCTTCCAAAAACAAAATCGCCTTCGCCTTTGATAATATAGTCGGCTTTGCCCACGTACTTTTCTTCGTCAAAAGCGGCTTCGTATCCGCCCAATATTATCTTGACGTCAGGCAAATACAGCCTTATATCTTGCAAGAGCCTGTCCACAAAAGCGATATTGAAGATATAACAGCTTATCGCCACCACGTCGGGCTTTTTGAGATACAACTGAGAAAAAACGGAAGACAGTTGCACGTTGACGTTGGTTTCGACAATTTCCACAGGCAAAGGGCTGTTGGCTTTGAGATATCTCGGCGCAAGCAAGGTGTGAACGTATTGAGAATTGATTGCCAGAAAAACAGTTTTCATAGCATCATTATAGCACGTAAATCGACTTTGGCATAGCGATATTTGCCAACGCATACTTTTTATTTTTCGTTGCAATAATTTATGCATGCGACCACTTTTTATCCGTTACGACGACGCAAGACAAAAATATCTATAACTTGCGCCTTTGATGGCAACAATGATATTGACAAAGAAAATATTTAATTTTATAATTAAAAATATAGGAGAGAAATTGTGAGAAAATCAAATACCGCTTACAGATTGGCGCTTATTGCAATTTTGAGTGCGGCGTCTTTGATAGTCTTTGTCATAGAAAACGCTTTTCCGCCGCTCTTTTTGCCGGGTGCAAAGCTTGGTCTTGCCAATCTGTTTACTCTCATTTCATTGATTATACTTTCTCCTTTCGACGCTTTTGTCATTGCCACGGTAAGAATCGTACTTGGCAACATCATCACGGGCAATCCTGCCGCTATGATTTACGCCCTTCCTGCCGGATTTATTTCGCTGGCGGTAAGCGCAATTCTGGTGCGCACTTGCATAGATAAAATATCGATTACCAGCATTTCGGTCGTAGGAGCCGTATTGCACAATGTAGTGCAGAATCTTGTATTTTGCATGGTCAGCGGCTCAACGGCTATGATGTCATACACGCCCTATCTCGCTCTGCTGGGCGTATTGAGCGGACTGACGGTAGGATTGGCTGCATATTTCATTTTGCATTACGTTCCCGTTTCGGTCTATTACAAGGCAATATCCGACGCTTCATTGTCGGAAAAGGATATAAATAATAAGGGGGAAACAACTTTTGAAAGCAATTAAAGGAAAGCATTTCAGGCGTGGTATTCATATAGCCGACAAAAAGCAATATGCCGCCGACGCTTATATCGAAACGGCTCCCGTACCGCAGATACTTTCGATAAGTATGAGCCAGCACATTGGCAAACCGTGTCAACCGGTTGTACAGGTTGGCGACGAAGTCAAGCAGGGACAGCTTATCGGAAAAGCCGAAGGAATGATAAGCGCCAACGTATATTGCGGCGTGAGCGGAAAGGTCATCGGTATAGAAAAACGTGCCAATCCAAGGGGCATGGTCAGCGACTACGTGGTAGTAGAAAACGACGGTCAATACGACAGCGTATGTCTCGAACCGCTGGCTGACAGAGAGCCTGCCACGATAATTGAAAGAATAAGAGAAGCAGGCATAGTCGGCATGGGTGGCGCAGGATTTCCTACCGCCGTCAAGTTGTCGCCTTCTTCTCCCGTTGATACACTCGTCATCAACGGCGCCGAATGTGAACCGTATCTCACCTGCGACTATCGTCTCATGATAGAAAAAACTCAGGAATTGGTAAGCGGAATAAGGCTGCTTGCCAAGGCATTGGGCGTAAGCAGAATTATCGTGGGTATAGAAGCCAACAAGCCTAAGGCAATAGAATTGTTTGAAGCCTTTGACGACCTGACAATCGTTACTCTAAAAAAGGCATACCCGATGGGTTCGGAAAAGCATCTCATCTACTGTTGTACGGGACGTGAAGTGCCTGTCGGCAAGTTGCCTGCCGACGCAGGTTGCGTTGTGCAGAACATAGCCACCGCCTTTGCTGTTTACGAAGCGGTAGAACTCAACAAACCGTTGTACGAAAGAGTGCTTACCGTGTCGGGAGAATGTGTCAAAGAACCTAAAAATCTGCTGGTAAAATTCGGAACCAACTTCCAATATCTGCTCGATTATTGCAAGTATGACAACACCAATCTTGCGGCGCTCATTGCAGGCGGCCCTATGATGGGTACGACAATGATTTCGTCCGACTATTATACACGCAAGACCGACAGCGGAATTCTTGCTCTCGACGACTCGCAAGCCGATTTTATCGCTCCTTCCCCTTGTATCAGTTGCGGAAGATGCGCAAGCGTATGCCCAATGAAACTTTTGCCTATGTCAATCGACTTTTATACGCAGGCGGGCGACTATCAGAGCGCTGCAAAATACGGTGGCGTTCTCAACTGTATCGAATGTGGCTGTTGCGCTTACGTCTGCCCTGCCAGACGCTCATTGTTGCAAAGCATAACGCTGTGCAAATCACAACTCAGAAAGAAGTAAGGAGAATATTATGAATAAAGTTTACGTATCCGATTCTCCTCACATAAGGGGAGCAAGAACTACCAAAGGCATTATGCTTGACGTCTGCATAGCTCTGTTACCGGCTTGCATAATGGGTTGCGTGTATTTTGGCTGGAAGGCTCTGCTCATACTTGCGCTTTCTTGCGTTGGCGCAGTGGGCAGCGAAATAGTCTACAACCTGATACTACGCAAAAACATCAAGGCAATTCTGCGTAATTTTGACTTTACGTCGCTGGTATCCGGAATATTGCTCGGAATGTGTCTCAGTTCCAACGTGCCTTGGTACGTGCCTGTCATATCTTCGATATTTATGATAGTCGTAGTCAAGATGCTGTTTGGCGGCACAGGCAAAAATATCGTCAACCCTGCCATTACGGGCAGAGTCTTTGCCTTTATCGCATTTCAGTCGGTGATGATAAGCGGTTGGGCTGTTCCTAATATAGGCGCTATTGTTGCTACGGACGCTTCTGTCGTAACTTCTGGCGCAACGCCGCTGACCGCAATGCTGTCCGACGGTGTAGACAATATGGGCATATCTCTCATTGACCTGTTTTTAGGAACGGGCGTAACGGGTTGCATTGGCGAAACGTGTAAGCTCGCCCTGCTTGCAGGCGGAATATATCTGGTATGTCGCAAGGTCATCAATTGGAAATGGCCTGTCATATATATCGGCGTAACCGGATTGATGAGCGTAGCGCTCAACGGTTTTGATTTTGCATACTTCCTGCCATCTATCTTGTCGGGCGGACTTTTCTTAGGTGCGATATTTATGGCTACCGACTACGTAACGTCGCCGTTTACCGACAAGGGCAGATACGTTTATTATATAGCTCTTGGTATAGTAACGGCTCTGTTGAGAAAGTACACTCGCATCGAAGTAGTATCATTTGCGATATTGCTGATGAATCTCTTTGTGCCGCTCATCAACGCACATATCAGACCGAGAATTTTCGGCGCTCCTACCCTGCTTGAAAAAATAAAAGCAAAAGTAGCGGCAATAAAAAGTAAAAAACAGGCGGATAAGGAGGTGCAAAAATGACGGTAAAACAGTTTTTTAAATCAAACGCATTCAAATGCATACTCGTACTGACCTGCATTGCGCTCATTGCCGGCGGTGTGCTTGCCATTCTCAACGACGTACTGTACGTTTCCGAAGAAGAACGCACCCAGCAGGCAATCAAAAAGATTTACGGCAAAGTCGTAGAATACGAAGAAATCGAAGTGAGCGAAGAAAAAGCCGTCAACGAATACGGCAAAATAGAAAAGGTATATCGTCTGTCCGACGGAAACTATCTGTTCAAATCGACAGGTACCGAAGGTTACAAAGGCGGTACCGTTACTCTGTGGATAGTTGCCAACTTCCAGGAAAATCAGTTTACGGGACTTGACAAGGTAACCGTCGCAGGCAACGAAAAGCAGACTCTGATGTCTTCTTTCAAGTCGTCATTTACCGAATACTACACAACCAACGACGACAAACTGCTGGAAGGCTATTATTTTGACAAAGTAGCAAGCGAAGGCAATCTGCAAAACGTTACATCGGGTGCAACCCGTTCTTCCAACGCCTTCAACAGAGCCGTCAACTGCGCTCTATACTTTATACGCAACGATATGGAGGTGGCACAATGAAAGGCAATAAATTCAAAGGCATAGCCATGGACGGATTGTTCCGCAACAACCCTACGCTTAGACTTGTACTCGGCACGTGTCCTACCCTTGCCCTGTCTACTACGGCAATGAACGGTATCGGCATGGGACTGGCGGTAACCTTTATCCTGATATGCAGCAATACTCTCATTTCGTTGTTGCGCAAAGTCATTCCCGACGCTGTACGCATACCTTCTTTCGTACTGATTATCGCAACGTTTGTTACGGTTGTGAGAATGGTAATGGAAAAATTTATACCCGACCTGTACGACTCTCTCGGCGTATATCTGCCGCTGATAGTCGTCAACTGCGTCATCTTAGGCAGAGCCGAAGCCTTTGCAAGCAAAAACCCTGTACTCGATTCGGCGGCTGACGGCTTGTTTACAGGACTTGGCTTCACTTGGGCATTGACGTTGCTCGGCATAATAAGAGAAGTGCTTGGCAGCGGAAGCATATTTGGAGTTGAATTGTGGTCGTTCCGTATAGAATTCTTTACTTCTGCGGCAGGTGCGTTCTTCACCTACGGCGTGATGATAGCCCTGTTCAACGCTCTGTTTGCCCGAATAGACAACAGCAAAAAGCGCAAAGAGTTTTATGCGGCATATCCCGACGCAAGCAAAAGCGAAAAACTCGAAACAAAAACAGAGGAGGTAAAGTGATATGGGAAACTTCCTTATGATTATCATCATGGCGGTATTCGTCAACAACTTTATTCTCGTACAGTTTTTGGGTATATGTCCGTTCTTGGGCGTATCGAAACAGACAAACAGCGCTTTTGGTATGGGCATGGCGGTAACGCT
The DNA here is from genome assembly GCA_051883395.1 of Christensenellales bacterium. Classification (GTDB taxonomy): domain Bacteria; phylum Bacillota; class Clostridia; order Christensenellales; family UBA3700; genus HGM11368. Next base: position 11,776 of record JBJETQ010000014.1, on the reverse strand, counting down.
GGTTATGACGGTTACATGTCTCATAACCTACCCTATCTACCAGTTCATACTCGTACCTTTGGGACTGGAATATCTAGAAATTATCGTGTTTATCTTTGTCATAGCGTCGCTTGTGCAGATGATAGAGAGATTTATCAAAAAGTTTTCGCCTTCGCTATACAACGCAATGGGCGTGTATCTGCCGCTCATTACCACCAACTGCGCCGTTCTTGGTGTGGCAGAACTGGTAATTGACAAGGCTCAGATGCTGTCTTTGCTGGGCATAGAATCTATGAATATCGGCGTTGCCGTAGGTTACGGTTTCTTTGCAGGCTTAGGCTTTACCCTTGCCATCGTTCTGATGAGCGGACTGAGACAAAAAATCGACAAGCTCGACGTCGCTCCCGCTCTCAAAGGCTTTCCTATCACCATGATTGCGGCAAGTTTTATGGCAATGGCTTTTTATATCTTCAATATGATTTCGATAGGTTGAGGTGAGTTATGCAAAATATAGTTTTATTAAGTGCGGATATTCAATGGGGCAAAGTAGGCATGGTACTGGGAATTATCGCAGGACTGGCAATTTTGTTCGGCATACTCATAATTGTAGTAACCAAAGTGTGCCATATCGAAGAAGATGAAAAGGTTACGGCTATTCTCAGCCACCTTGCAGGCGCAAACTGCGGTGGTTGCGGCCACTCAGGCTGTTCGGGTTTTGCCCAGTCGCTTGCTTGCGGAAAGGCTTGTATAAGCGACTGCAAAGTTACCAGCAAAGAAGAAAAGGAAATTATTTGCAAAATAGCAGGAATAGAGATGACGGACGACGAGCCTACCGTAGCAGTAGTGCGTTGTGGCGGCGGAGTCAACGCCGTGGACAAATTCGACTACGTTGGATATGAAGATTGTATCAATCAGGTCGTTATTATGGGTGGAGACAAGGCCTGCAACGCTTCTTGTCTGGGCGGCGGAACATGCGTCAAGGTCTGCCCTGTCGGCGCAATCAAGATAGACGGCGACGGCGTGGCGCACGTGGACAAGTCGATTTGTATATCATGCGGAGCTTGCATAGGCAAATGTCCTAAGATGGTCATCGACCGTATCCCTGCAAAAGCCAAGGTATACGTGGCGTGCAACAATCGTTGCAAGGCCAAAGAAGTGATGAGCGTGTGCAAAGTAGGTTGTATTTCCTGCGGAATGTGTGCAAGAAGTTGTCCGCACGGTGCAATCACTATGGTGGACAACTTACCTGTATTCGACTACGACAAATGCACCGGTTGTATGACCTGCGTAGAAAAGTGTCCGAGAAACATCATCAAAATTCACTAAAACAACGAGTATTGTACTAAATACTGTCAAAAAAACAGCGCCCGCTTGATAGCGGGCGTTTTGTTCAAGTAAGATATTTATCATACTCCAAAATATTCTTTCAGCATATTTTTTGCGTCTTCGTTGCCTTGTCTGGCAGACTTGCTCCACCAATATTTTGCTTTATCATAATCAACTGCAACGCCGTCTCCGGCATAATAGCTATACCCAAGAACAAACTGAGCGTTATCGTTGCCTTGCTCTGCCGACTTGATGCACCAATATATCGCTTTGGTTTTGTCCTGATTTACGCCGTTGCCAAGAGCATAGCAGCAAGCAAGATTATACTGTCCGTCAGCGTCCCCCGCCTTGGCGCTCTCATTCCACCAATATACTGCATTTTCATAGTCGTCATTTGTAAAATAACAAGTGGCAAGTTTTAACTGTGCGTCTACGTTGCCTTTCTTGGCCAAATCGATAAACTGTGATATTTCTTCTGATACGTTTTGATTATTCTGCATATTTCCCCCTATTGTATATCTGAATGATACTACCTGTTCCGCTACTTGTCATTATGCCAATCGAAAACTCAGTCGAAAATACGCCTACACATAGACAGTCAGCCCGAAACAGGCGGTTTGATTTCTTCTTCACCCAGTCCTGCCACAACCAATTGATGCGGTACACAAATGATGCTGTCGCCTGCTTTGGTTATCTCAGACATGGTTGTGCAATCTGCCGACGACGAACAGTCTGCGCTCGTTATCCGGGCTTTTCGCTCGATTACGTCAACAAAAATCACGTTATATTCTCCGCCCACGTGTACGGTAATTTCATAACCGCCTTGCACGGAGACAAATTCAACGTTTTCTCCGACAAAAATTTCGTCTCTGTCAAAGTCATAGCTTGCCGCAACTTTGCCCGACACTTTTATTTCTATACCCGTCAACAGAGAGTTTTTGCGTGGCAGACAAAATGCCAGCACCAACGCCACAATGACGACTGCCAGCACAATATAGACTATCACGTCGGCTTTTTTGAAGGGGCGCAAACTCCTTACCCGACTGACTTTGTCAACCTTTTTCATACCAATTCAAACTCTCCGTTCTCGATTATGGGCTTTGCACCGTTTGCGACATAGACAAGATACTTGTCGCCGCTGGCATAGGCAAAATAAACTCTTTCGCTAATGCTCTGCGCAAACTCGGCGGCTTGCTCAGGCGTCATGCAACATATCGCCGTACTGAGTGCGTCGCATATTGCGGCGCTGTTGCCCGCTACGCTTGCGGTAATTATTCCGCCGTCGGCAGGACAACCGTCCGACGTGTCTATAATATGGCAATATCTCTTGCCGTCAATCTCATAATATCTCTCGTAGTCGCCGCTGGTAGAAAAGCCCTGTTCCAAAGCAAGTACGCTCAGGTAATTGCCTTCATCTCTCGGATTGACAATACCCACTCTCCAAGCCAAAGGATAATCTTCTTCGTCGGGTCTTAGCGCATTCATCAGCGCAAGCGAACTGCTTCCCACGTTGACGTATCCAAAATTGAAGCCGTTTTCCCTGACAATATCATATACGACATCACAGGCATAGCCCTTGCCTATTCCGCCCAAAGAAATAGCCATAGTATATTCTACTCCGTCCACAACGGCTCTGACGTCGGGCTTGACGAGATAGCACTCGTTCCCTTGCCTTTCGCATACTATCTTTTCCACTCCCACCAAAGACTTAAAAGCGTCGATATATTTTTGTTGCGGAAGTGAATTTTTGTAGTCGCTCCTGTCGTAAGGCTGAGTCTGACGATAATCTCCCGAAAATCTAGGACTGAATCCCCACAAATCTACCAGATGCGCCGTGGTCGGGTCAAACTTGCCCATCGTCAACGTTTTGAGCGATTGGCACAGCTCGACGAGATAATAAGTATGCTCCGATACTTTTATTCTTGCTCCTTCGTCGGCGGCATTGAATCTGGCTACGTCGGACTCTGCGTTGCTTTCGTTGAGAGCGTAATCTATCTCTCTCAACCTTTCTTTTATCTTCTCCCACGTAGAATTCATCTTTGATACGACGTTTTTATCGCCGGTATCGCCGCCCAGAACAACGTAGGTAGCCGTGCCGAAAAACTCGACGCTCGTATAAGTTTTGGTGCGATAATCGGTATAATCTTCTCCGTCAGGCGTTGTCAGCCTTTGTTTGCAACCCGACGAAAAAATCATAAAAACGCACAATATAGAGATAATAAAAACGAAATACTTTTTCACAGAAACAGTATAACATTTTTGCACCTGATTTACAATAGGATATGCAAAAACAGTTGTTTCGTATTGGTATGTCGAACGTTGACTAAAAAGCACAAAAGTTGTATAATATTCTGAGTATGGTAAAAGCAAAGAAAGTCGAAGGTAAAAAACAGCACAAGGGACTAAAAGTATTTTTGGTTCTGCTGATATTGTTTGTGGTATGCTGTCTTATTGCAGTACCCTTTGCTTTGCAAACCATTCCCGTCAAAGAATTCGATACTTCTCTGTCGGACTTTTATTGCAACTGGATGAGCTATATTCCCGACGACGTGCTTATCAAAAATCTCGTCATTCCCGGCAGCCACGACTCAGGCACGGTAACTATGCCGTCTATCGGTTGCACTCAGAACAGACACATTCAGGATCAGGTCAAAGCAGGTATAAGATACTTTGACATAAGAGCCGCAAAACAGGGCGACGACCTTGTGATTTTCCATTCCATATTGCGTGGCGTGAGATTTGAACCTATTGCGCAAGGTTTGTACGACTTTATCGTTGCCAATCCTACGGAATTTCTTATTCTCGATTTTCAATATTTTGAAAACAGCCAGCAGATGATACACGATATGTTGCAGCGCATAGGACTTGCCGACCTTTCAATTGTCAACGATACCGATATGACCGATTATGACTTTGTAGACCAACTGACCGTGGGCGATATGCGTGGCAAGGTGCTTATTGTGTGGGGTGCAGACAGCGACGTCGATTATGCTTTCAGACGCAACAACAATCTTTGTACCGTCAAAAATTGCGTGCTGACTTCTCCGTTTTATATCCTTCTTCACGCTCTGCCAAGCCAGTCGGTCATAGACAATATCTTGCCGCTGTACTACAAGCGTTATAAAGAATGGAACAAGGGCTTGTTCGTACTACAATGTCAGATAACTTTTGGTCCCAATCTGTACAAGCGAGAAGAATCGCACAAGGACAATATGACCGCATACGTCAATTCCATATCTTCCGACCCCGAAAAGTTGAAATACATCAACATTGTGATGAGAGAATATGCGGATGACGAAATGGAAAAGATAAATTCCATTCTCAGACTCAATATCGCAAAAGGCTTTATTGACCCGATAGAAGACGAAACTTATATCGAAACTACTCTTGCGCCACAACAAAATATATTGACAGAATAAAATATTATCGTCCAAAAAAATCGTCCCTGCAAAGGGACGATTTTTCTATTGATAACACGCTTTTACGATTACAATTTAAGCTGCGATTTGCAGTTGCTATTACAGCAAATGCGCTCTCAGTTCTTCGGGTTGTTGAGCGCTGAGCAAACCTATCGGAACGTCAAACACGGTTACGCAACCCTTTTTGCCTTCCTTGGACATCTTGTATATTGCCCTTGCATAAGCAGTCAGCACGCTGCCCGTAAATTCCGGATTGGAGTCAAGCTTGATAGACAGCTCCAACACGTGTTTTTTGTCGCTGTAAGTATCTCCGCTTCTCAGCACTACGCCGCCGTGTGGAAGTTCCTTGTGATTGCGTTGCATCTCGTCCATATCGATAAAATGCACCGTGGTATCATAGTCGGCAAAATAATTGGGCATATTGACTATCTGCTCTCTTATTTTTTCTTTGTCTGCGCCTTCCTTTGCCACAACGTAACACTCTCTGGTGTGCTTTTGTCTTGTGGTGAGCTGCGGATTTTCACCGTCTCGTACCGCTTGCAGAGCCGACTGTACGGGTACGGTATATTGTCTTGCGTCTACGACGCCTTCGATTCTTCTGATTGCGTCTGAGTGTCCTTGCGATACGCCCTTACCCCAAAAAGTATAGTCGTTGCCGTCAGGAAGCAATGCTCCAAAAAGCATTCTAGCAACGGAAAACAAACCCGGATCCCAGCCTACCGAAATGATGCCGAGTTTTCCGCTCTCTTTGCCCGTTGCGTCCATTTTGGCAAAATGTTCGGGTATTCTTGCGTGAGTGTCAAAAGAATCTACCGTATTAAAATACTTTATCATCTCAACGCTTTGCTCAGGCAAATCGGTAGCCGAACCGCCGCAAAGTATCAACACGTCGATTTTGTCCTTATATTCTTGAATGTGGTCTATGCCTATTGCTTTTCCCGTAGCAGTATCAACGTTATCCCTGCGGGTAAAAATTCCTACCAATTCCATATCGCTGTTGTTTTTTACAGCCAATTCAACGCCTTTGCCAAGGTTGCCGTATCCCAAAATGCCTATCCTGATTTTTTGCATAAAGCCCTCCGTAAATTTTGTCGCTAATATTATTGCACACGCCCCTATATTTGCGCAACTATTTAAAAAAATTTTTTTGTTTTTATCAAAAAACCCGTAGCGACGTCGCACGGGTAATCTGATAATTTTATTCAACGGCTAACCATTATTCCACGACTTCGCCGTCGTTTTGCTTTTCTTCACTCTCAACGGGCTTAGAAGGGTTGTCGTCGGTTGCTCCCTGCACAATGTCGTTGTCCTTTGCCTGTTGCAATGCCTGATGAGCTTCGTCGTGAGTAACGGTCAGTTTGTCCTTTTGTTTGAGACCGTGCAAAATCTTTCCTACGGTCTGTCTCACCTTGTTGGTCTTTTTGATTTCTCCGTTTTCTTCTTCCATCTGTTTGAGCTGATACTTGGTCTTAAACTCCGTCGGAGCTTCCTTACCTTCAAAATAGTTGATGCTCATACCGTAGTTGGAATTGTCGTACAAGTCCTTCATAGCTTTGGTAGTGCGTTCTTCAATATCCTTATACATTTCTTTGCTGAACAACTGCAAATTAGGATATATAGGCTCTCCCACGGTTATCGTAGCGCAAGGTTTGGACGTAAAACAGAGCTTGTACAGTCCCCTTCTCTTACGCCAGCTTATCACTATCGGAATGATAGGCACCTGACTGTCGCAGGCGATTTTGAATGCGCCCTTGTTAAATTCTCTTATGCCGGCATAATAGTTGACAAGGTGCGCTTCGGCGTAGATATGCACGGTTTTGTCGTCTTTGAGCAGAGTATTTATCTCATGCTTGAACACTCTGGCTTCCGCCACGTTCTGCGGCGTAGGCACAGCTCCCAAAAATTTGAGCATCTTGCCTGCAACCGGCATATTAAACGACTCGTATAGCACCGTAAACTGTATTCTTCTCGGCCACAATGCAAGCGCATTCATAGCGCAGTCAAGCAGATGCACGTGATTGCTTATACTTACCACGCCTTTGCCCTTTGCCTTTTTGAGATTTTTTCTTCCCTTGATGCGCAAACCGAGATAGATACTGCAAAACAAATAAAATACCGGAATGCCTACAAGATAATACAACAAGCCCGAAAGAACGTGAGTAACTTTGTTTTTAGAAACAAAGTATTTGCCCTTCTTTTTGGCTTCCTTGGTTTCCATTCTACGTTTTTCTCTGGCGGTGTTGATTGCTTCCTTAAACATCTCTTCGGCTTTGTCGATAGAATAAGAAATATTATATTTTTCGCCCTGAGCAATGTATGCCTTGCTCATTTCTTCTTTTTCCTTAGGGTGCTCTATCCAATAATCTATCTTTGCGGCAAGGTCCTTTGGATTGCCTGCTTCAAATAGCGACCTTTCGTCCAGAGCAAACTGCGGCGTGGCAGACTTGGCAGAATTGGCAATAATCGGCACTACTCCGCAGGCAAAAGCTTCTATACAAGCAATAGCTTCTATCTCTACGTCTGCCGCATGCACGTACAAATCCGTGTTATGAATTTGCTCGATAAGCTCGTCCCTATTGAAAAATCCGAAACGTACCGGGTTGACGAGATACTTGTCCGCCAGTTTTTTCAGTTTTGCCAACTTAGGTCCTTTACCTGCAAGAGTAAGATGAATTTTGTCGGCATACTTACTCATAGAAATAGCCTTGATAAGCACGTCCTGACGTTTTTCGGTGGCAAATCTGCCCGTCATCATTATATTGATATTCTCAGGGTCAAGCTGTTTGTATTCGGCAGGCGGACGGAACTCGTCAGATACGCCGTTGGAAATGACGTGCATATTGGCTCTGTACTTTCTGTCCTGCAACTGCTGAGCAATAAACTGCGAAGGACAATGTATATGGTCTACGTTCTTAAAAAAGTTGTCTCTGAAATAAGCATAAAACCACTTGGCTGCTATCGACGAATGTCTCAAACCTGCATTGTAAGTGATGTTTTCTGGTTGAACGTGAAAAGCCGCCGTAACGGGAATGCCCATCTGTTTGGCAATTTTGAGCGCCTTCTTTTCCAATTTAAAAGGCATATATAGATGCACGATGTCAGCGCCGCTGAAAGCGTTGGTCAAAGTTTCATAGTCGGGTTTTCCAAATCGCACCTGTTGCAAACGAGCAACTTCGGTTGCAATAGGCAAATATCTTTCTCTCACTTCAAAACAGCCTTCGCCCTTTGCACCGGTAGCCACGATTCTTACGGTATGACCTCTCTTTTTGAGTTCGTCGGCAAAACGATGCGCCGACATAACAGTTCCGTTAGTCATAAGGTCATACAACTCTATTACGATAACTATCTTCATATTTTCTCCTAAATAGTTTATATAGATTATTTTAATTGACTTAGCAATCTTTGCAATACTTTTAGAGTACTTTTTACATATTTTACTTTTATTATACAAATACTTTACACATATTTTACATTTTATTTACACAATATAATCTTTATTTTTATAATTAATAATTTATTATACATATAATTTTATTGTTGCTTATATTATGGCCAATTACGATGGATACTATCAAATCATCGTCGATAATTTTCTTTACAAAAAACACCCAAAAATATGCCTTTTAATATGACATTTTTTAAAAACCGATTGCAAAAATTTGACATAATTTGTCCCCTGTTGTATGCTCAAATTACAATACAAATAAGGAGACGTATCATGAAACAAGATATGATTGCAATCATCGACCTTGGCAGCGAAGAAAACTCCGCTATTGCCAGACTTATCAGAAGCTACGGCGTGTACAGCGAGATTTATGCACACGATATTACTCTCGCCCGGCTCCAATCTATGCCCAACGTCAAAGGCGTCATTCTCAACGGCGGTCCCAACAACGTTGTTGACGGTGTAAAAATCAACGTAGCAGACGAACTTTATAACGTTGGCGTGCCTTTTATGGCAATCAATCATGCCGACGCACAATGTCCGCAAGGCAAGGTAGAAGACATCAAATCATTTATTTTCGACGTATGTCGCTGCGACGCCAACTGGAATATGGACAACTTTATTCAGGACCAGGTTGAGCTGTTGCGCAAGCAAATTGGCGACAAAAAGGTTTTGCTTGCTCTGTCGGGCGGCGTAGATTCTTCCGTAGTTGCGGCGTTGCTCATCAAAGCCATCGGCGACCAACTGGTTTGCGTACACGTAAATCACGGACTTTTGCGCAAAGGCGAACCTGAACAGGTAATCAGAGTATTCAGAGAAGAATTGGGGGCAAATCTCATCTATTCCGACTCTGCCGACAGATTTCTTGACAAGCTTGCAGGCGTATCTGACCCCGAAAGAAAAAGAAAGATTATCGGTGCGGAATTTATAAGAGTATTTGAAGAAGAAGCGAGAAAACTTGACGGAATCGACTTTTTGGCTCAAGGAACAATCTACCCTGACATTGTAGAAAGCGGCACCAAGACGGGCAAAGCCGTCAAAGCACACCACAACGTGGGCGGACTTCCTGACGATTTAAAATTCGAGCTTGTAGAACCGCTCAAATATCTTTTCAAGGACGAAGTGAGAGCATGCGGCAAGGCTTTGGGATTGCCTGACGACATGGTATATCGTCAGCCGTTCCCTGGTCCCGGTCTGGGCGTAAGATGCCTTGGTGCAATTACCAGAGACAGACTTGAAGCCGTAAGAGAATCTGACGCAATTTTGAGAGAAGAATTTGCCAAAAACGGTTTGCAAGGCAAGGTATGGCAATATTTCACTTTGATACCTGATACCAAATCGGTAGGCGTCAGAGACAACGCTCGTTGCTACGACTGGCCGGTAATTATCAGAGCCGTAAACACCGTAGACGCCATGACGGCTACTATCGAGCATATCGATTGGGCTGTGCTTGACAAAATCACTTCTCGCATACTGAGCGAAGTCAAAGGCGTAAACAGAGTGTGCTACGACCTTTCTCCAAAGCCAACCGCCACAATAGAGTGGGAATAAGCTATCTTTCAAATCAATTATTTCAATCAAAATCAATATCCGCCCGAACGGGCGGATATTTTTGATAAAAAAGAGCGAGAGATATGCTCTCGCCCGCTTTTTGCACATTGCTCAACTTACGCTATTATCAGCAATTGTCAGTCCATACAAACGACTTCTCTTGGATAAATGTCGTATTTTTCCTGATAATAGTTATTATTGACGCTACTGTAACTGCCGTCTGGATATACAGTTATGACCTTACACCCTCTCTGCTTGCCTACCTTATCAATTCCGGCATAGGCAAGATAGTCCACGCTCATACCGTATTCCATATTGATTCCTTTGTACGTCAGCGCCATGTTATTGATATGGTCGTGTCCGAAAAACATGCCTTGCGTGCTTCCCAATTCCAAAATAGTCTCAAACATATCGGTATCCTTAGGAGAAGAATATACGTAAGGGTCGCTTTCTTCCACTACTCCGTACAACCATTGCACGTTTTCGGTGTCGGTGCAACCTGCTTCCAGATATTCATTGTAGGCATATCTCATCTCTATCATAGGAATATGGAAGAACAGCAACGACTTAAACATTTCGCAATCAGACTGCACGGCTTGATTTTCGCTATGAATTTTTTGAACTTCTTCTCTGTACCAGGCAATCTGGTCGTCGTGGAAAGTATCGTAAGAAGAATTGAATACTGCTAAAATTGCGTCGGACGGCTTATCGGACATATAGGCGTTGCTGTCCATAGTAAACAAAGCCTGAGTAACCAATCCTTGCGAATTTTTAATTTTGATAACTGAGTTTCCGCAACCGTAAATTCCGTCGTCGTCTTCAAAAATGCATTTTGTCCAGCAATCGTCGCAATAATAGTCGGCAATGGCTTGTCTGTCATAAAAACTATACCATTCGCTGTCATGGTTGCCAAAGGTAACCGTCCAGTAAACGCCCAGTTTTTCCATCAGCGTTGCCACAAGACGCACTTCTTCTTTGTTGTTGAAAGTGCAGCCTGCAAAACCTACCGGATAGACCAAATCTCCCGTAATGATTACCAGGTCGGGTTTTTCTGCGGTAACCATATTTGCCACAGCGTTGATTGCCTTGTAATCTTTGGTCTTGGTCAGCCAACCGCCGCCAATATGTATGTCTGTCAGATGCAATACTTTAAATTCTTCGTCGGTGGTAAAAGTCCAGTATCCGTCTTCATAAACCGGCGTAAGTTGGTCTTCGTATTCCACCGCATTGATATTGTTTTCGATGTACTTCAAGTTGTCGTTTCTAAAAGCTACGTTGAGAATACCTACAATGATAAGAAACATCGCAACCAATAAAACGACAGCGGCAACGACGATAAGGGCTATTTGTCCTTTGCTCAATCTCTTTTTATTATTCATAATACTCTCCTGCTTTCATTTTAGCCCGATTTTTAGTATTTTTCAATGGTTTTTAACTAAATTTTACACCCAAAACTTTATTTTAACCCAAACGTTTTACTTATAATCTGCTATTTGGTATAATACGACTATGAATATAGACAGAATTAACGAGCTGGCAAAGAAAAGCAGAACGCAAGGGCTGACGGAAGAAGAAAAGCAGGAACAAGCGCTTTTGCGCAAGCAATATATCGAAGGATTTAAGCGCAATCTCAGAGCGCAACTTGACAACTGTTACGTGCTTGACCAACAAGGCAACAAAACTCCGCTCAAAAAGAAAGACAAATAAATAAATATTATGCGACCGTACCCAAAAAAGCCGATACAGGTCGCAATTTTATCTATACTAAGTACCAATATAACACAATTTAACAAACTTAAAGATAAAAAGATATTTCATACGTATACGACGCTATTTCTCTTTTACAAAAAGGTACGTCTTTGCCAAATGCAGAACAAATTATTAAGATTTGCAAACGTTTTAAGGTTTCAACAGATTATCTTTTAGATTTATATAGATTAATATAAAGTAAAACATCAGTTTAATCAAATAAAAAACCAAGTCGATTTGACTTGGTTTTTTTGGAGCTGATAGGCAGATTCGAACTGCCGACCTGTTCATTACGAGTGAACCGCTC
>JBJETQ010000013.1:0-6190 GCA_051883395.1 Christensenellales bacterium | reverse complement strand
AAAAGCCTATTTTTTACCCCGCGACTATCGCGGGGTTTTTCTTTATATCAAAAAACGGCAAAACAAATAGTTTTCGCCGTTTTATTCAGAGATAATCCGTAAGCCGAGTTCTGTTTACGATGTTCATCTATCTAGACGTATTGTTGCCAATACGTTCAAGCGATTGTCTGACCGACAGGCTGCCGATTGTCATTTTCTCTTGCACCGAGTGGGGTTTACATTGCTCCCCAAGTCGCCTTGGGGACGGTGAGCTCTTACCTCGCCTTTCCATCCTTACCCTTGCGGGCGGTCTATTTCTGTTGCACTTTCCTTCAAGTCGCCTTGACTGGTAGTTAGCCAGCACTCTGCCTTATGGTGCTCGGACTTTCCTCAAGCATAGCTTGCGAACATCCGATTATCTCCATTGACAATTTATCATACTTTTGGTATTTTGTCAAACTCTGTACGCTTCAAAATTCTATCCCTTTGGCATACATATATTCTCGCAGTTTTTTGAGAGCTTTAGTCTCAATTCTGGACACGTATGAGCGAGAAATGCCAAACCTTTTTGCAATCTCTCGTTGCGTAAGCTGTTGCACGTCGTCAAGTCCGTATCTGAGACAAATAATCTCGTATTCTCTCTCGTCGAGCTGTTCTTTGACTATCTTCTGCAACTTCTCTTTGATAATATCGGCTTCTACCTTGCCCACCAAACTTTCTTCGTCAAGACTAAGTAAGTCAATCAAAGTTACTTCGTTGCCGTCTTTATCATAGCTTACAGGCTCGTAGAGCGACCTGTTTGCTTTTAGTTTTTTTGTGCTTCTCAACATCATCAGAATTTCGTTTTCTATACATTTGCTGGCATAGGTGGCAAATCGTGTTCCTTTACCTTCACAGTAAGTATTGACGGCTTTGACAAGCCCAATCGAGCCTACTGAAATCAGCTCGTCATTGTCGTTACATGCAGAATATTTTTTTGCCACGTGAGCAATAAGCCGCATATTATGCTTGACCAATTCTTCCTTTGCCGACGTTTCTCCTGCCCACATCTTTTGCAACAATTCCTTTTCCGTTTTTTCGTCGAGCGGCTGTGCAAAAGAGTTTTGTCTGTCGACGTAACCTGTAAATAGCAGTACGTTGCTGAATAATGCAAAAATAGCTCCCAGTATCATAGTTTTCTCCTTGCGATATGATATTCCGTATTTTGTCGGAATATAAGCGTTAAGGTCGAAAATTCCAACAAAAAAACCGCCCTTGCGGACGGCTTTGTTGTCAGGTATATTATTTCGTATTATTTTGTTTTGTTTTTCAATACTTCGTTTATCTCACTCAGCCAACTGTTGATATCCTTGAACTGTCGATATATAGCGGCAAATCTTACGTAAGCAACGTCGTCGAGTTCTTTGAGTCCTTCCATAACGTATTCTCCTATCTGAGACGTAGTTACTTCTCCGTCAAAGTTGTTGTGAATTTTCATCTCAATATCATTGACGAGTTTGTCAATATCATTGATAGATACAGGACGCTTTTCGCAGGCTTTGACGATACCTTGCTTTACTTTTGCGGCGGAAAACTGCTGACGACAACCTGATTTTTTGACTACCATTATCGGAGTGGTCTCAACGGTTTCGTATGTAGTAAATCTTTTGCCACAACCAAGGCACTCTCTGCGGCGTCTTATGGACGTTCCGTCATCACTCACACGGCTGTCGATAACCTTGTCGTCAAGACAACCACAATATATACACTTCATATCTCTCTCCGTAGTTTTTTATTATTGTAACATAAAATGCCGCAAATGTCCATATTTTGTAAAATTTTTAGACAAATATAGATTGAAAATTATTTAGATTAAAACCAAATTAAAAATTAAATCAATTAATTTGCGAGTGATTATAAAAAGTAAAAATATAATTTTATCCAGGTGAGCGTACACGTTGGATAAGTCCATACAAAACCGCCGAAAAATACAATTAGAAAATATAATTTTGCTGGAATTCACAAACAATCTATGATTGATAGTCGTTTAATAAAAACACTATTAAAACGCTAAAATTGCGAAAATTGCAGAACAGCCCTGATTTTATCAAATAAAACAGGCGTATTACCGCAACAAAAGCAATAAAATACGCCTGTAAATTAATATATTCTGCTTTGTCGTCAACATGGCGGAAGCCCTTCGTCCAACTCCACCAATATCGTGTCTTCGCCTATCTTGACGATACACTTCCAAGGAATAAAGATGCTGTCGTTGCCGGCAACGTACTTGATTATTTTTTTATCGCCGGGAACTACAAAACCCGTGATATGTCCGAGTTTGTTAAAGCACATATCTACTATTCTGCCAAGACGTTTGCCGTCGCACACGTTGACTACTTCTCTGTTTTTAAGTTCGCAAAACGATAATTCTCCCACGATAAATCTCCCATACAAGTGTATGAGAGATAGTAATCAATTATTACGATTTATATCGATTTGTTTACTGACACAAAACTTTCATCTTAGACAAAGCGTTTTTTTCAAGACGGCTCACTTGCGCCTGAGATATACCGATGCCTGCCGAAATTTCCACTTGTGTTTTTCCTGCAAAGTATCTGAGCAAAATTACTTCTCTCTCCTTGTCATTCAGCGCCGAAAGAGCGTTTTTGACGCAAAATTTGTCAGTCCAGATTTCTTCCGATTGCGACTGGTCGCCTATCTGGTCGATAATGGATACGTTGTCTTCTCCGTCGTTGTAAACCTGCTCCTGCAAGGAGATAGTATCGCTGACTGCGTCAAGAGCGCACACTACGTCTTTGAGCGGCACGTCTATTTCCTGCGCTACTTCCATCAAAGAAGGAGTGCGTGCCTGTTTCGTTTCGATATTTTCTCTCGTTTTGAGAGCCTTGTAAGCTATGTCCCGCATCGAACGGCTGACTTTGATACCGCTGCTTTCTTTGACAAAACGCCTGATTTCACCTACGACCATAGGCACGGCGTATGTTGAAAATCTTACGTTAAATCTGCTATCAAAGCCGTCGATAGCTTTCATAAGACCTACCATACCTACCTGAAACAAGTCGTCGCTGGACGCTTTGTTGCCAAATCTCTGAACTACCGACAACACAAGACGGATATTGCCCATTACAAATTTATCTTTGGCTGTTTTGTCGCCCTGCTTAATTGCTTTGAGCAGGTTTTGGCTTTCTTCGTTACTCAGTTTGGGTAAAGACCCTGTGTCAACACCGCAAATTTCTACTCTGTGCATATTCTTCTCCTTATGTAGAATTTGCGATATGCTCAAAGCAGAATGGTGATTTGATAATAATATTGCGCAATCTCTGCGCTTTTATACCATTTTAGTAATTTCTTTTTTCAGTTTACCCATAACTTTCTTTTCCAATCTCGATATGTACGACTGTGAAATTCCCATCATATCGGCTATCTCTTTCTGAGTCTTTTTTTGCGTTCCCAATATGCCGAATCTCATCTTGATAATCTGTCTTTCTCTCGGCGACAAGACGTCAAGCGACTTGCGCAAAATATCCCTGTCGGCTTCTTCGTCTACGTTTTGCGACACAACGTCGCTGTCTGTCCCCAGCACGTCGCTGAGCAATAAAGTATTGCCGTCCCAATCGACGTTGAGCGGCTCGTCAAGCGAAACGTCGCCCCTTGACTTGACGCTCTTACGCAGATACATCAAAATTTCGTTCTCTATACATCTGCTGGCATAGGTGGCAAGTTTGATTTGCTTGTCCATCTTAAAGCTGTTTACGGCTTTGATAAGCCCGATTGTTCCCACAGAAATAAGGTCTTCGATATCGATACCGGTATTGTCGAATTTTTTGGCTATATAAATGACAAGTCTGAGATTGTGTTCAATCAGTTTTTTGCGTGCTTCTTCATCGCCGTTCATCAACTTTTCCACGGTTTTCAATTCGTCTTCGCTGTCCAAGGGGTTGGGCAGCACTTCGCCCGTACCTATATAGTCGACGTTGTTTTCGACGCCGAAAAACCTGAACAGCCAATACATCAATTTTTTGAGCATACACCCTCCTAAAATTCGGAATGCAATAACATTCCGTACTCTCCAAGTGAAGTCTGACTTACTCCCACAACCACTTTGCGATAGGTTTTGCCTGTATCGAGAACAACGAGTTTGTCCAGTTCTTGCAGCTGCATATCCCGTCTTCCGTTGACGGTGTTGACCTTCATTGTCATTTTATGTAAATCATTCGTCCTATATAACTGCTGATATACTTTTTCGTCAATCATCATCACAGGTCTGTATCCGTGATAATAAAGTCTGTTGCCGCTATCCCAATATGCAGTCGTGGCAAGCTGATTGTTCCCTTGACACAACACTACCCGATAGGTATAGTTCTTTTTTCGCCTTGCCATGACAAAGCATTTCCATACAATTCTTGTAGCGCACAACACAAATACCAGCGCCGCACTTACCGACAAAGCAACGTAACCTTCCGAATCAAAAATCGACTTACCAAAGATGTAGCCGCTACCTATCGCAACGCCGCCAAGTAAAAAAGTCAGAGAAAAAAAGACTGCAATCGCAGTTAGATAATGCGCAAAGCTGTTGTAACCGCCGCTCACCGCAACCATTATCAATGCCAGCACAATTTTAAAGGGCCAAGACCCTGCCCAAGAAATATACGGATACACCACGGCATATACGGCTCCGATTAGTGCGCCAATAGTAACTCTAAGTACGCTGACACGACATTTTACAAGCATTATACTGAGAGCCAGTATAAAGCCGTTGAGCAGCAAATTGGTGAGTAAAACAATCTCTACGTATACTTGCATATTAATAATATACAGACTACGACATAAAAAAAAGTTCCGTCCTTGTCGGACGGAACGCAATTTTTATCGCAAAATGTAATAATATTGACAGCTTTATTGACGGCGTTGAAGCCTTCTCAAAAAGGACGGACCCTTGAATTCTCCGTTATCCTGTTCTCTGTTTTCTCCCTGTTGCGGTTGAGCCGGTCTTGGCGGAATGTACGTAGGAGTTGGCGGAGTATAAGAATTGGTATCGTACCCCAAAGGCTTAGGTACGTATCCGCTGACAGGTGCGTTTTCTTCCTTCTTTTCTTCAAAATATCTTCTTTCAAACTCGTCGTTAGACATAGAAGGTCTTTGTTGAGCAAACACAGGAGCGGCAACCGGTTGCGGTTGTTCTGCGTCGTGATTGAAGCCGGTAGCTATCAGAGTAACCTGTATTTTGTCGCCCAAAGTTTCGTCTATGCCTGCGCCGAAAATAATATTTGCGCTTTCATCAACGGCAGTCTGCACTTGACTACATGCCGCACTCACTTCCTGCAAAGTGAGCGACGCTCCGCCGACTATGTTGAGAATAATGCCGCTTGAACCTGCGATATTGGTTTCGAGAAGCGGACTCATTACCGCCTGTTTGACTGCGTTGACAGCCTTGTCAGGTCCTTCCGCTTCACCTATACCCATGTGAGCAAGTCCTTTCTTTTTCATGATAGACCTGACGTCAGCAAAGTCGAGATTGATGAGCGAAGGAGTTACGATAAGGTCGCTTATACCCTGAATAGCCTTACGCAAAACTTCGTCGGCATGGTCAAACGCTTCCACCATTTTGGTATCAGGACTCAGCACTTCAAGCAATCTTTGGTTAGGAACGACCAACAAAGTGTCTACGTAATTGCGCAAATTATTTATGCCTTCTTCGGCGTTGCGCATTCTTGCCCTGCCTTCAAATCCAAAAGGTTTGGTAACGACGGCAACGGTAAGTATCTCCATCTCGTTGGCTATGCTGGCTATCACGGGAGCTGCACCAGTACCTGTACCGCCGCCCATACCTGCGGTGATAAACAACATATCCACGCCTTCTAATTCTTTACGCAAGATTTCCCTAGATTCTTCCGCAGCCTTAGAACCTACTCTCGGATCGGCGCCTGCGCCCAATCCTTGCGTAAGTTTTTCTCCAATCTGTATTTTTTTGTTGGCTTTGGACAACATCAAAACCTGTTTGTCTGTGTTGACCGCAACAAATTCCGCACTTCTGATGCCTGCGTCAATCATTCTGTTGACAGCGTTGTTTCCGCCGCCGCCGACACCGAATACCTTGATTTTAGCAACGGCATTTTCGTAAGAAAAACTGGAATCCATAAATATTTGCCTCCCTTCAACCAAAGATTTTTTTCCAAATGCTTTGGGAATTGTATATTTCCGACGCTACGTC
>JBJETQ010000012.1:0-6203 GCA_051883395.1 Christensenellales bacterium | reverse complement strand
TTATTATGATTTACGTTACTGCCGTTACTAAGCAGGCTCCTATGTATTGGTCGGTGCAATTTTAGCAAAGAATTATATCCCGTTTTTGCAATAAAATAGGGATATTTTTTTGATAACAAAACATTTACAAAACTTTAATATTTTGACAAGAAAATCAAAACATATGCCTTTTATAATAAACTTGTAAATACCAAAACGGTAGTTACAAAACATTAAAAAGGAGATTTTATTATGGGAATTAAAAAATTTTTTAAAGACGCTTTTGACGATATGAAAGAAAGCGCAAAGGCACAACACGAAGTGGACAAAGCTGAATTTGAAGCTGCAAAAGCAGAGTCAAAAGCCAACTGGGAAGAAGCCAAAGCAATGAGCAAACTTTCTACCCGCAAGGCATTGATGCAGGAAGAAAGAGACGCAAAAATTCAACAAGCCAACGAGAGAAAAGCGCAGGCTGACGAGCGTCTTAATGCTTTGAAGGACAATCAATAATGGCTATGGCGAGACGATATTCGTCTCGCCACACCAAATCGGTCAGGAGTATAAAAATTGAGCAATCCACTAACCAAAATCTATAATATATTCAAGCGGAACGAAAAGAAATTGCTGATAAATTCTTCCGGTTCATTGCCCGGCGCCAGATTGGAAAAAATACGCTCCGGACAATCTTATCTTTATCAAAAGAAAGGTATGGAAAGCGAAGTTTTTGAAATTACTTTAAGTAAAAAAATCAGCGGTTCTTTTCTCAATCAGGCATTGACCAAAGCTCTGCGACGATACCCGTATCTCAACACAAAACTCGTAGAGTTGGACGGAGATTTTTATATCATTCAAAACGACATTGCCATTACTGCCAAAAGGAGCAAAACCCTTGCCAGTCTCGGACACGTGAGCTGCGGATACCATCTCGTCGACGTAACATATTGCGACAGATGCGTGTACGTATCGTGGCATCACGCCTTGTGCGACGGCAAAGGAATAAAGCCTTTTGTCGAGACTTTGATTTTTTATTATTGTCAGCTCAGATATAAAAGCAACGCCAAATCTGACTCTATACGGCTGGAAGACTCTCCGCTTCTGCCTGACGAAACTGCCGAACCTAATCTTACGAGCTACTCGTTTGACGAAAATAAAGAGCCGTTTGTCGTATCACGGGACGCATTCAAAATACCGGAAAACGTCATAAAAGAACATGCGACAGACTTCCGCTACGGCGTACAAATTCCGTCTTCGTCGTTTATGAAGCTATGCAAAGACAACAACGCTACTCCCGTCGTTATGACGTCGGTACTCGTCAGCTCGGCAATAGCGTCGATTTATCCTGAATTCGACAAGCCGATAGTTGCCAACGTCGCAGTAGATATTCGCAACGCTCTTGACCTTCCCAATACTTTTAAAAATTGCGTGCGCAGCATGCCGTTGCCTTATGAAAGACAATATCTGTCCTTCTCTCTCAACGAACAATGCACAAGACAGCGAGCTATTCTGGACGCTCACAGAGACAGAGATAATTTAAGACGTGCCGCAAATTCTTCCTTAGGTCTGTTTGAAAAATTGGATTCTATGCCCGATTATCAATCTAAACAGAGTTTGATGGAGTTTTTTGACGGTATGCTCATCAACACCTATGTTATCAGTTATCTGGGACAACTGACAGTCAATGAAAATTCAAAATATATAGATAGCGTTGGCTTTTACAATTCCGGCGCTGCCGGACTAGGAGTAAACCTTGTGTCCTGCGGTGATAAATTTTGCTTCAATTTCAAACAAAGTTTTGAATCGGACAAATACGTAAATGCCTTTCTTGCGCAGTTGAAAAAGTTCTCAATACCATATAAGGCAAGCGACGCTATCCCGTTTTTGACTCCAAACGATTCTATCATAAAAAGAAAAAAGGAGAATAATAAATGAACGCAATAGAAATCAGAAATCTATCCAAAAGTTTCAGGGGATTGTACGCTGTCGACAATCTGAATATGACCGTACCTGTGGGGGCGATATACGGTTTTATCGGTGAAAACGGCAGCGGAAAATCTACCACCGAAAAATTAATATGCGGACATCTAGTTGCCGACAAGGGAGAGATAAAATTGTTCGGCAGAGACTACACCGACCCCGGCGTGAGAGTAAGAATCGGGGCTTTGATAGAAAATGCGGGTTGCTTTCCTAATTCCAGCGTTTACAACAACCTTATGATGCAGGCAATCAATCTCAATCTGCCGCATCCGCAACAAGAGATAGAGCGAGTGCTTAAAATTGTGAGAATGGAAGACTCTGCCAAAATCAAATTCAAGAGCTGCTCGCTGGGTATGAAACAGCGTATAGGAATTGCGATGGCTCTGCTTGGCGACCCTGCTCTGCTCATTCTTGACGAGCCTATCAACGGACTCGATACCGACGGTATGCGAATTATGAGAGAGATTCTTGTAGACATCACCCAAAAGTATTCTACTACCGTCCTGATTTCTTCTCATATTCTTGGAGAACTGGAAAAAATCGCCACGCATTACGGAATAATACGCCAGGGCAAAATGATACAGGAATTGTCCGCAAAGGATATGGAAAACAGAAGCCGTGTATTCGTCTGTGTAAAGGCAAAAGATATGCAAGGCGCAAAAGCTATTCTCAAAGAAAACTTTGGCAACGTAAAAGAAGAAGGCGACTATATAAGAGTGTACGATACCTTCGACTCGGAAAGCATTGTCGAGTGCCTGTTGAAAAACGGACATTCGGTAATTGAAGTAAAAAAGAACAAGATTGGGCTGGAAGAATATTATATCGAGCTTATGTCGGACAAGGAGGAAAAAAATGCAAACAACGACTGAATTGAAATTTGAGTCCCCTACCTTTGCACAGAGATTAAAAGGTATGTTGGGTGTAGATTTTTATCGTCTTTTTCACACCCCGTTATTCTATATTTTTCTCGCCATAGCCGCAATAATTCCTGCAATGATTCTGGGTATGACTGGCATAGAAAATACCGACGGCAGTATTGAAAGACTATACGACAACACCTGGCAGATTATTGCCGCAGACTCGCCGCTTTACGTTGTAAACAGCATAGCCGAATACGCAAATATGAACATGGTGTTTATCTTCGGGGGAATAATGGTATCGATTTTTATCGGACACGACTACAAGAGCGGATACGTTAAACAGCTATTTACCACTCACGCAAAAAAACAGGACTATATGATGTCCAAAACGCTGGTGTGCGCCTTTGCTATGGCTTGCATGTGCATCACTTATCTGTTAGGCGGTGTGATTGCCGGTTTGCTCACCAAAACTTCATTTGAAGTCAAAGCGTCGTCGCTGATATGCGCTATTGTCGGCAAAATCATTATGAGTCTGGGCTGGGCAAGTCTATATACTTTTATCAACGTGATTTTGAGAAAATATTTTGGAATATCGATTGCTCTGTCATTCTTTTTCGGCACGGGTATTCTCATCATAGGTGCGGCGGCAATAGTGGGCAACTCCCCTATTCTCAACGTGTTCTTGTATGGTTCGTCGGTTTACGCCTGTCTGTCAAGCAACTTTTTGACGGTAATAGTATGTCTGGTCGTATCGGTAGCCTGGACTGTTATTTACAACGTACTCGGCACGCATATTCTATCCAAAAGCGACGTGTATTGACGGAGGTACTAAAATGAACGCAATAGAAATAAAAAACTTGACTAAATCATTCAAAAACAAACAGGCGCTTTGCGGTCTGGATATGACCGTACCCAAAGGAGCTATTTACGGCTTTATCGGAGAAAACGGCAGCGGAAAGTCGACCACCGAAAAAATTATATGCGGACTGATTGTACCAAACGGCGGTCAGGTGAGTCTGTTTGGCAAAGATTATAAAGACGTTGACGTGCGCTCAAAAGTCGGAGTGCTTATCGAATCGCCGGGTTGTTTTCCAAATTACAGCGTGTGGAACAATCTTATGCTGCAAGCAGCCAATCTCAGTATAGACAACGCCGCCGAAGAAGTAAAAAAAGTGTTGAAGTTGGTGAGAATGGAAGGCGCTGCTTTCAACAAATACAAAAACTGTTCTTTGGGAATGAAACAAAGAATAGGTATCGCTATGGCGCTGCTCGGAAATCCGAACTTGCTTGTTCTGGACGAGCCTATCAACGGCCTGGACGCAGACGGCATGCGCATTATGAGAGAAATTTTGCAAGATTTGACTCAAAATCACGATACAACCGTTCTTATATCTTCTCATATTCTTGGAGAACTGGAAAAAATCGCTACGCATTACGGAATAATCAAGGGCGGAAAGATGATAAGAGAGATGACTTCCGAAGAACTGGACAATGACTGTCGCACCTACGTTGCCGTACAAACGCAAGACAACTCCAAGACCAAAGCAATACTCGGCAACAGGTATGGTCGTATAGAAGAAGAAAACGATTTTCTCAGAGTTTATGACTCTGACGGCGCAGAAAACGTCGTAAAGTATCTGTGTGACAACGGCATATTGGTCAGCGAAATCAAAACAGCAAAAATTTCGCTCGAAGAATATTATATCGACCTGATGAAAGAAAAGGAGGTAAGATAACGTGGAAAATACAACCAAAAATCTGAGCAATACCTTTGGAAAAAGACTCAAAAGCATGTTGAAAGTGGATTTCAGAAGAACATTTACCACGCCTAACTTTTATATTATTGCAGCGGTTGCCTTAGTCATACCAATACTGATATTGGTTATGACGACGATGATGTCGGGAAGCGGCACGGTTGACCCTGACACAGGAGAGATAACTCAGATAGATACCTTCGAAAACGTATGGCAAATTATCGGCTCGTCATCTTCCGACGGCGGAATGAATATGAGCATGACAAGTATGTGCAATATCAATATGATGTACTTTTTGGTGGCGATACTCGTATGCCTGTTTGTTGCTGATGATTTTAGAAGCGGATATGCAAAAAACCTGTTTACCGTACGTTCAAAAAAAACTGATTACGTGATTTCTAAAACGCTCGTGGGTTTTGTATGCGGAGCATGTATGATCATAGGATTTTTTGCAGGGGCAATGCTCGGCGGAGCTATGGCAGGTCTGTCTTTTGACTTGGGCGGCGTTGGCGCAGGTTCTATAATTGCGTGTTTGTTGTCAAAGATACTGTTGGTTGCCGTTTTTGTACCTATATTCGTACTTATGAGCGTGATAGGAAAACAAAAACTGTGGCTATCGATAATTCTGTCGCTTGCCGTATCCATGTTGTTCTTTAATATTATCCCTATGCTCACCCCTATCGATTCGACTATTATCAATGTGATTTTATCTTTGGTAGGCGGAGCGCTGTTCGGACTTGGATTTGGCGCATTAAGCAACGTAATATTGAACAAAACAAGTCTGGTCTAAAATAGCAAATGTTTTGTTGCAAAAGCATAAGACGTCGTCGCTTTGGCAGGGCGTTGTCGGTTAGACATGACGTTATCGGTTTGACAGGACGTTGTCAGTCAGACAGGACGTCGTCAATCAGACAGGACGTTGTCAGTCAGACAGGACGTTATCGGTTAAACAGGACGTCGTCGCTTTGGCAGCACGTTGTCGGTTTGACTGGGTGTCGTCGGTATGGCAGGACGTTGTCGGTTTGACGAGACGTCGATTAGACAAAAGATCCGCTTACTTGCAAAGTAAGCGGACTTTTTTATTTAATTGGTCAAACATATTACGAAACCATAACAATTTTACGGTTATGTAGGCAACCTTTCGGCTGCCTTACAACTTTACTCACATTTGGTAAAAGTCGTGTTGTTGCAATTAGGACAAGGTGGCATTTTGTCGTCTGAACCAAGTCTCAAATCGAAACCGCAATTGTTGCAGGAATAGCAACCCTTGCCCGGTTTTTCACCTGTATTAACTTTGTTTGCCATTATAGTTCCTCCTTATTTTGATTGCATTAGTATTATTGCAAAAAATTAATAATATATACCGCTCGGCAAAGTATCCTTTTGGCGTAGCGGTATATATGAGATTACCTATTTTTAGTTCAGGCGATAGTTACGTCTTTGATTTCCGTATAATTTTGGCTAACTTTTCCCCAAGAGTCGATAGCGTAAACTCTGACGGAATAAGTGCCTTTTTCTTTATTCAGAACTTCGATTTTCGGCATAGTTGCCATATCGTCTATTCCGTTGTAAAAATCGCTGAAATACAACTGTTCGCTTCCGTCGCTCCATACCATCTTGTAACTGTGTACGAAGT
>JBJETQ010000011.1:0-29278 GCA_051883395.1 Christensenellales bacterium | reverse complement strand
CGGCGATGACGCTAAGGCAAAAGTTGCAGCTTGCAAAGAAGGCGAGTGCGTATTGCTTGAAAATCTTCGTTTCCATGCAGAAGAAGAAAAGAGAGACGAAGCATTCTGCAAAGAACTTGCTGAATATGCCGACATTTACGTCAACGACGCTTTCGGTACCGCACACAGAAGCCACGCTTCTACCGCAGGTATCGTAGAATACGGATTTGTTAAGACGGCGGTTTGCGGTTTCCTTATCGAAAAGGAACTCAACGTTATGGCAAGAGCGCTCGAAGCGCCTGAGAGACCTTTCGTAGCTATCCTGGGCGGTGCTAAGGTTGCCGACAAGCTCAAAGTTATCGACAACTTGCTCAACAAGTGCGATACGCTCGTTATTGGTGGCGGTATGGCTTATACCTTCCTTGCAGCTAAGGGCGGAAAAGTCGGAATGTCGCTGGTTGACAATGAAAAAATCGATTACTGCAAAGATATGCTCGCCAAGGCGGCAGAACTCGGCAAGACTATTTTGTTGCCGGTAGATTCCACCGTTGCGGCAGGATTCCCTGACCCTATCGACGCACCTATCGCTATCGAGAACGTCGACAGTATGAATATTCCTGACGACAGAATGGGCCTTGACATCGGTACCAAAACTCAGGCTCTCTTTGCCGACGCAGTAAAGAACGCCAAGACTGTCATCTGGAACGGACCTATGGGCGTATTCGAAAACCCAATTCTTGCGGCAGGTACTATTGCGGTTGCCAAGTCTTTGGCAGAAGCAACCGACGCAACCACAATTATCGGTGGCGGCGACAGCGCAGCGGCAGTTGCACAACTCGGCTTTGCAGACAAGATGACACACATCTCTACTGGCGGCGGAGCGTCTCTGGAACTCTTTGAAGGTAAAATTCTCCCTGGTATCGCTTGTCTCAACGACAAAGACTAATAGATGAAACTGACCAAGAGAGTTTTCAACGACCTACTGGTTTGTGCGGCGGTATTGTTGGCATTTGCATGCGTTGTAAAACTAATTACGAGTGCCTTTCAATACAGACCCGACTATATCAGTCCGTTCGTTTACTTGTTTCCAATCTGTATATTTTGCTTTTTGTTGGGGCAAATCAGGAGAAAAAGGAAAGCAGCGTTTTATTATCGCAACTATTTGCAAGGAGACAAAACTATGGAAAGCGGAATCTTTGAAAGAATTATGGGACAAAAAGTAACCGTCTCAACGATAGACGATATCGTAGAAGGAACGGTAGACGAGATTGACGGCGATTTTATCGTGGTCAACAAATACGCAAAGGACGGTAGTATAAAAGCCACCTACTTTGTCAACAAAAACATGATTGCAAGCATTACCTTGCACCAAACTAAATAGAAAAGAGGTAAAAAATGAGAAGACCTATTATTGCAGGAAACTGGAAAATGAACAACACCATTGCCGACACCAAGGCATTGATAACCGACCTTATTCCGCTCGTTGCGGACGCTGAGGCAGAAGTAGTAATCTGCACCCCTTACACCGACCTTGCCACCGCAGTCGAGATGACCAAGGGTACCAACATCAAAGTTGGCGCAGAAAACGTGCATTGGGCAGAAAAAGGTGCTTTTACGGGTGAAATAAGCGCAAAAATGCTCGTTGAACTCGGCGTAGAATACGTTATTATCGGACACAGCGAAAGAAGACAATACTTCGGCGAGACCGACGCAACCGTCAACGCAAGAGTCAAAGCTGCTCTTGCTGCCGGACTCAAACCAATTATCTGTGTGGGAGAGACTCTTGAAGAAAGAGAAAGCGGCAAAGTGGAAGAAGTGTTGGTAAGACAGACGGTAGGAGCATTCCAGGATATTACTGCCGACCAACTTGAAAATATCGTCATTGCATACGAGCCTGTATGGGCAATCGGCACAGGCAAGACGGCTACCAAAGAAGAAGCCAACGATACTATTGCCATTATCCGCAACAAGATGGCTGATTTGTATTGCAAAGACTGTGCAGAGAACAAAGTTCGTATTCAATACGGCGGCTCTATGAACCCTAAGAATGCGTCTGACCTTATGGCAATGCCACAGATAGACGGCGGCCTTATCGGCGGAGCATCACTCAAAGCAGTAGACTTTTCTCAGGTTGTAAAATACTAAGAAGCCGACAAGTAAAATAATAAAATCTACGAAAGCCTTGAATTTATCAAGGCTTTGTCAAAGGAAAACATGAAATTTACAGGACTTATAATTATGGACGGCTACGGTTTGAGAGAACCGGCAGCCAACAATGCAATATCACCAACTACTTCTCCTAACGTCAGCAAAATGATAAAGAAGTATCCTTTCACGTCGCTCAATGCCAGCGGCCTGGCGGTGGGACTGCCCGAAGGTCAGATGGGCAACAGCGAAGTAGGACATCTCAACATAGGCGCAGGCAGAATCATATATCAGGAACTGACCCGTATATCCAAAGCAATCGACGACGGCGACTTCTTTGACAACAAAGCGTTGGTTGAAGTTATGGACAAGACCAAAAACAACGGCAGAAAGCTCCACATTATGGGACTTGTATCCGACGGTGGCGTTCACTCGCACATTGAGCATTTGTTTGCAGCTATCAAAATGGCTAAGATGAGGGGGCTTGACAACGTATATATCCATTGTTTTATGGACGGCAGAGACGTTCCGCCTACCAGCGGCAAGGAATATATCGAAAAGCTGGTCGCTTATACCAAAGAACTCGGCTTTGGCGAGATTGCCACTATCAACGGACGTTTTTACGCTATGGACAGAGACAATATCTGGGAGAGAGTGGACAAGGCGTACAGAGCAATGGTAGACGGTGAAGGCGTGGCGGAGACCGACCCTGTCGAAGCTATGCAAAACAGCTATGACAACGGCGTTACCGACGAGTTTGTATTGCCTACCGTCATCACAAAAAACGGCAATCCGCTAGCTACGATAAGCCGTGGAGACGGAATTATATTTTTCAACTTCCGTCCTGACCGAGCAAGACAAATCACTCGTTCGTTTATTTACGAAGACTTCAAGGGATTTAAGAGAGCCAAAGGTTTTCTTGCGCCAAACTTTGTGTCGTTTACTCAATACGACGTTACTTTCAACGACAGACTGGGCGTGGCATACAGACCTGAGACCTATACCAATACTTTGGGAGAATATCTGTCAAAACAAGGACTCAGACAATTCCGTATTGCCGAAACTCAGAAGTACGCTCACGTAACCTTCTTTTTCAACGGCGGAGTAGAAGCTGCAAATCCGGGGGAAGACAGAATTCTCATTGATTCTCCAAAGATAGCAACTTTCGATATGAAGCCGGAAATGAGTGCTTACGAAGTATGCGACAAGGCTGTGGAAGTTATCAAGTCGGGCAAATACGACGTAATGATTCTCAACTATGCCAACTGCGACATGGTAGGACATACGGGCGTTATGGAAGCAGCCGTAAGGGCGGTGGAAGTTACCGACGAGTGCGTAAAGAAAGTAGTCGACGCAATACTGGAAGTCGGCGGTCAGGCTTTGATTACCGCAGACCATGGCAACTGCGACTATATGTTTGAGCCTGACGGAACTCCGTTTACTGCGCATACTACCAATCCTGTGCCGCTCATTGCAGTTGGCAATGACGACATCAAAGGTCTGGAACAAGGAAAGCTGTGCGATATCGCTCCTACAATGCTTGAAATGATGGGGCTGGCAATTCCTGCCGAAATGACGGGCAAGAGTCTGATAATAAAATGAAAGTAGTAAAAAAGCAAAACAACAGCAAAATGTGCATAATATGCGGACTCTACAATCCAAGCGGGCTCAAAGCGCCGTTTTACGAACTGGAAGACAAGCGAGTTGCCACGTTGTTTGAGTACAAAGAGATTCATCAGTCATATCCGGGCAGGGCGCACGGCGGTATGATTTCTTGTATGCTCGACGAGCTTGCTGGCAGAGTAATATGGGCGTATGAGCCGGACACTTTGGCGGTTACGTCGACTCTCAAACTCAAATTCCGCAAACCCGTTCCTTATGACGTTCAACTTTTGGGTGTAGGTACTCTTATCAGCAACAACAAAAGGGGCTTTACTGCCAAAAGCGAGATTTTTGATAAGGACGGTCAGCTGTTGGCGGAAGGAGAAGCAATTTACGTCAAATTGCCGCCTTCCAGAATTACCGACGTCGATATGGTCGAGCAGCTTGACGTTTATCTGCCCGACGACGTAACGGAAATTGATTGCTAAAAAACTCCCCCGACGGGGGAGTTTTTAGTTAGAGATTGATATTTTTTTTTACGTATTGACAAACAAATCAGCGTATTTTTGCCCACCTGTATCGGTTTTTTTGATATAAAAAATTTTTTTAAACACAAATAGAAGTAACGTTTTGCCAGCAATATAAGCGACCGAAACATCTTATAAAACACGATAAAATATGTAAAAGTTTAGTAAATGCGCAATAATTTTGTTCGCAGGGGTTTTACGGCGTTGTTATTTATGCTAAAATAAATCAAAAAACGGCGTATGCCTTAGGAGAGCAAAATGCTTCAACTAAAAAATATAGTCAAAAATTACGGACAGGGCGACAATCTCGTTCATGCGCTCAAAGGGGTCAGCATTGATTTTAGAGAGAGCGAGTTTGTGGCTGTTCTGGGACAATCGGGTTGTGGCAAGACGACTATGCTCAATATCATAGGCGGACTAGACAGATATACCGAAGGCGACCTTATTATCAACGGCGTATCTACCGAAAAGTTTAAGGACGTGGACTGGGACGCATACCGCAATATCCGCATCGGCTTTATTTTTCAAAGTTACAATCTTATATCCCACATATCCATACTAGCCAACGTAGAAATGGCACTCACTTTGTCGGGCGTGGGACGGGAAGAAAGAAAGAAAAGAGCGATGAAAGCGCTCGAAGACGTGGGTTTGAAAGATAAGGTAAACAAGCGTCCCAACGAACTCTCGGGCGGACAGATGCAGAGAGTGTCTATTGCCAGAGCGCTAGTCAATAACCCTGATATAATACTTGCCGACGAGCCTACCGGCGCATTGGACAGCGCTACCAGCGTGCAGATTATGGATATTCTCAAAGAAATATCCAAAGATAAGCTGGTGATAATGGTTACGCACAATCCTGAACTGGCGCAAAAGTATGCCACGAGAATTATCAGACTCAACGACGGAGAAGTAGTGTCCGATTCTGCCCCTTACGTCTCTGAGCCGATAGAAATAGCTGAAGAAAAGAGTGTAAAAGAAAAGAAGAAGGCACTCAAAAAGACGTCGATGAGCTTTTTGACGGCGCTGAAACTGTCTTTTAACAATCTCCGCACCAAAAAGGGTAGAACAATTATGACGTCCGTGGCAGGTAGTATTGGCATAATAGGCGTGGCGTTGGTGCTTGCCATATCCAACGGTATGCACATGTTTATCAACGATATGGAAAAGACCGTGTTGGCAAGTTATCCTATTCAGATAGCCAAGGAAAGTTTCGACACCAGCAAGTTGATGGAAATGATGATGTCTTCTGGCAGCACGACGACCAACTCCAAGCCGCAATATCCCGACGAAGAAGTTATATATCCATACGACCCAATGGCAAACATGAAAGATTTGTACAAGAGCAACGAGATAACGCAGGATTATATTGATTACGTGGCTCAACTGGAAAATAAAAACTACGTTGACGGCATAATTTATAGCTATGGAATAGATATGAACGTCATAGGAAAGATAAATAAGAGCTATTTCGGCGGAACTGCACAGTACGGCAAAGTTGCTCAGGTGTCCAGCGTAGCCAATATGATGGGGTCTATGACGGGCGAAAAGTCTCCTGATATCAACTGGCAGGAAATGGTAGGCGACAAGGACTACGTACTCAGCCAATACCAGCTTATCAAAGGCGAATTCCCTACTCAGAAAAATCAGGTTGTGTTGATTGTCGACAAGGCTAATCAGCTCAATCAGTCGTTGCTTGCGTCGCTGGGACTGGACTATCAGACGTATAAACAGATTTCTTTTGACGACGTGCTTAACGTAAAACTAAGACTCGTAACCAACGATACATATTACTATTATGACGAAACGGAAGGCATCTATAAAGTCAATAACGTAGCCGATATGTATCTCAACGGAAGCGACGGCATAATAGATTTGGAGATAGTGGGCATCATCAGACCAAGACCGGAAAACACCATGCCTTTGCTGTCTTCCGGAATAGGCTATACCCACGAGCTTACGGAATATATGATGCAAAACAGTCTAGATTCTCAAATCGTAGCGGCACAAAAGGCCGATATGACAAAGAGCGTGTTTACGGGCAGCGCAATCACGCAGGACCAGGCGGAAGATATTTTGCTGGCAATCGGCGGCAGCGCATTGCCTGTAAGTATCAGCATATATCCTAGCGATTTTGACGGCAAACAAAAAGTTACCGAGTATCTTGACAGTTGGACAGGTCAAAAGGTGGAATATACCGACATGTCAAAGTTTGCTACCGATATGATGGGGTCAACGATAGATACCGTGTCGATAGCGCTCATTTGCTTTGCTGCCGTTTCGTTGCTAGTCAGCTCGGTTATGATAGGCGTAATCACCTACGTATCCGTTGTCGAGCGTACCAAAGAGATAGGTATTCTGCGAAGTCTGGGCGCAAGGAAGTCGGATATTCTCAACGTGTTCAATGCCGAAACGACTATCATTGGAGCCGTTGCCGGCGTTATCGGTGTGGTGGTTACCTATATTCTCAGTATTCCTATCAATCTCATTATAGGGGCTAACTCAGGCATTACCAATCTCTGCTCGCTTTCGCCATGGCATGCGCTGTTGCTTATACTCGTCAGCACGCTGTTGACTATATTTGCGGGACTCGTTCCTTCTTACTCGGCGTCCAAGCGAGATGCGGTAGTAGCATTGAGAACGGACTGATATATCCGATAATTATAGAAAAATAAAGAAAAATAAAAAATTATAATCATAATTAATATTTATTATAAAATAGTAAGGTCAAAACCTTGCTATTTTTTTGATGTTAATATAAAATATTATTATTCTTAGGCTAAGGAGCGAATATGCGTATTACCGAGAACAAAAAAATAACCGATTTCTTTGGTTGCAACGTGTTTGACGACGCTACTATGAAAAAGTATCTGTCGGAGAGCGCATACAAAGAATTGAGAGAAGTTATAGACCAAGGCAAGCAACTCGGCAAAGAGTTGGCAAACGAAGTGGCTGCCGCCATGAAAGAATGGGCGTCTCAGAACGGCGCTACGCACTATACCCATTGGTTTCAGCCTTTGACCGGGACTACCGCCGAAAAGCATGACAGCTTTATCGGTACGGACAAAAAGGGAAACGTTGTGTTGGAGTTTACGGGCAGCAACTTGCGTAAGGGCGAAGCCGACGCTTCGAGCTTTCCGTCAGGCGGCATAAGAGCGACGTTTGAAGCGAGAGGGTACACCGCATGGGACTGTTCTTCTCCTGCTTTTATCAAAAGGAGCAAAAACGGTGCCGGCGTATTGTATATACCTACTGCGTTTTGCAGTTATACAGGCGACGCTCTCGACAAAAAGACTCCGCTTCTCAAATCGATGGAAGCCATCAACAAACAGGGGTTGAGACTACTCAACATTTTGGGAGTAAAGGCTAACAAAGTCATAGTCAACGTTGGCGGAGAACAGGAATATTTTCTGATAGACAAAGCCGACTTCAACAAGAGAGACGATCTCAGATTTACGGGTAGGACGCTTTTTGGAGCGCTTCCGCCAAAAGGACAGGAAAAAAACGACCAGTATTATGCGTCGATAAGGGACAGAGTCAGCGACTTTATGGCGGATGTGGACGAAGAATTGTGGAAGCTGGGTATTACCGCCAAGACCGAACACAACGAAGCGGCACCGGCTCAGCACGAACTTGCACCTATTTACAGCGTTGCCAACGTTGCCACCGACCAGAACCAGCTCATCATGGAGACGCTCAAAAAAGTAGCGGAAAATCACAATCTTGCATGCTTGTTGCACGAAAAACCTTTTGCCAACATCAACGGCAGCGGCAAACATTGCAACTGGTCTTTGAGTACCGACGACGGAATAAACTTGCTCAAACCGGGCAGCGACCCTAGCCACAACAGGACTTTTTTGCTTTTCTTTACGGCGATTATTGCGGCGGTGGACAAATATTCCGACCTTATCCGTATGAGTGCGGCAAGTCTGGGCAACGAAGCACGACTCGGCGGCAACGAAGCACCGCCTGCCATCATTTCGGTCTACACCGGCGAAGATATGGAGAAGATGTTCGACGCTATCTGCGCAGGCGAAGAAGTGGGTGTGAGAGTCAAGGAATATATCAAGTCGGGCGTCAATTATCTTGCGGAACTCGGCAAGGACACTAGCGACAGAAACCGCACGGCGCCAATTGCCTTTACGGGCAACAAATTTGAATTCAGAATGGTAGGCTCGTCGGCTACTTTATCGACGCCTTGCGTTATTCTCAACACCACGACGGCTGACGTGCTTTGCGATATTTGCGACAGATTGGAAAAGGTAAAACCTGCTCAATTGGACGCTGCTATCGTCGAGCTTGTCAAAGAGCTGTACGAAAAGCATCGCAGAGTGGTCTTCAATGGTAACGGATACAGCAAGGAGTGGAGCAAGGAAGCAAGAAGAAGGGGACTGGAAATACTGGAAAACAGCGTAGACGCTTACGAAACGTTTACCAGAGACAAAAACGTCGCTTTGTTTGAAAAGCACAAAGTGATGACCAGGCGAGAAATAGAGAGCAGACAAGCAATATATCTTGACAACTATATCAAGTCGGCAGGAATCGAAGCGGAAACGTTGATTATGATGGTCAAACAGAATATCCTGCCTGCCACGATGAAATATCAAAGCGAACTTGCCGCTCAGATAAATGCGCTCAATCTTGTTGCGCCTAACCTTGCGGACGTGCAGAACAAACACCTGCTCAACGTGTCCGAACTGCTCAATATGCTTGACAACAGAATTGAAAAGCTTAAATTTGCCAAAAATACCGCAGGACAGAGCAAGGACGTAAACAAACAGGCGATATTGGTCAGAGACCAGGTAATTACGCTTATGGACAGCATAAGAGAAGTAATAGACAAGTTGGAAGGTATGATGCCAAAGAACGAATGGCCTTATCCAACGTATTCAGACATTCTATTTTATAACTAAAAAGAGGATATAACAATGAAGAAAATGACGTCAAGACAGCTTAGAGAGAGCTATTTGGAATTTTTCAAATCAAAGGGACATGCCGTAATACCATCGGCTTCGCTCATACCGGAAAACGACCCGTCGGTACTCTTTACAACCGCAGGAATGCATCCGCTCGTACCTTATCTTTTGGGACAAAAGCACCCTGCCGGCAAACGTTTGTGCGACGTGCAAAAATGTGTGAGAACGGGTGATATAGACGAAGTGGGCGACGCAACGCATTGCACGTTTTTTGAGATGCTTGGCAACTGGTCTTTGGGAGATTATTTCAGAGAAGAATCGATAGAATTCAGCTTTGAGTTTTTGACCAAAGTTTTGGAGATACCGACCGAAAGGATAGCAGTCAGCGTATTTGCAGGCGACGAAGATTGCGAAAGAGACGAAATAGCCGCAAAAAAATGGAACGAGTTGGGCATAGCCAAAGATAGAATTTTTTATCTGCCTAAGGAAAACAACTGGTGGTATGCAGGCGCTACCGGACCTTGCGGCAGCGATACCGAAATATTTATAGATACCGGTAAGGAGCCATGCGGCGAAGATTGTTCTCCTGCCTGCGATTGCGGCAAATACGTAGAAATATGGAACAACGTATTTATGCAATTCAACAGAGACAAAGACGGAAAATTCCAACCGCTCGCACAGAAGAACGTCGATACGGGCATGGGACTGGAACGCACAATTTGTATGCTCAACGGTTACAAATCTGTCTATGAGACAGACCTTTTTGCCGACGTAATCGCAAAAATCAGCAGTCTGTGCGGCAAGGAATATGGTAAGGACGAAGAACAAACACGTGCTATGCGTATAATCGCCGACCACATGCGAACTGCTACCTTTATGATAGGCGACGAAAAGGGTATTGTGCCTTCCAACGTGGATCAAGGCTACGTTTTGAGAAGGCTGTTGCGCCGTTCGGTGAGATTTGCAAGACAGCTGGGTATGGACAGCAAAGAGTTGGTAGGAATTGCCGAGATGTTTATCGACAAATACAGCGATATATATACCGAACTTGCCGACAACAGACAAAAAGTGTTGACCGAAGTGGCAAAAGAAGAAGAAAAATTTGGCAAGACTTTGGAAAACGGCATCAAAGAGATAGAAAAAGTGCTGAAATACGTTCAGAACGGTATGCTCAACGGCAAGACGGCGTTCAGGCTGTACGATACTTACGGTTTCCCTATCGAGATGACCCAGGAAATATGCAAAGAAAAGGGCTTTGACGTAGATATAGAAGGCTACCACAACGCTTTTGCCGAACATCAGAAGAAGTCGCAGGCAGGCGCAGAGCAAAAGTTTAAGGGCGGACTTGCCGACAGCGGAGAGCAGACGACGTTTTTGCATACCGCTACACACCTGTTGCTTGCAGGTCTCAAAAAGGTACTTGGCAGGAACGATATAGAGCAGAAGGGCAGCAACATCACGTCGGAGAGATTGAGATTTGACTTCAATTTTGAGCGTCCGCTCACCGAAGACGAAAAGAGAGACGTCGAAAAATTTGTCAATGACGCAATCGAGCGCAACATACCTGTAGTATGTCAGGAGATGCCTATCGAAAAGGCGAGAGAAATCAATGCCGTCGGCGTGTTCGGCTCTCGTTACGGCGACGTAGTCAAGGTATATACAATCGGCGACGTTGATTGTCAGATTTGCGGCGGACCACACGCAGAAAGAACGGGACAACTGGGCGAATTCAAGATAGTCAAAGAACAGTCTTCTTCGGCAGGAATAAGACGTATCAAGGCTACAATCGACACAAGCAAGGCAAAATAAAAGTGCAAAAAGTCGATACGTATCGCAAAATTGTTATGTTGACGACGCATGAAAAGATGCATGAAAATTTGAAAATGTTATAAAAGTATAATCAAAAAGAACGGCTGCTTTGCCGTTCTTTTTATTATTTAGGAGCTTTGTCCGTATCGTTTGAGTCTTGGGGGGACGGTTGGTCTTTCATAGCCAGTTGCAAGGTATTTTCTTTGCCCTTTATCAGTCTCACGATATTGCTGCGATGCGTCCACCACACCAACAGAGCTATTGCCAGAGAGATTACTATGCAAGTGATGCAGTTGCGATTGATAATGCAGGAGACAACGGAGAGAATAGTAATTGCGACGAGCGAACCGATAAAGCCGTATTTGCCAAAAAAGAGCCACAAAATTAAAAAAATCAGCACTATGCAGGTGGGTATAGGCTGAATTGCCATAAATACGCCGATAGAAGTCGCAACGCCCTTGCCGCCCTTGAAGCGGGTATAGACGGGAAAGACGTGTCCTATTATTGCGATAAAACCGATAATAAGTGCAAGAGCAAAGCTGTTTTCACAAAAAAACAGTCTTGCTATCAGCGCAAACGTCAGTCCTTTGACAGCGTCGCACAGAAAGGTCAGAGCGCCCCACTTTTTTCCTGCAACTCTCAACACGTTCATCGTGCCGGGATTGCCGCTACCGCTTTTGAGTATGTCCTTTCCTGCTTTCTTAGAAAAAATAATGGCAAAATTTATCGAGCCGACAAAATACGCCGCCACGCATAATACTGTATAAATGATAAGTTTAGTCGTATCCATAACATCGATTATAACATAAGCCAAGCGCTATGACAACGAATGAAATATAAAGGTTTGCCGCATAAAATAAAAAAACGGTGTAAAATGTCAAAGGTTCAATAGTCTTGACAAGAAAGTCGTATTTCTTATATAATCAAAGTACGCAGTATCACGGCGTTGTAATAATTGGGGTATTGCGAAATAAAAAAGAGAGACAAATTATTATGAAGAAGATAAAGATACTTGCTGTATGTTTGCTCGTAGCAATGGTATTTTGTCTGGCATTTACCGGTTGCGACAGCGAGGAGAGAGAAAACGCAACTATTAGCCTTGATTACGATGACATACTTGTCAAACCTGTCGCTGCCAGCGCTCAGGGAGCAACGGCAATAGATAGTTCCAAAATAACTCTCAGCAACGATCTGACTGACGATATTGCGGTTTTGGAGAGTGCTGCATACCTGTTTACTCTCGCCAACGAAAACGCTCACAAAGTTGATTTTTCCGCTTCGGTATCCGAAGGCAGGGGATATGCCGACGTGTCGACGGGCGGTTTGACTTTGAGAGGAAATATGGAAGTCAGAGAATTCAACTGCAACGAAGGCGCAAGCAAATTTTATGAAGGCTTCGGTCAGGTAATGAGCGGACAGAATATGACGTCGGGCGAAGATATAGGCAGTATTCTGGCAGCAATCAGAGCGATACTTGATTACGCTGAAAGAACGTATAGCCCAGACGGTACGGTATTTTACAAGCAAAGGGATATGAACGTACTCAAATCTACTTCCATATCCGAGTTTGCTCCCGGTACTGACCAATATCTCAATTGGAGCGAAGCAAGAAAGAGCAAGAGCCACAAATATTCGGCAACGCAATGGCTGGACGAAGGTGTAGGCAAGGTCAACAAGCATTATCAAGATATTGACAATGCCAACATTCAAGCGCAATATATCAGTCAGGCAAAGATATCTTACAACAAAGAAGGATATTATTGCTGCTACTTTGAAGTAATTCCGACTTCCGACGCTCTCAAACTCGGCAGAGAAGGTCTCAGAGATTCTACCGGTTCCAAAGATCTCGATTATGTATATCATCACGTAACTATGGAAGTGTGGGACTGCGGCCTTATGAGATACTATTCTACCGCCAACAGTTGGGAAGCAACCATATTGGCATTTAAGGGTGTATCGCAAAACGAATATTACAGATATTTCACCTACAACAAGGACAACGTAACCAGCCTGCTCAACTATGATACTTCCTGGACGTCTATGTGCAAATAAAATTAACTAAATGACAAGCGGCTCTTTTGAATTGTCAAAAGAGCCGTATTTTTTTGAGTCGCACAGCCCTAAACAAAAAAACGAAACTTGTATCGACTTTTTGTCAGATTGCGACGGCGGATATACGGCGGATATGCGATATAGATTTAGTTGCAATTGGCATATTCGGCTTGCAGACGGCAACAAACGGCTACAAATTTTGCTTTACTTGTAGCAGGAATTTAATTATAATATAAAAGTATAACAAAGCACGATAGCAGGTGAATAATGAAACTAGGTGTAGTAGGGCTTCCTAACGTAGGAAAAAGTACCCTTTTCAATGCAATTACTCAGGCAGGAGCGGAGAGCGCAAACTATCCGTTTTGCACCATAGAACCAAACGTGGGCGTGGTTGCCGTACCCGACCCAAGACTTGACGCCTTGGCAAAACTTTACAACAGCAAAAAGATTACGCCGACGGTGTTGGAGTTTGTCGACATAGCGGGGCTGGTAAAAGGCGCTTCCAAAGGTGAAGGACTAGGCAACAAGTTTTTGTCGCACATAAGAGAAGTGGACGCAATAGTACACGTGGTGAGATGCTTTGACGACGCAAACATCACACACGTTGACGGTAGCGTCAATCCTTTGAGAGATATAGAGACTATCGAATTTGAGCTGATTTTTGCCGACATGGAGACGGTGCAGAGAAGAAGCGCCAAGGCAAGGTCGAGCGCAAAGGGCGGAGACAAAAAATATCTTGTAGAAGCCGATTTTCTTGACAGAGTTTATGCGCAACTCGAAAGCGGTATTCCTGCAAGACTTATCGAAATGAACGACGACGAGAGAGCAATAATCAACGAGATGTTTCTTCTCACCACCAAGCCTGTGATTTATGCCGCTAACATCGGAGAGAGCGATATAGGGCAACCTGACAACGATTATGTCAGAGCAGTCAAAGAATACGCCGACAAAAACAACGCAAAGACAATAGTTTTGTGCGCCAAGATAGAAGAAGACCTTGCAGGTATGGAACCTGACGATAAGGCTATGTTCCAGCAAGAATTGGGCATCGACGAGAGCGGACTTGACAAGCTTGTCAGCGCATGTTATGAATTGCTGGGACTCATAAGCTATCTTACGGCGGGAGAAAAAGAAACCAGAGCGTGGACGATTACCAAAGGCACCAAAGCTCCGCAAGCGGCAGGTAAAATTCACTCCGATTTCGAAAAGGGCTTTATTCGTGCCGAAATCGTCGATTGGCAGACGCTGTTGGAGCTTGGCAGCTATACGGCTGCAAAAGAAAAAGGAAAGGTAAGAAGCGAAGGCAAAGATTACGTCATCAAAGACGGCGACGTAGTGCTTTTCCGCTTCAACGTATAGGAGAATATGGACTACAAACAACTTATTGCTCAACTTATCAAAATCGACGGAGTGCAGACCGATGAGATATATAGCTTGTTGGCTTTGCCTAAGGACAGTTCTATGGGCGACTATTGTCTGCCTTGTTTCAAGTTTGCGTCCTTGCTAAAAACTTCTCCCGTCATCATAGCCAAAAACGTAGCGCAAAGCGTGGTTTTGCCTGAATTTTTGTCTGCGGTGGAAGCTGTGGGCGGTTACGTCAACTTCACTCTCAACAAGCAGGATTTTGCCCAAAGAGTTTTGCAAAAAATATCTGCGGAAGGCGAAAATTACGGCAAGAGCGACGAAGGCGCAGGCAAGACGATATGTATAGACTATTCTTCCGTCAATATTGCCAAACCGTTCCATATGGGACATCTTCTCAATACAGTCATAGGCGGCGCTTTATATCGCATCTTTGGTGTGCTGGGCTACAACGTAGTAGGTATCAACCACCTTGGAGACTGGGGAACGCAGTTTGGTAAATTGATAGTCGCATACA
This sequence comes from Christensenellales bacterium, assembly GCA_051883395.1. Taxonomy (GTDB): domain Bacteria; phylum Bacillota; class Clostridia; order Christensenellales; family UBA3700; genus HGM11368. The sequence continues at coordinate 14,372 of JBJETQ010000011.1, read as the reverse complement.
AAAAGTGGGGCGACAAAGAAGATATAGACCGCAGGGGAGTAAGGGGACTTCTCGACATCTACGTAAGATTTCACAAGGAAGCCCAGACCAATCCGCAACTCGACGACGAAGCGAGAGCATGGTTCAAGGCGATAGAAGACGGCAACGAAGAAGCGCTGACGCTTTTTGATTGGTTCAAACAAATCACTCTCAAAGAAGTGGGCAAAATATACGATAGACTCAACGTCAGATTTGACAGCTATGCGGGGGAGAGCTTTTACAACGACAAGATGGCTCCCGTACTGGACAGATTGAAACAGATGGGACTTTTGGAAGAAAGCGACGGTGCGCAGGTCGTAAGATTTGACGAAAAGGAAGACATGCCGCCATGTTTGTTGGTGAGAGCAGACGGCGCAACGCTGTATGCTACCAGAGATATGGCTGCGGCGTTCTATCGCAAAAAGACCTATGATTTTTACAAATGTCTATACGTAGTAGCATATCAGCAAAATCTCCATTTCAGACAGATTTTTAAAGTGCTGGAAATGATGGGGTGCGAATGGTCGAAAGATATGGTGCACGTAGCACACGGTATGGTATCTCTCGAAGACGGAGCGCTCTCAACAAGAGACGGCAACGTCGTATTTTTGGAAGACGTGCTTAATAAGGCGGTTGCAAAGGCGGCGGACATAATCAACGAGAAAAACCCTGATTTGCCTGACAAACAAGCCACGGCAGAGATGGTGGGCGTCGGCGCCATTATCTTTGGAGTGTTGTTCAACTCACGCATCAAAGATATGGTTTTCAGTTATGATAAAGCGCTCAATTTTGACGGAGAAACGGGACCTTACGTTCAATATACGTACGCAAGATGCAATTCTTTGTTGGAAAGATGCGGCAACATACAGGAAGCTCCCGATTATGCAGGGGTGGACAACAAAGAATCGAACGATTTGATAAGGTTGTTGGACAGATATCCCGACATTCTCAAAGATTGCGCCCGCAAATACGAACCAAGTATTTTGACAAGATACGTGGTAGAAGTGGCAAAAGCGTTCAACAAATTCTATTTTGAGCATAATATAAACAATGCGCCTGCTCCTATCAAAAAGGCAAGATTGATTTTGGTACAGGCAACCAAGCAGGTTATTTTCAACGGATTGACTATGCTGGGTATCAAAGCTCCTGCCAAAATGTAATCGCTTGACAAGGCGGAACGGATAGGATATAATACACATATAATAATACGAATATCGAGCAATGAGTCGACAAGAGTATTGGTAAATGACCCGTCAGAGAGAGTGGTCGGCGGCTGAAAGCCACTCGGGGAGTGAACCAGGAAAGTGCGGTCGGCTGGCTCCTTGAAGGAAATGTCAAGGCGGGTATGCCCGTTATAGCATAGAGAGTGGGGCTTAATGCCCAATCAAAGTGGAACCACGTCATAAGGCGCCTTTGTGTATGCAAAGGCGCTATTTGTTTAACAAAAACATGAAATAAGCGACACGTATCGAATTATTTGATATAAATAGGAGTAAAAATGGGAAAGATAAAACAAGATTTACAGGTAGCAATGGATAAGGACCCTGCCGCTCGCAACAAAGCCGAAATATTCTTTACCTACGGCGGTTTTAAGGCATTGTTCCGACATCGTATTGCGCATTGGTTTTACAATCACAAGATGATATTTATTGCCAAGGCAATAGCGGCACGCACAAGACGACTGACGGGAGTCGACATTCACCCCGCAGCAAAAATCGCAGGCGGAGTATTTATTGACCACGGAGTAGGCGTAGTAATCGGAGAAACTGCCGAGATAGGTACCAACGTGGTGATATATCAGGGAGTAACGCTTGGCGGTACGGGCAAGGATACAGGCAAGAGACACCCTACCATACAGGACAACGTAATGATATCGACAGGGGCTAAGGTGCTTGGACCTATCACTATCGGACACGACAGCAAGATTGGCGCAGGCAGCGTAGTACTCAAAAACGTTCCGCCACATTGCACGGTCGTAGGCGTTCCAGGAAGGATAGTGAGACAAAATACCGAGAGAGTGGACGATCTCAATCAGACCAAGTTGCCCGATCCTATTTTGGAAGAATTCAAGAGAATCAACGACAGAATGGCAAAACTCGAAGAAAAACTCGACGTTCATTCATGCAAATACAGCATAACAATGAACGACGACGCTTTGCTTGCCGAGGAGTTTGAATCAAAAGGAGAAGATAAAGATGCTTAAAGTTTACAATACGCTGACAAGAACGAAAGAAGATTTTAAACCGATAAAAGACAACAAGGTTTGCATGTACAGTTGCGGCCCTACCGTATACAACTACGCCCATATAGGCAACCTGAGAACGTATATTTTTATGGATATATTGCGCAGGGTGCTTAAATACGACGGATACAAAATCAAAGGCGTGATGAATATCACCGACGTAGGACACCTTATGTCCGACGCCGACGACGGCGAAGACAAGATGGCTAAGGCAAGCAGGGAACAGCAAAAGTCCCCTTATGAGATTGCCGAATATTATACGGGTGTATTTTTTGAAGACCTTAACAAACTCAACATCGGCAAACCCGAGATTATTGCCAAAGCTACCGACCATATCGACGATATGATAAAGTACGTTCAGGCATTGATGGACAAAGGATATGCCTATGAGATTGACGACGGCATATATTTTGACATATCCAAATTTCCTGAATACGGCAAGCTCAGCCGTCTGAAACTTGACGACCAACAGGCAGGCGCAAGAGTCGACGTAAACAGTCAAAAACGTCATCCTGCCGACTTTGCCGTATGGAAAAAGGCAGAACCAAATCATATTATGCAATGGCCTAGTCCTTGGGGAATGGGTTATCCGGGCTGGCATATCGAATGTTCGGCTATGAGCAGAAAATATCTCGGTGAGATTTTTGATTTGCATACCGGTGGCGTGGACCATATCCCCGTTCACCACGAAAACGAAATAGCTCAAAACGAAGCGTTGACGGGGTGCAAGACGGTCAATTACTGGATGCACGGAGAGTTTATGCTTGTCAATAACGGCAAAATGTCCAAGAGTCTCGGCAACACCTATCGTATCAGCCAGTTGGAAGAAATGGGATACAGCGCAATGGATTTCAGATATTTCTGTCTCAATGCGCATTATCGCAAAAAGCTCAACTTTACGTTTGAAGGTATGGACGGAGCCAAGGTGTCGTACGCAAGATTGCTGGCGGCTCTATACGAGCATAAGACAAGCAATGCGACTTGTGATGCTCAGCTTCTTGCCGATTACAAAAAGGAATTTTGTCAGGCGATAGACGACGACATCAATATTCCTATGGCGTTGGGCGTGCTGTGGAAGATGGTCAAAGAGCCTAAGAGCAAGGACGTTTATGCTATGGCGCTGGATTTTGACAAGGTGCTGGGACTAAGCCTTGACAAAGCCGCTCCTATCGAAAGCGAACAGGAGAGCGTTCCGCAAGAGATAATAGACATAGCAGAGCAAAGAAAACAAGCCAAAGCTGACAAAAACTACGCATTGGCAGATAGTTTGCGTGCGCAAATCAACGAAAAGGGATACACCGTTCTCGACACCAAGGACGGCTATAAACTTACCAAAAACTGATGGCAAAACTCTATTTGGTGGGAACGCCGATAGGCAATCTCGGCGATATATCTTTCAGGGCATTGGAGACGCTGAAATCGGCGTCTGCAATTGCGTGCGAAGACACCAGACATTCGCTTGCTCTACTCAATTATTATGAAATCAAAAAACCGCTTTTCAGCTGTCATCAGCACAACGAGAGAGAAAGCACCGAAAAGATAGCGGCAATGCTTGACAAGGGGCAAAGCGTTGCGCTCATAACCGACGCAGGAATGCCTTGTATATCCGATCCGGGGGCGATTGTAGTAGAGCAGTTGACAAACCGTGGATATGAGATAGAAGTGGTGCCGGGACCAACTGCTGTTGCCAGCGCAATGGCACTTAGCGGAATTACCAGACCGATATGGACGTTTGTCGGGTTTTTGCCTGACAGAGATAAGGACAAAAGAGAACTGCTGGAAACTTTGTCGGCGTATGACAGCGCACTTGTTTTTTATAGTTCTCCCTATGACGTCAACAAAGACCTTCAATGTATGTACAAGATGTTGGGAGAGCGCAAAGTACACGTTATCAAAGAACTGACCAAACTGCACGAGAGCCACGCAAAGGGAGTCTTAGGACAGATGGAAATAGAAAATCCAAAAGGCGAGTATGTGCTTATAGTCGAACACCCCGACAAAGATACAGACAAAGAGTCTAGGAGTCTTGCAGAGCAACTTCAAGAAAAATTGCAGCAGGGCATGGACAAAAAAGAAGCGATTAAACAAGTAGCAAGACAAAACAAAGTAACCAAAGATATGGTTTACAAACTGGCTATACAGATGGAAGAATAGAGATAACAAAAGCAACCGAAGTTCGGTTGCTTTTTGTCGATACGTATTGATTTTTCTATCTTTATTTTGTCTGTTTCAGCGGCAAAGAAATTTCAAATGCCGTCCAGCTCATACCGTCGCTCATACATCTGATAGTGCCGCCAAGGGATAGCACTATCGATTTTGCGATAGACAACCCCAATCCAAAGCTGTTGCCGCTTTCTTTGTGAGAATGGTCAGACTTGTAGAAACGCTCGAATACGTTTTCACATTCTTCCTTGCTCAATCCCTTTCCCGAATTGGTTACTCTCAACTTTATCGATTTCGGCAATTTTTGGAGAGTAAAAGTTATCTCGCCTTCCATAGGAGTATATTTTTTGGCATTGTCCAACAATATAGTCATCAATTTTTCCGCTTCTATTTTGTCGCATTCGTAGAACAAATCGTCGGCTATATCGCTGGTAAGCAAGATATTTTTTTCATAGATGCCCGCTTCAAAAGAGAGCAACGTGCCTGTTGCCAGTTCGCTGAGATTTACGTTGTCGTAATGCAGCTTGTTGCCTTTCATTTCCAGACGGGATAGTTCCAACATCTGCAAGACAAGGCTGTTCATTCTATTCAGTTGATAACTTGCGCTGTCCAGCCATTTTTTGTTTTCCATCACAGTTTTATTTGGTTCGCTGGCTATCAGGTCAAGGTTGGTAACTGCGATTGTAAGCGGCGTTTTGAGTTCGTGCGAAGCGTTGGCTATAAGTTCCTGTTGCTTTTTGAAGGCGATTTTCATCGGCTCTACGGCGCTTGCAGAAAACAGATAAGACAATATAAATATAATAAGTACGGTAAAGATGTAGACTATCACAAGAGTCAAAGTAAGGCTGTTGAGAGTCGAGCGCTCGGTTGAGTAATCATATATGGTATAGCGCACGACGGGATATTCGTTGTAGCTGTCGTTTCTACAACTTACTATAAGATGCATGCCGCTAAACTTTATTACGCTTGACGAAGAAGATTTGACGGCTTCGATAAATTCGGACAGATTGGCTCCTGCAAAAAAGTCATCTCTCGAAGTAAATATTTGTCCGTCTGCACACTCGATGACTGTTATGCAACGAGATTGAAAACCTGCATTCATGGCTTTTTCGGTAGGTACAGCTTGTGCGTCGCTGACGTAATCTTTTGCGTTTGACAAAGACGAAGAAGCCGCAATGCCGAAAATTGCCGAAAAGACTACGCACAAAAGCAGAGCGCATACCACCAACGGTATGAGCATAAATTTGAGCTGTACAGAACGAAACATATTCATTGTTTTGCCCCCAATTGATAACCTACGCCCCTGATAGAATTGATGACGAAAGGTGCGTCAATGAAATTCAGTTTTTTTCTCAAAAACGATATAAATACTTCCAGAGAATTAGATTCGAAGGTATTGTCAAACCCCCATACTTTGTTGATGAGAGCTTCCTTTTCTGCCACATATCTCGGTCTTTCCATAAAATAACGCATTATATCGCATTCCTTTTGGGACAGTTTGACAGACTTTGTTCCCCTTATGAGCTGGTAACTTGACAGATTTAGTACGACGCCTTCGTATGACAGCGTGTTCTCCACAGTAATATCGCCCCTTCTGCGAAGTATTGCCCTTATTCTTGCAAGAAGCTCTGAGGTAGAAAAAGGCTTGGACAGATAGTCGTCCGCACCCATATCGAGTCCCTGCACTTTGTTTGATTCTTGCGACAGGGCAGTAAGCATGATGACGGGGGTAGATATTTTTTTATTGCGCAGTTCGCTCAACACTTCAAAGCCGTTTTTCTTAGGCATCATTACGTCAAGTATAATCAAGTCGAAAATATCCGACATGGCAAGACCAAGTCCTTCTTCGCCGTCGTAAGCGCATTGTACTTCGTATTTTTCTTTTTGAAGCACTTCTGACAGTACTTCACACAGACTGATAGAGTCTTCTATCAACAAAATTCTCATAATCCCTCCTTGCACCGCCTTAAACCAAAATTAAAAAAATATTTTTGCAATTTAATGAAGGTTTAATACACGGCGTTTAATATGTAAGTATAGATTAGATAGCAAAGCATAATTTTTTCTTTCAGTCATTTGACATCGAAAAGCCCCGAGAATATCGTGGGCTTTTCGGTTTATCTGGTCAATCTTTGTCTTACTACTTCGTAGCATATGATTCCGCATGCTACCGAAGCATTGAGAGAATTGACCTTTCCGAATTGCGGAATAGCCACGGTCTTGTCGCAAAGTTTTGCCGTCAACGCTTTTACGCCGTTGCCTTCGCTGCCTATCACGATGGCAATATCGCCGTCGAGTCTGGACTTATACAGCGGTTCTCCGTCCATGTCTGCGCAAACCACGTTGACAAAGTCGTCTTTCAATTTTCTTATTACGTCGTTGATATTGCTTACCATACAGATATCGACGTGGTTGGTCGCACCTGCCGATACTCTGATAACGGTGGGCGTAACTCCGACAGCCCTGTGGGAAGGAATGATTACCCCATGCGCTCCGCAACATTCGGCAACTCTTACGATACTGCCGAGATTATGCGGGTCTTCGATACCGTCGAGAATGATAAGAAACAGATTTTGTTCCGCATTGCGTGCTTTTGCGATAATCTTGTCAAGCGGAGTATATTCAAAATCTTTGCAAACGGCAATTACGCCCTGATGTCTGCCTGTTTCCGACAATTTGTCAAGTTCTCGCTTGTCGGTCATCACGATGGGTATATTTTTTGATTTTGCCTTATCGACGATGGAGACAATCTCCTTCATATTTTTGCATGCATACACTTTGCGCACGCCGATATCGCTCTCCAAGGCTTCGTTTACGGCATTTTTTCCTTCTGCTTGCATAAGTTCTCCGTCAGTTTTTGTTGCTGTGCAATGGTGCAGGGATACGTCCGCCCCTTGCAATAAATTTGCTAGGGGAATAGCGACTGATTTTCATAATAGGAGCACGTCCCAGCAAACCGCCGAACTCGGCATATTCGCCTTCTTTTTTGCCATATACAGGTATAACTCTCACAGCCGTAGTCTTTGTATTGACGACGCCTATCGCTATCTCGTCGGCAATCAAAGCCGATATCACGTCGGCAGGGGTATCGCCCGGTATTGCAATCATATCCAGACCGACAGAGCATACCGCCGTCATTGCTTCCAGTTTTTCGATATTCAGCGCTCCGCTTTCTGCGGCTCTTATCATACCTGCGTCTTCCGAAACAGGAATAAATGCACCGCTGAGTCCGCCTACGTGGCTGCTTGCCATAATACCGCCTTTCTTGACGGCGTCGTTGAGCATGGCAAGCGTTGCGGTAGTGCCGCATGCGCCCACGCTTTCCAGCCCTATTTCTTCAAGGATATGAGCCACGCTGTCGCCTACCACAGGAGTAGGGGCAAGAGAAAGGTCGACGATTCCGCTGGATACACCCAGTCTGTCAGCGGCTTCTTTTGCAACCAGCTGTCCTACACGAGTAATTTTGAAAGCCGTTTGTTTGATACACTCGGCAACCTGCGTCAAGTCGCCCGAAACCTTTTCCAGAGCGGTTTTTACTACGCCGGGACCGGATACGCCTACGTTGATGACGGTATCGTCTTCTCCGCTTCCGAGAAAAGCACCCGCCATAAAAGGATTGTCTTCTACCGCATTGGCAAAAACAACGAGTTTAGCGCAAGCCATCGAATCGTTGTCCTTGGTGGCAAGCGCACATTCTTTGACGATTTTGCCCATCAGAGCCACAGCGTCCATATTTATTCCGGCCTTGGAAGTGGCTACGTTGACGGAAGAACAAATCTTTTTGGTAGTGGACAGAGCTTGCGGAATAGAACGGATAAATTCTTCTTCATAAGGACTCATCGCTTTATGAACAAGTGCGGAATAGCCACCCAAAAAGTCAATGCCTATTTCGTCTGCTATTTTGTCGAGAGTCTGTATTATTTCAAGATGTCCGTGGCTCGAAGCACTCACAAGACTGATTGGCGTAACAGATACACGCTTGTTGACGATAGGTACGCCTATCTCGGAGCTTATTTGTTCACCGACTTTGACGAGATTGCTTGCCTTGCGCATTATTTTTTCATAAATTTTTTCGCAAGTGCGTGTCTTGCTGTCGCTGATACAATCCATCAGCGATATGCCCATAGTTATAGTTCTCACGTCGAGATGTTGGTGAGAGACCATGTTTATTGTTTCGATAATTTCTTTATTGGTATACATATTTCTTCCGTTTACAGAGTAGTGTTGGTGAGTTGGTGCATGCTTTCAAAAATAGACTGCGATTGAATATGAATTTCCACACCCAAGGCTTGTCCGGTTTCTACAAGTTGCTGTTTTACCTGTTCAAAATTATATTTGCTTTCGCTCAGGTCAACCGCCATTATCATAGTAAAGAAGTTCTGCATAATGGTTTGCGAGATGTCTTCGATATTGACATCCATGTCGCTGAGTTTAGTTGCAACCTTGGCGATAATGCCTTTTTTGTCTTTTCCTATTACCGATACTATTGCTTTCATATCTTCTCCTTATTTATTGACTACTTTTCCGACAATCCATGATATTTCTATACAGCCGTAGCTGTGGCTATCCAAAGATACGCTTCTGTTGTCTCCGAGAACAAACAACTGGTTTTCTCCTACTATTATACCCGACGTCATCAGAAGTGCGCTGACGGTTGCGTCCTGGTGCGAACCTGTAAAGTATTCTTCGCCATACATTTCGTCCGGTGATTGGGACAAATAATCTTCGTCTAAGTATTCGCCGTTGATTTTGTATCCCTTTTCCATGTCAAACTGCACCGTATCGCCCGCCGTGGCAATGATTCTTTTTACCGGCGGAGAAGTTGCTCCGGGACGTTTGAAGACGATGATGTCGCCTTTTTGCAAAGAATATCCTACCTTCTGAACCCAGATAATATCGTTGTCCTGCAACGTGTTTTGCATAGAATTTCCGCTTACTCTCATAGGAGTAATAATCCACAGTAAAGATACAATTGCCAGTATCAACAAGATGATTATGAGAGTCAGAATTACGTTTATAAAATTGAGCAAGGCGGGTCTTCTAGTCATTTTTTACGTCCTTTGCCAAAGATTTTATGGCTTTTTTTGCGCTTTCGCCGTCCAACATTACGACTCTGCCGCAAGTAAGGCACTTCAACTTGTAGTCTGCGCCCGTCCTTATTATTTCCCACTTATTGCCGCCGCAAGGGTGGGGCTTTTTCGTCGTTACGACGTCTCCGATTTTATAGTCCATACTATACCCAAAGTATGTTGTTTATCAACACTCCGCCTATACTTTTAAAAGTAAGCTTTTTGACGCCCTTCCAACTTTTGAGCGGCAGCATATCGGCGGTTTTGAAACGTTGTTTTTCAATTGCGTGCTTTTGCCATGCTTCGCCGTCGCCCAATTTTACAAATGCAACGTAGCGTGCGGTCTTGCTGCATACTTCTACCACCAATTCTATTTCCAAAACCCTTTCTTGCGGACAAAAAGTGTCGAATTGGAGCAAGTTGTCATCGTCGGCAAAATATTTGTCTTCGCCCAGAGTATAAGTGGTCAGGTCGCCGCTCTCTGCGGTTATACCCATAATGTCGAGTGCGCCTTTTTGCATAACAGGGCTTTTGCTTACTTCAAAGCTATCGCCTTGTTCCGCTATCCAATCGCTCGTGCCTTTTTTGCGCTCATAAATTATCTGAGAGCGTTTGAGCGGTGTAAAAGTAAGCTCGTCTTCCCCGACTTCATACGTGCGTAGCAGGCAGGAGAGAGAGTAGCCTTCCGCATAAGTTATCTGCGCATAAGCATACACTCTTTCGTTGTTGGCATACACCGGTATAACAACGCTGTCTGCACCTTCGTCAACGCTTATTTTATTCCAGTTGCGCAGTTTAGGGTCCAGCTCGTCGTAAGAATAATATACGTATCTTTCGCTTACGGCGACGCTTGTGTCAAACTCCACGTTTGCCATCAATCTTCCGTCTTTTACGCAAAGACTCATCTTTGGTGAGTGTGGCAACAAATCGCCGCAGGACGTTGCCTGCAACCATTTCATAACGAGTTTTACGGCGGTGATGTCCACGCTGTTACAATGGCCTACGCAAATGCACTTTTTGAGCATATTTTTTTCGGCTATTACGTTGAGAGTGTTTTCCAATCTGTCGACAGGAGTCAGGTCGCTGTTGCTTGCCCCGATAAAGAGCGTAGGACATTTGATAAATCTTGCGTAAGTCTGCGGAGCGCAACCTGCGAGCCATCTTGCACGTTCGTCGCTCAGAACTATGTCGTTGTCGCTGAACTTATGATAGTCCCCGTATTCTTCCCAGCCGGCATTGAGAGTAGCCACCAGACCGGAAATTCTGCCGTCCATACCTGCCGTCTGCCATGCTATTGTCGAACCTTTGCGCAGACCGATAAGATATATCTGTACACTCTTGCCAAGCAACTGCGTTGCGAGAGTTACGACTCTGCGGCACACTTTGGTCCATACAAAGTGGCAGGTGTCTTTTGCCGTAGGAATGGCATGGTCGAGATGCTCTCCCGCACGGCAAAGATTGGCGTAATCGACGCTTTTAGGATATTTGGTATAATGGCGTTTGCCGGGTTTTTCGCCACAATAATCAAAGAAGATGTAGCCAAAGCCTTGATTTATCAAACCGACAAATGCACTTTCGTCCCGGTTGCCGTCATAGTCGTCCACCAGAATTGCGACTTTTTTGCATTCGTCCTTGGGAATTCTGCCATTAAAAAATATGCGGACAACGCCGTCGTCATATTTGTCGCCGTTGAAATAGCCTTGCAAGTAAAAATAACTTCCCTTATCTTCAAATTGTTGGAAAGAAGCTTCCAGCGGTTGTGCTTGGGGGTCGTAGTCTTCCCACAATTGTACGGGAGTTAAAATCATATTATCCATACTAGCATTATAAGCGTTGACGGCAGAAAATGCAACAATTACTTATTATTTATTTTGTTTTGAATATTATATATATAAGGAGTGGACGATGTATAACGACGACAAGATAGCAGACGAAGAAGCTATAAAAAGAATGAACAAAGAATATCGTGAAAGCATAGGAAACGACAATATGCCTGTTTTTTTGTTGCAATACGTTGTCAAAATCAAGCAAAACATTCATACGCTTAATGCTATGGCACAGACTTTGAAGGATAATGCAAAGAACGAAATAAACGTGCAACTGTTGCAAAAAATTATCAAATTGCTGTCAAAAAACTCGATACGTATTGACAAAAACAACATTTTTAGCGTTGCGACAAAATACACGCCCAACAATTCCGACAGCCTGCGCAAAATACTAGGGCAGATGCGTAAAATCAACGTGGATACGGTAGATTTGATTGGAGAAATCAACGAAAAAGCGAACAATGAAAATGCTCGCCTTATGATGCTCAACCAACTTGCCGTTGGTTATTATCTTATGAATATCGTATGATATGTACCCCCGTTCGGGGGAGCGTCAAGCCGATTTCGTAAGCTTGAATTTGTTGGCTATAAGATAAACCAACACCCAAAGACCTGCTATTCCGACAATGCCGTATATAATACTTTGAGCAATCATGTTGCCCATACATATCCAATTTATTACGTTAAATCCGAATACGCCGACAGCAAACCAATTGAATGCACCGATTATTATCAGCAACGTCGCAATAATGGTAATAATCATCATATAGCAATACTCCTTTTGTAAAGTATTGTTAATGTGTGCATTTATAACCAGCTTATACCTTGTATTTTTTTTGCTTTTGCTATATAATAAACTAGTTAAAGGTATAATTATGGCAAGCAGATCAAAAAAGAAGAACAGAACGCAGGCGACCAATTCCAAGGCGCCGAGTCCGAGACTTATCGAAGCGCAAAATACTATCCGACGACTGGACGGGTGGTTTCCTTACGTTGTCATAGCGCTCGTTGTGCTTATTTCCGTATGTTTTTGTCTGCCCGTTACAGGTATCTCCGCAAAGATAGATTTGTCGGACGATGGAGATGAATCGGCAGTATATCAGGCCACGTCGTCAGTCAACAACGTCTCGTTGCTGTTTGCCAGTATAACGATGGGAGAAGGCGGCTGGATAGACTTTCTTGCAAACGGACTGTCAGGGTCAAACAATCAGATTATGCAGGAAGCGGTCAGCAATTATATAGACGCCAACTTTACGTCGGCTCAGGTTGAGATGCTGGACAAAGCGCTTGATTTACAACATGCCGTAAGTTTCGTATTTGTTGCCCTGTGGGTAATAATTACCATCGTCGGAGTGGTTGCCGCATACAAAAAGTCGTCGCCGCTTTTGCTTGCCGTTCTGTGCGGAGTATTCTTTGTTCTTAGTCTTGCCGAATTGATTACGCTCATGGTCATATCGTTGCAGGGTATTGCAGGCAGTTCTTTCGTAACAGGGGTGGGAGCATACCTTTTGCCTATCGTATTGTTGGGAGCTACTATCTTGCTGGCGAGATGGCAGATTACGAGAGCGCAAGCCAAAAAGGTCGTAGCCGAGGAGGAGAACCGATGAAAAATTGTCCCGTTTGCAAAGGTTTGGTGGAAGACGACGCTAAATTTTGCAAGCATTGCGGCGCAGAATTGGAAATAAATAAAAAACCCGACTGGGCAGAGAGAAGGAAGCTAAGAGAAGAAGAAAATCAGAAAATTCTAGACGCTTCGTATATTCATAGCGCACAGCTGGAAGGACTTGATAAGGTTGACGAGAACAGCCTTTCTCTCAAAAAAATCAATTCCGTCAAAAACGTGCTGACAAAAAGTATCGTTTTACTTGTCGTCGGTGCGGCTTTGATTGCGGCATGTATTGCTGCGTTTTTCTTTATCAAGGCACATTCTTTTAACCCTACGCTTATGGCAGTTTGCGTTATGATAGGGCTTGTCATTGCGGCTTACGGATTGAGTCTGGTGGTAGAAAACGTTTATGCGGTAAGAATGCTCATTGCTATGAGTAAGAGTAAATTTGCCATCAAAAAAATAAAGTACGGCAAACCGCCGAGAGTCAACGTTGACGGAACGCTGTACGAACTTATTATATCCGGCGGTTGCGACAAATGCGACTGTCCTACAAGGCATATCGAAGAAGTAGCAGGGCAGTTTGTAGCAGTCTGCGACAAAGACAGGACTCATCTGGCAATAATCGATACGACGACCATTCTCAAACTGGCACAATGAATACTCGTATACGTACAAATCAGGAAAACGTCATATAAATCTGCATAGCAGACAGGATATTATTACGCCGGCATAGGTAGAAAAGAGCGCCACGGGAATGGCATATCTCAACTTTTTAACCTTGGTGGTCGAAAAGTACATTGTAGCGATATAAAACACCGTTTCACTTGCGCTAACGATTACCGAAGCGCAACGGGCAATATAACTGTCGACGCCGTATTGTGTGTAGATGTTTTCCAGCATAGCGATAGAGCCGTTGCCGCTGAGCGGCAGAATTATCAGCAATTCGCACAATTGGCTGGGTATTCCCAAAAAAGTCAATACTGGTTCCAGAATTTTAGAAAAATACTTACTCAGTCCGCTCATGGAAAACAGCTCTACGGCAATCATAATTGCGCACAAAAAAGGAAATACCGAAACTATAAGATTCAGTCCTTCCTTAGCGCCTGTCGCAAAGCAGTCGAACACGGCGACTTTTTTTATAATTCCGATTATTATCACAATGATTATAAATGCTGGTAGTATGTATGCGCTCATAGTTTATCTTTGAGAGTAATTTGTTTATTTTCGGTTTTTTTCCAGGAAAAAACTTTGCATAGAATTACGCCGATGACGGTAGAAAAAGTCGTTGCAATAAGGCTTGGCAAAATAATATCGGAAGCTGAAGTTGCGCCTTTGCTTGCTCTCAGACCAATGATAGTTGCGGGCAATATTTGAATAGACGTAGCGTTGATGACGACAAACAAAATCATATTGTCGCTTGCTTTTTCCGAGCCGTCTTGCATACA
>JBJETQ010000010.1:0-30281 GCA_051883395.1 Christensenellales bacterium | reverse complement strand
CTCCCAACCTTTCGGTCCGTAGCCGAACGCTCTATCCAATTGAGCTATGAGTGCATAGGCGGCAATTTCGTATTTGCTATATTATTATAATTTCAACATTTTGTTTTGTCAATAGATTTTACCTTTTCAAAAGTCAAAAATTGTGCTAATCTTATGTTATGGATATTATGCTCAGACAAAACGAAAGACTTGACGACCTGGAATATAAAGGAATGAAACTTATTCAGGACAAAGAAGGGTATTGTTTTACTTCCGACGCAGTTTTGCTTGCCAACCATGTGAGAGCCGGCAAAAACGACGTGGTTGTGGACTTTGGTTGCGGCAACGGCGTCGTCGCATTGTTGGTCGCCGCAAAAACCACTGCGTCGTCGGTTGTAGGTATAGAAGTGCAAAGACAAGCATATTTGCTTGCCGAGCGCAATGTTGAACTCAACGGCATGCAGGACAAAATCAGACTGTTCAACGACGACATATCCAATGCAGACAAACTGCTGGGCAAGGAAAGCGTGAGTGTAGTTGTGTGCAATCCGCCGTACTTTCAGGCTGACAGCGGACAAAAGCGGCTGAGCGAGAGTATAGCTTTGTCCCGACACGAAAGCACTTGTACGCTTGACGACATCATTGCCAAAGCGAGCGCAATTCTTAAATTCGGCGGCAAACTATTTATGATACACAAGTGTGAAAGAATGGCGCAGGTGCTGACGTCTATGAGCAATCATAATATTCAGCCAAAGAAAGTTACGCTTGTTTATCCCAAAGCCGACAAAGCTCCCGATACTTTTGTCGTGGAAGGCAAAAAATGCGCTGCCGCAGGAATGACCGTGGGCGGAATCGTCGTATATGACGATAGCGGAGAAATGACTCCGCAAGCAAAACGTCTGTATAACAAATTGTAGCCGAAAAACTCGATACATATCGGCAATTTTGATTGACGGAGCAATGATATAAATTATATTCGACAAATTACGATACTTTTTGAGTAATTTTTGGAGAGATATTGCGAAAATAATATATTTGTGTTAGAATATAAAAGAATACGGGGGAAGTATGCTTAAAGTTTTGGTTGTGGACGACGACAAAGAATTGTTGAACAGCATCGAGCGGGAATTATCTGTCAATTATCATATCACCACGGCAGATAACGGCGCCGTTGCGTTGGAAATTATTCAGAATGAAAAATTTGACTGTGCGCTTATAGATATAGTTATGCCGCACGTCAACGGTTACGAATTTTGCAGGGCTCTCAGGGAGAGAATGGACTGCACGATTATTTTTATGTCGTGTCTTACCGAAGCGGAGACGGTTGCAAAATGTTTTGAACTCGGAGCTGACGACTTTGTAAGCAAACCTTTCGGGTACGGGGAACTCAAAGCTCGTATCGATGCCCGCACAAGCAATGCCGTTAGAAACGAACTAGTGTACGGAGACCTTGTCATCGACAACGTGCGCAACAGAGTTACTTTCAAAAAGAACCCTATAATGTTGACCAATATAGAATACGACCTGCTTTATTTTTTGGCGTCGCATCCCGACGAACCTTACAACAAAGAAGATTTATATCATCAGATATGGAAACAAGATTCTCTTGACAGCACTCATACCGTGCAGGCGCATATATTTACCTTGCGCAAAAAGTTGCAGGAAAAAACTCAGAAAGATTACATAACGACCTTTTGGAAGAAGGGATATTTTTTCAATCCTAAGGCATAAGACTCAGTATGAAAAAACGTGGCGGCAGAGCATACAAAAATTTTGACGTAAGGAGAGCGCTGAGCTTTCCTGTCTGGTTTTTGGTAGTTGCTTTGTCGGTCATGCTTTTTTGTCTTTTATATTTGTTTGACAATATTTACAGCTACAGCGTTGATCCCGTTCAGGCTGAATATTCCGACGCCAGATTGATTATTACCGACAAAGAAATTTTGGAGAGTCCTACTCCGCTGGACGAGTGGGAATATTTTGCCGACTGTTCTTCATATCGGGAATTCCGCTTTCGTTACGACGGCAAAGTTATCAACGTCAACTCCGACGATACGCATCTTGACAAAGGTTCTGTTCAATCGGCAGCCTATGCGCTTTATATCGTCAACAAAACCACCAATCAGTCCAATCTTGCAATAACGCTTTTTGTGCCGCCAATCAACAGCGCTTGCTGGTTGTTTGTCAACGGAGAATACGTGCAGGGGTCGGGAGACGTAGGCGAAAATTACGACGAATATGCCATCAGTCAGCAAATCAACATTACGCTTGCCTATGACGAGAGTGTTGAAATTGTAATTATCGCCGAAAACCGTAGCAATTTCGAAGGCGGCTTGACCACACCGCCTATGATTGGCAAAAGCGGTCAGATTGTGGGAATGACCAATACCAGAACTATCGTAACCCTTACCGTCATTTTGTATGCGGCATTTTTGAGTATGATAGCCTTCTGGGTATTTTCTTCTTCCAAGGACAAGGCTTTTTTGTGGCTGGGAATTATGAGCTTTACTTATGCGATAGCGGCGTCGGGCGTACTTGTCGCCAACATAGGCACGGGCTGGATATGGGCAAAAGAGATTATTTTGGAACTCGCCAAGACCATGTGGGGACTCTATCTCGTGCTTACTTGTTCCACCATAATAAGCAGGTCGAGAACGTCGAGAATTGCCCAATACGTTGCGCTGGGCATCAATGCGCTGGCGGTGGTGTTTATTTGTTTTGTCAAACCGTTTACAAGTTATCTCAATGATTTTATCGATATATATCGTGGAGTGGTGATGGTCATCAACGTGCTGTATATTTGTATATACGCTTTGATACATTATATAAAAAACCGCAAGAGCTATATAACCTTTGTAAGTTCCAGCGTACTGTTTGCGTCGATTGTATTTGAGATATGTACTTACGGCGCTTACGTGCCGCTATACACGCTCGGCTCGTTTGATTGGGGCTGTTGCATAATGCTGGTGCTTATGTCGGTAAAAACCATCGACCAGATGATAATTATGTCCCGCCGCAACCTGCAATTCAACGAAAATCTTATGAAAGAAGTGCAGAAACGTACCGCTAAAATTGAAAGTCTGCTCAAAGAGCGTAAGGAGTTTACGTCAATGGTTGCGCACGATCTCAAAGCTCCGCTCGCATCTATCAAAATGATGTTGTCGCAAGTGGGTGCGCCACACACCGACATTGATACGATGGACGCAATGATAAACAATATCGATCTCAAAATAATGGCAATGACCGACAATATTACTACGTTGCAAAACTTCAACGCCATGGATATGGACGACGAAGAATATCAACTGATAGAATTGGGAGAATTTTTGGAAGGTATCTGCGATTTTATAAGACCAGACGCAGACGTGGAAGGAATAAATCTCGTATTCAGACGACAAAGAAAACAATTGTACGTCTATGCACCGGCCAAAAAGTTGACAAGAGCAATAGAGAATATAATATTCAATTCCATCACTTTCTGTCAGGAAGACGACGTGATAACCGTCAAATATTCGGACAAAATCACTTACAATCAGATTGTCGTATCCGACACGGGTTGCGGTATATCACCAAAGGCGCTGCCACACATATTCGACAAATTTTACAGCGATAGAAGCATGTCTTCTTCTACGTTTAAAGGCGACGGACTGGGACTGTATTTTGTCAAGATATTGGTAGAACAAATAGGCGGAAGGGTATCGGCTAATTCCTGGCTGAAATCAGGTACGGATATCATTATCGATTTGCCTAAGGCAGACGCTCCCGCAAAAGATAAGCACACCGCCTACGATAACAAAAAGCAGTAACTCATAAATAATAATAGTCCTAAAAATGCGGACAGGCATATTTTGCTTGTTCGTATTTTTTAATTTTCAAATGGGACTGAACGTCAAGTAGTGGGGAAGAAGGTAACTATATAAGTTTTATCACGTACCACGGCGAGTGGAGTAATGTATTTTGTCGGACATGATTTTATAGATACAAAAAGATAAAAACCATTTTTTTTGCAAAAATTCTCGACTTTTTTGGGATAAAAATGCAAGAAAATTAATGAATAGGGTAGAGAAAATTAAAATAAAAAACCGCCTAAACGTAGTGTTTAAGCGGCTTTTCTTTTGTAATAATTAAGGGGATAGGACTAACCCCTGTCCTTCAAAATCTTTTTTTATGGTTTTCCCATCAAAATACTCTTTTTTTTATTTTGTCCATATAGCAACATTCTTTTCGTCCCATTCCGTTCGGCATAGAGTTGTCCTTTCCCAAAGTATTATTTAATTGATTCACGGGTGCTTGACCGCGGAGCGAAGCGACGCGCTTGTATATGTCAAGCAGCCGTGAGAGTGCCATTTTAATTTTGATTATTTAACATTTAATGAATTTTAAGCAGTTACTTGAATTTAAGACATTTACCTTTTTAGGGGTCAAGATTACTTTTAAGTTTGCTATCAATTCTTCCTTTGCTTTATCGTTTAAATAGTAAATATAAATATTTGGCTTATTAAAACTATTCAATATCATTTGCAATGTGTCTTTATCCGCAAGGCTTAATGAATGTCCATATATACATATTAATACATTTTCGTTCCAAGTTTCTTTAGCGCCTAAAAGCATTCCAGTTAAATTCTTGAAATCTGTTTCTTTAAGAAGTCGTTGGCTACTTTTTGTTAATTTGTCCAATCCATTATTCTTAAAACTTGCCTCATTTGTACCGAAGATAATGTTGCTTGTTAGCAATTTGGTTACTTTATTTTGACAACTAATTTTGCCATTAAGGTAACATATAGAAGCTAATGATGATTTAAAAACCAATTCACACGTTTTAGTATAATTGAAGCTGATAGCGTAATCTGTTTGAAAACCGAATTTGCTTGCTGTTTTAGACGGTTTATGTGCCGTAAATATATTTAAATATGTAGAAAAAAGATTTGAAAACTTGTTTAATTCTGTATAAATATAATCACAAAAATTATTTATATATTCAGTTACTTTTCTCACCCATAGCACGCCTTTAATACCATTTAAATAACTAATCTTAAAACGATAAGTATTTGCATCTTTGTTAGAATTTTCTTGATTAAAAAATTCACATCTCTGAATTAGAGAAAAAACGATATCATCGATAGAGTTAGGTTCAACTGAATATACAAAATCATAAATCAAGTTCCTTGGGGTATATTTTTTAAGTGCTTCAAAAAAATTATCAAAAGCATTGATAATGTTTGTTAATTCGGTTTCAAAAGCTACCCAGCTTTCAAAAACAGTATTATAGGCTAAAAAGTAGTTTATAAAAATATTTGATTTTAGTGTATTGTTAATCTCGTTATAGAAAATAGACAAGCCTCTTGATTTTGCTGTTTCTAACTCAATATTTGGGTTTTCTCTTTCAAAATAGGCGTAAAATTCTTCTTCTATTTTTTCGCTTGCCACTTTCATTAACTCGTAGAAATCTTGGTACGAAGTTTTGTAACCGCAAGCAATGTCAAATCCATTTCCTACTATTAACAAATCGTAATGCATAATTTTAATTCTCCTTTGTTAATGCTTAATCCATTTTTCATGTGTTAAATATTTTTAACTAAATTATAACATACTTTAATTCTTTTGCAATAAGTAAATGAGCTTATCAATTAAGCTCATTTACTAATGCATACACTGCGTTTTTATTCTTTTTATCAAGTTTTCGGTATTGAGTAATCAAATCCTTTTCGTCGTCCGATAAAATAAAAGCTGTTTCATCTTCATTGAAAAATTGCGATAAATTCAAATCAAAAGCCTCGCATAATGCAATTAACGTTGTCATTGAGGGCATAGTTCTCCTTTTAAACATATTATTTATAACTGAATTATCTAATTTAGCTTCTTCACTCAATCGATAATTAGACCAGCCACGTTCGTCCCGAAGTTCTTCTATATGTTTTAAAATGTCCATAATGCACTCCTTTTGTAGTTATTATATGCTACATTTGGGGAATAAATTAAAAACATATGTATTGACAAATAGTGTACATTTGTATTATAATTTAATATATATTTGTACTTATAAAGGATAAGTTTATGGCAACTAACAGCAATCTTCAAATGTCAAGAGCAGGAAAAACGGACGAGTTTTATACTCAATTATCTACTATTGAAGATGAATTATGGCATTATCGTAAACACTTTGAAGGAAAAATAATTTTTTGTAATGCCGATGACCCTGCTATTGGTGAGAACGGTATAGATCATTTAGGTGATGATTTAGGAGGATACACAAGCAATTTCTTTCGGTATTTTCAATTAAATTTTCATAGGTTAGGTATTAAAAAGCTTATTACTACTCATTATGTATCAAAAGGTCAAAGCTATAAATTTGAGATAATAAATCACGATAGTGGCGAACAAATAGGTGTACCTGATTATATAAAAACGCCTTTACAGGGGAATGGTGATTTTCGTTCCGAAGAATGTGTTGAACTTTTAAAAGAATGCGATATTGTTGTTACAAATCCACCGTTTTCACTTATGAAAGAATATTTACCACTTGTATTGGAAAGTGGTAAGAAATTTCTTGTATTAGGAAATATAAATCACGTAACCTTTAAGGAAATATTCCATTATTTTAAAAATGATCAGTTTTGGTTGGGATATACTAGCGGTCATTTTTGGTTTAAAGTTCCTGATTATTATGTTGAAAAAAATACTGATTTTAAACAAGATGATAGTGGACAGAAATGGCGGCGTATGGGAAACATATGCTGGTTTACGAATATAGATATTGATAAGCGTCATCAACCATTAGATTTATACAAACATTACAATCCTATGGATTATCCAAAATATGAAACTTACGATGCAATTGACTGCAAAGAGTATAGAGAAATACCGGACGACTATTTTGGAATAATGGGTGTACCAATAACTTATTTACCAAACCATTGTGTGGAACAATTTGAAATTTTGGGAAAATTTGACGGTGGTTCGGAAAGTAACGAATTAGATTTAGCTAAACCTTTAATAAATGGAAAAGCAAAATATAAACGCATTGCAATACGAAGAAGACAATAAGGTATGATATGAAAATAACAAGAAAACAAATAACTATTGCTGAATTGATAAATGGTTATAAAGAAAAAGGTGAAGATGGTATAGAGGGCGTTGTTGCATATGGCGGTAAACTTGACGTACGGCCAGCATATCAAAGAGAATATGTGTACTCTGGCAAAGAGCGTGATGAGGTTATTCGCTCTGTTAAAAAAGGGTTCCCTTTAAATATAATGTATTGGTCAAAAGTTGGTGATGACCATTATGAACTTATGGATGGTCAACAGCGCACCATATCAATTTGTCGTTATGCGGCTGATGATTATCAAACATATAGCGTTGACCATAAATATTTTTTCAATGTTACTGACCCAATTGAGAGGCAAGCCTTTTTTGATTATACTCTTGACATATATATTTGTGAGGGTACGCCAAGTGAAATTCACGAGTGGTTTACTATAATCAATATAGCAGGTAAAGTTTTGTCTGCGCAAGAAATACTAAACACTTCTTATACGGGAACGTGGTTATCTGCGGCAAAGTTATTTTTTTCTAAACCTCACTGCACTGCTTATAATATGGCAAGCGATTATATGGTAGGTTCACCTATTCGTCAGCAATATCTTGAAACAGTTTTAAAGTGGATTTCTGATAGAGATGGTTTTGCAGATATAGAAGATTATATGGCGTTGCACCAACACGATAATAATGCTAATGATATAATAAACTATTTCAAGAACGTAATAGAATGGATTGAAAGAACATTTACTAATAAGCGTAAAAGCCTTATGGCTGGATTGCCGTGGGGATTGATGTATAATGCTCATAAGGACGATAATTTAGACCCTGTTGCAATAGAGAAAGAAATCAAAATGCTTTTGCAAGACGATGATGTCAGTGACCAAAATGGCGTATACGAATATATACTTACTCGTAATGAAAAACATTTAAGTATTCGAGCGTTTGATAAAAGAGAAAAACGCCAAGTTTACGAACTCCAAAATCAAAAATGTGCCGACTGTGGTTTGCATTTTGAAATTGAAGATATGGAAGCTCATCATAAAATACGTTGGGTTGATGGCGGACACACAACGATAGATAATTGTGTTATGCTCTGCAAAGCTTGCCACGATAAAAGGCACGGCGAATAATGTAAAGAAATTAAAAAAGTGAAATGATATATATAGAAATAAACTTTTTTAATGCAAAAATAACGCAAGTCGACCATTGGTTCAACTTGCGTTTTGTTTGGTGCACCTTCAGAGACTCGAACTCTGGACCCAATGATTAAGAGTCATTTGCTCTACCAACTGAGCTAAAGGTGCATAGTGGAGCGGGAGACGAGATTCGAACTCGCGACATTTGCCTTGGCAAGGCAACGCTCTACCACTGAGCCACTCCCGCATAGTTTTGAAGATTATTGTCCAATCGGGTTTCCCCGGCAGGGTATTGCGGTGGTGCGGATGAAGAGACTTGAACTCCCACGTCGTTGACACTAGATCCTAAGTCTAGCGCGTCTGCCAATTCCGCCACACCCGCATGTGCGCAATGTTGGTGATCCATCCGAGATTCGAACTCGGGACACCATGATTAAAAGTCATGTGCTCTACCGACTGAGCTAATGGATCATGCCCCGTATAATATGGCTGGGGTGGAAGGATTTGAACCCTCAAATGCTGGAGTCAGAGTCCAGTGCCTTAACCATTTGGCGACACCCCAACGGTGGCAGGGGTAGCAGGATTTGAACCTACGAATACCAGAGTCAAAGTCTGGTGCCTTACCGCTTGGCGATACCCCTATACATAAATGGGGTGAGTAAAGGGAGTCGAACCCTTGGCCTCAAGAGCCACAATCTTGCGCTCTAGCCAACTGAGCTATACCCACCATATTTATGGCGAGCCTGAAGGGATTTGAACCCCCGACCCACGGCTTAGAAGGCCGTTGCTCTATCCAACTGAGCTACAGACTCATATATTATACAATGGAGCGGGTGATGGGAATCGGACCCACGCGACCAGCTTGGAAGGCTGGGATTCTACCATTGAACTACACCCGCATATCATTTCTCAATGCTTAGCAATTTTAACATACCCACCCGAGTTATGTCAAGAAAAATATAATCTGTTTTTGCAATTTTTATTTTTTATCGACATTATGTCTGACAACGGGTGGGAGTATGAGACTATTGCTTGTTTTTGGCGGCAAGTTTTGCTCTCAGCTCTTTGCTGAGAATGGTTTTGCGTAGACGAATAGATTTCGGAGTTACTTCCACCAGCTCGTCGTCAGCGATAAATTCCAGACATTGTTCAAGAGACATCGACGTAGGTGTGATGAGTTTCAGCGCTTCGTCTGCGCCGCTGGCACGGTTGTTGGTGAGTTGCTTCTTTTTGCAGACGTTGACGACAAGGTCGTCTTCTCGTGAATTTACGCCAACCACCTGACCGCCGTAGACGTTTTCGCCGGCACCTAAAAACAGGGTAGAGCGTTCTTGCGCATTGAACAATCCGTATGCCGTCGTTACGCCGTCTTCAAAGGCAACTACCGAGCCACGATTGCGTTCGATAATCGTACCTTTATAAGGCTCGTATCCGTCGAGAGTGTGATTCATCACGCCAAAGCCCCTTGTATCGGTAAGCATTTCGTTGCGATAGCCGATAAGTCCACGGGACGGAATCTTGAATTCAAGTTTAGTACCGCCACGCTCGTCAGGCGTCATGTTGACAAGTTCGCCTTTGCGAGAGCCGATTTTGTTCATAACGACTCCGACGTAGTCGTCGGGTACTTCTACTACCAGATTTTCGACAGGCTCGCAACGCACGCCGTCTATCTCCTTGAATATTACCTTAGGGCGTGATACCTGAAATTCATAGCCTTCTCTGCGCATGTTTTCGATAAGAATGGACAGGTGCAATTCACCCCTGCCGTAAACCTTAAAGCAGTCTGCGCTGTCGGTTTCTTCCACTCTCATACTTACGTTGGTCATTACTTCTTTGAAAAGTCTTGCTCTCAGATGACGGCTGGTTACGTATTTGCCTTCCTTACCTGCAAACGGAGAATCGTTGACCATAAACATCATGGACAGGGTAGGCTCGTCTATATTGACAAATGGCAACTGTTCGATTTTTTCGCTGTCGCATATCGTCTCGCCAATGTTGAGTTGTTCGATTCCGCTTACAGCCACAATATCGCCGACAAAGCCTTCTTCACATTCTTTTCTTTTGAGACCTTCAAACTGGTAGAGTTTGACGACCTTTGCATTGTAATGGCTCCCGTCGTTGTGAATCACGGCAACGTTTCCGCCGCTGTGAATACTTCCCCTTACGACTCTGCCAATACCGATTCTGCCGATATATTCGTCATAATCGATATTGCACACTATCATCTGCAAGCCGTCTTCCTTGTCGCCCTGCGGCGCAGGGATTTCGCTGAGAATCATATCGAGCAGCGGACGCATGTCCGTTCCTTGCTCGCCGAGCGTTGCGCTTGCCCAGCCTTGTTTACCCGACGCAAATATCGTCTTGAAGTCGATTTGTTCGTCGTTTGCGCCCAATTCGATAAACAGGTCAAGCACCTGGTCAATAACTTGTTCGGG
Source organism: Christensenellales bacterium (assembly GCA_051883395.1). Lineage (GTDB taxonomy): Bacteria > Bacillota > Clostridia > Christensenellales > UBA3700 > HGM11368. The sequence continues at coordinate 19,693 of JBJETQ010000010.1, read as the reverse complement.
GTCTCCGCCACGGTCGACCTTGTTGATGACTACGATAGGTTTTTTGCCAAGCCCGAGAGCTTTTTTGAGAACGTAACGGGTCTGCGGCATACAGCCTTCTACTGCGTCGACAAGCAGCAATACGCCGTCGACCATTGACAGTATTCTTTCTACTTCACCGCCCAGGTCGGCGTGTCCGGGGGTGTCGATTATGTTGATTTTTACTCCGTTGTAAAATACTGCGGTGTTTTTTGCAAGTATTGTAATACCCCTTTCTCTCTCTATGTCTCCGCTATCCATCACTCTTTCAACCACGGCTTCTCCCGTACGAAAAACGTGATTTTGTCTGAGCAACTGGTCGACCAATGTCGTTTTGCCATGGTCGACGTGTGCGATTATTGCTATATTTCTTACGTCGTTTCTTATCATATTTATCCTCAGAGTTGAACGATTCTGCTCAATACTTTTTTGTCTATCACCGTCAGATAACAATACGTTCTGTCATATCCCAAAGAACCCGGATTGATGAGCGTAACGTTTCCGTTGACGCTTATTTCCGCTCTGTGAGTATGTCCGTACAAACCTACGTCGATACCTGATATCGAACATTCGGTGCTTAAATCTGTCAGGTCTGTTTTTACCCTGTAACTGTGTCCGTGAGTAAGCAAAAATCTGACTTGTTCTACTTGTATTATCAGTTGCAAAGGCAGGTCAGAGTAGTCGCAGTTGCCTTTGACGGCATATACTTTGTCGCCGAAGGCTCTACGCAACATCTCCACGTCGCTGCTGCCGTCTCCCAGATGGAATATATAATCGCATTCCTGCAAAATTTCAAAAAAGTCGGCGGTAGGGCGAAGTCTGTTGTGAGTGTCAGACATGATTACTATATTTTTCATAACATTTCTCTCAGTTTTTGCAAGGCTCTCGCTCTGTGAGAAACGGTATTTTTTTCTTCCATGGTTGCCTGAGCAAAAGTCTTGGAGAGTTGGTCGCAATAAAATAGCGGGTCGTAACCAAAGCCCTTGTCTCCACGGTATTCGTCCAAAATACTGCCGTCCACGCTGCCCGAAGCGTATTTTCCGCTTCCGTCGGGATAACAGATTGCCACTACCGAAACAAATCGTGCCTTACGATTGACAGGCTTTGTTTTTTCTGATTCGTGCAGCTTGTCGAGCAATAGGGCATTGTTGGCGTCGTCGTCGCACGGTTCACCTGCAAAGCGGGCGGAATATACGCCGGGTTGACCGCCCAAAGCTTCAACTTCGAGTCCGCTGTCGTCCGCAATGGCAACGAGACCCGTCATTCGACAAACGGTATCGGCTTTGATGATTGCATTCTGAACGAAGGTCTTTCCGTTTTCTTCTATTTCAATGTCGAGTCCCATTTCTTTGAGCGAATATATATGCTCGAAACAATCGCCCAATATGGCTCTTATTTCTTGCAACTTATGAGCGTTGTTGCTCGCAAGAACTGCTTTCATTTTTTCTCCTTTGCCATTGGCAAAATCTCATATATAGCACGGTGGTTGTGAGATTTTATGCGTTCAATGATAGCGTCAAAGTGTTTTTTGTCTACGTTGATTTGAATTATATTGGCTTGAATTCCGCTATTGGAGTCAACCACCTGTCCCTTCTTGTCGGTTTTGACGTACAATATCAGAATAGTCTTGTCGCTGTCCTGTCGCATAAGCAATATGTCTTCGTATCTGACGGTGTAACAAAATAAGCCCATATTGCACCTGACGCCCTTGTCGGTGAGAGTGTATGCCGAGCCGAAAACCATGCCCAGCATAATAATCGGCATAATCGTGCAAATTATCGTTGCGACTATGTCGAGAGTATAGTTGTAAGATTGCATATTTCTTACTCCGCAAAGTCGTAGAACGTTGACAACTGCACATACCAGTAGTATAATCGATAGAGTCGTAGCGGATACGGCAATCCACGTATTGGTTTTGTAACGGAATGTGTTTTTCATAACGGAATTATACCAAATTTAAGCCCTGCGTGGCAAGGAAATATATGCATTTTAGAAGAATAGAAGAGCAAGATTTTTGCAATATCGACAAAATGCTCGCCAAAACGGAGTATAACGGCAGCGAGTATTCTCAACTTTATCTCAAAGGCTGGAAATTTTTTAATTTTGAAAGTATGCAGATAGCTTACGAAAAGGACGTAATTTATCTGCGATTTGTGCCGCATGCGGAATATTTTGACGACGAAAGCGGCGTTGACGGTTACGTCTATCTGCCGCCTTTGACTACGTTGGACAAAATCCCGTCCGCTTACGACGCTCTCGACGATTATTGCAACGAGACAGGCAACAAATTGTACGTAATGAGCACTCCGCAGGAATACGTCGATATTATCGACGCAGACAGATACAAGTGGAGCATCAATCACGACTACGACGAATATCTGTATTCTCCGCAAGACCTTATCAATCTCGAAGGCAAAAAATATCACGCAAAACGTAACCACGTCAAAAAGTTTGTGGAAACGTACAGCCACTCCGTCGACGGCAAAGGATACGTGTTCAGAAGTTATTGCGACGACGATTACGACAATGTTATGCAGCTGATTACAGGGTGGCAGAACAGCAAGTCGTTTGACGAAGAATATTCCGACGCCGAAGCCGATGAATACAAACTTGTCAAGATGGCTCTTGGCAGAGTGAGCGTGTGTCCGCATTGTTTTGCCGACGTCATCGAATACGACGGCAGAATTATTGCTTTCAGCATGGGAGAGATAACTGCGTCGGGAGTGGGCATAACGCATATCGAAAAGGGCGATATAGCTTACAACGGCGTTTATCCTGCATTATGTCAGATGTTTGCAAAAAAGCACTATGAAAATTGCAGAATAGTCAACAGACAGGAAGATATGGGGCTGGAAGGTCTGCGCCGTTCCAAACGTTCGCTCTATCCGATAGGCTTTGCAAAAAAATACGCCGTCGAGTCGGCAATAAAAAACTGACGCAGAGCGCTTTATATAATAAGCCGTTTTTTATTGATTTTTGAAGTAGTTTGTTGTAATATATTTTTAATAAGTTTTTTAGCAACGGAGCATTTATGATTAAACTTTCTCAACAAGGCATGTATCTCGTCAACGGACGTTTTTATGACGAGAATCAAGTAAAACAACTGGGTTTGCAGGCGAGTGTCATTGAAAGAGCCTATCAGGGTACTATGGCATATTCCATTCTTTCGGCTCACAACGCAGGCGGACAAGCTGCAAAAGACGGTGCGCTCAACATCAAGTTTGACGGACTGGCATCGCACGACATCACTTACGTAGGTATAATCCAGACGGCAAAAGCCAGCGGTCTCAAAGAATTTCCTATTCCTTACGTGCTTACCAACTGCCACAACAGTCTGTGCGCCGTGGGCGGCACGATAAACGAAGACGACCACGTTTTCGGTCTGAGCGCAGCCAAAAAGTACGGCGGAATTTTCGTTCCTCCTCATCAAGCAGTCATTCATACCTATATGAGAGAGTGTATGAGCGGTTGCGGCAAAATGCTGTTGGGAAGCGATTCGCATACCAGATACGGCGCATTGGGAACAATGGCTGTTGGTGAAGGCGGTCCGGAACTTGTAAAACAATTGCTTGGCCGCACTTACGACATCAAATATCCAGACGTAATAGCCGTCAACCTTACCGGGAAACCACGCAAGGGAGTCGGACCGCAGGACGTAGCTCTGTCTATCATAGGAGCTGTGTTTGCAAAGGGATACGTCAAAAACAAAGTTATGGAATTTGTCGGGGACGGCATTGCCAATCTTGCGATTGAATACCGCAACGGTATAGACGTTATGACTACCGAAACGACCTGTCTTTCGTCGATATGGCGTACCGACGACGAAGAAGTGAAAAATTATTATGCCGTAAGGGGCAGAATGGACGACTATAGACCTATCAGCCCTGCCGACGTGGCTTATTATGACGGCGTAGTGGACGTCAATCTCGACGAGATAGTACCGCAGATTGCACTTCCTTTCCACCCAAGCAACGTGTTTGCTTTGCAGGACGTCATAGACAACCCTTACGATATATTGTCGCAAGTAGAAAAGGAAGGCAACAAGTTGCTGGGCAATCCTAAAATAACCTTCCGCCTGACAGACAAAATCGTAGACGGAAAAGTTATGGTGGAACAAGGCGTTATAGCCGGTTGCGCAGGCGGAACTTACGACAACGTAATCGAAGCGGCAAATATTCTCAAAGATAAATGTGTGGGTAGCGGTAAGTTTACGCTCAACGTGTATCCTTCTTCAACGCCGATATATTACGATTTGCTCAAAAAAGGTGCGATTGCCGACCTTGTCAAAGCAGGCGCCAACATAAAATCGGCATTCTGCGGACCATGTTTCGGCGCAGGCGACGTTCCTGCAAACAACGCTTTGTCTATCAGACATACGACACGCAACTTCGAGAGCAGAGAAGGAAGCAAACCGGGCAACAATCAGATTGCTTCCGTTGCGCTCATGGACGCCCGTTCCATTGCGGCTACGGCGGCAAACGGCGGTGTGTTGACTGCTGCGACAAGCGTAGATTACGACGATACGATACCTACATTTGAGTATGACGCAAGCATATATGCAAAGCGTGTGTATAACGGTTGGGGCAATCCGCAACCGCAAGCCGAATTGGAATACGGACCTAACATCTGCGACTGGCCGGAAGTTATTTCTTTGACTGACAATATCTTAGTCAAATTGGCAGCGGCAATATATGACCCCGTTACTACCACCGACGAACTTATACCGTCGGGCGAAACGTCCAGTTATCGCAGCAATCCGCTCAAACTTGCAGAGTTTGCGCTGTCAAGAAAAGAACCGCAATACGTTGGCAGAGCAAAGAAAATTTATGCCGACGAACTGTCAAGGAGAGAAAGCGGACTGCCACAGGAATATGCCGACGCAATAAAGAAATCGGGTTTGCAACTAGAAGGCACTATTTCGATAGGAAGCGGCGTGTACGCCGTAAAACCTGGCGACGGCAGCGCAAGAGAACAAGCCGCAAGCTGTCAGAGAGTGCTGGGCGGCGTGTGCAATATCGCCAAAGAATACGCAACCAAGAGATATCGCAGCAACCTTATCAACTGGGGAATGTTGCCTTTTGTGAGCGACGACAAATTCGAGCAGGGCGATATAGTGATTGTCAAGGACGTCAGAGAAACGCTTATGAGCGGCAAGAGAGACTTTGTAGCCAAAGTGGTAAGGGGAGATAAATCTTTTGACGTAGCGTTGAAACTTGACGCATTGACCGACGCCGAAAGGGAAATAATCAAACAGGGCTGTCTTATCAACTATTACAAGAGTCAGATGTGATATGTCAAAAAGGCAGCTTAGAGAAAAAATATCAGCCGCAATTGCAAACATGAGCGATAGCGAAAAACAAAGCGCCAGCGAAAAAGTTGTGCGAAATTTTGTCGGACTTGGTCTGAAAGCAAAAAGAGTATGTATATACAATGCTTTGGCAAGCGAAGTTGACACGAGCGGTTTGATAGAATATTTTGAAGGCAAAGCAGAAATATTTATGCCCGTTGTGCGAGACGACGAGATGATGCTCGTAAGATACGACAAAAACGGCGACTTTGTCAAGGGAGCTTTTGGAATACAGGAGCCTTGCGGCAAAGAAATATCTGCCCGGCAAGCCGACGTCGATATTTGCATTACGCCTATGGTGGCAGGGGACAGGAAACTGAATCGTCTTGGCAAAGGCAAGGGCTATTATGACAGATTTTTTGGCAAGTGCCGTTGCATCAAGGTAGGAATTTGTTTTGACTGTCAGTTGGTAGACGAGATTGATGCAGACGAATGGGACGTCAGAATGGACTATATCGTATCCGATAAGGAAATTGTAAAATGAGAGTTGTCAGCGGAAAATACCGTGGAAGAAAAATAGAATCGCCAAAGGGCAACGAAGTCAGACCGACGAGCGATAAGGTAAAAGAAAACGTATTCAATACCATACAGTTCGATGTGCCTGGCAGTTGTTTTCTTGACCTGTTCTGCGGTAGCGGCGGTATCGGTATAGAAGCATTGTCAAGGGGCGCAAAGCAGGTGATTTTTGCAGATAAAAGCAAAGCCAGCATAGCCCTGACTCAGAAAAATCTGAGCGGAATCAAGGATAATTACAGAGTTGTCAATGCCGACTTTGTCGAAACGCTCAAAGGCGTGGGCAAGCAGGATTTTATCTTTGTCGATCCGCCTTACAGAACTGATTATATATCGGAAATCTGCAATATAGTTGCTCAAAAAGATATTCTCAACGAAGGCGGATATATTATTTATGAGCATGACAAAGACAAAAAGTACAGTCTTGACGACGGGTTTTATATCGCCAAAAGCAGAAAATACGGCTGCACCGTGGTAGATTATATAGCAAAAACAAGGAAGATAGCGCTGATACCCGGCAGTTTCGACCCAATTACGCAAGGACACGTATGGCTGGTGGAACAGGCGTTGAAAGAGTGGGATAAAGTCGTCGTGCTGGTGGCTGATAACCCTGACAAGAGCTATCTTTTTGACAGAGAACAGAGAAAAGTCATTGTTGCTAAGGCGTTGGAAAAGGAAATCAACGTGAGAGTCGATAGCGACGGCGGTATGGTGTTTGAGTATTGCAACAGACACAAAATCGGCAATATCGTCAGGGGGTACAGGGACGACAAAGACCTGGCTTACGAAACGTACATGAGCGAATTTAACAAGTCGCACGGAGACGTCGACACGTTGCTGATAAAATCGGACAAAGAAATGAACGTGTCGTCTACGCTTGTAAGAGATATGCTCAGAAACAAACAATCACTCAAAGGGTTTGTACCTGAAAATTGCATAAAAACAATAGAAAAAATTTATGGAGACAATTATGAATAATATCAATATCGAAGATATGCTGGACAAGTTGGCGGAAATGATAAGATTGGGCAAAAAGCCTATAATCGGCAACGGAAGAATAATCGACGACGTAGCTGCTCTCGAAATTATTGCGTCGGTCAAAGATTCTTTGCCTAACTCTATTGCCGAAGCCAGAGTAATTATTCAGCAAAGAGACGCTCTTATGGAAGACGCAAGACTGGCGGCAGACGACGTGTTGGCAAATGCCGAGAGAGAAGCCAATCGTATGCTCAGCGAAAACGAAATTATCGTGCAGGCAAGGAGTCAGGCTCAGAAGATTGCCGACGACGCAACGGCTTATGCAAACAACGTGATAGACCAGAGCTATAAACAAATTGCCGACGTGATGAACGGAGCGGAATATTATCTCAGACAGACGCTTGACGACGTATCGGCAAGCAAACAGGAATTGTTTAAGATGATGAGCGCACCTGTCAAGAGAAATTGACGAAACGGCAGACAATAAAAGCGAGAGTAAACGTGATTGTCGACTGGCTGAATTTTGTCAGAAGATAATAAGGAGTCGAGACGCCGCATTTACTCAGAAAGCCCATAGACTGAAAGGTGATACACGCACCGCCCATGGATACAAGCCCCGCCAGAAAAGGCAGGGCTGTTTTTACGTCTACACCGGACGATGCGATATAATCGAAGCCACGTGTCAGCTCTATGAGCGACAGCGATATTCCGTAGCTGAGTAAGCCGCTCGGCTCAAAATATTTCAATACCGTCTGCATTGCGTCGGCAATGACGTCCACGACGCCGACGTCAATCAGTACGTCGCCTATCATGCCGAATATGGTGATATATCCGCCTACGGCAAGAATGGTGGCAATACTGTCTTTGATACAGGAGTCGAGTACGGAATCGGGAGCTTGTGGAGTGGGCATAATCTGTGATGGCGGAATGTTTTTCGGGCGAAAAATTATACCGTTGATGATTGTTGCTACAATATGACAGGCGAGAATGACGTATCCCATAGTCGGACAGTCAAAGAGCGTTGCGCCCACCGTACCGAGTATAAATAGCGGTCCCGAAGTAGAACAAAACGCCGTTATCCTTTTTGCGTCGGCTTTGGTTATCATGCCTGCGTCGCACAGGTCGCATATAATTTTGCTACCGACGGGATAACCGCTGATGAGACTGAGTATCATTACGTATCCGGCTAATTGCGGAGCATGAAAAACTTTGGATACGGGACGAGCAAAAACGTTGCCGAGTAAATATCCGCCGCCTATGCAGGTGAGCAATCGGGAAAAGAACAAAAAAGGAAAGAGCGACGGAAATACCGCTTTGGCAAACAATAACAACGAACGGGTTACCGACGCCATATATCTCGACGGATTGATGATGAGAAACAAAATAAAAAAACCTGCTACCAACGACAGGGGCAGGGCTTTTTTTAAATTTACGCTTCGCTCCATATTCAATTATATGAGAGCCGATTTGATTTCATACTTGCGCTTTATAGTACCGACATTACGCTGTTATATTTGTACCTGACGGAAGAAAATAGAAGGTCTGCGTTGACCTGTACGGCGTCTTCCTGCGCTTTGTGGGCGTCGGACTGTTTGGCGGTGATTGGGCAATCGAACAATGACAGCAGATTTTTTTTGTTTTCTCTGACGGCAAGAACGTTGACGTATCCGATAGGGCGTGAGTGAATGTCGTCGTATGTCATCTCGTTGTCGGTGAGAGCGTTGAGCAACAATCTCTTGACGTATGCCATAGGGTATCTTTTGGTTTTGACGGCTTGCAAAAAACTTTGAAAATCGCAAGACGTATCGAGTTTTTTGAGTATTCTGTTGTCAATTCCTTCTTTTACGCCGCATATTTTGCTTAGGTCGATGCGTGATAGCTGAAATGACAACAAAGAGAACAGTTTGTCATCACAATCTTTGTAGTCGAGCAGAAAGTCGGCAACGTAGTCGGGACAATATCTGTAAAGAACGTCCTTGTCTTTTATAGAATGGCGCAATGCCGTAGCCGACGCAAATTCTCCGTTGGTTGACAAGTCGTTGTATTCTCCTTTGCGCTGTATTGCCAAAGGTGTAATGTCTCCAGATAAGGCATTGATTGCTTTGATATATTCTATTGCCAGCAGATTGTTGGGAGAGTCGAGAAGGGACGACAGACCGTCTTTGCCGTCAGAAAGACAAACTGACTTGACGGCAAGAGAATAAGCCTGCGGGTAGGACAGCCCACGAGCGAGATTGTCTTGCGTGAGCAGGTCGACTTGTCGGTTGTCAGTCAATACGTGAGCAAGTTCAGAAAGCAATTCTACGTCTGCACACTCGGAACCGAAACAAAGATAGGCAGGACGAGTAAATTTTGAAATAATTTTTATTGCGCCCAGAGCAAAAATCTCGGCAGGACTCTGACTGTATACGGCAGGCAATTCTATTACCATATCGGCACCGGCTTTTATTGCCCATTCGGCTCTTGTGTATTTGTCGGCGACAGCCAGTTCTCCACGCTGGACGGTATTGCCGCTCATCACGCAAATCACGTCGCCGCCCGTCAGCCTTCTGCTACGGTCGATATGATATACGTGTCCGTTGTGGAGCGGATTATATTCGCAAATTATGAAACAATAGGACATAAAAGCCTGCCTTTTTTGGTGCTTATTACTTTACAATTATTCAGTCAAGTTGTATAATTGACCTATAATATCATTATAGATGATTTTATCAAAAAAATAAAGTATTTATCAGGGGGAAGTATGAGCAAGATTATCGACTCAATAATTGCCAAGGCCAAGACGCTGGGCAAGACGATAGTTTTGGCGGAAGGCGACGAACCAAGAACCGTCAAAGCCGCACAGACCATTACGCAGCAAGGAATCGCAAAAATCATTTTGCTTGCAGACGAAGCAAATTTGAAAGAAAAATATCCCGACGTGGATTTTGACGGTATCAGAATAGTCAATCCTATGACCGCAGATATCGAAGATTACGCCAACGAACTGTACGAATTGCGCAAAGCCAAAGGTATGACTTTGGAACAGGCGAGAGTTGAGATGAGAAAAAATCTCAATTACGGCGCAATGATGACCCGCAAGGGAGAAGCCGACGGTATGGTTGCAGGAGCAATCAATTCTACCGGCAACGTTCTCAAAAGCGGCTTGACAATAGTCAAGACCAAACCTGGTACCAAGACGGTGAGCAGCGTATTTTTGATGTCTTTTGAAAATACTCCTTATAAGGGCAACGACATAATGGTATTCGGCGACTGCGCCGTCAATATCGACCCGACTGCAGAGCAGCTTGCAGATATAGCTATTTCTTCTACCGCCACAGCCAAAGCTTTGGCAGGTATAGACCAACCAAAGGTGGCTATGCTGTCATTCTCTACCAAAGGAAGCGCAAAACACGCCAACGTAGACAAGGTTGTGGAAGCAACCCGACTTGTTCAGGAAAGAGCGCCGGAAATAGAAATCGACGGCGACTTGCAGGTTGACGCCGCAATAGTTCCTGAAGTGGGACAACTCAAAGCTCCGGGCAGCAAGGTGGCAGGCAAAGCCAACGTATTTATCTTTCCGTCTTTGGAAGCAGGCAATATCGGATACAAGCTCACTCAGAGATTTAGCGGAGCGGAAGCTATCGGACCTGTTTGTCAAGGTTTTGCAAAACCTGTCAACGACCTTTCACGTGGTTGCGTGAGCGACGATATAGTAGCAGTTGTGGCTATTACGGCCGTACAGGCAAGTCAGATATAAGGAGTAGCATATGAAAGTATTGGTTGTAAACGCAGGAAGTTCTTCTCTCAAATACCAACTTATCGAGATGGAAACGGAAACCGTGCTTTGCAAAGGCGTGGTAGAAAAAATAGGCCTTGAAGGTTCGCTCATCACTCACAAATACGGCGACAAAAAAGTCGTCATCGAAGACACGATAAACGACCACACCAAAGCATTCAATTTGCTTATGGAGTGTCTTGTCAACAAAGAATACGGCGTTATCGACAGCGTAAAGGAGATTGCGGCGATAGGACACAGGGTAGTGCATTGCGGCGAAGAATTCGATTCTTCTGTTTACGTAGGAGACGACGAGATGAAAAAACTCAAATCGGTAGCTCATCTTGCACCTTTGCACAATCCTGCCAATCTTGCTTGTATTGAGTCTTGCAAGGCTATTTTGCCTGACGTTTCTAACGTGGCTGTTTTCGATACGGCGTTCCATTCCACCATGCCAAAAAAGGCAAGCATGTACGGTATTCCTTACGAAATATACGAAAAATATCAAATCAGAAGATACGGTTTCCACGGCACTTCACACAAATTTGTATCGGGAGAAGCCATCAAATATCTTACAGCCAAGGGTTTGCCTTGCGCCAATATCGTAACGTGCCATCTTGGCAACGGCAGCTCGATATCGGCTGTCAAAGACGGCAAGTGCGTTGATACGTCTATGGGTATGACGCCTATGGCAGGCGTAATGATGGGTACCAGATGCGGCGACATCGACCCTGCGGTAGTGGAAATGATTGCCGACAATACCGGTATGAGTCTCAAAGAAACCACCAATTATCTCAACAAACAGAGCGGATTTTTGGGAGTGAGCGGAGTCAGCTCCGACGCAAGAATGTTGTGCGCCGCCGCAGACGAAGGCAACGAGAGAGCGCAGCTTGCCAAAGATATGTTTGCCTATCAGGTCAAAAAGTTTATCGGTTCTTACGCTGTTGCCATGAACGGGCTTGATTGCGTCGTATTTACGGGCGGAATAGGCGAAAACAGTTACGAATTCAGAGAGCTGATAATGAGTGAAACAGAGTTTTTGGGCATCGAATTTGACAGGGACAAAAACAGGTCGAAGGAAGCCAGGGGCAACTTCTGCGAATTGAATACCGCACGTAGCAAAGTCAAGGTTCTTGTGATTCCTACCAACGAAGAACTCGTCATCGCAAGGGAAACCAAAGAGATTGTGGAATCGTTGTAAAAACCTAAAATAATGCAAAAATATGTTTGACAAAGCCGATAAAATATTCTATAATGGCTAAGCAAATGTATTTGAGAAATACGGGAGGTGTCAAAAATGGCAGTACCAAAGGGAAAAACATCTAAACAAAGAAAGCATACAAGATCGGCTAACTGGAAAATAAGCGCTCCGTCTCTCGTTGAGTGTTCACATTGCCACGAGCTGAAAGAAAATCATAAAGTTTGCCCAAATTGCGGATACTATGACGGTCAACAAGTTGTAGAAAAGAAAGAAAAGAAGGCAAACTGATATAAGTATGAACCACAATTTATATCCACCTGACAAGGTGGATATTTTTTTTGAATGACAAGGTCGGATATTTTGGTTTTTGACGACAACTTTACCATTTTGATATTGACAAATAATATTATTTTATTTAAAATATATACTGAAATAGTATGGAGGATACAATGGCAAAAAGCAGAGTGATTATTGATTGCTACGGCGGCGATAATTGTCCGGTAGCGGCTGTGGACGGCGCAGTAGAAGCATTGAAGCAAGACGGAGACGTCGAAGTTATTCTTTCAGGCAACCGCACCGAGATAGAGAGTATTCTGGCTTCTCGTGAGTATGACGGCAAGAGATTGGAGATACTTGATGCGAGCGAAGTTATCACCAACGACGACGCTCCCGCTCTGGCAATAAGAAGAAAAAAAGATTCTTCCATGGTTGTGGGACTCAATTATCTTGCGCAGGGCAACGCTGACGCAATGGTATCTTCGGGCAATACGGGTGCGTTGCTGACGGGCGCAAGCGTAATTGTCAAACTGATAGACGGCGTTACACGTGCTTCGTTGTCGGCGGTGAGTCCGCAGATTGACGACGGCAAATACGTAGCGATTGTCGATGGCGGAGCAAACGTGGATTGCAAAGCGTCGATGCTGTTGGAGTTTGCCGTAATGGGAGACGCACTCATGCGTTCGTGCTATGGTGTAGAAAATCCGAGAGTCGCCTTGCTCAGCAACGGAGCGGAAGAAGAAAAGGGCAATGCTCAGACCAAAGAAGCGCACGCATTGCTCAAAAAGAGCAAACTCAACTTTGTAGGAAATATAGAAGCAAGGTATCTCATGAACGACGTGGCTGACGTGGTGGTTGCAGACGGCTGGGCAGGCAACATGGTTATCAAGGCAAGCGAAGGCATGGCGCTCAATATGTTTGAACTTATCAAGAGAAACATTAAGAGCGGCGGACTACGTGCAAAACTGGGTTATCTGATGCTCAAACCCGCTTTAAAAGGAGTCAAGAACAAATTCAACAGCGACGAGATTGGCGGCGGAATATTTTTGGGCGTCAACAAGGTAGTCATGAAAGCACACGGCTCGTCCAATGCAAAAGCCTTCAAAAACGTAATTCTTGCCTGTGCGCAAGCGGTCAATAACGGCACCGTAGAAAAGATAAAGCAAGGCATAGAAGAAAACAAAATCGACTGACAGATAAGGAAATTGTATGAATCGTCGTTTGGAAAACCTGATAGGATACAAGTTTAATAATCCGCAACTACTGACGATTGCGCTCACTCATTCTTCTTACGGCCACAGGCACGGCGTACCCGACTACGAAAGGTTGGAGTTTTTGGGGGACAGCGTGCTGGATATGCTGATAAGCGACGAGTTGTACGGCATGTATCCCGATGACGAAGAAGGAGCGTTGACTACAAAAAGAGCCTTTATCGTCAAGGGAGAAACGTTGAAAAAGGTTTCGCTGTCAATGGGATTGGATAAGTATATGTTCATCAACGACAGGTCGGGCGCAGAAAAAGCGTACAGCGACGTTTTCGAATCGATAACGGGAGCCATATATCTTGACGGCGGAATAGAAAAAGCAAGGGAGTTTGTGCTAAGGTTTCTCAAAGATTATATCGAAGATACCAAAATGGACGCCAAGGAAGATTACAAGTCCCGACTCAAAGAATTGTACGAAGGACAAAAAATAGAATACGTGCAGGTGGATAAAAGCGAAAGCGACAACGGTCCGATATTTACGATAAGGCTTCTCATCAACGGCAAAGTTGTGGCTCAGGCGAGCGGCGGAAGAAAAAAACAAGCCGAACAAAACTGTGCAAAAAGCGCTTTGAAACAAATAGGTCAACAGCCGAATCGATAATCATAATAACCAAGGATATACAAGTGGAGGAATGAAATATGTGCTTTGAAACAAAAAAGGAAAGATTGGAGAAAAACAGAAAAACGCTGAGCGACTGCGTGGTGGATATCGACGCATTGATAAGCGTTGCCGACGGTCATAGACCAACTGTCGAAAGACTGGAAAAGATAAAAGACAAGCTTGCCAGCACCAATCCTTCGTCTGACAAAGATATCGTCAACATGGACAAAAAAATAAAGAAAACCATATCGAAATTGTCCGGTAAAATCAAAAAATACGCTATCAACGGAAAACTCAACAAGGCAGAAAAAGGCTTGAAAAAGCTGGAAATTATGATTGTCGAAAGGGGTTGTGTAAGCAGAAAGAACAGCATAAACGACGAAAAGGACTTTGTTGTCAAGGACGGCGTGCTTGTGGCTTACAAGGGCAACGACAGCGTAGTAGTTATTCCTAACAACGTCAAGATTATCGGAGAAAAGGCATTTTATTTCAACGAATCGCTAAGCGAAGTAGAAGTAGGCGCAAGCGTTCATACGATTATGGGGCAGGCTTTTGAAGGTTGCAAGTCGCTTAGTAGTTTTATCGGCAGAGAAGGTCTGGTTGCTATCGGAGACTACGCATTTTGCAACTGCGGAGCGCTGAGCGAAGTGGTGATAGAAGAAGGCTTGACCAATATCGGACATTACGCATTTCAGAAGTGTCCTAATCTGTACGCCATCAAACTGCCAAAAAGTCTTGTCAAAATAGGTGAAAAGGCATTTTTTCTTGACAAATCGTTGAGTGGCAGAACAAAAAGAAAGATTAAGAAAATAAACAAAAAAGCATTGGGCTGAGAGGTATAAATTGAATTTTAAAAGGATAGAAGTATTTGGATTTAAGTCCTTTGCTGACAAGGTAGAAGTCAACTTCAACGACGGAATCACGGCTATCGTAGGACCAAACGGTTGCGGAAAGAGCAACGTTGCCGATACGATAAGGTGGGTTTTGGGCGAGCAGAGCGCAAGACTGCTGAGAGGTAAAAGCATGCAGGACGTTATTTTCAACGGTACGGCACGCCGTAAGCCTTTGTCTTATTGCGAGGCTTCGCTTGTCTTTGACAATTCCAAGCGAATTTTCCCTGATTTTGAATATGAAGAAGTAACGATAACCCGTAAACTCTATCGTTCGGGCGAGAGCGAGTATCTCATCAACAAGACGCCTTGCCGTCTCAAAGACGTGCAGGACCTTATAAGAGATACGGGGCTGGGGAGAGAAGGATACAGCATAGTAGGTCAGGGACGTATAGACGAAATAGTCAACGCAAGACCTAAGGACAGACGCAGCATTTTTGAAGACGCAGCAGGCATACTCAAATTCAAACAACGCAAGATTGAGTCGGAGCGTAAACTTGCCCGCACTCAGGAAAATATCCAACAACTTGACTATATCATCAAAGAAGCCGAGCGTATTTTGGGACCGCTCGAAAAGCAAGCAAACGACGCCAAGAAATTTTTGGAGTTGAGAGATAAGTTGAGAGTGTTGGAAGCCAACGAGTACATATACAAATACGAAAACAACGACTCCCAAAAAAGAGCAATCAACGCAAAGCTCAAAGGTATCGAAGAAGAATACAGCGTCAAAGAAGACGAAATAAGCAAGATAGAAAAGTCGTATGCCGAAAAGAACAAGGAACAGGGAGATATCGACAATTACATATCGCAATTGAGAGACAGACAGACCGAAATGGCTGTATATGCCGAGTCGGTCAAAGGTCAGGGCAGCACTCTGAGCGAGCGTATATCTCAACTCAAAAGTCAGCGCAAAGATTATGCCGACAGAATAGTGTCGTACGAAGAAGAAATCGACAAAAAGTCGATACAGCTCGACGATTTTTGCAGCAGACTCAATATGGAAAACGAAGATAAGGCAGAAAAACAAAGCAGGCTCAAAGCGTTGGACAGAGAGTATCTTGCGCTGGCAGACGAGATTATGTCGGGCGAGCGTCGCTTGGAAGAATCCAACAGCGAGCTGCTGAAAGCATTGGAGAGTATAGGCGAGATAAAAGCCGACCTTGGCAAGTTGGGAGCGGAGAGAGATATATCGCTCACACGTATTGCCGAACTCAAACAGGAGATAGCCGACGTCAAGAGCCGTATCGAGAGCGACGAAAGACTAAAAAGAAATTATGAAGAATCGGTGGAAAGATACCGCAAAGACAAGACTAAACTTGCCACCAATAAAAACGAAGTAATGGCGGAAGTAGCCGAACTCAAAGCCAAGGTAGAAAAGGCGAGAGAAGACGCCAAAAACCTGACGGGTACCATTCAGTCGTTTGAGATGAAATGCAAGATTCTCACCGACATGAAAAACGAGTACGGAAGTTTTGGCGGCGCTGTACAAAGGCTGATGCAAGCTTCCAAAAAGGACGCAAAAATAGGCGACAGAATACAGGGCGTGGTTGCCGAACTTGTTACCGTGCCGAAAGAACTGGAAACGGCGATAGAAATGGCACTTGGCAACAATATGCAAAATATAGTTACCAAAAACGAAGAAGACGCCAAGTATCTGATAGAATATCTCAAAGTCAACAGACTGGGCAGAGTAACGTTTTTGCCTATGACGGCTTATAAGCCGAGAGAACTGGAAAGCGTCTATATGCCTATATTGAAAGAAAACGGCTGTCTCGGCGTGGCTTCAAAGCTCATAAGTTACGACGAAAGATATAGCAATATCTTTTCGGGACTGCTCGGTCGCACCTTGATATGCAAGGATATGGATTGCGCCGTAGAAATATCCAAAAAATACCGTTATGCCGTCAAGATAGTTACTTTGCAGGGCGACGTAATCAATACCAGCGGCAGCATGACGGGCGGTTCCAAGAAGTCAGATTCTTCCAATATTCTCAGTCAGGAGCGAGAAATAGAAAACGCAACTCAGATGCTGGCAAAAGCCAAAGAAAATTATGCAAACGCAATGCGAATTTTCAAGCAGGGCAACGAAGAACTGGAAGAATTGCAGGCGCAGCTGTCGGAATATGAAGAAGAAGTAAAGAACGCCGAAGTGGCATACGCAACCGAAAACGGAAAGCTCGACAAGGTTGTGTCCAAGCTTGGCGAATTGTTGGATACGCTCCACAATCGCACCACCCAAAAGGAAGTGTTGGAAGCCAAAATCAAATACATAGACGAAGCAATAGCCAATGTTGACCGCAAGGGAATGGACGTGCAGGGCGCAAAACTCAGCGCAGACGACGAAGCCAACAAGCACAAGGCGGAGTTTGAAGCCAAAAAGAAACGCAAGGACGAATTGTCGGGACTTATCACCGACATCAAAGTCAAAATTTCTGCCATTGAGAGCGAAATCGAGAGTCTCAATGCCAATATAGAGCGTGTTCAGACAGAAATCGCAACTCTCAAAGAGTCGCTTGCAGGTGCCAAAAAGATTGTTGCAAATCTTGACGAAAAGATATATCAGACGGAGAACAATCTCAATACCGCCGTGGTGAGCGAAGAAGATAAAAGACAATATCAGGCTCTGATAGACAAGATAAATTCTTTGGACGAGTACAAGAAAAAGCTCAACGCCGAGATTTTGTCGCTCAATGCCGACAAGGACGCTTTGTCCAAAGAAATTTTGTCGCTCAGCGAAGCCAAGATAAAACAGCAGAACGCACTCGAAAAGATTGACGAGCTGATGACAAGCTTGCAAATTCATATAGCAGAAGAATACGACCTTGATTACGACGGATGTCTGCTTTATAAGCAGGACGATTTTGACCCTGTGAGCAGTCAGAGCGAAATCAACAAACTCAAACGTGAAAAGAATGCTCTCGGCGCAGTAAACGTCGACGCTATCGAACAATTCAGGATAGAAGGCGAAATTTATAGCGAACGCAAGGCGCAACGAGACGATATGCAACAGACGGCGGACGATCTCAACAAGATTATCGCCGAGATGGCAAAAGAAATGAAGACACGTTTTGACAGCGAATTCCAAAAAATCAACGCTAATTTCAGCGCTGTATTCAAAGAATTGTTTGGCGGCGGCAACGGCAAACTGGTAATAGAAGACGTGGAAGAAGGAGAAGACCCGTTGGAAGCAGGCATAGAGATATATGCCGAGCCACCGGGCAAGACGCTCAAATCAATCACGTTGTTCAGCGGTGGAGAAAAGGCTCTGATAGCCATTGCCATTCTCTTTGCAATACTCAAACTCAAAGCAATGCCTTTCTGCGTGCTTGACGAGATAGAAGCAGCGCTTGACGATGCCAACGCAGGCTTGTTTGCCAAGTATCTCAGCCGTTTCAGCAAGGGTACGCAATTTATCGTCATCACCCACCGTAAGCCTACTATGGAGCTTGCCGACAGACTGTACGGCGTAACCATGCAGGAAAAGGGTGTGTCCAAGATGGTATCGGTGTCGCTGGCGGAAGCAGTAAAGCACAGTTCAACCGAAGGGGCTTGACAACGGATACGCTTCGTTATACTTTGTCAAGCGGCAATTTTTCTTACTCACGTACGGTGCAGTAGGTTTGTTTCGATAAAATCACCGCTTTTCGTGTCTGACTCGTATCTACGTTGTCAAAAGCGACTTATCAGACGTTATTCGCTACGTGCGACCATAAAATCAAAAATTGATTGCAATAATATATCATAAAATCAAGGAGAAATATGGGAATATTCAGCAAAATAGCCGAAGGATTGAGAAGAACGAGAGAGAGCTTGTCAAAAAAGTTCTATACGCTCTTTACAGCCAGAGAACTTGACGACGACTTCTACGACGAGCTGGAAGAAGTGCTTATCTCGGGCGACGTGGGAGTAGAAGCAAGCGAACAAATCATAGACGAACTCAAAGACGCTTGTTACGACTATAGAATTTCCAGAGCCGACCAGGCAAAAGAGCTTTTCAAACAAATAATGATAGACAGTATCGACTACGAGATAGAGCCTTACGACTATCCGTTAGTCATATTGGTGGCGGGCGTCAACGGCGTGGGTAAGACCACGGCTATTGGCAAACTAGCAAGGTACTTTACCAATCAAGGCAAATCGGTTGTACTTGCCGCTGCGGACACTTTCAGAGCTGCGGCTGCCGAACAACTTGAAGTGTGGGCAAAACGCTCAGACGTGCGTATAATCAAACACGAAGAAGGCAGCGACCCTGCGGCGGTGGTATTCGACGCTCTGTCGTCGGCTAAGGCAAGGGGCACCGACGTGGTGCTTATTGATACGGCGGGTAGACTGCAAAACAAGAAAAACTTGATGAACGAACTTGGCAAAATCAACAAGGTCGTGGAGAGAGAAATGCCCGATTGCGACTATCGCACCTATATAGTGTTGGACGCAACCACGGGACAAAACGCCGTATCGCAAGTGGAAGCCTTTGACGAGATAATAGACGTCGACGGCATAATACTCAACAAACTCGACGGCACAGCCAAGGGCGGAGTGGTATTTGCCATATCGGTGGAGAGAGAACTGCCCGTGGTATTCGTGGGCGTAGGCGAAGGCGTGGACGACTTGATGGAGTTCGACGCACGTGATTTTATCCAAGGTATTTTGGAGATGTAAATATCTACAAATATATACAAATCTTTTATAATATCGAGCCAATCGTGTATTCGGTTGGCTTTTTTGTTCAAAATCGTTGACAAGAGCATAATAGATATGATATAAGTGTAAAGGAAAAATACTTTACAGTAGGCGGATATGGAAAAGCAAGACAAACTGTATATGAGTATATACAACGACTTTTACGG
>JBJETQ010000009.1:0-7003 GCA_051883395.1 Christensenellales bacterium | reverse complement strand
AGACCGATAGCCTTAGCAGCGCCGGTGCTGTTAGGAACGATGTTCATAGCGCCTGCTCTGGATCTTCTGAGATCGCCCTTTCTTTGTGGTCCGTCAAGGATCATCTGGTCGCCGGTGTATGCGTGAACGGTGGTCATGATACCCGATTGGATAGGAGCGTAGTCGTTGAGAGCCTTAGCCATAGGAGCAAGACAGTTGGTGGTGCAGGAAGCAGCCGAGATGATGTGGTCTTCTTTGGTCAAAGTCTTGTGGTTTACATTGTAAACGATGGTAGGAAGGTCGTTGCCTGCTGGTGCAGAGATAACGACGTTCTTAGCGCCTGCGTCGATGTGAGCCTGAGCTTTTGCCTTAGCAGTATAGAAACCGGTACATTCGAGTACAACGTCAACGTTGAGTTCTCCCCAAGGAAGATCTTTTGCATCTTTCTCTGCGTAGATGATGATTTCTTTGCCGTCTACTACGATAGAATTGTCGGTAAAATCAACCTTGTGGTCTCTAGCGTAGTTGCCTTGCATTGTGTCATACTTCAAAAGATGAGCAAGCATTTTTGGGCTTGTCAAATCGTTGATAGCAACTACTTCATAGCCTTCTGCGCCAAACATTTGTCTGAAAGCAAGACGACCGATACGGCCAAAACCGTTGATTGCAACTCTTACATTTGCCATAATTATATTCCTCCAAAAAAATAAATTCGTTTTGTTACTGCCAATATTTTAACAATTATATTCGATTATTGCAAGCAAATTATCCAAAAAGTTGTAAATATATTGCAAAATATACAATTTTATGCTTTTTGAGTGAAACAATTGATTTTGTCGCTCTGACAAAATTAAAAACGACCTTGCATAAAGCAAAGTCGTTTTTTTGTTGACAGATTACGGTTATTTCAGATTGTCGGGATTAAGACATTGCAGCTCGGGCAGCACGAACAATCCGTCTTTTCTCACCAGCACGTCGTCGAAATATATCTCTCCGCCGCCGTATTGCGGAGTCTGGATAAGCACCAAATCCCAATGTATTGCCGACGTATTGCCGTTAGGCGCTTCGTCATAGCAGCTGCCGGGAGTAAAGTGAATCGAGCCGCTGATTTTTTCGTCAAAGAGAATATCTCCCATAGGTTTGGTGATATAAGGATTGACGCCGAGAGCAAACTCGCCTACGTATCTTGCGCCTTCGTCGGTGTCAAAAATCTCTTGCAGAATTTTGTCGTTGTTGCCCGTTGCCTTGACAATTCTGCCGTTTTCAAATTCCAGCCTGATATTTTCAAACTTGTAGCCGTTTTTACTGGTTGGGGCGTTGTACGTTATATATCCGTTGACGCTGTCTTTGACAGGGGCGGTGTACACTTCTCCGTCGGGGATATTTCTCTCACCGCTACACTTGACGGCAGGAATATCCTTGATAGAAAATCTAAGGTCGGTGCCAGGCGCAATGATACGCACTTTGTCGGTCTTGTTGAGCAGCTCTACAAGCGGAGTCATTGCATTGTCCATCTTTGCATAGTCAAGATTGCATACGTCAAAGTAAAAATTCTCAAACGCTTCGGTAGACATAGCCGACATGCTACTCATTCCTTGTGTTGGGTATCTCAGCACCACCCATTTGGTATGTTTGACTCTCTTTTCGTGATGAACGGGCAAAGAATACAACCTGTTATAGATTCCCATTTTATCGCTTGGCACGTCAGAAGTCTCAAAGGCGTTTTCTCCGCCCCTGATGCCGATGTATGCGTCCATCTCGTCCATCTTGTAGCCGTCGTATCTTGCCATATCATTTGCAAGATTTTCGCTCATACCCTTGTATATTTCTCTTTCTATACGATTGTCCTTTATACTGACAAACGGATATGCCCCTACGGCGTATATTTCTTTGACAATGCAATTTACCAGTTGATAATCTATTCCAAAGGCTTCCACCAATACTCTCTCGCCCTTTTTGACTTTGCAGGAAAAGTTGACCAGATTTTTTGCCAACGTTTCCACTCTCTTATCCACCATCATAATCTGTTCTCCTGTTTTGCCTGAATACAGCACGCATAATATATTGATAATATTATACACCTTTTGTGCGATAAGTAAATGCCAAAAGCTCCATATTTGCACTTTTTTGTTCAAAGACTTGATATTTATCACAAGGTATGATAACATATCTTTGTTAAAAAATTATTTTTTTTGAGGAGGTAATGGTTATGCCATTAATGAACACAAAAGCGATGTTTGAAAAAGCATACAACGGCGGCTACGCTATCGGTGCTTTCAACGTCAACAACATGGAAATCATTCAAGGTATCGTAGAGGCGGCTATGGAAGTCAACGCTCCTCTCATCCTTCAAGTATCCAAGGGAGCAAGAAACTATGCCAACCCTGTATATCTCAGAAAGATGGTTGAGGCTGCCGTAGAAGTTTCCGGTCTGCCTATCTCTCTCCACCTTGACCACGGCGATTCTTTCGAATTGTGCAAGAGCTGTATCGACGGCGGTTTTTCGTCCGTAATGATAGACGGTTCGGCTCTCCCTTATGAAGAAAACGTTGCTTTGACCAAAAAGGTCGTAGAATATGCTCACGACACCACCAATCATCCATACGTTACCGTAGAAGGCGAATTGGGAACCTTGGCAGGTATCGAAGACGAAGTATCTCATGCGGTAGGTTCTTACACCAGACCTGAGGAAGTAGTTGACTTTGTCAAGAGAACAGGCGTTGACTCTTTGGCTATCGCAATCGGTACTTCCCACGGCGCATACAAATTCAAGCCTGATCAATGCACAAGAGATGAGAACGGCGTACTCGTTCCACCTCCACTCAGATTTGACATTCTCGAAGCAGTTTCCGCTGAGCTTCCTGGCTTCCCTATCGTATTGCACGGTTCTTCTTCCGTTCCACAAGAATTCGTCAAGATTATCAACGAAAACGGCGGCAAAATGCCTGATGCTGTAGGTATCCCTGAGAAGCAGTTGCGTCAAGCCGCAGCTATGTCGGTATGCAAAATCAACATTGACTCCGATCTCAGACTCGGTTGCACCGCAGGTATCAGAAAACACTTTGCAGAGCATCCTGACCACTTCGACCCAAGACAATATCTCGGCGACGCAAGAGCCAACATCAAATCGGTTGTTAAACACAAACTTATCGACGTATTGGGTTGCGCAGGCAAAGCTGACGAAATTCTCGGCAAGTAATATAGCGACAATACATAAAGACTACCTTCGGGTAGTCTTTTTTGTGTCCGTTATTTCCGCTATTACTTATTGTAGACTATCCATATTTACCGTGCAATCTTATTGCATTGCAAATCGTTGACGAGAGTAACATAGCGTTGGTTTTCTGCCAATTTAACAGATGTCATTTTTGACGTTATAATATATCAATGCAATCTACATAGAGCGTACGTCGATTTTGGTCGTTGTATACTTTCAACACAACTCCATAACTGACGCCTTAATACAAAGAAACTGCGACAAGATTACTCTTATCGCAGTTTCTTGTTAGTTTTACTTTAGATTAACCCAAAGTGTATCTAAAGTTGACGGTCATAATACCCTTACCTGCAACGTATACGGTATATTCCATAGTTGCGCCTTCATAGGTCGCAGGAATTTCTTCCACGTATCCGCAAGGATAAATAGCAACTACGTAGTCGGTTCCGTATGCGTCAAGATTTGTCAAACCATAGCTTACGGTAGTAGTTCCGTCTAACGTCTTAACTTTTCTCGTCAAAGCATAATCGCTAGATTCTGCACCGTCAAAGCCGATACCTACCCAAGTGGTACCTTCCTTCATAGTCAACACGTATTCGTCGCCCACCTTCTCTACGGTGCTGTTTGCTCCGCTCTTAAATGCAACGCCGGTTATTTCAAGAGTATTTACCTTTTCAACCGGAAGATCGATAGTAACGTCGTTTACTACGACTTCCTGAGCGTTTGCAATTTCCATTACTACTACAGGAGCAGCGATATAAAGCACTTTGTCTTTAACCACAAATACCTTATCTCTGATAAAGTTATTGTTGCCGACGGAGATTTCTACAACGCTATCGGCGGTATATTCTGTACCGTTAATAGTTACGGTAGTTGCACCACTCATATTGTTGAACGGTACGTAGAAGGAATCTGCAAGGCCGCTTACCAGCGCTTTGACTTCATCATACGTATAATAAGCAGGGGTGTCGGTAGTACCGAGTTTGTTGTAAGCATTGGCAATAATAGCGTCGTTGATTGCGCTAGCACTTGCAAATGCGCTATCGAATACTCTATCGCTAGTCAATTCGTATACGCTATAATTAGAATTGTTTACAATAGTTGGAGTTCCACCAGGATATTCAGCAATCAAATCCAATACCAATTCGTGAGATACGGAGATATCAATTTTTGCGTCGCCTACTTTACCGACGGTAACGCTTCCGTCGCAAGTTATGTTGAATACAACGCCGTCGTTGACTGTGGTGTTACCCGAACGAGCCACGATACCTACACCGTTGACAATATTGAAAGTACCGCCGTTGACTACTACGTTATCGTCGTTGGCTACGTAAATACCGCCTGCAATATATCCGATCGACGTAATATTACCGTTGAAGGTACCGCCGTTGACGGTAATATTGTTCTTGCCATAACCGCTAGTGCCGTTGGTCATAATTACAAGGTTATCCGAAGTTGTAAAAGTACCGCTGTTTACAGTCAAATTAGATGCATAGCGCGCAAACAAAGCAGTTTCAACAGATTGAGTTTCGATTTCTTCCACAACAAGCGTTGCGCCATTGTCAACTACGATTGCTCCGCCGCCTGTTGCCACTATCTTACCGTTCTTCAATACTACGTTTGCGTCTTTTCCGTACGCCCATACAATGTCAGTTACACCCGTTATGGTATATCCGCCCAAATCGATTATTACGTCTTTCGTTGGAACAATATGGTCTGCGCTCGTAGACAAAGTAATGTTACCTGCCAACAAAACGTAAGCATTGTTTACTTTTACGGCTGCTTTGAGTTGAGCATAGGTCTCTACGACAAAACCGATACGTCCCGTTTCGCCCTTC
Source organism: Christensenellales bacterium (assembly GCA_051883395.1). GTDB lineage: Bacteria > Bacillota > Clostridia > Christensenellales > UBA3700 > HGM11368. Next base: position 1,969 of record JBJETQ010000009.1, on the reverse strand, counting down.
TCACCCTGGATACCTTGTTCACCCTGAATACCCTGCTCACCTTGCTCGCCTTGTATACCTTGCTCACCTTGTTCGCCTTGTGGACCTTGTATGCCTTGCTCACCTTGTGGACCTTGTATACCTTGCTCACCTTGTTCACCTTGCTCGCCTTGTGGACCTTGTATACCTTGCTCGCCTTGTGGACCTTGTATACCTTGCTCACCTTGTGGACCTACCAAGCTGGCAATCCACTCTGCTTCTGTCAGAGTGCTGTTCGGATTGAGTTCTTGCCAAATCTCATAAGCCGATTTTCCGTTCGCACCGTTGACGCCGTTTGTGCCGTTGCTACCTTGCAGACTGGCAATCCACTCTGCTTCTGTCAAAGTGCTGTTCGGATTGATTGCTTTCCAAATTTCGTAAGCAGACTTACCGTCGGCACCCGCAATACCGGTAGCACCCGTATCACCCTTTTCGCCCTTGATAGATACTATCCAAGCGTCATAGGACAAAGGCGTTTCACCGGCTTCTTCCGCACTTGCTACGTAGAGATTGTATACGGCCACGATTTTTGAGTCAAGCTCGTCTACTTCTTCGGCACAGCCTACAAATGCGCAAGCCGAAAAACATACTACCATAGCAACAAGAAGAACCAATAATTTCTTTTTGTTTTCCATTTCAAGCCTCCTATAATTTTAAAATTTATGTCATTCCTATTAAGTTTTCTATTTAAAAATTGTTGTCCATTATACTAAAATATTCAAAATAGTTTTATTATATAACACTTTATTTATATTCCGTTCCGTTTTCTTTGTCAATACCTAATCGACAAATTATTGTAAAATTTTACACTTTTTTGTATAAAAATATTATAATTTGACGATTAAAATGTATTTTCAACATTCTTGCATTTATAGCCCGAATTAATATATTATCAATGGATATACTATATTATATCCTACATTTTGTAGGAAGTCAACATTTTGTAGGATATTATCGTACAATGATGTTATGAAAAATAACGTTTTCGGAAAAACTCTGCGAGAGTTGCGAATAGAAAAAGGCATTTCCCAAAGAAATTTGGGAGAAATTTTGGGCGTATGCAACCAGACAGTCAGCTTTTGGGAGTCAGGCAGCAGAGAGCCGGACCTTGACATGATGTGTCGCATTGCGGAATTCTTTGAAGTTTCCTGCGATTTTTTGCTCGGCCGTCAGCAGTTCTGAATAGCACTCTCTTTATTTTTCTTCAACGTTATCATATCAGTCCATTTATGACAACGCATGTCAACAAAAAATTATTTTTGGTTTTATTTTCAAATTTTACTTGTCAGAGATTTTTTTGCCGGCAATATCCAAGGCATTGAAATTTTTACAAAATGCGTGATTTAATCGACATAGCGCAGAAAAAATAGTATAATATCATCAAAGGAGATAAATATGACCACCATAGCCAAAAAGACCACCAGAAGCTTATTTTTATATCTTGAGTTGATACTTGGAATACTTTGCTATATTATTGTCGCAGTAACGGCAATTTTGATGGCTGTTGCCTGCCGTGCAGAAGGCATGGAAGCTCTCAAAGATACTACAAATATTATAATCATCGCAATATTTGTCGTTTTCTTTCTTTTCGGCGGCAGCTGGTTGGTAAGCAGATTCTGCATATGGAAAAAACAACCGTCCGAGCTTGTATGCGTCGACGAAGAAGGCAACTTGATTATTTATTTATCAAAGCAGGTAACTATCGCAAAAGATGAGATAATTTCCGTTGTTGCCGCTCCCGAAAGTCTTTTTATCAAAATTTTCGGCGGTGGTTTCGGTACCATAATGATTCAGACGACTTCCAAAACTTACAAATTGCTTTTCGTAGATCAAGCTGACACCATACCCGACAAAATCAATCAGGTTATGCGTCTTAACTGACTTTTTTATCGGTATAAATAAAGATCCACCCGCATAGCGGGTGGTTTTTCAGTTTCGGGCATAGCCCTAA
>JBJETQ010000008.1:0-31100 GCA_051883395.1 Christensenellales bacterium | reverse complement strand
AACCAAAGATTTTTTTCCAAATGCTTTGGGAATTGTATATTTCCGACGCTACGTCAAGCATAGCTATTGTCGAAGTATATTTTGCCTGATTGTATTGCGGCAGGTCTGCCGTCAACACTTCGAACGAACGTCCCACGTGCCTTTCCAAAAAGCCTACTGCTCCCCTTATTGAAGTAAGCGAGCCGCCCGTAAGATATATCGGACAATCGTCTTTAAGCGGTTTGTCCATAATTTTGAGTTGATTGACTATCCAGTCGCCAAAAGACCTGAGCCTGCCCAAAACAATTTCGTTGACTTCAACCGCTCCGAAAGCAAGCGTTTCTCCACCCGAACGTATGGTATAAACGGCGTTTTCGTTGAGTTCCTGATTAAGATTGAGTTTCCCAAAAAAGTCATACGCATCGTCAAAATCTACTTTCATCGCATAGGCAAGGTCGTCGGCAATATTACCGCCACCCACTCCGATAGAAGTCAGATAAGTCAGTCCTTCGCCTTTGATATATCCGATAGACGCATTGACAAAGCCCACGTCTACAAGCACAGCGCCGTCGATGCGCCTGCTCTCGTCGATAAGTCCGTTGGCTATTGCCTGTATACTGCCTACGTAGTTGATTTTAGAAAAGCCGCACACGCCCAGCACAGAATCTATAATATCGACAAAATATCTGCTGCAATACGTATAACTGAGATTGGCTCTCAATCTGGTCGCTCTCTTGCCTATCGGTGAGAGCGTATGATAATCGTTGTCAAGTATGTAGTCGTTGGCAGAAGAATTTATCGGCACGTATTGGGAATCTCTGTTGAAGATATTTCCTTCTTTGTGCATGTCGTCAATCATAGAGCTAGTGATAGTCTTTTCTTTGTTGAAGACGGAATACAAAGAATTGTTTTCCACTCGCAGAAAGTCGGTAGGAACGCCTACGTAAATAGTATCGTATCTGCCGTCTGTTCCGCTCTTGGTCAACACTTCTCTAACGTCGTCCAACAGATTGTCAGGCTCAACAAATCGTGCGTCGTAATATCCGCCGTAACGCATATCGGCGAAATTTTTGATGACAAATACTCCGCTCGCCGTCTTATATCCTACGGCAATCGTCAATTTGCCCGACCCGATATCCAATACGACCACGTTTCTATCCATACGGGTATTATATAATATCTCACCTTTTAAGTCAACATATTATAATAAAAATTATAGTAACTACACTCTGCGCAATCAAAAAAAATACGGCATAGCGCCATATTTTTCTTTGAGCATAAGCTATCAATATTTGCGTAGGCTATATTGCGTAAGAATGAACAAACCCTTCCTGAGAAAGATAGATATATCCTGCCTGTTTTTGACTATTGTCGGTAAAATTGAGATAGTAATTATAGCATTGTTTGACGAGAGTGCCGATATTGTCGCTGGCGTTGAGTCGGAAAATTACTCCCGTATTGGTAGTCAGTTCTACGTAACTACCCGACACGCTGACTTTTACAAAAAACGCCGCAAATCTTGCTCCTACAAACGAAACTTCTTCCGCACCCCTTATCATTGCGACTATTTTGTCATTATCTACAAAGTCGCCGGGTTGCACGCCCACAACGTCAATACCTTCGGTCAGAGAATAAAATTTCCCATCTATATCCGAAGCAATCTCAACACATTTGAGATCTCTGTCAAGCACAGCGTATCCGCCTTCCGTCGCTACGGCAATTATGCCCGTACGAGACGTCATATTGATAACGACCTTGTTAGGCGCTTTGCGCTCGATAACGACAACTTTGAGCGCTGGATGTTTGCTTTCGATATTGGCAGCAGCCTTTTCTTCGCTTATAGAAAAAATAGAAGAAAATTTTGCTATCTTGCTGTCGCTGACAATAGCCGCCTTTTGTTCGTCGGTCAACGTCAATCCAGCCGTAGTTTCTACCTGTACGTCGCCCACGATAAAAATGACGCACGACAAAACCACCAGCAATACAACTGCCGCAAGAGAAACAAACGTAATAATCAATCTTTTGTTCATAGTTTTTCCTTCAAATTCTCCTGATATCAGCTCCGAGCTTACTCAGCACGTCCGCCATATTCTCGTAACCCCTGTCGATATGAAAAATATCTTCAACGACGGTTGTACCGTCGGCAACAAGTCCGGCAAGTACCAACGCAGCGCCCCCTCTCAAATCGCCTGCTTTTACGTGGCAGCCTTCTAACCGTTCTACTCCCTTGACTCTTGCAATTTTTCCGTCGACAGATATGTCTGCGCCCATCAGTCTGAGCTGGGCGGCGGCACCGAACCTGTCTTCAAACAAGTTTTCCACCAACACGCCTTCTCCCTTGCCAACCGACATCATGGCAAGAAACTGCGATTGAAGGTCGGTAGGAAAATCGGGATAATAACCCGTCTGAGTTACGGGCGGAATGACAAACCTTTCTTTACCCGTTATGGTTATTTTATCATCTTTGCACTCGATATTGCAAGTATATTGGGAAAGTTTTGATATGAGCGAAGCAAGATGAAGATAATTTGTGTTATGTAAAGTAACTTTGCCCTTTGTCATAGCGGCGGCTATCATATACGTACCTGCGACGATTCTGTCGGAAACTACGGTATAATCTACCCCATGCAACCTTTTTACGCCTTCTACAATAACCCTGCCTTGTTCTACACCGCTCACCTTTGCTCCCATAGCGACCAACATATTTTGCAGGTCGGCAACTTCGGGTTCTCTGGCACAATTTTCAATTATCGTAGTGCCGTTGAGCAATACGCTTGCCATTATCAGGTTTTCAGTCGCTCCGACGCTGGGAATTTTTAGTTTTATACGAGCGCACGTGGCATTTGTAGCGTCGCAAACAAGAGCGTCCTGCATTTCGCTGATTTCCACGCCAAGCTGTCTGAGACCGTTGATATGTATGTCTATTGGTCTTTCACCTATATTACAACCGCCGGGATAGGCAATTTTTGCCTTTTTGCATCGGCTCAGCATTGCCCCCAACAAAAATACCGACGAGCGAATTTTTTTTGCTATTTTATTTTCTATTTCGGCGCAATCGAGAGCGCTGCTGTCGACGACTGCCACACCGTTTTCAAAACTGCACTTACAGCCTATCGTGTCAAGTATCGACAACATATTTCTTACGTCGCTTATATCAGGACAATCTCTTAGCACCACCCTTTCTTCCGTCAGAATACTGGCGGATAAAAGCGCCAGCGCACTATTTTTTGCGCCTTTGACAGTAATATCTCCATATAGCCTGTTGCCGCCGTTTATCACATACCGAGCCATATCACCTCTAAAACTTAGTACATCTTATGAGAAAAAATGCTCTCTTGTGATTGACGTGATACGTTGAGCATAAGTCCTACCGCACTCATAAACACTACCAAAGAACTTCCGCCGTAACTTACAAACGGCAACGGCAGACCCGTAGGTGGAATAGAGCCTGTTACTACGGCGATATTGAGCAGAGTCTGCACAGCAATAATTACGGTAATTGCTAGACAAAGATATGTATTGAATCTGGTATTGGCGTTGATAGCAATTCTTATGCCGCACACGATGACAGCGCAATATACGCCAATGATTGCCACACCGCCTGCCCAACCCAATTCTTCGCAAATAATGGCAAATATAAAATCGCTTTCTGCAAAAGGCAAAAACAAATATTTTTGTCTGCTGTTAAACATGCCAACTCCGAACAAACCGCCGTTGCCGAGCGCATAATAGGACTGAATGAGCTGGTAGCCTTCTCCCAAAGGCGAAGCCCACGGGTCGACAAACGCCATAAGTCTTTTGAGACGATAAGGTTCTATGAGAATCAATACGACGACAGCCGCAACCAAAGGTATTGCCAATATGGCAAAATGTTTCATTTTAGCGCCGCCTGCAAAGAGAATGATAAGACAGGATAATCCCACGCACATAGTTATCGACATGTTGGGTTCCAGCATAATCAACACACACACGACTCCCATTGCAAGAAGGCTGACAAGCATAGAACGAAAACTCACCGCACTCTTTTTAGACACTCTCGAAGCGATAAATATTGCCACGGCAAACTTGGCAATCTCCGACGGTTGAAAGGTAGTAAAGCCGAGATTTATCCAACGGGTAGCGCCGTACTTTTCCACTCCTAGTCCGGGAATAAATACCAGCGCCAACAAAACGCAACTCAGCGCCAGCCACAGCCAACTGAATTTGTCGAGAATTTTTAGTTTGAGTTTGCTCGCAGCAATCATTCCCACAACCGCAAGCACCAAAGCCAGCGCCTGTTTTTTTACAAAATAAAATGCGTCTCCCGTATCTCTCAACGCTACGTAACTGCCTGCGCTGTATTGCATGAGCAAACCGAACAAAGCAAGAAACGACGTGCATACAATCAGGACAATCTCAACCTTTTTTGTTTTTTTCAGCGAGTAATTCCCTATATATCGAGTCAAAGTGTTCACCCCTTTCTTCATATCCGCTATATCTGTCAAAACTTGACGTGGTAGGTGAAAACAACACGTTGTCCATACCCGATTCCAACGCAAGGCTGGCGGCTCTTTTTAGTTGGTTGCACCTAACAAAATGATATGAATGAACAAGGGGTAAAAATTCCATTATTCTGTCTGCATTGTCGCCGCAAGCAACAATAAAGCCCACGTTTGAAGGCAGAGCGTCAAAAAAAGTCTGATAGCTGATACCTTTGTCGTATCCGCCCACAATGAGTGCAATGCTGCCCTTTACGGCTTTGCATGCGTTGATTGTGCTGTCAAAATTGGTAGCCTTGGAATCATTGTAAAATTTTACCTTTCCTACGTTACCTATGTACTGACATCTGTATCTGGGCATTTCAAAACATCTGATTGCTTCCAGCAGAATTTTGTTGTCTATACCCATAAGTTTGGCTACGGTAATCGCTGCCAAAGCATTAGAGAGATTGTAATCGCAATTTATACCTGTATCCTGTACGCTGCAAATCTCCTGTCTTTCTTTGTCGCAAAAATATATCTTTCCGTCAGCCACGTAAGTTCCCTTAACTCTGTGGCGCAACGAATAATAATACAATTGCCCCTTTACACCGTCGGCAAAATTGCGTGTAATGTCGCAGTCATAGTTGAGTATAGAATAGTCGGAAGAAGTCTGCTTGCAGAATAACCGTTGTTTCATAGCCGCATAAACCGCCATAGACTTGTGGCGTTGCAGATGGTCGGGAGTAACGTTGAGACATAGCGCAAAATGCGGTTTGAAAGTTTTAACGCTTTCGAGCTGATAACTCGACACTTCCAGCACGTATATCTTTTCTTCGCCGTCGCCGTCAGACATTTCGCCTGCAAAACTCTCTCCCACGTTGCCAAGCGCCTTGCTGTCAAATCCTGCGTAAGACAATACGTGGTTGATAAGAAGCGTCGTTGTTGTTTTGCCGTTGGTGCCGGTTATAGCTATCACGTTGCCTTTGCAATATCTGTATCCCAGTTCTATCTCTCCCACAATCTCAATGCCGCACTTTTCAGCGTATTCGACGATAGTATGACTATAACTTATACCGGGAGAAACGACAATCAAATCTTTGTCCTGTACAATATCCCACGTATCTCTGCCTGCAAGATTGACAAATTTACCCGTTGACGATACTCCTTCGTCAAAAAAATAAACCTCATATCCAAGGTTTATCAGAAGTCTGGCGCTTCCTTTACCGCTTGTGCCATAGCCCAATATCAATGCTTTTTTCATAAAATCTCCATATAACTTATCGCCGCTATCACACAGGCGATGATTGTAATCAACGTATAATAAGCAACAATTTTGCTTTCTTTTATTCCTTTGTATTCGAGATGATGATGGAAAGGTGCCATCAGAAACACTCTTTTTCCTTTGATTTTGAAAACTATTACCTGCACTATTACAGATATGCACGATACGACGAACATTATGCCCACAAGCAACAAAATCAAAGGGTTTTTGCTAAACAATGCCGCACACGCAAGTCCGCCGCCGAGAGCCAGCGAACCCGTATCCCCCATAAAGATTTTTGCAGGACAAGTGTTGAGCCACAAAAAGCCCAACAAACCGCCCGACATAGCCGCAAGATAATAACAAATCGACAAATACATTCTCGCTTCCTGACTCTGCCCCGAAGTTGCAAAGCTCGTAGTGAGAACGACGCAGGCAACAAGCCAGAACACGTAAACGGACAGCGAAGTTTTTGCCGCCAGACCGTCAAGTCCGTCGGTCAGATTTACGCCGTTGGTCATAGCGACAAACACAAATACGGCAAACGGAATATACCATATTCCCAAATCGATGATTTTGTCGGAAAAAGGCAATTGAATTACGCTCCCGATATCTGTACTGCGATAGCAATATACGCTGACGATAATCGCCACGCCCAACTGACCTATCACTTTCTGATACGCTTTGAGTCCCTTGTTGTCCTTGTTCCATACTTTGATGAAATCGTCGAGAAAACCTACGAGTCCGTAGCCCAGCGTAGCTGCTGCCGCCACACTTCCTGCTCCATGCATATTATAGCCAAAGGCAAAATAAGTAATTGCCATGGCCAGCAGAAATATAATTCCGCCCATGGTCGGCGTTCCGGCTTTGCCGACGTGCTTGTCCACGTATTTGAGTATGGACTGTCGGGCTTTGAGTCTTCTCATCAAAGTCAGCACCAACGGATTGAGCAGCATTGCTACCGCCCACGCCGTCAGCAAAACAATGATAATTTTTGAATAGTCAGTCAATTGCAATTGCGTTTATCCTTATCAGTTGCGCCATATCGCTGTATGGCTTTTTTACGTTATTTTCGTCTATATAGTTTTCGCTACCTTTGCCTGCAATCAGAATTACGTCGCCGCTTAGCGACACGTCTTTTGCCAGTTCGATAGCTTTTCCCCTGTCCAGTTCAACAAATAGTTTAGCCTTGCCACATATCCCGGATATAATGTCCTGCGCTATACTTTTACGGCTTTCGGTGCGTGGATTGTCGGACGTTACGATTACTATATCCGCCATTTCACCTGCTATTTTGCCCATAAGCGGTCTTTTGGATACGTCTCTGTCTCCACCGCAACCAAAAACGACTATAAGTCTGTTGTCGGTGAGTTTTCTGCTCTCTTTGAGTATGTTGTACAAGCCGTCGGGCGTATGAGCAAAATCGATAATATACGTCCTTTTCTGGCTGTGAAAGACGTTGAATCTGCCGGCAGGCGGCGTTATCGTAGCCAAAGTTCTGACGATTGATTGATTGTCTATGCCTGCCATTTTTGCCGCCAAAGCCGCACTCAGAGCGTTGTAAACGTTGAACTTTCCGTACAGGTGCGTAGTTATAGGCAAAATTTCGTCCATCATATTGACGACGTAACTGCAACAGTCGCCTTGCGTCGAATAATCTATGGCAAAACAATCGGCTGGGTTATCCAGCCCGTATGTGAGAACAGGCACGTTGCATTGTGATATTATCTCTCTGCCACAGTCGTCGTCTACGTTTACCAAAGCGCATTGTATGTGTTTTTTGTCAAAAAACGACTTCTTGCAATCTTTGTAATTTTGAAGACACTCAAAGTAATCGAGATGGTCTTGCGACAAATTGGTAAATACGGCGGTATTTACTTCAACTCCGTACAGTTTTTCCAGAGCAATTGCGTGCGCCGATATTTCCATTACGACGTATTCGCAACCTACGTCCAGCATTTTTCTGAATAGAGAATGTAGTTCCGTCGGATCGGGGGTTGTCATATCTGCTTGCAATCTCACGTTGTTATACTCTACGTACATAGTGCCGATAAGTCCGCAATTTATACCGCCGTCGCACAGCATTTTGTGTATAACGTATGCCGTCGTTGACTTGCCGTTGGTACCTATTACTCCGATAATTCTGAGATTGCGGCTAGGGTTGCCGTAAAAATTTGAAGCTATTATCGACATTGCCTGTCGGCAGTCTCTGACTTTGACAACGGTAGCCGTACCGACGTATACGTCGTCGCTGCACACAATCGCAACAGCTCCATTGGCTAGCGCAATATCGACAAAGAGATGTCCGTCGGTCTTTTTGCCTTTAAGACACACAAACAAACTTCCCTGTATCACATCTTTGGTATCGAACGCAACGTTTTCTATCTGTATATCTGCACTTCCGCCGATACTCTCAACGTCGACGTTTTCCAATAGTTTTTGTAAAATCATACCTTCCCCCCTACGCTGTCAATGCTATAATAATATTTATATTACGCACACGCAATAGCTTCGCAATCTTCGACATATTAGACGTTTTTATTATATTTTATTCGCAAGCGATAAATGCTACCGTCTTCAACTTGACCTTAGCGCCCGCAGAAGGCACCTGATACACAACCTTTCCACATTCTCCGCTAAGTTCAAAGTCGAGTCCCAGATTTTTCAGAGTTGCGGTTGCATTAGCGAGCGGCATATCCATAAGGTCGGGCATGACTATCTCTTTGTTCAACGCTTCTTCCTGCTCGTCGTAGACAGGAGCAATGCCCTTGTAAGCAAAAATTCCTGCAAATATTTCTCCCACGTACGGTGCGGCAACTATACTGCCGTAATATACGTAACCCTGCGGTTCGTCCACAAGCATAAGGCATACGTAAGTATCGTCTTCAACGTCGGCAAACCCAATGAAGGAAGATATGTATTTTCCCCTTGCAATAGTGCCGTTTTCATACTTTTGGGCAGTACCTGTCTTTCCGCCAATGCTATAACCTGCCACACGTGCGTTTTTTCCGCTTCCTTCGTTGACTACGCCAAGCAGATATTGTTTGAGTATCTGCGACGTCTGTTCGCTTATAGTGCGGTTTTTTGCTACCGGATTTGCCCTATACGCTACGTTGCCTGCCCCGTCGGTAATACTTTGAACAATGGTAGGAGTGTACAAATATCCGCCGTTGACCACAGAGCATACTGCGGTGGCTAGTTGAATAGGAGTAACGGCAATAGCCTGACCAAAACCTATTCTTGCAAGATCGACGTTTTTTACCTTACTCTGCTCAATCAACAGACCTTTTGCTTCTCCGCTGGCGTCGATTCCCGTCTTTTGTCCCAGTCCGAAAGCGTCAAAATATTCGTACATAGTCTTGCTTCCCACAGAGAGAGCAATATCCATAAATACGCAGTTGCACGAGTTTTGTATGCCTTGCTCAAAATTCTGCGAGCCGTGTCCTATGCTTCTCCAACATTTGATGCGTTGACCGTCGACCAATGCAGACCCCGAACAATAATAGGAATTTTTGATTTTGTTTTCTTCGATACCTATTGCAGAAGTGAGTATTTTGAAGGTAGAACCCGGCTCGTAAACGTCTGCGATAATTGTATTGCGTGAGCCTTGCAACAACAATTCCATATCGTTTCTGGGGATATCGTTAAGGTCATAGCTCGGCGAAGAAGAAATGGCTTTGACCTGACCTGTTTTTGCGCTCATGATTATACAGCTTGCCGATTTGCTGTTATACTTCAACTGCGCTTCGGCGGTAGCCTTTTGGGCAAGCAGCTGCATAGTGCTGTCGATAGACAGTTGCACACACATACCTTTGATACCGTCCTGATAATAAGTAACTCCGTCGGCAAGTTTTTTGCCTATCAGATCGGTAGGAGTATACGTTGCCCCGTCAACTCCTTTGAGATATTGGTCATAATACTGTTCAACACCGCTTTGTCCCACTCCGTCCACGTTGGTAAAGCCCAACACCTGAGTAAGAAAATCTCCCAGCGGATAACGTCTTGTACTGTCCGCCGTCAGATATAGTCCGTTGACGTCTAGACTGATAAGACTTATCATCTGACTTCTGCTCAACTGCTTGGCAACCGTAATTTCCGACACTCCCTTTTTTGACAACTTTTCATACAATTTGTCCTTGCCAATCTCTAATATAGGCGACAGTAAGGTGGCCAATTTTTCAATATCCGTCAGTTCATTGGGGCGTGCATACAGCGTATAGACTGTGTCGCTCTCTGCCAGAACCACGCCGTTGCAGTCCACTATCTCACCCCTGTCGGCTTTGAGCGGCAAATCTCTGGTCCATTGATTGAACGCTTTGATTTTCAGCCCGGTTCCTTGAATTATCTGCACGTAAAACAATCTTGCGATAAGCCCGATAAACACAAAGACCACCAGCAACAGAGTTGCCAGCAGTCTCTTTTTGATAGACGTATGAGTGATTTTATCCACGTTAGACCTCCGATACATTCTATCTTATGTCGCTATACGTCCTTTTATTTGTGCCTTTTTACGCTATTTGTTTTAAAATTTTTATAACTTTACTCGCAAAAAACAGCCCCTGAGCTTTTGCTCAGAGACTATATAATCAATTTTTTTATTTAACCCAGCAACTTGGCTATCGAATCGCAAAGGCTGTCAAAACCACCCGTCTTGGTGTCGTAAGAATATTGAGTTACGTCTCCCATAGGTTGCATTTCTACCACGTTTCCGTCAGCGTCAACCGCATATCCTATCGCTTCTTCGTTGTAAGTTACGCTTTCTTCTACGCTTGCCGAAACGGCACCCGTACCTGCCGTAGCCATATTGATTATGAGCAAGGTCGCAATCACGGCTACGATAAAGAAGTAAACGCAAATAAGCATTTTAGCTTTTATGTTGAGTTTCGATTTCTTCTTAGAATTGCTTTTTGACACGCCGGAATTGTTTTGGTTCATTATAGGATTTTGTCTTACGTAACCTTCGGAGTTGTCCCTGTAATAGTATTCCGAATATTCCTGTTGTTGAGCATATCCTACGTTTTGCATAGGTCTGTATTCTTCGTTGTGATAATAATTTGCATTATAATCTCTGCGATAGTCTCCTACGTAACTGTCGGCATAATCTCTCTGACGATAATCATAGTTCTGATTGTTCTGATAATAGCCGTCATAACGCTGATAATTTGCGCCGTTGTCATAGTTTTGGGAATATCTGCTCTCGTATGGCTCAGCATTAAAATATGCAGAATTATTGACGTCGTAATCATACGTACTTTGTTCGTATCTTTCTTTTTCCATCAATTTGTTCATACTCCTTCTCCTTGACTATATTTTTTGCGCTATTCTCAATTTTGCGCTCGATGCTCTTGAATTTTCTTCCAGCTCCTGTTGACCTGCTACGATAGGTTTTTTTGTCAGAATCTCAATCTCTTTGACCTTGTCGCAAGTGCAGATAGGTTGTTGTGGCGGACATATACAGTCCTTTTCAAGAAATTGAAATGCCTTTTTGACTATCCTGTCTTCCAGCGAATGAAAGGTTATCACGCATATTCTTCCGCCCTTTTTCAATCGCCTTGTCAGTTCTATCACAGTTGCGTCAAGATTTCTCAGTTCTCCGTTTACTTCTATTCTTATCGCCTGAAAGGTTCTTTTGCAAGGGTTGCCGCCCTTCCATCTGAGCTTGGCAGGATAAGAATTTTCTACAATCTTTGCCAGCTCTCCCGTAGTCGTAATCTTTTTGTTTTCTCTTGCGACAACTATGTTGTGCGCTATCTTTCTTGCCAGTCTGTCTTCACCGTATTGATATATCACGTCGGCAAGACTGCTCTCATCATATTCGTTGACCACTTCCATTGCGCTGAGTCGCTGCGACTGGTCCATTCTCATATCCAACGGAGCGTCCTGATTGTAACTGAATCCCCTTGCGGAATTGTCCAGCTGATAAGAAGATACTCCCAAGTCCAACAGCACTCCGTCTATTTTATCTATCTCCATTTCGTCGAGATGATAGGGACAATTTTTGAAGTCGTCATGCACGTACGTAATTTTTTCTCTATAAGGAGACAATCTTACCATCGTGCTTTCTATCGCCTGTGCGTCCTTGTCAAAAGCTATGAGCTTTCCGTCGGTCAGTCTTTCAAGAATTTTTTCGCTATGGCCGCCGCCGCCCAGAGTCCCGTCAACATAAATTCCGTCAGGCTTTATATCCAATCCTTCGATACACTCTTGTAGTAATACGGGTACGTGCTTAAATTCCATAACTAAAACGTAATCGCCTCGCCCAATTTTGTTATCACTTCGTCATAAGCCAAAGATTCTTTTGCTTTCTGGCAAGATTCTTCCCATTTAGCTTTGCTCCACATCTCTACTTTGCTGCCCATTCCAATAAATACAACTTCTTTTCCCAGTTCCAATTCCTGTCTCAGTTCGGTAGGCAACGTAAATCTTCCTTGACCGTCTTCTTTGATTTCGCACAGATTGGACAAAATTGCTCTTGCAGCGTTTGACGTAGGCGTGTCTATAAGAGTAATCATCGGAGAGAGTTTGTCAATAATCTCTTTTGATTTTGCTCCTGATATTACGCTGAGATAAGGCGAGCCGTTCTGCATATAGAAGATGCTACCTTCGCCCAATTTGGCACGGTACTTAGAAGGTATGCGATATCTACCCTTTTCATCGGCTTGCAGATATACAGTTCCGTAAAATCCTTCCATACGCTTCTCCTTTCCTTGTCTTCACATATATAATAACAATAAAATTCGGAATTGTCAATAATAATTTTCCACTTTTTTCCACCTTATAAAAACAAACATATGTTCATAAAGCATATTTTGTGTTTAAATGGTATTTTTAACACAATATATTGTGTTTCAACGGTGGAAAATTGTTTTTTAGTATCAAAATTTATCGAAAAAATTTTTTTATTTTAGCCCAAATTTGACCGCAAAAACAGGTATTTTTTGATTAAAAATCTTAGTATGGTGGTAAAATTCCCAAAAAATGCATTTTGTCCCAAAAACCACTCCTGTTGCAGAGCAAATATTTGCCCCTTTTAGCCATATTATCGAATACAAGTCAATCGGCAAAAAGTCGGTGGTAAAATTCCCAAAATCGCAATGCAGCTAAATTCTAAATCTTTATGATACAATTTAAAAATTCCGTCATAAAAATAAGCGACGGTCAGGTCGCTCATCAATATATAACATATTATCATTATATTGTCATTCTGAATACGCCTGTCCGTCTGTCGTCAGACTTTTAACAGAGTCCACGTGCGGGGCTATATCAGATTTTATCTTTATCCGTTTCCTTGACGATTGCTTGAAGTGCTGTCAGAATTCTTTCAATAAGACAAGATTGTTGTCAACCAGGTCGCAGGACGACAAAAAGTAAGGTATTCCGTCTATCTCTACACACTTCAACGCTCTGCAATCTTTTCCGTGCAAGTGTCCGTAAACCACGGCGTCTACTCTATGCATAGACATAAGTTCGGTGAATTTATTCGGGCGCATACTGACGTCAAAAGGCGGATAATGACACATAGCCACAACCCAGTCGTCGTCTTTTCTCATCTTTTCCATTTTATCCAGCGACATTTGCAAGCGCAGATACTCTCTGTTGAGTATCTTTTCGTCGTCTTTATTATTGCTGCCCATCGTCCAAAGCCGAGAACCGCAAACAAGCACGTTGTCTACTCTTATACAATCGTTTTGAAGACACATAACGCTTTTGTCTACTATCGCTCTTACCTTGCTAAGAGAAGACCACCAATAATCATGGTTACCTTTGATAATGATTTTCTTACCCTTCAAATCTGCTAGCTGGTCAAGATCGGGCTTTGCTTCTTCCGTAGTCATGCCCCAGCTAAGGTCGCCGCACAGAAGCACAAGGTCGCTCTCGTCTACCTTAGCGCACCAATCTTGCTTTATCTTTTCCCAATAGCCTTCCCAACTGCTGCCGAAAATATCCATCGGCTTGTTGCAGGCACCCGAGAGATGTAAGTCGCTTATTGCATATATCTTCATATCTTCATTTTAACACACAAACCAATTGCTTTCAAGTCGCATTCGCCTTGCTGACAAACTAAATTTTGTGCTTTGTATACTTTCTCTCTACTATTTACTTTTTATAAATATCAATTATATTTTTTGTCATTTTATTATAAAAATTCACTTATTTTAGAATAAAATGCCACAAAATCACTCTCTGTTGGCAATTATCAGAGCTTCGATTTTATTCAAAATTTCATCTTTACCCTGTCTGCTGATACACGACGTAACTATGACGTCGTCTGCACCAATTGCAAGCTGAGAAGCGATTATCTGTCTTTGTCTGGACTGTTGAGCTTTGGACAATTTATCCCCCTTGGTAGCCACAACGACAAAAGGCAGATGATAATAATGCAGGTATGCCACCATCTGTTTGTCAAGAGCGTCGGGAGTTCGTCTTATATCTATCAGAACAAGTACACAGGCAATTCTGCCAAAACGATTGGACAGATATCCTTCTATCATACTTCCCCACTTTTTCTTTTCGGAGTCGTCGACTCTTGCAAAGCCATACCCCGGCAAATCAACCAGCATAAAGTCGGAATCGTTGAAATCAAAATAGTTTATCAGTCGTGTTCTGCCGGGCGTGGAAGAAGTCTTAGCCAAACCGCCTACGCCTGCAAGCATATTGATAAAAGACGACTTACCCACGTTAGATTTGCCTGCCACGGCAATTTCGGGGCAACCATAATCTTTGCATTGCCTGCTGTCAGACTGAGATATTACGAATTTAGCCTTTTTGACAATCACAATCTACCCCCAAAAGCTAGATTAAACACCTGCTCTACGTTGCTGACCGCATTTATTTTCAATTTTTCTTTTACCACGTCGGGCATTTCGTCAAGGTCCTTGTTGTTCTGTTCAGGAATAATGACGTTGTTTATACCGTTTCGCACGCAAGCCAACAATTTTTCTTTAAGTCCGCCTATCGGCAATACCTTTCCGCTCAAAGTCAGTTCTCCCGTCATAGCCACGTCATTGTCCACAGGAACCGACGTATACGCCGACAACAGCGAACACGCAATCGCAATTCCTGCCGACGGTCCGTCCTTAGGAGTAGCGCCTTCCGGAGCATGAATATGTATATCTCCGTGTTTGACATTATCCTGTCGGTCTGTCATGTTCGACAGTTTATTTTTTACAACCGTCAAGGCGATTTTTGCCGATTCCTTCATTACGTCGCCAAGATTACCCGTCAATATCATTTCTCCTTTGCCATCGGACAAAACCTTACTTTCGATATTCATCACCACGCCGCCTACGCTCGTCCAGGCAAGCCCGTTGACTACGCCGCATTCTTTATCAAAATATTTATGATTTTTGTCAAACTTAGGCACGCCCAAATAATCTTTGAGATTTTCCTGACGCACGACAAAACTTATTTCATGGCAATCTTGCTGAGAGTCAGCAATTTTGACGGCAATTTTTCGGCAGATAGCGCCTATTTGTCTCTCCAATTCTCTTACGCCAGCTTCGCTTGTATATCTCTCAATCACGTCGGTCAACGCAAGGTCGTCAAACTCTACGTCATAGCCGCTCAAACCGTTGTTTTTGATTTGCGCTGGTACAAGATACCTTTTGGCGATTTCTATTTTTTCTTCCTGCGTATAGCCGCTCATCTCTATCACTTCCATACGGTCAAGCAAAGGTTGCTGAATATTGTTGAGCGTATTTGCCGTGATGATAAAGGTAACTTTTGACAAATCGTAAGGTATTTCGAGATAATTGTCTCTGAAATATTTGTTTTGCTTAGGGTCAAGCACTTCCAGCAGCGCACTTGAAGGGTCGCCGTTGATTCCGCTTCCTATTTTATCTACTTCGTCGAGCAAAAACAGCGGATTGGAATACTTGATGTCGCACAAACTATGTATTATTCTGCCCGGCATGGCTCCAACGTAAGTTCTGCGGTGTCCCCTTATTTCCGATTCGTCCTTCATTCCGCCAAGGCTCATCTGTACCAGTTCCTTGTTTACCGCTCTGGCAATAGAACGAGCTATCGACGTCTTTCCCACCCCCGGCGGACCGACAAGACACAGTATAGGAGCGTCGATTTCGGGAGCAAGTTTTTTGACGGCGATATATTCAAGTATTCTTTGCTTTACCTTTTCTATGCCATAATGGTCTTCGTCGAGAATTTTTGCGGCTTTTGCCACGTCATAGTCGTCTACGCCGTAGTTGTCCCACGGCAAAGACAATGCCGTATCCATATAGTTGCACAATACGGAATATTCGGGAGCTGACGTAGGAAGCTTTTCCATCTTGGAAACGTCGCTTCTGAGTTTTGACTTGACCTTGTCGCAAGCATTCAACTTTTCAATTTTGTCTCTATATACGTCAATATCGTCTTCGTCTTCACCCAGTTCGCTCTTGATAGCCTTGATTCGTTCTCTGAGAACATAGTTTCTTTGACCTTGCTCTATTCTTTCGTTGACGATATTTTCCACTCTTTTCATTACAAAATAGTCGTCAAGCGCTTCTTTCATCAGCACCGCCGCCAATTCTGCTCTTGCCAAAGAATCGTCCATTTCCAGCACGTGTTGTCTTTGCTGTCCGGCAACTCCCGTCAGAACAACGTTGATTTTTTCGTCGTTATCCTTAGCTTGTCTGAACCGTGTAGCAAGATTTTTGATTTCTCTGTTGTTTTCAAGCTTAAAATATTCGTCGAAAATACTGTTGATTACGTTAAAATAACTGGCTATCAAAGGATTGAAGGAATTGACGTATTCCAATTCTTCGACTTCTACGCATGACGGACGAGATACTTCAAAATCAGTAATCTTTGCTCTTTTTATGCCAGTCATGGTCCAGCAATCTGTCTTTTTGGTTCTTTTGACGTTGCAGATTGTACCTACCGCATAGCAAGACAGGACGGAAGGCGTAGTTTCTACATATTGGCTATCCTTTGCTTTTACAATCAAAATCACGCCGTCATCAGACGCTACGGCGTTGAGAATCTCGTCGCTTTCGGTAGTTTTGATGACAAAATTACTTGTTTCGTAAGGAAAAACTGTATCTTCCAAAATCAAAGCAGGCAATATCTTTTTATCCATAGTTTTCTCCAAAAAATGCGAATAATAAAAATTATTCGCATTTCAATCAAGCGGTTTTTCTTTCAATAATCGGCTTTTGCTTTCGCTCCACCGAATCTTTGGTAATAACGATTCTTTCTATGGTGTTGTCCATAGGAACTTCGTACATCAAATCGAGCATCAGTCCTTCGAGAATAGATTTCAATCCCCTGGCTCCCGTATTGAGCTTGATTGCCTGACTGGCAACTTCCTTCAATGCGTCTTCTTCAAACTCGATTTTTACATTGTCCATACCAAATAGTTTAGCATATTGTTTTACAGGTGCGTTTTTTGGTTTGGTCAGAATATTGATAAGCGCTTCTTCGTCGAGTGCGTCGATACCCACCACGATAGGCACACGTCCCACAAACTCAGGTATAAGACCAAACTTTATCAAGTCGTCAGGTCTTATATCCCTTATCAATTCTCCGTAATTTGCACTCTTGTTCGTCTTGACGTTTGCGCCAAAGCCCAACGTAGAGCTATCCCTTCTCTTGTCAATAATCTTATCCAGTCCTACGAAAGCACCGCCGCAAATAAAGAGAATATTGGTAGTATCAATAGGAATATTCTCCTGTTGCGGATGTTTTCTTCCGCCTTGTGGTGGAACAGCGGCAACGGTACTCTCGATAATTTTGAGCAGAGCTTGCTGTACGCCTTCACCCGAAACGTCTCTGGTGATAGACATATTTTCGCCCTTTCTGGCAATTTTATCTATCTCGTCAATATAGATTATGCCGAGCTGAGCCTTTTCTACGTTGTAATCGGCCGCCTGAATAAGTTTGAGCAGTATGTTTTCGACGTCTTCACCCACATAACCGGCTTCGGTAATAGTCGTAGCATCGGCAACCGCAAAAGGTACGTTGAGAATTTTTGCCAAGGTTTTTGCAAGCAAAGTCTTGCCACAACCGGTTGGTCCAAGCATAAGCACGTTGCTCTTTTCGAGTTCGACGCCGTCGTCGCTTGACGAATTTATTCTCTTATAGTGATTGTAAACAGCTACGGAAAGCACTTTTTTAGCTTCGTCCTGTCCTACGATATATTCGTCAAGTTTTGCTTTTATCTCATGCGGTTTGAGCAAATTGACGGCAAATTCTTTGGCGTCGTCTTCCCTTTTTTCCACTTCGCTGTGGTCAAGAATCATATTGCACGTTTCTACACATTCATCACAAATAAAAACGCCGTTTGGACCGCTAATCAGCTGTCCGACTTCGCTTTCTTTTCTTCCGCAAAACGAACATCTCAATTCTTTATCGTTGTCCACTATCAACCTCTTTTATAAAATATTTTGTCAATCAATCCGTATTCAAGGGCGTCCTGTGCCGACAAATAGTTATCTCTGTCGGTATCTTTCATCACCTTGTCAAAAGGTTGATTGCAATTTTCAGCCAAAATTGCGGCAAGTTTCTCTTTGGTTTTTTGTATATGATTGGCGGTAATAACGATATCGCTCGCCTGACCGCTTGCCCCACCCAAAGGCTGATGAATCATCACTTCGCTGTTAGGCAAAGCATATCTTTTGCCCTTCGCACCGGACGAGAGCAAAAAGGCTCCCATGGACGCAGCCATGCCGACACAGATAGTGCTGACGTCGCATTTGACGTATTGCATAGTATCATATATCGCAAGTCCTGCCGTTACGCTTCCGCCCGGGCTGTTGATGTATATAGAAATATCCTTGTCGGAATCTTTTGCTTCCAGAAATATCAGTTGAGCCACCACCGAATTTGCAGTATCGTCGGTGATTTCTCCCGAAATAAAAATAATTCTGTCTTCGAGCAAGCGAGAATATATATCGTAAGCTCTCTCTCCCTTATCGGTTCTGTCAATGACTGTTGGTATAAGCATTTCAATCTCTCCTTTTGATAATAGGTCGATAAGACTTTACAAGACTTACCGACCGATTACTGCGCAAAATAATAATTATTTGACGATGTTGTTGTTTTTGAGATAGGTAAACAACTTGTTGGTGATAATCTCGTTGCGGATATAGTTCTTGTATTCGTCGTTGATAACTTTGCTGTATTCTTCTACGCTCTTGCCGGCTTTATTTGCCATGTCGGCTATCTGTTCGTTTACTTCTTCATCGCTTACTACAATTTTTACTTCTTTTAGTATAGCTTCGAGTACAAGTCTGAACAAAACGTTCTTTTTTGCGGTGTCGCTGTATTTTTCCATCAATTCTTCTCTGGTGGTGCCGGTAAACTTGTAGTAATCGTCCTTATTCATTCCTTGATACATAAGTCTGTATTCAAATTCCTGCACCATTTCTTCTGCTTGCTGGTCAATCATACATTTAGGAATATCCACCTGCGACATAGACGCAATCTTTTCGATAATATCGTTTTCGAGTTTCATTTCTGCGTCTTTTTCTTTGCTCTCTTTGATATTCTTTTTGATATCTGCTTCGTATTGAGCCACGGTATCGAATTCGGATACGTCCTTGACGAATTCATCGTCGTAAGCAGGAGTATTTTTTACGGTAATCTCATGCAATTTTACCTTAAATACCGCTTCTTTGCCTGCGAGATCGGTAGCGCCGTAATTTTCAGGGAAAGTAACGGTAATATCCTTTTCTTCACCTATCTTCATGCCGATAATCTGTTCTTCAAAACCTGGAATAAACATTCCGCTACCGATTTCCAAAGGTTGCTTTTCGGCTGTTCCGCCATCAAATTTTACTCCGTCTACGCTTCCGCTGTAATCGATTATAGTTTTGTCGCCATTTTCTACGGCTCTGTCGGTTACGCTTTCCCAAGCGCCTGCTGCGTCGAGAGCTCTGTCAATTTCTTTCTGAATTTCTTCTTTGGTAACCTTAACTTTGTCTTTTTTGAATTCAAGTCCCGTATATTGACCGAGAACAACGTCGGGTTTGAGCTGAACGGTTGCGCTGTATTTCAATGTAGAATCGCTGATAGCAATAATTTCTATTTGCGGTCTGTCAACAGGGAACAAATCTTTCTCGGCGTCCAATACCGCTTCGTAAGTTACAGGAAGAATTGTATCCAACGCATCGTCAAAAAATACGCCTACTCCATACTGCGCTTCGATAACCTTACGTGGCACCTTTCCTTTACGGAATCCGCCAATCTGGAATTTTGACTTATTTTTGTTGTAAGCGTCGTCGATAGCTTTCTTCCAATCAGCTTCTTCAACTTCTACGATAAATTTTACTCGGTTCTTTTCTAGCATTTCCTTAGTGTAGCTCATATAAATCTCCTATATAATTATATTTATTTGTAATCACAACAAACATTCTAACACAAAAATGTCATTTGTGCAATAATAATTGCAAATAATTGATTATTATTTTATAATACCATTATCAAAACAATAGGGAGAAGGCAGTATGCCTGGCGATTACGTAACTATCAAGGCATTGACCTGCGAACTCAACGACACGTTGAGCGGCGGAAAAATAGACAAAATCTATATGCCCGAAAAGGACGAAATATCCCTTGCAATCAGAGCAAAGGGGCGTAATTTTATTTTGGCAATCTCCTGCAACCCTTCCAACCCAAGAGTGCATATAACGTCCAGAAAAAAGGATAATCCCATGGTTGCGCCGTCTTTTTGTATGCACCTGCGCAAGTATCTGACGGGCGGTATTATTCAATCGATAACCAATCTCGGAGAAGACAGAATTGTCGCCGTAAAGTTGACAAGCCGCAACGAAATGCACGACGAGATAGCCTTTACCCTTATTGCCGAAATCATGGGGCGTTATTCCAATATTTTGCTCGTCAATCACAACGACGTCATCACCGACTCTCTCAAACAAGTTCCTTACGACGCCGTAACCAAAAGGTGTCTTTTACCGGGAGCAAAATATACTCTGCCACCACAAAGCAAAATTCTTCCTTCTGATTTGCAATCGATAGCTCAGGCTCTGAGCGAATACAACGGGACAAATTTGTCGTTGTTTCTATGCTCGGCAGTAGCAGGATTGTCGCTGTTGACAGCTAAGCATATAGTAAAAATTTCAGGTCTGAGCGACGATAGCGCTATCAGCGACAGCGACGTGTCGACAATCTGTCAGTCTATTGAAAAGATGCTAAATATTTACGGCTCGCAGGACTACAACCCCTGTGTTAAAGGGTCCCCGCAAAACGCAACCGACTTTTTCGTTATGCCATACAACCCAGGCGACGTGCCTGTGGAAAACCTTAATTTGGCTGTGGAGCTGACCGAAGGCAAAAGGGACGAAAGCGACAGACATTCAGAAAAAATCAAATTTTTGCTCAAAGCTCACAAGGCGTTTGTGTCAAAAACAGAAAAAAAACTCGTCGTATGCCGTTCCAGACTGAGCGAGTGCGACAGTATGGAACGCTATAAGAAGATGGGCGAGCTTATTACCTGCAATATTTACAAAATACGCAAAGGCGACGAAAAGGTGCAGGTAAACGATTATTATGAACAGGACTGTCCGCTCATAGACATTCCGCTTGACGCACGTCTGTCCCCACAAGCCAACGCTCAGGTTTATTACAAAAAATACAACAAACTCAAAAGAACGCAGGAAATTGTAAGCAAACAGATTCAAGAGCTTCAAAATCTTCTCGAATATGCCCAAAGCATATCCCCGTCTATTTATCTTGCCACGACTCAGGAAGAAATCGACGAAGTGGCAACAGAGCTTCAACAACTCGGCGCTCTCAAAAACACAAACAGCAAAAAGAAGAAAGAAAAGCCGTCTTCTCCGCTCACTTTTGAAGTTGACGACTTTATCATCTGCACAGGCAAAAATAACCTACAAAACGACAAACTGACCTTCAAAGTAGCAAACGGCAACGATATGTGGGTGCATACCAAAAACTCCCACGGCAGCCATACAATAATTTTTGCAGAAGGCAGAAAGATACCCGACAAGGTTATTACAATAGCCTGCGAAATATCGGCTTACTATTCCCAAGCCGCTCAGAGTCCAAGCGTCGAGTGCGATTATACCCTGAGAAAAAATATCCGCAGACATCCTTCGGGCAAACCTGCTATGGTAATATACACGGACTTTTCTTCCGCACTCGTTACACCCAACGCTCACGACGAATACCTGGCAAAAAAATAGCTGATAAAGTATATTTACGTCAATTTCTCTGTCTTTTGTTAAAATAATGCAGACTGAAAAAATAAATAATTATTGATTATAAAATACGCCTTATTATGATGAAATTTAGCTTAATTTAGAATAATTTTGCAATTTGAAAGGCAAAATAGCCTGATTAATCATCTGATAAAAAATATAAAGCCTTGCAAACCAAACGTTTACAAGGCTTTATTTATTATACTTTATTCTCAGTTTGTCCAAGACTTGACGAAAGTATATAGGCATCGGAGCTTCAAAGCTCATTCTCTCTTTGGTGGCAGGGTGCGTCAATTCCAGTCGGAATGCATGCAATAGTTGTCCCTTGTCATACAGCGTTGTAGACCCACCGTAAACGTAGTCGCCAACAATCGGATGTCCGATATGTTTGCTATGCACTCTTATCTGGTGCGTACGCCCTGTTTCCAACCGATATTCGACCAACGTATATCCGCCCAATCTTTCCAGCACCTTATAGTGAGTTATCGCTCGCCTACCCTTTCCGTCCCGACTTACAGCCATAAGTTTTCTGTCCTTTTGGCTACGGTCTATATAGGTGTCGATTACGCCTTCGTCTTTGCTTATTATTCCGTCCACAAGAGCTACGTAATATCTCAAAGCACTCTTTTGTGCAATTTGTCTTTGCAAGTCAACGTGAGCGGTGTCGTTTTTTGCCACCACCAATAGCCCGGAAGTATCTTTATCCAGCCTATGTACAATACCAGGTCTTGCCACTCCGTTGATAGAACTGAGCGATTGCAACCGAAAGAGCAAAGCATTGACAAGAGTGTTATCGTAAGAGCCGGGCGCAGGATGCACTACCATGCCCTGTTCCTTATTTATTACCGCAATATCATCGTCTTCATAAACTATATCGATGGGTATGTCGGCAGCGCTGAGATCCAGCTGTCTTACTTCGGGAAGTTCGTATTCGATTACGTCGCCGTTTTTGACAGCATAACCTGCTTTGACATTTTTTCCGTTGACAAACACAAGTCCCTGTTCTGTCATATTTTTGACGTTGGACCGGCTCAAAGACAATTCTTCGGACAAAAATACGTCCAGTCTTCCGCCATTGTCGCCGCCTACGACAATCTTATTCATTTATCTCACCCCGTCTTTATCGTCAGATTGCATTTTAGCTTGCTTGGGCTTAAAAAAGTCTTCTTCCTTTGCCTGAAAAATTATATAAATTATCACCATAAACGTTCCGACCAACAAAAAGATGTCGGCAACGTTGCCTATGGCAAAATCAATTCCAAAAAAGGTTTCAAGAAAAGTATAGTCGATAAAATCACGTACGTAGCCAACAAAAATTCTGTCCACAAGGTTACCGACTCCACCGCCGATTATCATCAAAAAGCCAACTCTTGCCAAAGAAGGCAGATTTGGCCTTACTATCAACAATACTGCCAAAGCCGCCATAACTACCGCCGTCAAAACAATCAGCATAGTCTGTTTGCCTTCAAAAATACCAAAAGAAGCTCCGTAATTGTGCGCTTCTTGCAAAGCGAAAATACCTTCAAAAAGCTCGTATCTTCCGCCCTTTTGGTCGGCAAGAAAATCAAAAACCAGCGATTTTGACGCAAGGTCAATGACCAACGTTGCGACAAGAATTCCGATTTCTGCCGCAAATTTTTTCCAACTGTTCTTAGTCATATTTCTTTCTCAAATCCGATGGACCCTGTATGCTTACGCCGTCAGGAGTAAACAAGAACATATTGTCGGCAATGCGTTGCTGTGCGCCGCCCAAAGCATATATAGCGCCTGACAGATAATCCATAATTCTCTGACAGCCCTTGTCGTTTATCTTGGACATATCGACGATGATAGCCTGTCTGTTGCGCAAGCTGTCTATTATTGTCTGCACGTCCTGAATGGTCTTAGGATAAGTAATTATCACGTTATTATAAGCACCGCCGCTCTGCTCGTTGACTTCTTCTTTTTTTCCAAAAGAGAAAAAGCCCTTTTTCTTTTTTGGTTGAGCGTACTGAACGGGTGCGCTGTATTGCTGATTGTTGACGTCATAATCAAATTCTTCTTGCTGATACCCTTGTCCGCCGTATGGTTGTTGCTGATATCCGCTGAATTGCGGTGGCTGAGAAGGATACGACTGTCTGTTGTTTCTCGTGATAGGCGCTGGTTGAGGCGGCACGTAAGAAGGTCGCTGAACGTAATTATTGTCGCCTTGCATTCTTCCCATTCCGTAATCTCCATTCATTCTCGGTCTGAATCTGCCGTTTACGTCGTCGTAATTCATATTGTCTCTGTCGTCCATTTTTCCTCCTGTCAGCGTGCGCCGAAAAGCGCTCTGCCTATTCGTATATAAGTTGGTTGGGCATACTTTATCGCATATTGATAGTCATTGGTCATGCCGCATGATAATATGTCGATATTCTGTCGTGTGCCAAGTTGCGATTTAAGATTTTCATACAACTGTCTGAATTGAATATAAAGATTTTTCAGTTCTTCGCACTCTCCCAGATTGGGCATAATTGCCATAATTCCACGCAAAGCAACGTTGGGATATTTTTCGTCAATTGTCTTGGCAAAATCTATCAGATCTTCCTTTTCGATACCGCCCTTGGACATCTCGCTGCCCATATTTATCTCTATCAGGCAATTAGCCTTTATACCGTGTTTAGCCGCCTGTTTGTCTATCTCCTTTGCCAGGCTTTCTCTGTCAAGCGAATGTATCAGAAATACCTTATCTATTATGTACTTGACTTTATTGCTCTGCAACTGACCTATCATGTGCCATCTCAGATTGGGCGCAGTCGGATATTTTGCAACCAGTTCCTGCACGTAATTTTCTCCAACGTCTTCAAACAATTCGTATTTTGCAATCGTTTCAGTCAGTTCGACAGGTTTGGTTTTGGTTACAGCAATGATTTTTACGTCTGCACCGTTTACCCCTTGTTGTGCAAGTTTGATATTGTTTTTTATCACAGCAAGATTGCTTTCAATTTCTTCCTTCAACATAATTATTACCCGATAATATTGTAACATAACTTTTATAATAAGTAAATAAAAAGTTAACGATAACAAAAAGCCCCGACAACGGACGTGTCGGAGCTTTAAAAAACACCTGTTTCAACTTTGTTTACGAGCAATATCTACATATTTTCTATGCTTTGCTTTTTTTGTTGCAAAATATAATTAACAATTATTTTATTTGCGATTTTATTATAAAATTTTGCTTAATTTAGAATAATGTAGAAGCGATACGGCTCTTTTCCTTGTCGTCAAAGTCGTCCGGAATTACTTCGATTTTGCTTACGGACACTTCATAAGCCACTCTTTCCTGTACGCTCATATCTTCCATTGTTTTGACGTACGTTCTTGACTGTATTCTGCCGGTAAGAGCAAGCTTAGTGCCTATGGACAGGGTGCTGGAAAATCTTGCGTTTCTCCCCCACAATATGCAAGGAATATAATCTGACTTGTTATATGCTCTGTTTACCGCTATCAACATATCGCATATTTCTCTCTTAAACGGTGTGGTTCTGTAAACAGGCATTTTGCATACGTAACCTACTATGTCAATTGTATTTGATTCCACGCTTCCGACTTCTACTATATCTCGTACAAATGCCGTAAGTAACAGTCTTGACTTGTCGCCTTCCAACTTATTGTAACTTCTGAACTGCCCTATCACGCTGATTTTGTCGCCTACCTTTATGTCGTGCTGCAACAGCAATCTTTCAGAAACCGTAATCGGCACCACGTCTACCTGTCCGCTCAGTCTCTCCACCGACAAAGCAGTTTCATAAAAACCTTCCTTGAATACTTCGTGAGAAAACACCGGCTTTTTTGTTACGACGCCCGTAAGCGTCAATTGATTGTTGTTCATCTGTTCGTAGTTCATTTTATCCTCCTTTACTTCAAATGCTGAACACCATTGTTGTCAATATAATAATCTTGTTGGTACACCAATTGGCTCATAGTAACCAATTTATATCCTTGATTTTGCAAATTTGATATTATCAGCGGCAGGGCGTCGAGAATGTTGTCGCTATTGTTATGGCACAATATTATTGAACCGGATTTTGCTTTTGACACTCTCGTGGCAATTTCCTGGCCACTCAGTCCTTTCCAGTCAAGAGAATCGACGTCCCATTGTATACCTATCATTGATTTTTGCGCCACGACGTCTATCAATTTGTTATTGTAGTCGCCATACGGCGCTCTGAAAAATTTAGGAGTTTTGCCCGTCAATTCCATAATTTTGGTGTTGACGTAATCAATTTCGTCGTTCATCGCAGCGCTGTCTAGTTTGCTCATATTGTAGTGATTTTTGGAGTGATTGCCTATTTCCATTCCCGCTTCGTCAATCTTTTGGACAAGATCAGGAAATTTATCTATCCAGAAACCTACAAGAAAAAAGGTCGCTTTTACTCCGTATTTATCCAATAAATCGAGTATTTGTTGCGTCTTGTCTCCACCCCAGGCAGCGTCAAAAGTAAGCGCAACCAATTTGTCGTCTCTATCCACGTTGTAGACGGGAATCTTTCTTTCAACTTTGCCGCTGTATACTGCCTGCACGTCGCCGTTGAGTACGGCACATACTCCTACCGCACAAAAAATAACCAACAAAACCGCCGCAATTATCGCTTTTTTCGATACGCTAACTATCATTCGCCGCTCCTTTGATTGTACCAAAACCGTTCAATAAATTTTTGTCCGATTTTGTCAAAAATATATGAAATTTGACTTTCTTAACACTAACTTATGTGTCAAAATGAACAATAATACCAAAATATAGTGCAAATTATACTGTTGACATAATTCAAAAAAAAATATATACTATAAGCGTTGTGCTAGGTGGGGAGCTAGCGGTGCCCTGTATCTGCAATCCGCTACAGCAGAGCTGAATGCTATTTTAGGCCTGGATTATGTAAGGTCCGCCTCGGATAAGTAACGTTGATAACAAGGTCTTGTGCAATCATTCACTGTGAACCATGTCAGGGCTTGACCGCAGCAGCATTAAGCAGACCGTATGATGTGCCACAAGGTAGCTTTGAGGGAGTCAACTGTCCGGGTAACGCTTGGGTAGTTCTTGTCGACAATAGATGCACAACCTTGACAATACCGCCGACGCTTTGGCGTCGGCTTATTTTATGCAAAAATTTTGAACCCGACAGCTATTAATCAGCATTTCAGGAGTATTTTAGAGTCAGATCTCGGGCGTTGATAGCAATCTGAACGGCATAATATCTTATATCGCACAGCACGTTTGCCTGTTGTTGCCCGTTAGTTTCGATATTGCCCAGCAAAGCGGCGCATACCTGCATATCAAGTAATACGTCTTCCACGACCTTCTGCTCTGCATATGCTTGCGACTTGCTTTCAAAATAAGCTCTTTGTACTGCAAGATTGCTTTTTAGTTTACTTAACTCGCTTCTTATTACACCCAGATACGTTTCGCCCTGCGAATATTCCGCTTGAAGCTGTATCATCGTGTCGATTGTATCGCAGAAATATGCATTTTGTTGGAGCAAATTTTTCAATTCTTTATCATTGACCTGCCAAGCGTAAATATTCAGTTCTCTCACGCACCCTTGTTCGTACTCAATTGCAACAGAATTAGCTTGCGCGCTGTCATCAAAGATGTTACCCACGACCATATATTTGTCGTTTTCTTTGACTATATTGCCTGCCGCCCCGCCTTTTCTCAACTCCAAAGCCTGATTTTTTGCTTGGTCATAATCATCAAAAGACGCTATACCTACAATATAGTAAGTTTTTTCTACTTTATTACGCTCAATCATCTGACCAAAAGCAGTCATAAGTTTGCCGTCAACGACAAAATCGCTTATTACAAAGGTGGACAATATCACAATGATAATCGTCAGCAGGAATATTGCCGTTTTATTGAGAAAACTACGCCCTTTTTTGCGCAATTTTTTGCCCTTTTCCTGCTTGTTGTCTTCATCAAAATCTATCTGCTGGGGCGAAACTTCATAATCGTATTCTACGTCTGCCGACCTGACCTTAGGATAATCTATATAGACAATCTGCGGAGAAAATTCTTCTCCCGTCGTATCTTCTATATCTTCTTGGGTACGATTGCGTAGATAAAATTTTGAATAATCCATAATAATTATTATGTCGAAAATCTTCTATTTATACAATATAATAACAATCTTGCTCTCCAATTAATGCAATACAAAACGATAAAATAGCAAATAATAACCTGCAAAAACTTGATAAAAGTAAATAATGCCGATAACTCAATAACTTAAAATCTGATAAATTATTATATGATTAATAATACATAATCAAACATACATATAGACAAAATAACATGTAGCCAAAAATAACATACAAGCAAAAATAACATACAAGCAAAAATAATGTACAACAAAGCGAACAAACTCTCAAAAAAAAAGACTAACAAAATATGCTAGTCTTTTGGTTGATTATTCAAATTATTACTACTTATCGGTTCTTTATTTTGTGCGTAATAAAATAGATATTTAATAAAATTGAAAAATTATAATATTTTTTATTATTTATCCGTATCTTCCGCTACTTTTTCTACAACAACTCCTGCTTGTTCAAACATTTTCATACCAAATTCATCAGGATAACCGTGTTTGTATACCACTCTCGATATTCCGGCGTTGATAATCATCTTCGCACATATAGTGCAAGGCTGATGGGTGCAATACAAGGTGCTGCCTATAAGGGATACGCCAAGACGTGCAGCCTGAATGATAGCGTTTTGCTCTGCATGTACGGCATAACATATCTCGTGTCTTGTACCCGAAGCAATGCCCAAATCGTTGCGAATACAGCAACCACGCTCTACACAGCTGCTTACTCCGCTGCTTGCTCCGTTGTAACCTGTTGTCAAGATTCTCTTATCTTTGACAATTACTGCTCCTACGTGTCTGTCAGGCTTGAAACAACTTGACCAAGTTGCAACTAACTCTGCCATTTCAATAAATCTTGCGTCCCATTTATCCATAAAGTACCTCAAAAATCAATAACTTATTCGTTTTAAATATTGTATCATATTTTGCCTGTTATTACAAGGCAATTATAGGTACATATTTTTTCAAATAATTTACATAAATGTATTTACATTGCTAATATTAAGTGCTATAATATCAAATGTTGGCAGTCTAGACTGTCGATTGCTAATAGTCAAGGCTGTCGATTGCTAAATTTGAAAACATGGAGGTATATATATGCAAATTAAACCATTATTTGACCGTATAGTCATCAAAGCAATAGAAACACAAGAAAAAACCGCAAGCGGACTTTATCTGACGGCTTCTTCTCAGGAAAAACCACAAGTTGCCGAAGTTATTGCAGTAGGTCCCGGCGGCACCGTTGACGGAAAAGATATAGTTATGCAAATCAAAGTCGGCGACAAAATTTTGTACAACAAATATGCAGGAAGCGACTTTAAACTGGACGACGAAGAAGTTACTATTCTCAAACAAAGCGACGTACTCGCTATTATCGAATAAGGAAGGTGTGATTTATGGCTAAGAAATTTAAGCATGGCGAAGAAGCAAGAAGAAGTCTGGAAGCAGGCGTAAACGCTGTGGCAGACGCAGTAAAGATTACTATCGGACCTAAAGGAAGAAACGTAGTTCTGGACAAAAAATTCGGTTCTCCACTCATTACCAACGACGGTGTAACGATAGCAAAGGAGATTGAACTGGAAGACGCATTTGAAAATATGGGTGCGGCTCTCGTCAAAGAAGTATCCATCAAGACCAACGATATTGCAGGCGACGGTACTACTACCGCTTGCGTATTGGCTCAGGCTATCATCAAGGAAGGTCTCAAAAACGTTGCGGCAGGCGCAAACCCTGTAATTCTCAAAAAAGGTATTGCCAAGGCAACAGACGTTGTTGTTGACAAACTCAAATCTATATCCAAGCCTATCGACTCCAAAACCGCTATTTCTCAGGTTGCAAGTATTTCTGCATCTGACGAATCAATCGGCGAGCTGATTTCCGAAGCTATGGAAATCGTTGGCAAAGACGGCGTAATCTCGGTAGACGAATCTAAATCAATAAAGACCGAACTTGTTACCGTAGAAGGTATGCAATTCGACCGTGGATACGCATCGGCTTATATGGTTACCAATACCGACAAAATGGAAGCCGTACTCGACGACGCATATATACTTATCACCGACAAAAAGATTACTTCCAGCAAAGAGATTTTGCCTTTGCTCGAAGTTGTCGTACAAAACGGACTCAAACTGCTCATTATTTGCGAAGATATCGAAGGCGACGCACTCACAGCAATCGTACTCAACAAACTCAAAGGTATTCTCAATTGCGTAGCGGTTAAAGCTCCTGGATTTGGCGATAGAAGAAAGGCTATGCTCGAAGATATAGCTATTTTGACCGGCGGCACCGTAATCAGCTCTGAATTGGGTTTTGAACTCAAAGACGTAAACGTTGCTCAACTCGGTCGTGCTAAGCAAATCAAGGTTGACAAAGAAAATACCACTATCGTAGGCGGCGCAGGCGACCAGGCAGATATTGCTGCAAGAGTAAACGCTATCAGAAATCAGATTGGCGAAACAACAAGCGAATACGACAGAGAAAAATTGCAGGAACGTCTTGCTAAATTGGCAGGCGGCGTAGCAGTTATCAATGTTGGCGCAGCAACCGAAGTTGAAATGAAAGAAAAGAAATTGCGTATCGAAGATGCCCTTGCAGCTACACGTGCGGCTGTTGAAGAAGGCGTTATTCCTGGCGGCGGCGTAGCTTTGCTCAACTGTACCGACGACGTAAAGAAACTGGTTGACGCTCTCGACGGCGACGAAAAGACAGGCGCAATGTGCGTACTCAAAGCAATCGAAGCTCCTATCAAACAAATTGCCGAAAATGCAGGTATCGACGGCGGCGTAATTATCAACAATATCGTCAACTCCGGCAAAGGCAATACTTACGGCTACAATGCGCTTACCAACGAATACTGCGATATGATAGAAACCGGTATTCTTGACCCTACCAAAGTTACGAGAAGCGCATTGCAAAACGCTGCAAGCGTGGCAGGTACTCTGCTTACGACGGAAGTTCTCGTTACCGATATTCCTGAGCCTGCACCTGCTATGCCACAAGGCGGTATGGGCGGAGATATGTATTGATACAAAGTTCCATAAACAAAGAAAACCGAAGTTTTATACTTCGGTTTTTTTGTTGATATAAAGAAAAACCCCGCGATAGTCGCGGGGTAAAAAATAGGCTT
>JBJETQ010000007.1:0-31843 GCA_051883395.1 Christensenellales bacterium | reverse complement strand
ATTTCTCGTAGGCTTGGTATTGGAAACTACGGGCTACGACGAGAGCCTCGGCACCAACAAATTGCAACCCGAGAGTGCCGTAACGGGTATGAGATTGATACTCGGTATATGTATTTCGGTATTTTTGGTTATTGCCTTCGTGGGTGCTTTCCTTATTAAAATCACCACTCAAAAGAGCGAAAGAGTTACTTACTTTATATCCAAACAACGTGCAGGAGAACTCGATACTCTTGACGAGCAAGAACAAGCCGAACTTGAAAATCTCAAAAAGGAGCTGTTTTGATGGACCAATTCAATACCATTCCGCTGACTGCCCTGACGGGTACCTTTTGTGCCTGTATGGGCATCGAACCGCCTGAATTTGCCACGACAAAAATCGACAGTCTGGTTGAATACGTTACTACCCGTTGCAAAAACGGCAAAGTGGACAGAGTAATAATTTATAACCCAGACGCAATCGGCGATTATATCTATCGCAAATATTACGACAAATTTGCGGCGGTGAGAAAACATCTCTCGATAGAACAACCTATGCTCAGCGTAATTCCGCCAAAAACGCCTGTATGCTTTGCAAGCATATATTCGGGAGCAACGCCAGAGCAACACGGCATTACCAAATACGTAAAACCCGTTCTCACAATCGATACTATTTTCGACGCTTTGATAAGGGCTGACAAAAAGCCTTGTATAGTTTCCGTAGCGGGACAAAGCATGGACAAGATTTTCAGAGAGCGCAATATGGACTACTATTCTACTGCCGACGACAAATCAGCCGTAGATAAAGCCATAGAATTGGTAAAAGAAGATAAATACGACTTTATGTGCGTGTATAATCAGGAGCATGATTCTGTGATGCATATCACTCATCCGCAATCTCGTTCGGCTCTCAGGGCGTTGGAGCACTATTGCGAAAACTTTGACAGGCTGGCAACGGCTGTGGAAGAAAACTGGCAGACTCACGATACCCTGATGGGCTTTGCCACCGACCACGGTACGCACAGAGAATGGTACGGACTGGGACAACACGGCAAAAATATCCCGAGCGATATGAATATCACTCACCTGTACGATATATTGCCTGCAAAAAAATAAAAATAAGATTGTTGACACACAAGCCGCTCACCTGAGCGGCTTTTTTGTGTGTTGTGCATAATCAGATTTATTGAAACAACTGAAAACCCGATACGTGTCGATGAATAATTTATCTCGATAAGTCAACACTCCATCAAAAGGAGCGTTATATGGACATTGTAAAAATTATCATTTTTGGCTTTGCGTCCTTCGGATATATGTTTGTCATAGCCAAAATTTTGGGCAAAAAGCAAATTGCGGAACTTGACTTTATCGACTACGTGGTAGGCATTTCGCTGGGGTCTATTGCCGCCAACTGGGCTACTGAACTAGAAACACCGTGGTACTTTTATTTTATCGGTATGACTATATTTTTGTTGTCGGATATAACCGTTACGCTACTATCCCGTACCTTGCCGTTTTTCAAAAAGACATTGCAAGGCTCTCCGCTGGTGGTCATTCATGACGGCAAACTCGACTATGCCAACATCAAAAAAGCCAAAATTTCCGTCAACGATATATTGGCTATGGCGAGAAGCAGCGGATACTTTAATATCAGGGACATAGCCTACGCTGTGTTTGAAACCAACGGAAGACTGAGCATTTTGCCCGTGGGCATGCAAAAGCCTACGACAATAGCCGACCTGATGGAAAAGGACGCAATCAAACCTACTCCGCCTTCTATCCCTGCCGAAGTTATAATTGACGGACGGATAGTGCAGCCGTCGCTCGACAATCTCTCCAAGACGACCGAATGGCTGCTCGATAAGCTGGAAATAGACGAAAACGGAGTAAAAAATATATTGCTGGCAACCTACTATGAAGACGACGACGAATTTGACGTCCATTATAAAAACAAAGAACCCATTGCAGACAGCATAAAATAACGCCGCCGCAATGCTGGCAATATTCAAAATCTTTGATACAAATCTATAAATAATTTATTAATATTAATCTTTTATCAAACTATAAAAACAGGCACGCCATAAACAGCGTGCCGTTTGATTTAAAAGTATTTATAATTTATCTATCAGCCTTGATACTTGCTCATTTCTTGAGCTATGATGCTTTGAACTTTTGCAAGGCACTCGTCGTACGACACCATTTCACTCTCTTTGGTGGCACGCATGGTTATCTCTACCTGAGCGTTGGCAATGCTCTTAGGAGAAACGACCAATCTGATTGGCATTCCCATAAGGTCGGCGTCGGCAAACTTGATACCTGCGCCCACGTTTCTATCGTCGAATAATACTTCTACACCTGCGCCTTTGAGAGTGTTGTACAGTTGCCAAGCCTTTGCGGACACTTCTTCGTTGTCCATTCTCAATGCGCACAAATGCACCTGCCAAGGCGCAACCGACATAGGCAAAACAAGTCCCCTGTCGTCATTGCTCTCTTGCGCTATCGACGCAATAGCTCTGCCTACTCCTATGCCGTAACAACCCATTATCGGGTTGAAGCTATCTCCGTCCTGATTGTGTACGGTCATGCCCATGGCTTTGGTATATTTGGTGCCAAGTTGAAAAATATTGCCTATTTCTATACCGTTTTCCAGTCGCAACTCTCCGCCGCAAACAGGACATCTGTCGCCTGCTCTCACTTTGTGAATATCGTAGAATTCAACTTGTCCCATTTCTCTTGCCACGTCAAAACCTACGTAGTGATAATTAGGTTTGTTGGCTCCTACGACCATGCCGTGAGTACCTTGCAATGACGTATCGTAAACGACGGTGATGTTTTTGTTCAGTCCGTAAGGTCCGATATTTCCGCAAACCACGTCTTCGCTCACGCCGCCTTCGTATGCAACGACGTCTTGTCTGAGTACCTTTTTGAGTTTGGCTTCGTTGACTTCCAAATCGCCCCTTACAAACGCTATGACCACCTTGTCGCTATCGCCCTTGACTGCATAAACTACGGCTTTTGCCGTCTGTTTTTTGTCAACGCCAAGACGACGGCAGACGTCGTCTATCGTTTTATCATCACCGGTAAATACTTCTTTGAGCGGTTCTTCGGGATAAATTGCTTTGTCCAGATTGCTCTCGGCAACTTCCATATTTGCTCTGTAATCGCAATGATTGCAAAGTACAAGGCTGTCTTCTCCTGCGTCGGTAAGCAACATATATTCGTGCGCTACGCTACCGCCCATCATGCCGGTATCGGACTTGAAATCTATGAAGTTTTTGAGTCCTATTCTACGGAAAATACGATAGTATGCGTCAAAAACTCTTTGATAATATTCTTCCAAATCTTCCTGAGTTGCGTGGAAGGAATATGCGTCCTTCATAGTAAACTCTCTCACTCTGATAAGACCGCCACGGGACCTTGCTTCGTCTCTGAACTTGGTCTGAATCTGATATATCATCATAGGCAGTTGGGTGTAACTGTCTACAATGTGATTGGCAAGATGAACTGCCGCTTCTTCGTGAGTCATACCAAGCAACATATCTCTGTCGCATCTGTCCTTAAATCTTACCATTTCGCTGCCGATAGAATTGTATCTTCCGCTGCTCTCCCACATTTCTCTCGGCATAACGACAGGAAACAGCACTTCCTGTCCCTCTATTGCGTCCATCTCCTGACGGATAATATCCTGTATCTTGCGGCTCATCTTCTGGCATGGCATGGTCATTGTGTAAATGCCGCCTGCAACCTGCTTGATAAAGCCTGCTCTTACAAGAAGAATATGGCTCAGAATTTTTGCGTCCTGTGGAGCTTCCTTTGTGCGCTCGCACACCAACTTGCTCAATAACATATATGTACCTCAAAATTTAGTCATAAGTATAATATCACAAGGGCATATTCTGGTCAAGTTATTTTGACGTTGCCCTGCCCTTTTTGACTCGTATCAAAGTTTGATTATGTGATAATAAGCGCATATCGGCATAAAAAACGACATCATCAGCCTGCATATTTGCATATTTGCATATCGTCATATCAACGATTGTCGTTGCAAAAATTTTGTTGAACGGGCAAAATTGACAAAAAAAAGAGCGGGGTATACACTACCCTGCCCTTTCTGATGATATTGATTTACTTGCCAAAATTCGACAAAAGCCGATACAGGTCATCAAAATTGTCAACGGTATACGTAGGACGTGCGTCGCCCTTAAAAGCTTTGCCCTTTTTGTTGAACCATACGGTAACCAACCCTGCGCCTATTCCGCCGGCGACGTCTGACGTGAGTGAATCGCCTACGACAACGGCATTGGTGCTGTCAAAATTTTTGACGTCGGCTTTGACGTAATCGAAAAATTCCTTTTGCGGTTTTCTTGCGCCAATCTGTTCGGATATGTAGATTTTTTCAAAATACTTGTTGATGTCTGCAAGACGGAAACGACGCTGCTGAGTGTAGGTTATGCCGTTGGTGATGACAAAAAGACGAAACTGCTTGTAGCACTTTTCCAAAAACTCTCTCGCTCCGTCCAGCAAAGCGGCTTCCTGAGAGAGATATTCTTTGTAGAATTCGCTGATTTTTTTACTGTCGGCTTTTATTCCGTAGATATCGAATATCCTGTCAAAACGCATATACGCAATCTGCTCTACCGTAAGCAAACCCTGTTCAAATTCTTTCCAGATAGCGTCGTTGACGACATGATATTCGTCGCAAAATTTTTTTACGTCTTCTACCTGCAAAAGCTGAGCTATACGACTTATTGCGTTTCTCTCGCAGGTTTTAAAATCCAATATCGTGTCGTCGGCGTCGATAAGAACGATAAGTTTATTTTTGTCCATAATTCTCCGATAAAAACGCCACCCGTGAGAGTGGCGCCTTGTTTATTTTACTACTATTACTATCTGCAATTTTCTTGCGCCTGTCTTGTACACTCCCCTGATTACGGTGCCTTGAACACTCTTGTCGCCAAGAGTTTCAAAGGTGCCTTCGTATTCGCTGCCGAGATTTATCTTTGTACCGTTGCTGTTTATCATAAAAGCGTCCTGAGTTATCGCTCCGCCTGCTTTGATGGTCAGCGTATAATCTTTGACGTAAATCATATTTTTCAGCACAGGAGCAAGCATTGTGTCAACCGTTGCAAAGTTGCAATCTTCATCTTCGGCGCACATGGTAGCTGCCAACGTCGATAGCTGTGCTTCGGTTACGGCAATACCGCTTTCGTCAACTCTCGGAGTAAAGGATGTTGCATAGTAATAACAATTTTCCACAACGCCGTTGTTGGTCGTAACAAGTCCGCCTCTCACACCGTTATTCTCTGTTCCTCCCGTCGAAAAACAACTTCTGATAGTAGCGGTCGCTTCGTTTTTGCCCACAAATCCGGCAGAAACGTTGGTGCCGCTGGCACGGGAAGTAGAATAACTGTTGATAATCATGGAATGGTTGATTCCTGCAAATCCGCCTGCGATAGAACTGTTGCCGCTGGCTATAACCGTGAGTCTGTTGGTTACGTCCTTGCTATAAGGAGTGCCGCAATAACAGTCATATACGTTGCCTTCGTTGACAGCTGCAAATCCACCTGCAACTATTACCGCTCCACTATTTCCGTCGGCTTTGACGTTGTTGACGGCAAAACAGTTGCCAATCGTGCCAGTCTTTTCTGCGTCCTTGACGTTGCATGCGACAAAACCGCCTGCCAAAATCTGCAATTCTCCGCCGCCTTCATAATCTTTTGCGTAAGCCTTGGCTGTAATTTCTCCCAAAGCGTAAGAACCTGATATAGTGCCTTGATTGAGCGCAGCCAAACCGCCTGCAACCTGACCTTGTACGGATACGTTGGCGTAACAGTCTGTGATGTAGTTTTTGTTGAAGCCTACGATACCGCCCACATTGTCGATGGCGTATCTTTCGTCTTCTTCAATATCCGTATCATAGGTATAGGAAGCCAAAGTGCCTTCTACAAAGCAATCTTGTATTGTGCCTTCGTTGATGGCGGCAATACCGCCTACGTAACCCACGTTGGCTGATATTTTTGCCTTGATGTTTTTGAGATAGAGATTGGATATGGTTGCTCCTTCTCTTATTATGCCAAACATCGCAACGTACTCCGAGTTGCCGCTAAGCACAATATTTGATATACGCTTTCCGTTGCCGTTGAAGGTACCTGAAAATTCTTCTATCATGTCAAACTCGTAGTTGTTGAAGTCAATATCGTTGATAAGTCGATAGCTAGCATCAGGTTCTACCGCTATATAAGCTAATTCTCCTGCATTCGTTATGAGATAAGCTCCGCCTTCATATACAGGCTTGGTATAATTGCTGTAAGTGTATTGGGTAACCGTGGTGTCGGAATCGACAATCTTGTATTCATCTGACAAAACTACCAATGAAATTTCGTAAGTCTTGCCGTAATAAGCCGTTTCTCTTGTAGGCAATCCGTCATCAGAATTGAAGAAAAGCTCATTGAGAACGACGCTGTAATTCGTTATGCCGTCTTCCAATTCCACACTCTTGGACACTTCGCTGAGCTTACTCTCGTTGCTTGCGGTATACGTTTTGAGAATTACCTTTACCTTATCCGCTTTGTCGTTGACAACAGGGTCAATAGTCCAAGAAAGTACGCTATTGTTGTTGGAATCGATAATAAGAGAAACGTCCCCTTCGCCAATATTGTCCAGTTTGGTCAGAATGTAATCTTCGTTGGGCTGGCTGAAATCAGAAGATAGATATACTTCTCCGTCTCCCACCGCCCTGATGGTAAGGGTGTAGTCGCCCGGCTGAGACATCTCGATTTTGCTGATACTATAACTGGTGCCTGACGTAGAATAATATTTACTCTCGCCCAGTTCGTCTGTTACTTTTATTTCGTATTTCGATGCGCCTTCTACCGAATTCCACCATACGCTCGTAGTTGTTACCTTGTTCCACACAGGTACGCTGAGATTTCTGCTGACTATATATTTGACTGCGTCGCTGGCTTTGGACTGAATGCCCGTCAAGTTGTCGTCGGCAGGTTTTGCAACTACGGTTATGGTATAAGCGTTGACGTCTACGTATTTTTCTCCTTCAAAAAGATACTGCGTATCCGTAATGGTCTGTTCGTCAACTACTTCGCCGCTCATATTGACGACTTTGACATAATAACTGCCTGCACCGTCAACGGCGTTCCATTGTGCTGTGGTTCCGCTTATGGTTACTTCGGGCTTGTCGAGCAACTGACCTTTGATATATTCTATCGGGTCGCTGTAATCGCTCGTTCCGTATTTTTTGCCGTCGCCGTACGCTCTGACCTTGACAGTATATACACCCACGCTTTGCGTTTCGATATTATAGCTGGTAGAAGTCGTCTGGTATTCTTCATCATTGACCTTGACGTAATACATAACCGCATTGTCAACCGGCGCCCAGCTTACGGCATTGCCGTTGAGCGACAGCTCCGTCGGTTTGCTTAGCTTGACAAGACCGTCCTGGTCCTTTTCTTTACAAGCTACCGCCGTAAATACAAGTATAACGGTCAATATCAATATAAAAAGAATTTTGTTGTATTTTTTCATTTTGTTCTCCACAGTTTTGTCCGGCAATAATTTTATCAAAAATCATCGCCGATTACAACTATATGTAGCTTATTACTTATTATTGATTGTCTTCCAGATTAAGGTAATATATCTGCGCTTCAAACGGTTGCAATTGAATTTCGTAGTTCTGCCCCTTTTGTACTAAAACGCTCTCTCCTTGCTCAGGATAAAACCTGCTGATAGAATAAGCGCTGTCAACGTGGCATCTTTCGCTGTTGACGAGAGTATAAGTATGAGCTACGTCGTCGGAGTTTCTTATCGACATGATTGCCTTTTTGCCGTCGAATGCATAATATCCGTAAACGCCGCCTTGCGTAGGATTATCACCGAAAAAGACTGAGTTGCGCAATATGTCAAAGTTTTCTTCTGCCCAACTCAACGTCTTGGTCGCAATTGCCCAACGCTTTTCGTCGAACATGCTAGGGCTGAAATAAATCTCAACAAAGCCTGTGCCTCTCATAAGGCAGAAATACATATATTGCTCGAACTCTTCGTAAGTGTACACAACCGTCTTGTGCAAAGGCGAAGGTAGTGGCGGATCGTAATTGCGCTCCGCATAACAAGGTTCGTGATTGTAAACGTATGCCGCAGGGAATTGAAGCTGTCTTACGTCGAAAAAGTCCTTGTATGCGCTGTCTCTATAATTGAGACATCTGTTGAGACTGTTGCCCTTGCCTTCGTATCCCATATCTCCGCAGTTGTTTATCCAAACTGCGTCGCACCATTTGAGAAACCACGGCGAACAATGCGCATAGGAAGTAACGTTGAGAAATACGTCTGGATTGGCACGTCTGATGCGCTCGAACCCTTTGGTCCATTCTTCCCACAAAAACGTATAAAACTCTATTCCGTCCCCTTTGCCCTTAGGGTGTCCGTGCTTGGACGACTTGCAAGGCGTTATGGCAAAGCCGTCTATCTTAAAGTAACTTACGTTGTATTTTGTGCAAAATTCTGCCATTCTATCGCACAGGTCTTTGATATAACGTGGATTTGCCGTGCAGATGTCATAGGACTGTCTGCACATAGGATAGCCGAGTTTTGTCAAAAACCTGGCATATTTGATTGTCTGCGCCGTATATCCGCCTCGTGGCCCGAACCAAACTCCAAAAGTCGAATCGAGCGACTTTGTAAGCTGACTTTCATTGAAAAATTCGTTGTCAAAACTCTCCTTGTCAAATTGCCAGAAGGCAGGACGCTTGTAGTCTGTCCAACCGTCGTCAACGACGTAACAATCAAGCGGTCTGAAACCTGCTTTTTTGAAACCTTCGCCCACAGCCGTAAAGGAATTTTTTACCTTTTCGCTAGTTATGTCGAGCATGTTGTCATACCAACTGTTAAACTGCACTCTGAATCTCGACGGACGACTAAAAGTCGATACGTATTTGAAAAACGACGCTCTCATCTTTTCAAATTCTACTCCGCTACCGCTGCCCATAACAAACGTTACGGTAGTATAGACACCGCCGACGGCAATATCGCCAAATCTTCTGCCGATATAATACCTTGCGTGTGTAAAGTCGTCGGTTATTCGGTTGTCTGCGGTAGGAAACTCCGTACCGAAAAACATATCCTTTACGTAATATGGCTGACCTGTCGTAGATATGTATGCCGGAATAAGAACTCTTTTTTTGACAGGCGGTATGGTCCATTTGTCCTCTATTCCGCTTACGTCAAAACTATCGAGATCAACGTAATTGATAATTACGCTTGGATTGGAACAAGTGATTTCGAGATTTTTCTTTAAAACGCCCGCCTTGTCGTCTTTGACATAAATAAGTTTGATTTGCCAGTCGATATTATGCGCTTGATATTCAAGCAGATACCAATCGTCGCCACTATCGACAACAGTCATATCTTTGGCTGTAAAGATAGCCGTCTTGCCCAATAATTTTCCGGGTATCTTGTAACTTACGACAAACTCGTAGCCCTTGCGATCTAATTGACTGCCCGTAATGAGATTGGTCAGAACAGACTTTTGTATATGTGAATTTTCTACGATGATTTCTCTTTGAATTTTATCGGTCGCTATATTCATATATATTCTCCTATAATATTATAAAATTATTATAACACA
The DNA here is from genome assembly GCA_051883395.1 of Christensenellales bacterium. Lineage (GTDB taxonomy): Bacteria > Bacillota > Clostridia > Christensenellales > UBA3700 > HGM11368. Next base: position 22,233 of record JBJETQ010000007.1, on the reverse strand, counting down.
ATAAAAAAAGAAGCGCAATAGTCATTATCGAATATCGCACTTCTTATTTTTACGTCAATTTTAACCGAGAATCAAAGACTGCGCCTGATTGTCCAGCAAAGTATAGATAGAATACAGTCCGCCCACTATGTCCCTGTCCAAAGACTTCGGATACCTTTTGTCAAATTCTATCAAATCGGCTATCACCTGTCTTTGTCTTTTGACAACCGATTGCAAAAACATCTTGTCGCTCTTGCTCAGGTTTTCTCTCATATTCAATTTTGCCAAAAATTCTTCTAAACTTTCGTATCTTTCTTTTGTCGTATTCATATTATTTTCTCCTTGTGATTATAATTTATCACCTATAATATGAATATATCTGTCATATTAAAAATATTTTTTAATTTGTCGGTCAATTTTTATTGAATATGACAAACTAAAATACGTAATGCGACCGCCGTCTCTGATTTTAAAAGCACGACCTTGCGGTCGTGCTTATTTTGTTTATCTTTTTTAGTTTGGTTTGCGGAAACTGTAACCTTCCTTTTCCATTATAGCCAACTGCTTGGTGAGCTGGTCGATAAATTCTTCGTTGGTCTTGGTCTTGACAATCATATTGAAAAGCTGTTCCGTCATCTCCGCATTGTCGCCGCCCGACAACATTCTTCTGATTGCCCATACTCCGCTCAGTTCCTGCGGAGAAAGCAACAAATCTTCCCTTCTCGTGCTGGAACGATTGAGATCGATGGCAGGGAAAATTCTTCTTTCCGACAGTTTGCGGTCGAGATGTATCTCCATATTGCCTGTACCCTTGAACTCTTCATAAATGACTTCGTCCATACGGCTACCCGTATCTACCAACGCAGTAGCAATAATTGTCAACGAACCGCCGTTTTCGATATTTCTGGCGCTGCCGAAAAATCTCTTTGGCGGATGCAAGGCTCCCGGATCGATACCACCCGACAATGTTCTGCCGGTAGGCGCAACCGTAAGATTGTAAGCACGTGCAAGACGGGTAAGCGAATCCATAATGATTACTACGTCTTTTCCTGTTTCTACGTATCTCTTTGCCTTTTCTATCAACAATTCTGCGGCTTTGCAATGATGCTCAGGCGTCTCGTCAAACGTCGAATAAATAACTTCGCCCTTGATTGACCTTTGCATATCGGTAACTTCTTCCGGTCTCTCGTCTACCAACAATACAAACAATTCCACTTCGGGATGATTGGCTGTGATTGCCGTAGCAATCTTTTTGAGCAAGGTAGTCTTACCTGCTTTTGGCGGAGAAACAATCATGGCTCTCTGCCCCTTGCCTATCGGTGCAATCAGGTCGATACATCTGATGGCAAAATCGTTGTTTTTGCCTGCTACTTCCAATTTTAGTCTGCTGTCGGGATAGATAGGCGTCATCTTGTCAAAGTTTGGTCTGTTGCGCAAACTTGTCGGAGCAAGTCCGTTGACTTTTTCTACTTCGATGACGGCAGGCGGCTTGTTTTCGGCATTCTTTTTGGCGATGGCTTCTACCATATCGCCCATTCTCAATCCCAAAGTCTTGATGATTTTGTTGGAGACGTAAGTGTCCTTGTTGCTGTACTCACAATTTTCTGCTCTCAAAAATCCGTAACCGTCGGCAAGGATTTCCAAAATGCCGCTCTTGCGTTCACATTCTCCCTTTTCCAGCATTTCGTCGGTTGACATTGTATTGTAAACAAAATCAGAACTTTTATTGCTGTCGGATACCATGATAGGCTGTCTGACAGGCGGCAACGGAAAAATGCTGTCTTCTCTGCGATTGACAACGACGGCATGCGGCTCAAAATATTTGCTGCCCCTTCTCACAACTCTTGTGCGTGGTTGTTCTTCGGCGCCTTCTTTTTTACTCTCCTGTTGCAATTTCTGTTTGTCTAAAATTGCCTCAATCAATTCCGCCTTCTTCTTGCTGGTAGGCGATTTGACGTATTTGAGAGTGGCAATTCTTCTCAAAATAAAAATGGTATATGAATAAAGTTCTTTTTCTGAGAAAATCTTTTCTCTCATCTCATCGTCAGTCAAAGCTTCTTTCTTTGTGGGCATAAAAACCTCCTGCTGATATAATACGACTCCTATGAGTCTCGATGAGACTCATAGTGTCTAAAAAAATCTAATTGTAAAAGTGGTATCTTAAAATTTATCCGTATTAAAAACAATAACTCTCGTGCTTTCGCCGTCAAAAAATTCTCTGTCAAATTCAAAAGTGTCGCCGTCGACTCTTATAAGTTGTTCTTCGTCAAACAAATCAAGAAAATCGTCTACTTTCTCTACGTCGATTTCGCTGTCAGGCGTCTTGAAGTGCATTGGAATCACTACGTCCGGCATAAGAAAATCAACGTACTCTTTGGCTTGTTCGGCGTTGATGGTATAAGTGCCGCCCACCGGTATCATCAGGACGTTGACCGAACCGATAGATTCCCCGAGAATAGGATTGCTCGGTTGTCCTATGTCTCCCATGTGGCACAGGTCTACACCGTCCATTCGATATTTGAAGATAAAGTTTTCTCCCCTTTTGTTGCCGTCGGTCTCGTCGTGATAACTCTGCAAAGCCACGATTTCCACGCCTTTGACTTCCCACAGCCCAGGCTGATTGAGTTTGATAAAGCGTCCTTCGATATTGTCCGTGCAGTTGTGATCAGCATGATTGTGCGATATCGTAACGACGTCGGCTTTGATTTTCGGTAGGTCAATGCCTACCTTTCTCGGGTCGTAAGGGTCTGCTACAACAGTCGTTCCGGTCGATTCTTCAAGCCTGAAACAAGAGTGCCCCAACCATTGAATTTTCATAATTACTCCTCATCCACATCAAAAGTGAGTTGTTGTGGTTTATTTTGATTGAACTTTTCGATAAGTTCTTTGATTTTATCGTGTGGGTCAAGCAAGGTTGACAACGATTTGTTCTGGTCAACAGCGGCGATTATGTAAGCCATAAATTTGGACATATCTGCCTGCACAAACCAAGGTCTTGACTTGACTTCATCAGGCGTATAAGTAAGGTTGGTGCTGAGAACAGCGGTAAACAAACCGTCCTTATAAGCCTTTTCAAATTTTTCTACGCCTTCGGTAAACAGCGCATAAGTTGCGGTAAGGAATATCTTTCCGCAGCCCCTTTCTTTGAGTTCGGTACACAATTTGAGCATGCTGTCGCCGGTAGCAATGATGTCGTCGGCTACGAAAATGTCCTTATCTCTCACGTCGTTGCCGATATATTCGTGCGCCACGATAGGATTTCTGCCGTTGACAACGGTAGACGTATCACGACGCTTGTAGAACATACCCAAATCTATACCCAACACCGAAGCATAGTAAATGTTTCTTCCCATTGCGCCTTCGTCAGGGCTGACAACCATAAAGTTGTTTTTGTCGATATTGACGTCAGGATAGGCTTTGAGCATGGCTTTGAGAATCTGATAGGTAGGAAGGAAGTTGTCAAATCCCATGAGCGGAACTGCATTCTGAACTCGTGGGTCGTGTGCGTCGAACGTGATAACGCCGCTTACGCCCATAACTTCCAATTCTCTGAGCATCTGAGCGCAATCGAGAGATTCTCTTGCGTTTCTTCTGTGTTGTCTTCCACCGTAAAGACTAGGCATTACAACAGTCATAGACTTAGCCTTGCCGCCGGCAGCCGATATTATACGTTTGAGATCCGCATAATAATCGTCAGGAGACATTCTGTTGAGTACGCCGAACATGTTGTAGGTCTTGGAATAATTGCCTACGTCAACGAGTATAAACAAGTCTTTTCCTCTTATGGTATCGTTTATCATACCCTTGCCGTCGCCGGTAGTAAATCTAGGACATACGGTATTGAGCAGAAAAGTCTTTTTTTCAGGGACGTTTTTGTGATATTTTTTGATATCGTTATTGTAGAGATTGACGAGATAATAGTCAACCTTAGCGCCCAGCTCTTTTGCGCCGTCAAGCGCAATTATAGCCATGTTGGATACCTCTTTGTCAAAGTTGAAAACTGACTCAAAAAAAGGTTTCATTTGTGCCTCCGTGATATATTAAACTTAGTTGTAGTATCAAAAAAACGTTGTAAAACAAAAGACTGACAAACATACCCGTTTGTCTTAGATAAATGAATATTTCCGCCTTCGGTGTAAGAAATCATAAATCCTCTTAGACTTTTTATGGTATTATTGTAGCATCTTTAAATAAATATATCAAGAGTTTTTACCTGTTAAAATATATTTTTGAAAATATTGAATTATTACCCGACTTATTATCCGACAAAACGACAAGCCCTTGAAGACAGGACTTGTCGTTTCGTATTTACATCAACAGTTCTCCTTCGTCGCTGTCGATTACCTGCAAAATTTTGATTTGCTTGCCGTCGGTTGCGTCAAGATAGACGTAAAAGGTATATTTGTCCATTTTGCCATACACTTCGTAGGTCAATATCTCCTCTCCGCCGTCGGTAGGAATGAGCGCCAGCCTGATACTCTCTACCTGCAAATTGCGATAGTCGTATGACTGCACGGTTTCCATAGATACTCCCACAGTTCCGATACTGCGTGAATCGTCGTGATTATAGCAATAATTGAGAGCTTCGTAGCCCACTACTTTGCCGCTTTGAAGCGAAACCTTTATCTTTACCATGTCGGGATAACATATCACGCCGTTCTTCTGCCAGCACAGATTGACGTACAGCATACTGTTGCTTACGCACGCCCATACTGCCTTCATATTGTCAAGTCCGATATCCCGACAATATTGCTCCGCAACCAGCACGCCCTGGTCTTTTGACATCACGGGATTGTCCACAGCCGAATCGATATTCCACATAATCGTCATTCCGCCCTGCTTGGCAATTTCTATCGTACCGCTCTCTCCCGACTTGGTTTTGAAGTCATAAAAATAAGTCGAAAACTTATTGTCGTTTTGGTAAGCAAAGGTATAGTCCGACAATTCGTATCCGCTGAGAGCCTTGACTATATATGCTCTTGCCTGATTGGGGTCGATGTCGTCGCCCGTTATCATCTTAGGAGCTTTGTTGACGAGCGAATCGCTGAATGCTCCGTCGTAAATCAGCGAAGGATATTTGACCGAACCGTTGTTAAATTGCAACAACATATCGGAAAAACCTTCGTTGACCTTGCCCAGTCCCAATACGAAATCGCCGCTCGACGTCAACTGCGCACTTATGGACGTCAGACCTTTGGCAATGCTGTAAGTCATATCGTATAGCTCGCTCAAAGTCTGTTCTTCTTCGCTGCTGAGAGTCGAACCGTTGCTGATTTTTTTGAATGCATACTTGCAATAATCTCCCACTTGATTGCAATATTTGATAAGGTCGCTCAGATCATGATCGCCCGACGATATTGCCGACAAATCGCACACCGCAGACTCTGCCGACATGGCAATATCTAGCAAAAGTTGTTGTCTCAATCCGTCCGACGTTACTACTCTCAGCTTGGAGAGATTGGTTTCCATATTAAGAAATTCGTCTACCAAATCATAATATGCTTCCTGACATTTGCTGTTGGCTTGTGTGAGCCATTTTTGATTTTCGCTCCTGGTCATACCCAGAAATACGGACAGCGTTGCAATTACCGCCAGCAAAATAACTGCCGCAACAATCATTGCTATTGCCAGCGGTTTATTGATTATTAATCTTCCTTTTTCGTCCTTTTCCATACTCTCTCCTATACTGCAAATTTGTGTCTGCCAATCGTCAGCTTAACTTCTCTCGTCCATATCCACGACGAAGTCGCCGTATCCGGGTTGAAATAATAGAGACAGCCGTTGGTAGGGTCCCAACCGTTCATTGCGTCTCTGACGGCATTATAAGCCGTCTGGTCGGGTTCGAGATTGATTTGTCCGTCGGCTACCGCCGTAAAGGCATAAGGTTGATAAATTACTCCTGCAATAGTATTAGGAAAACTGCTGCTACGCACCCTGTTGAGTACGACCGCAGCCACGGCAACCTGCCCCGTGTACGGCTCTCCCCTTGATTCTGCATATACGCACTTTGCCAGCAAGTATACGTCCTGAGAATTGTAACTGCTGTTGGTAGAAGACGACTGAGTAAGCGAAATGCCTATTTTCGCCGCCGTTTCTTCTCCCACAATGCCGTCTACCTTCAAGCCGTTGACTCGTTGGAAGTTTTTGACCGCTTCGGTAGTTTTGGCACCGTAAATGCCGTCGACTTCGCCGCTATAATAGCCCCATGCCGCCAATTTTGACTGAATTTGTCGCACTTGCTGTCCGCTGGAACCTTGTTTGAGCGCAAAAGTTTCCGTTTCTTCGGTGTTGAGACTACGACAAAGCAGAGTTGCCATCACAACTACGATAACAAGTAAGACGATGCTTACTACTCTCATTACCATTACTTGATTTTTCACCTAACTTAACCAGCCTTTTAATTTTTTTATTGCGTCAACAATCAACGATTTGTACTGCGGGTTGCTTTGGTCCGCCACAAAACACAGGGGCGGAAAAACTACGCACCACCAGTTGTCGCCTTCTCCCGAACCCAATTCTATAATCAGGGCGTCGTACACTCCGCTGTCGAGAGTAAGCTCGCCGTACGTCCTGACAGGAAATTCTTCCTGCGTAAGTTTGACCGTACTGCTATATGCAGCCCCCTGCACTTGTAAAGAACGGTCTGCGACCAGCCTGATGTTTTCCAGATTATTCTCTACTATCGTCATGGCTTGTTGCTTGTCGCCTACCCCTGACAGCAAGGGCGTCAGATATTCTACTACCGCATCTTTGACCTTATATTTTATCTGTTGGTCGCACTCGTCGTTGCTGTCGGCACGAATATGTATTCTGAGATAATCTGCGCTTTGGGTTTGCTTGCCCGTTGTAAAAACCGCAACTGCCGTAATTACTACTGCTATCAAAATGATGGAAGCTATCAATTTTTTCATACTCACCTCTCGATGAAAAGTATTGACAGCGACAACTAAATTATAACGCTGCACAAAAAAATACGCCACGTAAGGCGTATTCTATTTTTGGAACAAAACTTTTATTTTTGTCGATATGTATCGATTTTTAGAATATTTCGTAGCCGCTTTTCTTGGTCCTGACGGCTTTGGCACAAAGGTATCCGCCAAAGTTGAGTTCGCACCATCTTGCTTGTCTTTCGTCGTCAAAAACTCCCACAACCGCACTACCGCTACCCGTCATAAATACCCTGTCGGTATATGTCTGCAACGCACCTACGGAATATTCTATGGAAGGACAAAGTCTGATTGCGGCGTCTTGCAAGTTGTTAAAAAATCCCCTGCCGCTGTTCTTTATTTCTTTCAAGACTCTGTCTACGTCGCCGCTATTGCCACCTAGCAAATCGTATTGATTATAAACCTGCGCTGTTGACGCTCCGTATTCCGCCTGCAAAATCACCATGTTCATATCGTCAAGTTCGACAGGCTCCACTATCTCGCCTTTTCCACGCACCCGACAAAAGCCACCCTTCATCATATAAGGGACGTCGCTGCCCACTTTGAGCGCCAGTCTGGTCATCTTGTCGATATCGATACCAAACATATGCGCCGCACCGACAAACACTCCCGCCGCATCGGCAGACGAGCCGCCCAAGCCTGCTTTGAGCGGTATATCTTTGAGAATGTCTACTCTCATATTGATACCGAAAGCTTCGGTGAGCCTATCCAACGCCCGAACGGCTGTATTTTCTTCTCCTACGATTACGCCGTCCATAGTTACCAGATTCTGGTCGCTCTTTGACATAATCAAGGTGTCATACATATCGACGGACGCCATAAGCATATCAAGATTATGGTATCCGTCGGGGCGTTTGTCTTTGACGTCAAGTGCAAGGTTGACTTTGGCAAAAACTTTTAATCTTATAGTATTCATACCTATACTATATCATACTTTCAGTTCTCTGTAAACCACCAATCTTTCGTCCCCTTCCATCACTTCGCCTATTCCCGGGTTCTGGGCAAGTATCTCTTTGTCGCTTACCATAAGCTGCTTTGCAATATCCCACAACGTCTCGCCTTTGCTCGTCGAATAGATGCTTACGGCTACGTTGTTGGCAGGACGAGCTTCTCCTTCTTCGAGCGCAGATATACCCCTTATCTGAGTTTTAGGAGCAATGTCAAGCGTTACGTCTACGTCAAGATTGACTTCAAATTCTCTGTCTCTTTTTACTTTTACCGACGTATCATTGACGTATGCGTTCCACTCGGTAACTGCGTCTTTTTCCAAAACGTATTGACATCTTTCCAAAAACGGAATTTCAATGTACTTACAATCTATATCGTCGTTTTCGTCAACGTAAACCACGGCTACTTCCGCCATGCCGCTGATGCTCATATCTTCACCGCCCGTTACTTCGGCAATTACGCAGTTGACGGTTTCGGCGGCGAGAACCTGCTTGACGTCTGCGGCAGTTTCGTCGATGGAGTCGGAACCAATGACGCTGAGATGACAATGCACCGGTTCTGCCTGGCGATAAAAATCACATTGAGTATACTGGCAGTTGGTTTCCGCTGTCGGACAGAACAAATCTTCCACCGTATCGTCGCAACTCTCGCTCATCACCACACCGCTCAATTTGCAGAGCAACTCTACTCGCATTACGTTGCTGTCCTGCGAACCTTGAAGCACCAGTTTGCTGTTTTTGACGCATGCCTGCACTTTGGCAAAAAGATTCTGTTCCTTTTCTCGCCATTCTTCTTCAAAAGGTATATTCATTCTTTTTTCTACAATCTTGCCTTCCGCACGATATATGATATCAACGTCGGCGCTGCCTTTGACGGTAACGATTTCTCCTGCCGTCGTAACGTCTTCCACGTTGGCTGCTGCGTCAAAAAACAAAACTTTGTCCACGTCCATTCCGCTGTCGTACTCATCGGCAAGCTCTATCTCCCTGTCTACGTGCGAGATAAAATTTTGTCTGCAAGACTGTCGGGTTTTGACCAAAGCGCCTTCTGCGCTGACAATAAATTGCTCACTCTTGCTTTCGACAAACACCGGACACAATTCTACGACGGCCTGAATTTTGATTTGGTCGCCGTTTATCTGATATTCGTTGTCAACAACCTTTGCGCTTGCTCGAACAGGCATATCTTCGGTTACGTCGTCGCACTCCACGTCTTCCACGAAGTCGGTGATATAGTCAAAACTCTCGCATTCCTGTTGGTTGGTCAGATACATTACCTTAATGTTGACGTGTCCGCTGATTTTGACTTGTTTTGACATCGCCGCAACTTTGGTTATCTGTGCGCTTGATTTGACAAAAAACACTTTGGACACTCCGCCCTTTGACGAAGTATCCATATTGCAACCCAAAAGAATTTGTTTGGGTTGACAAGCTCTCTCATAATCGATTGTGATTGGTTGATATACGGCATTGATTGACATAAGCACCTCTTAATAGTTGTTCACTACAATATATCTCCCTTCAATGCGCTTTATGACATCAATTTGAAGTGGGCGGCAAGATTTTTATTGTTTTGCACGCCACGTCGTTGTAAGAAAAAGTGTACAACTCGTTACCGAAATTTTCGGTAGACACGACGGTAAAAATAGAATCGTAAGCGTCCACGACCTTTCCGTCGAAAGTGATAAATTTATTTCTGCCCTTGTTGACTACAAAAGACAAATCTTTGCCTTTGAGTTGTGCTACGGCTTTTTTGATATAGTCTAAACTTTTTTTGATTTGTCGCATAATTCCCCCGTAGAATTTTGTCCCGTCTCAAAAAAAATATACGCCGTTTCCGACGTATATAATATAGTCATATATAAATATCAATCTTGCGAAGTTGAGACAAATCAAGTCTTGTTGGACAGTTTGAATACGTCCTTTTGTTTTCCCATAACAAAGATATGGTCGTTTTCTTCAAATACAGTTTCTGCCGAAGGTATCTCTATACTGCCACCCTGTTTGAGTGCCATGATGTTTACTCCGTAATTGTGGCGGATATTGAGTTCTTTCAAACTCTTGCCAACCCATTCTTTGACTACCGACAACTCGTATATTGCGTAATCGTTGGTAATTTCTACGTAATCGAAAATGTTTTTTGCGTTGTGCCTTATGGCAAGTTTTTCTGCTATGTCATGCTCCGGGTACACTACTTCGTCCGCTCCGTTACGCTCCAAAAACTTGGCTTGCATATCCCTGTCGGCTTTCGATACGACGTACTTTGCTCCCAATTCTTTGAGAAGGGACGTGATTTCCAAAGACGCCTGAAAGTTGTCGCCTATCGCCACAAAACAAATATCAAAGTTGCTTACGCCAAGATTTCTCACCACGCCTTCGTTGGTGCAATCTCCTATCATTGCATTGACAAAATCAGGTGCAAGCTCGTTGATGATTTCTTCGTTTTTGTCGACAATCATCACTTCGTTGCCAAGCTCCGTCATCTTGTAAGCAAGATGCTTGCCGAATCTGCCCATACCTATTATCAAAACCGATTTCATATTGTTCTCCTTATCCTATCATTATTTCTTCTATTGGCCTTTTTATCGGTGGTTTCTGCCTTGTTTCCATAATCGCAGTCAACAAGGAAATTGCACCTACCCTGCCCATAAACATCAAAATTATCAATATACATTGGCTGCCGGCGGAAAATTCTGCCGTTCCGCCTATCGTCAGACCTACCGTACCTATTGCCGACACTACTTCAAATACTATCGCTTGTACCGGCATGTGGCTATCTATCAAAGCTATCGCAAAAGAAGCTACGACAATGTTGCTCAGATAAAATACAAAGATAGCATTGGCTTGCCTTATCAGCTTATCCGACAATCTTCTCTTGCCTATCTCTACCTGGTCTTTGTCCTTAATAGTTGACAAAACGCCCAAAAATACTACCACTACCGTCGTAATTTTGATACCGCCGGCGGTCGAACCTACGTTGCCGCCTATCATCATAAGAACGATTGTCAAAACCACGCTTGAATTGCTAAAAGCCGCCAAATCGGAAGAATTGAAGCCTGCCGTACGAGAAGTTACCGATTGGAAAAGCGACGCAATTATCGCTTCACCAATGCTCATGTCGGCAAAGGCATTGTTGCGCTCCGCTATGAAAAACAGTACGGCAGGTACGAGAATAAGCAAAGGCGTAACTATAAATACTATCTTAGTCTGCAAACTCGTCTTGCTCAGATGCATATGTTTGTCATAAAGGTCGCTCCATAGCAAAAAGCCGAGTCCGCCTGCATAAATCAATGCCATAAGCGTAAGATTGACCAGTACGTCGTCTGCAAACGCCGTCATAGAACTGAACTGCCCGTATTTGCCCATCAAATCGAATCCTGCGTTGCAAAATGCCGAGATAGAATGAAACATGGCATTGTAAAGCCCTTCCCAAAATCCCATTTTTGGTATAAATCTGATGCAAAGCAACAGCGTGCCGGCACCTTCGAAACATGCTGTGCATATCAAAATTCTGTGCAACAACTTAACCAGTCCGGAAAAACGTGCTCCGCCCATGGACTTTTGCAAAATCGTCTTCTGATACAACCCCATCTGTCGTCTGACCACAACCGACACCATAGAGACGATAGTCATAAATCCTACGCCGCCAAGCTGAATAAGACACATTATCACCATCTGCCCGAACAGAGACCAATAGGTGTACGTATCGACCAATACCAACCCCGTTACGCACGTGGCAGACGTGGCTGTAAAAAACGAAGTAAGCGGTCCCGTCCAACTTCTGCTCCTTGACGCCCAAGGCAGAGACAACAAAAAAGCTCCCGTCAGAATAACCAAAATATAACCCAATACTATGACTTGTATATTGGTCAATCGGAATTTTTTTGATTTTAAGTTGTTTAGAATACTATATTTCGATTCCATAAATCTTTTATATTATATCACAGTTTTTATCTTTTGCAAATATTTATCGTCTGTATGATTGGACAGACGCTTTTTTGAGTAGCAGACACAGATTGCAAAATAAGTAAAGAATTCGATAAATTATACTTTTTGTTGCCAAATTTTGTGCAAGAATATATAATAATATTATGGGCAGACGGCACAAAGCAAAAACTCAACACAAAATTTTTACTTCCCGCAATATTACTATTGTGGTGGTTTTGCTTGTTTTGATTATGTTTATGGCTGGCATCTCTATTTTTTCCATAGCTTACAACATCTACGGCAACGCTATGTTCAGCAAAGACTTTATCAAAGACGCCAAGGCAAAAAGATACGCATATCTCAACCAGACGGCACAAAGCGAACAAATCGTGTTTCTTGGCGATTCTATTACCGAGATGTACGACCTGAATTACTATTATCCCGACGCCAATATCTATAACCGTGGAATATCGGGGGATACAACTTCACGTATGCTGGTAAGATTGGAGTCAAACGTGTTGAATATAAAACCTAAGGCAATTTTCATTCTCGGCGGTTGCAACGATCTCAGACAGGGCGTTTCTCCCGAAGATATTGCCGTCAATCTGACCAAAATTCTGCACTTAATAAGAGAAGAATTGCCTGATACGCAGATATTCGTACAGACCGTATATCCCGTCAACCGCACGGTAAAACTGGCAGGCAAAGACCTGATTGGCCCTTATCTGACCGACGACAACGTAATCTTGCTCAACGAATATATTTCACAGGTATGCGCAATATACCAGGTAGAACTCATCGACACTTATTCTCACCTTGTTGGAAGCAACAAACAATTGCAGGACAAATATACCTTTGACGGCTTGCACATGACTGCCGAATCTTATCAGGTTATTACTAGCCTGCTCAAACCTTACGTGGACTCTTTGGCATAATTATTTTGTGCGGCGGAATAGTATAAAGATTTTGCAAAAAGACTTTACAAACGCTACTTTGTGTGCTAATATACTTATGCTAATAACATTTTTTATACTTCGACTGTGGAGAAATACCCAAGAGGCCGAAGGGGCTCCCCTGCTAAGGGAGTAGTACGGGATACCGTAGCGAGGGTTCAAATCCCTCTTTCTCCGCCAACACCCTGAGTGATATCAGGGTGATTTTTTATTGGCTATTTATAGACAAACTCAACAATTATCAATCTTGAATTAAGTAACAGCCTATGCTATACTAAAAATATGAATGAAACTATATTGACAATACTCAATAATCATGAAATAGAAGATGAACAAGTCGCAAAATCAAAAGAAAAACTTATTGCGACTATCAAATATGAATTTGCTAATGCCGATGAGATTTTAGCGAAAGCTTTTGAACTTGCCGAGCAAAATATCAATCCTCTACAAACGGAAAATGGCGTTATTAGTTTCCCTGTTATTCCTTTACGACGAGATGAAGGACTGCATGTGCGCAAGCATACCACGAGCCAAATCCCATATATCCATTTGCATACATTCTATGAATTGATATTCGTAAATAAAGGCAAGTGTATACAACTAATAAATGACAAAAAAGTAATAATGGATCAAGGCGATTTGTGCATTTTATCCCCTCAAATAATGCATGCTATAATGCCGACCACTGAAAGGGACGTAATCATTAAAATAGTAATACCGATTGACGTTTTTAATCATATAAATAAAAACATACATTTTGCCGAACCAATCACAATGATACGTAACGTGAGTACGGAAGCGGAATATTTGCTATTCAAAATATTAAAAGAAAGTTTTGCTCATGACGAATTTATTGACGTAACTATAGAAAATTATCTTGCCTTATTGTTCGTTGAATTGATAAGAAGTAAAGATATCGATAGTATTTTCTTAGAAAAAATTACACAATACATCTTTGCAAATATGGAAGAAGCTACCTTAGATAGTCTGGCAAAGAGTTTAGGATATAACAAATCTTACTTAAGTAGAATTATCAACCAAAAAACGAATAAATCTTTTAGCGAACTGCTGACGGAAATTCGTATGCAAAAGGCTAGCCAAATGATATTTGAAAATATATGCATTGACAATATAGCGCAAACCGTTGGATACAAAACCACTTCGGGGTTCTATAAACAATTTAATAAATATTATGGTATGACACCTAATGAATTCAAACAACTCTTGTAGTAAACTTAGGACACATATCGGTAATCACAGGATATTGCGCCCGATGTTTTAGTCCATTATAATGAATTTACAGAGGTGACGTTATGAAAATTGAAAGAATTATCCCGATAAAAATAACAAAAACAGATGCTGAAAAATATATCCAAATTATCGCCCGAGAACAACGTTTTGACGTCGTAAAAACCAAATGCCTTGGTGGTGGTTCGTTTGGTATGGCTTTTCTCGTCAAGACGTCTAACGCTGAATTTGTCATAAAATTCCTTAGAGCAACCGATATGCTCGATGGTGAAATTGCTTCACTTGATATTCTATCCAAAAACTGCCCTATTCCATTTCCAAAAGTCTTGTTTGCTCGAAAAGCCGATAACAATATCCCGTTAGACTTATATGCTATGACTAAAGTTGCCGGCAAAAATGCGTTTACCAGTTTTGGTTTTTTACTCGCAAGCAAGAAAAAACGCACGCAATTTGCCGAAGACGTTACTACAGCTCTGCACAAAATACATGAAGTCAAAAACGATAAGTTTGGCAGTATTCTAAATGCGACCTACAACACGTGGTTAGAATTTTATAGAGATTTTGCCATAACCATACTTGAAAAAGCAAGAGAGTTGTACTCGAACAATCAATTGAGCAACAAAATAATGCAATCAATGGAAAAAGCGTGGGATTGTTTTGACGTTATATTCAGTGAAGAAGTGAGTGAGGCTTGTCTTATACACGGCGACCTTAACTTAGCAAATATATTTATTGATAACGGTAAACTATCCGCATTTATCGACCCGCTCAACACGATGTATGCCGACAGAGAGTATGACCTGTTTCAATTTAATCATCTAACGGGCAAAAGATTCAAACTCTGCCAAACATACACGGAAAAGTATGGCGCAAGTAAATATTGCAAAGAGAAACTTGCGTTTTATGGTTTGTGGAACGAAGTGTTTTGCTACATAAAGTCAGGCGTGCTTATCAGTGTCATTATGAATCCGCTTGTAAAGAATATGAATAAGGTCGTAAAATCATTATGACTTCATTGCTTACTTGTCTCACAAGATTATGTATCAAAGCATATACCTACAAATATAGAAAAAATCATATTTCACTATCCAAAAACGTAAAACTAAAAAATAATCGATATACCCCTAAAAATTTTAGTTTAGAAGTTTTGAGAGTCGATGATATATATAGCATAGAGAAGTTATCCTACAAAAACTCTACGAGCAATATCAATATCATTGTTTTTCACGGTGGCGGTCCTTGCCAACCTATGGGCAACTTATATCATAAAGTAGCTGAAAAATTGGCAAAACTCAATGATGCAATAGTGTATAGTATCGACTACGTGCCTAATGCCGATTACGTTTACCCTGCATTACACGATATTTGTTATGATGCTTGCGTCAGGCTCGAAAAGATAATTGATTTTGGCAACACAATTATGATTGGCGACAGTTACGGGGCCAATCTTATGATGTCAACTTGTCACAAGTTGCAAAGCAATGGATATAAGACTCCAAGAAAACTTATATGTATATCCCCTTACGTTGACCTTGCATTAACGGGCGACTCGTATGAGTTTAATTGCTATAAAGACCCAACTTATTCTCTACCCAAAAATCAAAGTTATGAGAAATACGGCCATTTTTTAAGAAAAAAGAGTTCTTACGTTGGAAGCACTTCCCCTTTCGAACCGTATCTATCTCCAGTTTATCTCGAATATAAAGATTTTCCGCCCGTACTTATCCAAGTAGGAAGTTACGAAACTGATTTGTCAGACAGTATTATGTTGAAGTCCGCCTTAGAAAAACACGATAACAACGTTACTCTCTCCATATACGATGGGCTTTTCCACGATTTTCAATATTTTGCTCCTTTCCTTAGAGAAAGTAAAGTTGCGTGGGAAGAGATTGTGAATTTCGTTAAAGAATAAAATCCGTAATGTTTTTAAATCTTAGGACTCTCACTTTTCAATTGGAAAAACACATACGTTTAGTAGTCGAATAATTCGATTTATGTCACCATTGCTCCGCCAGCACCCTGAGTTATATCAGGATGCTTTTTATTTTAGCGATTTTCACCCTCGCTACGAAGTCGAAAAAACCATTTACAATTAACGTCTCTCGGACTCAAAGAAATCATCGTAACCGTCTTTCAACTTGGCAAGGTCTAAATTATAGTAGCATAACAATTCTTCATATCCCGCTTGGATAAGTTCGACTTTTGTATGTCCGTATTCTTTCAAAAATGCGTTTATTTCTTCCGCCAACTCTCTCGGAAGACTCGTTCCCCAAATAACGTTTTTAGCTTTGCGCTCTTCCTTATGCCTTTCTTCGTATCTTTTGTCTTTTTCACTTCTTGGCTTAGCCATATTTTTATTCCTCCAAAAATTGATAATCGTATTTATACGACAATTTTATTTTACATGATAAGAATTTCAATGTCAAGCCTTTTTCAAAATTTTTTGTAATTTTTCGGGATAAACAGATTTGTATCCGCTTTGATACGACTGGATTTCACTCCGTTAGGGATAACTTATTTATGATTGCGCAAAAACCCGATAAATATCGGGTTTTTGCGTATTATAAATATGTTTTACTTACAATGAACGCTTAATTATGCGCCGAGCAAATCGATAAAGGTATTGTCATAGACCTTGTTGCCCTTGTTATCCATAGCCAAAATCGACATATCATTGCCCACAATTGTAAGCTTCGACGCAACGAATTTTCCTTCGTTGTGTCCGCCGTCGACAAAGGTCGTAATGGTTCTGCTGTCATCGTATTCCAGCACGTGAGTATGTCCGCCTACAATCAAGGCAGTATTCATTCTTTGCATTTTTGCTA
Organism: Christensenellales bacterium; assembly: GCA_051883395.1. Classification (GTDB taxonomy): domain Bacteria; phylum Bacillota; class Clostridia; order Christensenellales; family UBA3700; genus HGM11368. Next base: position 5,407 of record JBJETQ010000007.1, on the reverse strand, counting down.
TTGCTCTCGTTTGCAAATCTTCTTCGATGCAAAGCTCCACGTCGTGGCTAAGCACAATGTTTTTGCCTATATCGTCAGGCAAACTCTCCAACCACTCTATCATATTGCGGCGGTAATTTTCAAAATCGTTCATTCCGCCGTATTCGGGGTGGGTATCGACCTTGTCTTCTGCGCTATCAAGCACCACGAAGTTGACGTCGCCCAACCTGGCAGTATAATAAAATTTGTCCATGCCGAGATAGCCTGCCAGCTCCTTGGCGACGGAGCCCCTGGTTTCGTGATTGCCTCTCACCCAAAGTATCGGCATAGCGCCGTCTGTAAGTTTTCCGCCCAATTTGATGATATACTCTATCACTTCTTCCTGATATTCCAGTCCGGCAACGCTGTCGCCCAGCAAAATTACAGCGTTGTAATCGCCCAAATATTCTACGCTTTTGTAAACCTGAGAATTGTGGGTGTGCCAGTCGGAGACAGAAAGAATATTCAACTCCCCACTCGGCGCATTGAAAGTATATTGGGCAGACGTTATCGTCTTTCCCAATCTTCCACCGTAGCTCAATTCCTGCACTACCCGTGTACTTCCCATGGTATAAGTGTTGCCGTCGAGATGCTCGTAAGGCACCTTGACTGTATGAATTCTGGACGAGTTTTTCTTGCCATCAATCTGGTCATAAACTTTATATTCCTTGCCGTCGTACACGTACTCAACGTACCCCGTACCCTGTTCGGTGGTTGCAAATACAACCGAATAGCTTTCTCCGTTGTCAACGACCATAGGTGCGGACTCAAATTGATTTACAGCAACAGGAAAAATAGCAAGTAAACCGTACAAAATGATTATGCCGCAGAGCAAGCTTGCAACTATTATTTTGCATTTTTTATTTTTGACCGCCGGAAAGAAGAAGATAAGCAGCAACACCATAACTGCCGTCATCGCTATCGGAGCAATTTGCAAAAAGTTAAGCCAAATGGCATACACCGCTTCCGAATTGAGTATAAGGTTGACAATGTCCAGCACAACAAAAAGTATCATAAAAGCCATGTTTACACACACAGTTACTCTATAAAACTTGCTGTCTGCGACAAGTTGGCTCTTGTATCTCACATTTCTGAATTTACAAACCGCCATAGCAAAATTGAGAATGATGGACAACAAAAATAGTACGGACAACGTCAGGCAAAATCCGTTGAATAGCGCTACGTCGATAAAGACGAAGCTGTGCATCATGGAAAAATTGACCATCGCCGCAAATACCGACACGAAAAAGGTTGTTGCAACCGTAGCCTTGGAATTGATATACTTCAAAAACTTCATAATTCACCTGCCAAAACTTTTTGTAATCGCAAAATGTATTGCTGAACACAATTATAGTACCATATTTGTTTGCATTTCGCAACATCAGCGGTAAAGCAATTTTTTACGCTTTGAATGTTTGCCTAATATAGCGATATTGCTGTTGAGTATTTTTATGATATATGTTAAAATCATTATATGAAAACAAAAAGCAATAAAAGTGGAAGTTCCGATTGGCAAAAAAGGCTATGTGTTCTGGCGGCGGTTGTAGTCGTTGCGCTATGCCTTTGCCTAGCCTTGGCAGGGTGCAATAAAAAAGACACCACCGTTATGTCAAGCGAAACGCTGAATATAACTGCGCATCTTGGTGAATATGACGAAAATGTGCAAAGGGAGCAATTTGCAAGTGAAAAGGAAATTTGCCTTGCCAAAGACGGCGTATCGTCTTACAAAATTCTGATTGGGCAATACTCCCTATCCGACACGGTGGAGCTTGCCGAAACGTTGAGCAATTATCTCAACGACATAGTGGGCGGAAGTGAAAATTTTGAAGTGGCAGACGACAGCGAAGCTATTCCTGAAAAATACATAGCTTTGGGCGATAGCGTTGCCACCACTACTCTCTCCAAAGAAGGAATAGCCGACGACGGCTATCGCATAACAAGCCAAAACGGCAATATTTTTATCCTTGCGCTTGACGAAACGGCGCTTTCCAACGGCGTTTACGGTTTTCTCGAAGATTATCTCGGTTGCATGTTTGTGCGTAGCGACTATGACTACGTACCCGACTTTCCGACAATTTATCTTGACGACATGGACGAAATAAGCAACCCCGACTTTGCATGGCGCAAGGTCTTTCAATACGAAGCGGCGCAGAACGGTTGGTATCAAAAACTCAAAAACAACGGCGTAGTGGCGGACGAAATAGAAGAACACGAAGACTGGGGAACGTGGTGCCACACGGCGTTTACTTTTGTCAGCCCCGACGAATACCTTGACTCTCACCCCGAATTTTTTGTAATCAGAAACGGCGAGCCAAAACAACTGTGCCTGTCGGCGGACGGCATATATCCTATAATAGAGAAAAAAATGGGAGAGCTGATAGCCGCCAACCCCGACAAAAAATATTGGGATTTCAGCATTATGGACAACTACGACTACTGCACGTGCAGTAAATGTCTTGCCGTAAAAATGGAAACCGGTTCGATGATGGGTACAATGTTGCCGATAATCAACAAACTGGCTCAGAAATTCCCTGACAAAATCATCTCTACCCTTGCATACTTTTACAACGAAACTCCGCCAAGCGGAATGACCTGCGAAGAAAACGTAAATATCGTCATTGCGCCTATTCAATGCGGTCAGATGTACAGTTATCTCTACGGCGCAACCACTCAAAGCGCCAAAGCAAAAGAGTTGATTGAAGGCTGGGGAGAGATTGCCCACAACATATTGGTATGGGACTACGTTGTTGATTTTAGCCACCTGCTGTTGCCTTTTCCTAACTACGACGTGCAGAAGGACAATCATACGCTGTATCTTGACAACAACGTAACGGCTATCTTCCACCAAGGCAGCAGAGAGAGCGGCGACGAAATGGCGCATCTGAGAAGCTATATTTTGTCCAAATTGATGTGGGACAACAACGTAGACGTGAGCAAAACGCTGGCAAAATATCTGCAAGTAACATACGGCAAAGGTGCCGAATTTGTGGCTAAATATCTCGATACGTGTAACGCACAGCTCAAAGCCAAAGCCAACAATCTCGACATATTCGACGCTTCCAACTACCACACTCTTGACTACCTGTCGCCGTCAAACACCGACCAATATCTATCCTGGCTCAATCAAGCCATAGAACAAGAAAAGAACAACCCTGCTATCGTGAGCCGTATAGAAGAAATCAAGGTCAACTTGCTATACGCCATTATGGAAGAATCTATCCCCGACTACAATCGCAAACAAGCCGCTTTCGACGAGTTCAGCGTACTTGTAACACAGTTGGGTATAGAGCAACCGTACGAAGCACACACCCCTACTATGCAAGAATATCTTCAACAATACCCAAGCCGAATAGTCGGCGACAAGATAGCTATCGCCGCCATAGTTGTATCACCTTTTGTCCTAGTGGCGATAATAATAGCAATAGTGGCGATAATAAGGAAGAAAAAGAGAAAGAAAGCGTAATAATATCCAATAACCTACTCGGCGACCTGCAATAGGTCGCCGTATCGTTTGAAGCTCGTTATTCGCCGACGATTTGACAAAAGCATTGACTTGACTCAAACTTCATATTAAAATAAACAAAAGGGGTAAGTTATGTTGAAAAATTTTAAAGGCAACTATGCCGTTTGTTTTATTGCTATCGTTACTGTATGCGTGATGTCAACGTGTCTTGCAGGTATCATAACGGAACCTGCCGCCGTCTACGCTATCAATGACAGCCGTGAAGGCTGGGAAGAAGGAATATTCAATCATCTCGATTACGGCATATATTGGTATCAGGACGGACAAACCATACCTGTAAAAGACGGCACCGAAGGCATAGAAATCGACCCTGCCAAGCCTACGATTATTTTTACTCACGGTATGAAAAACAACGAAGGCTACAATCGCAGAGACTTGCTCTCCACCTGGGAAGGCACTTATGAAAGGTTTGCAAGCTTTCCTTACAGCACCGAATATTATCAAAAATATATTGATATGGGCTACAACGTAGGGCATTTTTATTGGAACCAGCTGGCAGAAGAAGGAATTCAGGGCGACCCTAAAATATGGTCGTCGGATACGTCGCTTGGAATGCGTTATTACGTTTCTAATCAGTCGGGCGCAAGAGTGCAAGGCAATACCGCTCTCAACCCTACTCAATCGGTTTGTATGCTCTACACACAAGCTATCGTTCAGGCTCTCGGCAAAGATTTTTCGGGAACTTTGCAGCTGGTAGGACACTCTATGGGCGGCGATTTGTCGTTGGCTGTGGGAGAAAACCTTTTGATGATGAACGAGCGCAACGAAATAAGCGACAATCTCGTGCCTGACCGCATAACTCTGCTCGACCCTTATCTCAGTATCACGTCCGTCAAAGGTCATATAGACCATCGTGATGGTGAAGACGCCAACGGTCGTACTATTGCGGAACTCTGTTCGGAAGCGGTAGTCAAACTCGCCGACAGCGGTGTGGCAATCGAAGGTTACGGCGCAGGAAAAGTTATTTATACCATGTATTCGACACTCGGCGCTTCTCTTTATAGCAAAGAAACGCTTAGCACTCTCAAAGAGCGATTGTCCGACAATATAACGTGGGTACATCTGGACGGACTCGACGCACAATACGGCGCAGGCAGCACTCACAATATGGTACCCGACTATTATTTCCTGACACTCTATCAGGAGCCGGTCAAAGACAACTTTGGCAACGTCGTTCCTTCGGCTTTGATGGATACCGAAACCCTACGCTCTCTCAAAGGCGTGGCGTATAGCCAGAGCCTGAACGACGGCGGCAACTCAGTATTGATGAAGGACTGCTCTTTTGTCAGAGTGGACAGAGAGAAAAACGTGGTAAATCTGACCATAACCATACCTGGCGACGACGTGTATGGTATAGTTATAACCGACAGCGAAGGCAATCGTGTCTATACTCGTACTTCTTCAAGCCCAATCAATTATGCCGAAGTAGGTCTTCCTGACGGCGATTATACCGTCAAACTCACCCAGGAATCAGGTAAAGACGCTTTGGCAGCGGATAAAACGGTCAGCGTATCACAGACCGTCAATATGTCGATAGACAAAATAGAATTGGTCAATTATCGCAACAATATCATACTTGCCGTGGTTATCCCGGTAGCATGCGTGGCAATCGTCGCAGCTGTCGTCTCGATAATTCTCGTAAAAAAGAAAAAGACGCAAAAATAACAAACATCAATTAACAAAATATTTTATTATTGAGCCTTGCAAAATGCAAGGCTCTTTTTGTCAATTATTCCCTTAGAATTTAGCACGCAGAAATTGATAAAAAAAATCGAAAAAACGTATCAAAATTATTGACATATATTTGTGTGATGTATATAATCAAAACAGTTTACTAAATCTAAACTCAAAGTTTAACAAAATTTT
>JBJETQ010000006.1:0-31907 GCA_051883395.1 Christensenellales bacterium | reverse complement strand
AAATATCGAGTAGTTACGTTGTCGTCTTTCAAGCGTCTGCACAATCAGGTTAGTAATACAATTGATTGCAAAATCATTTTACCGTTACATAAAAAATCAATGATATTCTTTTACTTTATCGACAGGCGCCGAAAATCTATTTTATTGAGTAAAACAGGCGTTTACCAAAAAATTACTGTCATTTTTTTCTTGACATTATTGTTTTTTAGGTATAATATATTACCAACGTAATATTTTGCTAAGAAAAGAAGTAGTAGCGTGCAAGCGGGAAACAGAGAGTTGCCGTAAGGTGCAAGGCAACCAAGCAAGCGTGTGAACTCGTCTTGGAGCAACCGTGCCGAAGTACAGTAAGTGCGGTCGGGTATGCCCGTTATAGCTTTCGAGTGTGTGCTTATATAGCGCAAATTAGAGTGGTACCGCGATGCTTTCGTCTCTATGCAGGACGAAGGCGTTTTTTATTTTTACGCTTACGCAAAGTGCTATTTTCTCGGCATATATTACAATAATACAGGAGGTTTGTATATGAAAAATTGCGACAAATATTCAAAAGGCTATTTCATGCCGCCTTCTTCTTGCCGTGATTGGGCAAGCAAGGAAGACATCGACAAAGCGCCAATTTGGTGTAGCGTTGACCTGAGAGACGGCAATCAAGCGTTGATTGTTCCTATGAGTCTTGAACAGAAGTTGGAGTTTTTCAAATTGCTATGCAAACTCGGATTTAAGGAAATCGAAGTAGGTTTTCCTGCTGCAAGCGAAACGGAATATGAATTTTTAAGGACTCTTATCGAGCAAAATCTTATACCTGACGACGTAAGGGTGCAAGTTCTTACTCAGTCGAGAGAGCATATTATCAAAAAGACCTTTGAAGCGCTCAGGGGTTGCAAACAGGCAGTAGTACATCTTTACAATTCTACGTCTGTTGCGCAGAGAGAGCAGGTGTTCAAAAAGTCAAAAGAGCAGATTATGGATATTGCAAAATTCGGAGCCGAGCTTTGCAAACAATATGCCGCTCAGACGCCGGGCAAATTCTACTTTGAATATTCTCCCGAGAGCTTTACGGGTACCGAAGTCGAGTATGCGCTCGAAGTTTGCAATGCAGTTATCGATATATGGCAGCCAACGCCTGACAACAAGGTCATCATCAATCTTCCTGCTACGGTAGAGATGAGCATGCCGCACGTTTATGCTTCGCAAGTGGAGTATATGTCCAAAAATCTCAAAGACAGACAAAACGTCATCATATCGCTTCACCCACACAATGACAGGGGCTGCGCCATAGCGGATACGGAACTTGGTTTGCTTGCAGGCGGAGACCGTGTCGAAGGTACGCTTTTTGGCAACGGAGAAAGAACGGGCAACGTGGACATCATTACGCTTGCGCTCAATATGTACACGCATGGCATAGATCCGGGACTTGATTTTTCCGATATTCCGTCCATAGTGGAAGTATACGAAAAGGTTACCAATATGAAGGTTTACGAACGTCAACCTTATAGCGGAGCATTGGTTTTTGCCGCCTTTTCGGGTTCACATCAGGACGCAATTGCCAAGGGCATGAAGTGGAAAGAAGAAAAGCATCTTTCCCGCTGGACGGTGCCATATCTTCCTATCGACCCTAAGGACGTCGGCAGAGAGTATGACGGCGACGTTATACGTATCAATTCTCAGTCTGGCAAGGGCGGAATAGGTTATCTTATGGAACATCAATTCGGTTTCAATCTTCCGCAGAACATGAGAGAAGGTTTCGGTTATGCAGTCAAGAGCGTATCCGACCACGCTCATAAAGAATTGCAGCCGGCAGAAATTCTTGAAATTTTTGAAAGCACCTACGTCAATATAGCTCAGCCTTTCAAAATTTATGAATATCACTTTGTCCAGAAGGGAGACATTCATGCTACGGTTACGGCAGATTTCGGTGGCAGAATCGTTGACGTCGAAAGCGATGGCAACGGCCGTCTTGACGCTGTAAACAACGCTATCAGACCACTCATAGGCAAGGACTATATCATCAGCGAATATCACGAACACGCTTTGACTTCTACGTCCAAATCGCAGGCGGTAGCATACGTTTGTCTTCAATATGCCGACGGCAAAAAAGTGTGGGGTGTAGGTATTCACAACGACATCATTGCGGCGTCTGTATCTGCGCTTGTAAGTGCAATCAACAGAATGTTAAAAGATTGATAAGACGCCCCTTGCGGGCGTTTTATAATGGCGAAATATGCAAAAGGTAAATAGTATCAACAAACACGAAATACTGCTAACAGGCAAGCCTTTCAGCGCTTTGCTTTGGTTTTCTATACCTTTTATCATAGGCGATTTTTGCCAGCAGATGTACAATGCCATAGACAGTATGATTGTGGGCAACTTTGTTGGGGAAAACGCTTTGGCTGCGCTGGGTGTAGCTTCTCCTTTGATGTCCATAATGACTTATCTGCTCATGGGGCTTGCAATGGGTGCAGGAGTGGTGATAAGTCAGCATTACGGAGCCGGCAATTATGACGACATCAAGCGTATCAATTCTACTGCGTTACTCATTGGTTGCATCATCACCGTCGTGCTTTCGGCATTGTTTATAGGCGTTACTAAGCCTGTGCTTTATCTGTTGTCAACGCCGCAGGTGCTTGTTGCCGACACTTGCCAATATCTCTATATCATCTTTGCCGGTGGTATTTTTTGCTTTCTTTACAACTACTATTGCTATGCGCTCAGGAGCATAGGAAAGTCGCTGTTACCATTGGTATTTCTGCTTATTTCGGTAGCCGTCAACGCCGCACTCGATTTGTTGTTTGTCATAGTTTTCAATATGGGTGTTATAGGCGCAGGACTGGCGACGATAATTGCTCAGGCGGTATCGGTAACGTGCTGTATAATCTATACCGAAAACAAGATAAAACTGTTGTCGCTCCGTCCTTCCGACCTTGTCATAGACAAGCGTTTTGTGCGACCTGTATTGAGTTATGGGTTCAGTTTTGCCATTCAACAGGTCTACGTTTACGTCGGCAGAATGTTTATTCAGGGCGTCGTCAACAAGTACGATACGTCGGTCATTGCAGGTATCAACGCCTGCTACAAAGTTGACTCTATCATTCAGACTCCTGTCAGGGGCTATACCAATGCCTTTACCACCTATTGCGCACAAAATTACGGACACAACGACATAGCCAGAGTCAAGCAAGGTTACAAGGCGACGTGGCTGTTTATGTGGGTGTATGCGCTGGTAAGTTTTTTGGTAGGATTTTTCCTTGCTCGTCCGCTTGCAGGTATGTTTGTCAGCGACGATGCCGTCGCAGTCATAGACGTTGGCTCAACCGCAATCAAGTATATGGCGGTGGGATATATCTTTACGTTCCTGATATTCCAGTCGCAGGCATTGTTCAAGGGCATAGGCATGCTCAAAACATTCTTCTCAATAACCGTTATGTCCATAACCTGTCGTGTAGGATTCAGTTTCTTGTTCGAACATTTTATGGGACTTGACGGTCTGTATCTTGCAATTCCTTCCAGTTGGTTTATGGGCGGAATGTTCGGACTTATTGCAGTAGCTATCGTCATGAAAAAGAAGTTTGGCAAACAACGACTTCAAGCAAGTGCGACGTCGGGAGCCGACTCTCAATGCGCAGACAGCGAGACCACAGCCATTGTCAGTCAGCCGCCTGCAATCGAGAACGACGGCGACAAACAGGAGCTTAGTTCGTGTGAAGAAGACGGGCAGCCCGACGACGAAGTAATAAGCAAAGCCGATACGGATAATCGGGTATAATTGAAAAGCAGGCGGATATTAAGCCGACCATACCAATAAAAGAATAAAACGAACAAGTTTAACACATTAATTATTTTATCACGCAAAAAAGTCCGCAAATTGCGGACTTTTTGATTATTTTTCTTGCAACCTGACCTTGTTAGGTGGTATAGTATAAATAATAAATAAAATATTGCACGCAAATTTATAGGCGTTACGGGTGTACAATGCAAAAAGTTTTTGTAGATTTGGCAAAAGACAGTTATGACATCATCATTGACAGGGGGCTGCTTGACAGGGCTGCCGATTACATAGTATCCCAAGGGGGCAAGGTATTTGTTGTCAGCGATACCAACGTTGCTCCGCTGTACTGCGACAGGTTACTATCCTGTCTCGTTGCCAAAGGTTACCAATGCAAGTCTTACGTGATTAAGGCAGGCGAGTCTTCAAAAAATATCGCCAGCATAACGCCTATGTACAGCGCAATGATTGACTTCGGGCTTACCCGTAGCGACCTTGTCGTCGCACTCGGCGGCGGCGTGGTAGGAGACCTGACAGGCTTTGTTGCTTCCACGTATCTCAGGGGCGTTAGTTTCGTTCAGATACCCACTTCATTGTTGGCGCAGGTTGACAGTTCGGTGGGCGGTAAGGTTGCCGTAGACCTGGCGGAAGGCAAAAATCTTGTAGGCAGCTTTTATCAGCCTGTCAAGGTTCTTATTGATACGGCGTTGCTTGACACTTTGCCTGACAAATTTTACGTTGACGGAATGGCGGAAATTATCAAATACGGTTGCATACTTGACAAGGAGCTGTTTGATAAGCTGAGCGCAATCGGAAGCCGCACAGAGTTTATGGACCATGCGGAAGAAATAATAGCACGCTGCTGTTCAATCAAAGCCACGGTCGTTTCGCACGACGAAAAAGATAAAGGGGAGCGCATGCTTCTCAACTTCGGACATACTTACGGACACGCATTGGAAAAGTATTATGACTTCAAGACGCTGACTCACGGTCAGGCGGTGGCAATAGGAATGAGCTATATTACTGCCAAAAGCGAAAAAATGGGGCTTAGTCCGCAAGGCACCAAGGAAAAAATAGACAAAGTGCTTGCCAATTACGGTCTGGCAAGCGACGACTCTGCCGACCCTGCAAAAGTTGTGCAGTACGTCGTCAACGACAAAAAGAATCTCGGCAAAGATTTGGTAGTAGTAATTTTGCAGGAGATAGGAAAGGGCGTTTTATATCGTACCGACAAGGAGTTTTTTGATTGATGAACAGCACCATTACACCGGCTAAACTTTGCGGAAGCGTAACAGTACCGCCTTCTAAAAGCATGGCGCACAGAGCCGTCATCTGCGCATCTTTTGCCGACGGAGTTTCGCACATTTCCAACGTCAGTCTCAACGACGACGTATCGGCTACGATAGGGGCAATGCGCCAACTGGGAGCAAAGATAGAAGTCGACGGCGACAAGCTTACCGTTTATCCCGTAGATTTTGACAACATAAAGGGCGATATTGTGGTAGATTGCAACGAGTCGGGTTCTACGCTTAGATTTTTGACTATGGTGTTTCCTGCGCTCACAGGCAACAAGGTGAGATTTATAGGCCGTGGAAAGCTGGGAAGCAGACCGATGAAGGCGTTTTACGACGTCTTTGACAGACAAGGCATAGCATATTTGGACAACAGCGCAAAAAATCCCGAGCATTATCTCGATTTGACGGTACAGGGAAGATTGCATAGCGGAAGTTTCAGTCTTACGGGAGACGTGAGTTCCCAATTTGTCAGCGGATTGTTGTTTGCCACTTCGCTTTTGAAGGGACACAGCGAAATTATAATTACTACGCCTATGCAGTCGTCGGGATACGTCGATTTGACTCTTGCGGCAATGAAAGACTTCGGGGTAGAAATCGACAATCATAACTATCGCAGGTTTGTAGTCAAGGGCGGTCGTAGATTTAAGGCGAGAGATTACGTGGTAGAAGGCGACTATTCTCAAAGTGCGTTTTTTGCCGTTGCAAATCTTATCGGCAACGACGTGGAAATAAAGGGACTCAATCCCGACAGTTTGCAGGGCGACAAAGTCGTATTCGATTTTTGCGAAAAATTGAAAAGCGCAAGTCAGGAGCAAACGGTGATAATAGACGGCAAAGACTGTCCGGACATTATACCTGTGCTGGCAGTCGGTTGTGCATTGAGAAAGGGCAGAACGCAACTTATCAACCTTCATAGGCTCACCATCAAAGAATGCGACAGACTTCAAGCCACGCACGACGTTCTTTGCACGTTGGGAGCAAAAGTTACCAAAGAAGCAGACACCCTTATCTTTGACGGCGTAGAGAGTTTTGGCGGCGGTAGCGTAAGCACCTACGGCGATCATAGAATGGCTATGAGTATAGCAATTGCGTCCACAAGAGCTACGGACGCTATAACGATAGACGACAAACAATGCGTCGCAAAATCTTACCCTGATTTTTGGGAAGTGTTCGGCGCAATGGGAGGAAAGATACAATGAGCGGAATATGGGGAAGAAACATCAGAATCAGTATATTCGGAGAGTCGCACGGCGTTGCCATAGGCATAACCCTGCACAATCTGCCTGCCGGCTTTGAACTGGATATGAGCGAAGTGGAGAGAGAAATGGCTCGGCGTGCGCCGGGCGGAGCATTTTCTACCACACGCAAAGAAGCCGACAAGGTAGAAATTGTGAGCGGAATTTTTGAAGGCAAAACCACCGGTGCGCCGCTCACAGGCATTATATACAACACCAACGCTCGTTCAAAGGACTATCAACCCGACGTTCCACGTCCGGGACACAGCGATTACGGTTGGTGGGTCAGAAGTCAAGGCAATTACGATTATCGTGGCGGCGGACACTCGTCCGGCAGAATAACCGCTCCGCTTGTTTTTGCAGGGGCAGTAGCAAAACAGATTCTTGCAAAAAAAGGAGTGGAGATAGGCAGTCATATCTTGTCAGTCAAGGATGTTGACGACCTGGCTTTCGGCACTCAGATTACCGAGTGTATGCTTGACGATCTCAATCATTCTTCTTTTCCGCTGCTTGACAACGGCGTGAGAGAGAGCATGCAAAATACGATTATAGCCGCTCAGAGAGACGGGGACAGCGTGGGCGGTAAAATACAATGCGCAATTATCGGTATGCCCGCAGGCATAGGCAATCCGTTTTTTCATTCTTTGGAGAGCGAACTGTCGTCGATGTTGTTCAGCATACCAGCGGTCAAAGCCGTGTCTTTTGGCAATGCGGAAGATATGAGCAGGTCATACGGCTCTGAGGCAAACGACGCATGGTGCATCAGCAATGGCAAAATAGCTACAAAAACCAACAACAACGGCGGAATATTGGGCGGAATAAGTACAGGTATGCCTATCGTATTCGACGTTACCATCAAGCCTACGCCGTCTATATACAAACAACAAGACAGCGTAAGTTTGTCTCAGAATAATGAGTGTAAATTGCAAATCGAAGGCAGACACGACCCTTGCATACTCGTCAGAGCGTTGCCTGTGGTAGAAGCGGCTGCGGCAATAGTTATGCTGGACGCATTGGGAGACTAAAATGGGACTTGACGAAATAAGAGCTAAAATCGACGAAATCGACGGCGAAATAATCAAGCTTTTTGATGAGAGAATGGAATGTGCAAAGCAAGTGGCGGAATTCAAAAAGAACAACGCCGTACCTGTTTTGCAGTCGGGCAGAGAAGAAGAAGTAATAGCCAAAGCTCAGGCAAAAATTGCCAACGACGATTTGCGTGCCTATGTGCCTGAATTGATGAATTGTCTTATGGAACTGAGCAAAGATTACCAAAGGCGACTGTATGCCGAAAGTCCCGTTGCAAATTTTGACAGAGAGAGCCTGGACAATCAAGCGGCTGTCGGATATTTCGGAGAAGTCGGAAGCAACACCCAGAGAGCTGCGTTGGAATATTTCGGCAAGGAAGAAGCCGTAAGTTTTTCCAGCTTTGAAGAAATATTTGAAGCGGTAAGCACAGGAAAAATCAAGTACGGAGTTTTGCCTATCGAAAACTCGTCTACCGGCGCCATTACCGACGTTTACGACTTGCTTGGCAAGTACAATCTGTATATAGTGGGAGAAAAGTGGCTGAGAATTGAGCATAGTTTGCTGGCAAAAAAGGGCGTAAATGTTCAGGACGTAATCAAGGTTTATTCTCATCCGCAGGCGCTCAGCCAATGCAAAGAATATTTGCAGCGACAAGGAATGCAGGTGTGCGACTGTGCGTCCACTTCGGCGGCTTGCAAAATGATTGCGGCAAATGACGAGAGCGGCGTTGCGGCAATAGCCGACAAATCTAACGCATCGAGATACGGACTTGAAGTTGTAGAAGAAAACGTGGCTACGTGCAAAGACAATTTTACCCGCTTTGTCGTAGTGGCAAAGACTTTGCTTGACATTCAGTCGGACAAGGTGAGCGTACATTTTGTCATCAAAAACAAAGTAGGTAGTCTGTTCAACGCACTCAGAATTTTTGCACGTTACAAAGTCAATATGGTCATGATAGAGTCCCGTCCAATCAAAAACAACCCAAAAAATTACAGTTTTTACGTTGATTTGGAAGGCAACTGCAATCAGAATAACGTCCGACTTGCGCTTGAATATCTGCAACAGAATTCTACGGTATTCAAGATTATCGGAGAATACAAGAGCGGAGAAGTAAAATGAAATATTGCGTACTTGGAAAAAAGCTTTCTCACACTTTGTCGCCTGACATACACAAACAATTTTTCAAGCATTACGATATTGACGCCAAGTACGGCAAACGTGAAGTAAGCGAAAAAGAATTGAAGAATATAAGGCGGATAATCGGTGAGTATGACGGACTCAACGTTACTGTGCCGTATAAAGAAAAGGTAATTGCCGCTTTGGACGATATTGTCGGGGACGCAGCTGCTTTGGGAGCGGTCAATACGATAGTGAGACAAAACGACAAATATCTCGGATACAATACCGATACCTATGGCTTTGAAGCGTTGCTCAGATACAACAAAATTAACGTAAAAGGGAAAATCTGCGTCGTACTCGGTAGTGGCGGCGCAAGCAAATCGGTTCAATTTTCGCTTGCCAAAGGGGGCGCAAAAAAGGTAATCGTGGTGTCCCGCAAACCACAGGGAGACCATATCTCCTATCAGCAACTGCAAAAAATAAAGGGGTATCTTATCGTCAATACCACTCCCGTGGGTATGAGTCCCAACGTAGGTGAAAGTCCCGTTGACGAAAAGGTTTTATCTCATTTCAAAGTTGCCGTGGACGTAGTTTACAATCCTGCTATGACGGAGTTTCTGGCACTTGCAAGTCAACAAGGACTGTACGTTGCCAACGGACTGTATATGCTGGTGGCGCAGGCACTCAAATCGCAGGAGTATTGGCAAGGAATCAAGGTAGACGAAGACTATCTCAATCAGGTGTACCACAATCTGAAAGCCGACTTTGACAGAGAGAACGGCGCCAATATTTATCTTGTAGGCATGATGGGGTGCGGTAAAAGTACGGCAGGCACTATGCTGGCGCAAACGACAGACAGGGAATTTGTTGACAGCGACAGCGAGATAGAAAAGGAATGTGGCAAGAGCATAACGCAAATATTTGAGAGTGAAGGCGAACCCGCTTTCAGGCGATACGAAACAAAAAGTCTGGCAAAATTGTGTAAAAATAAAGGTATGGTAGTCGCTACGGGCGGCGGAATTGTCAAAAACTCAGCCAACGTATCCATGATGAGAACCAGCGGAAGCGTGATGTGGCTCAATAGAGATCCGCATCTCATTATAAAAAATTGCGACGTAAAAAACAGACCTGTTTTGAAGGGTAACAGCAACAACGTCTTGAAGATATTCAAAGAAAGAAAACCGCTCTATCAAGCGGCGGCAGACTTTGAAATTGTCAACGACGGGGACGTATCAAAATGCGTCGCTTCGATAACAAAAACGGCGGCGATGAAGAAAAGCAATATCACAAACAAGAAGAAAAACAAGACCACAAAGAAGAAGAAAAACGAGACCACAAATATGTGGTAACTCAGGATACTCAACGATAGGTGAAATTATGAAGAAAATTATGGTAATCAACGGTCCAAATCTCAATATGCTTGGCATCAGAGAAAAAAATATCTATGGAGACAAGACCTACGACGGTTTGGTGGAATTTATCAAAAGTCGCAGGGGAGATAAGGCTGAACTTTCGTTTTTTCAAAGCAACAGCGAAGGTGCAATAATCGACTGTCTGCATGGGTGTTATTTTGACAATTACGACGGCGTCGTTATCAATCCCGGTGCTTATACTCATTACAGCTACGCTATAATGGACGCAATCAAGGCTATCAATCTTCCTGTCGTTGAAGTACATATATCCGACGTAGACAACAGAGAAGATTTTCGCAAAATATCCGTTACGGCGGCTGCATGCGTGGCTCAGATAAAGGGCAAGGGCTTTGACGGTTACGTCGAAGCTATCGATATACTGACGGAGAAAAACAATGATTGACGGTATCAAAATTATTACTGTTGTAGGATTGGGCGTAATAGGCGGCTCGTATGCGCTGGCTTTGTCAAAGGCAGGGTACGTTGTGTACGGAGTTGACAAGGACAAAGACACTTTGTCAAAAGCAGTATCTACTGGCGCCGTAGTAAAGAGCAGCGATAGTTGTAAGGAGTTTTTCGGTGAGAGCGACGTAATAGTTATGGCGCTTTATCCCGACATGATAGCCAAGTATTTGAGAGACAATGCTGCATACGTCAAAAAAGGAGCGATAATCACCGACGTTGCCGGGCTGAAATCGCACTTTGCTTGCGAGATAGAAAGCACACTTCCCGACGGAGTTGACTTTGTATTTGCTCATCCGATGGCAGGCAGAGAAAAGAAAGGATTTGATTTTGCCGACGACAGAGTGTTTAAAGGCGCTAACTTTATCATAACTCCGACAGCCAAAACCAACCCTGCGGCTATGGAAAAAATAACTTTGCTTGCCAAAGAAATAGGCTTTGGTCAAATAAAAATTACCACTCCCGACAAGCACGACGAAATCATTGCATATACGTCGCAGCTTCCGCATGCATTGGCTGTGGCTCTTATCAACAGCGACAGCGAAGACGGCGAAACAGGCAAATTTATCGGGGACAGCTATCGTGATTTGACACGCATTGCCAACATCAACGAAAAGTTGTGGTCTCAGTTGTTTATCAACAACAAGGTCAATCTCCTTGACAAAATAGAAGAATTTGAAGCGCAGCTTGACCTTATCAAAAAATGCGTCAAAGAAGGGAATAGTGAAGAACTGGAAGAACTTTTTGCCAAGGCTACGGCAAGAAGAATTAATCTGCAAAAATAATTTGTGGCATCGATGGGGCTAAATAAGTCAAGATAAGGAAAAAATTGAAAATAAGACTTATATTTATGCGCACAATTGACTTAATTATAAATAAGTGATATTATAAAATATATGGCTAAAAACGACAAAAGCAAAACGACGCAGAACGTTATTACCAACAGCGTCAAAAAATTGCCTAAACCAAGACCTAAAAAGACTTCTGTTCAAGAGAAGTCTGTCGTTTTGTCTGCCGTAGAAGAAAAAGATAAAATTATCGTTGCCGATAAAAATCAGTCTGCCACAAAGAGTCAGGCGTTTGCAGTAGATGCGGATAAAATCAATACAACCGCCAGACAACAGACAAAATCTGCAAAACCTACCGAAAGCAAGCGTAAAAAGTCTGAAAACTCGGCTGCGGCAGGTGAAAGCGTAGCCGTAACGGATTCAACAAAAACGGCGCAGGGCGTCAAAAAAACAGAAGCAGCGCAAACGGCAAAGACTGACAGGGCGGTACAAAACGCCGATGTCAAAAAAAACGTAAACAAAAAGAAAAAGAATGAGCCAATCGCTGCCAACGCAGACGTTGTCGAAGCAAAAGAAAGCGAGCAACCATTGCAGGACGACGGTGCAGCTATCGTGAGCGAGCAAAAAACAGCCCAATCGGTAGAACAGACCGACGATACGCAAGTCAATTCAACGTCTAGCCAAGAAGATAATAAGGAAGACGAAATCAAGGCAGAAATCGTACAAAAACCACGCAAAAAGAAAAACAAGAAAAAGTTTAACACGCCTTTGCAAAGAGTGCAGCCAGACCCTGCTCAGGGGCTGAGTGCAGAGCAGGTGCAGGAGCGTATGGACAGGGGGCTGAACAACGAGCAGCCTAATATCGTTACCAAGTCATACGCAGGTATCTTCCGAAGCAACGTATTGACGTTGTTCAACGTTCTCAACTTTTTCCTTGCGACGATGATACTAATTTACGGAGAATTCAAAAACGCTCTGTTTATGGGTACCGTAATCGTCAATATGATTGTCGGTATCGTGCAGGAGATTCGCTCCAAGCTCACTTTGGAAAAGATGAGCATTATGTCCACTCCTAAAATCAGGGTTGTGAGAGACGGCAAAATAGAAGAAATTGACAACGACGAGTTGGTGCTTGACGATATTTTTGTACTCAGACAGGGAGAACAGGTGCCTGCCGACAGCGTGTTGGTAGAAGGCATGTGCGAAGTCAACGAGTCTTTGTTGACGGGCGAACAGGACGACGTACACAAAGAGATAGGAAGCGAATTGTTGTCGGGCAGTTTTATACAGGCAGGCGATTGCAAGGCGAGAGCATGTGCGGTAGGCAAGGACAATTATACGTCCAAACTTATGACGGAAGCCAAGCAATTCAAGAAGCCTAAGTCTGAATTGATGAAGTCTATCAACTGGATTATTCGTATAGTTACGATAGCCATTTTCCCTATCGGAATTTTGATGTTTTATACCAACTTCAAGACGACCGCAACAATCAATCAGGCTGTTACGGCAACGGTGGCTTCCATTGTGGGAATGATACCGGAAGGACTGGTAATGTTGACCAGTATTGCGCTGGCGGCAGGTATAATCAAACTTGCAAAAAAACGCACTTTGGTGCAGGACCTGTATTGTATAGAAACACTGGCTAGGGTAGACGTGCTTTGTCTGGATAAGACGGGTACTATAACCGAAGGCAGCATGCAGGTAGAAGAAACGCACGTGTATTCTACCAAATATGGTTTTGTCGACGATATTATGACCAATATGGTGGCGGCGCTGGGCAACAGCGGAGCAACTTTCGAAGCTTTTGACAATTACTTCAAAAGCAGCGAACGCTACGACGTAATCAAGACCATACCGTTTTCTTCTTCGAGAAAATGGAGCGGAGCCGACTTTGGCGATAAAGGAAGATTTATCGTCGGGGCTCCGGAGTTTGTACTCAAATCTCGATTTGGTCTTGTCGAAAGCGACGCTCTTGAATATACGTCGCAGGGATACAGAGTATTGGTTCTTGTCAAAACTACCGAGCAACTCAAAGAGAACATGGACGAAAACAAAATGCGTCCTATCGCACTCATAGTTCTCAGCGACAAAATAAGAGAAAACGCAAAAAAGACTTTTGAGTATTTTGCAAAACAAGGCGTCAATCTCAAAGTAATCAGCGGCGACAATCCAATTACCGTTTCAAAGGTTGCTGAAAGAGCGGGCTTGATGGGAGCGGATAAGTTTATCGACGCTTCGGTCGATTTGGACACTCCGGAAAAGATTTACGACGCTTGCGACAAATATACGATTTTCGGCAGAGTCAGCCCTAAACAAAAGAAAATTCTCGTTCAGTCGCTCAAACAAAAGGGATACACGGTAGGTATGACGGGCGACGGCGTCAACGACGTTATGGCTCTCAAAGAAGCCGATTGCTCGATTGCTATGGCAAGCGGAAGCGAAGCAAGCCGCAACGTAGCGCAATTGGTGTTGCTCGACAGCGATTTCAGCGCATTGCCTAGCGTAGTTGCAGAAGGCAGACGAGTAATCAACAATATCGAAAGGGCAGCTTCGCTGTTTCTCGTCAAGACGACTTACAGTCTTGTCTTGTCGTTGTTGCTCATCATCTTCCAGATGAATTATCCGTTTGTACCAATTCAGTTGACTGTTATCAGTATGCTGTTTGTAGGTTTGCCGTCATTCTTCCTTGCGCTCGAACCTAACGATACCAAAGTCTCAGGAAGCTTTTTGTCCAAAGTGTTCAAAAAGGCTGTTCCGGCTGGGTTGACGGTAGCATTTTTGGTATGGCTGATAAGTTACATTTACAGAGATATCGGGCTTGACGTGTCGGCACAGATTTCCACGATGTCATTCTTCGTAACGAGTATGGTTGCGGTAGTAGTGCTGTTGCAGGTATGTATGCCTTACAACAAAGAAAGGCTCTTTCTGATAGCTATGGCGTTGGTAATATTTATAGCCGCCGTATCGTCGGACTACGTAAGTTCGATTTTGTCGCTTGTGCCTTTGACTACCGATATGATTATCAAGACCGTCATATTTGTCGTCTGCGCACCGCTTATGATATTGTTTATGCGTGCGGAAGTAGAAGCGATAAAGGCGTTGTTTAAGGAGATAAAAGGATTTTTCGTCGGGCTGGCTGGCAAGGCGAGAGAGCTTGTGGGAAAAAGAAAAGATGAAAGAAAATGAGATAGACGAGCTGATAGAGTTGCTTGACAGGCAACATCCCGAAGCAGAATGTGAACTGAAATTCAACAGCGTATACGAGCTTTTGGTAGCGGTAATTTTGTCGGCGCAATGTACGGACAAACGAGTGAATATGGTTACCAAAAAACTCTTTGAAAAAGTCAACAATCCTTATCAGATGTCTCAGCTGGCACCCGAAGAACTGGAAAAGGACATATACAGTTGCGGATTTTATCACAATAAGGCAAAGAATATAATAGCTTGTTCCAAGGATATTGTCGCTCGGTTTGACGGACAGGTGCCGAGCAATATCGATGACCTTATGAGTCTAGCGGGAGTAGGCAGAAAGACCGCCAACGTCGTTTATGCGGTAGGCTTTGGGGGCAACGCAATAGCCGTCGATACTCACGTGTTGAGATTGTCCAACAGGCTGGGACTGGCAGATAGCGACAATCCGCTGGTAGTAGAAAAAAGTTTGATGCAGGCAGTACCGGAAAAAAATTGGTCGCATCTGCATCACTTGTTGATACATCACGGCAGATACGTATGTAGTAGTCAAAAACCCAAGTGCGATGAGTGCTTGATAAAAAAATATTGTAAATACATAAAGGAAGTGAAAAAATGAATAAGATTCTCAACATCAAAGACATCGCTCCGAGAGTTAAGGAGTACGTCATCGAAAACCCTGACATTGCAAAACATTGTCTGCCGGGACAATTCATTATTTTGCGTGTCGATGAAAACGGCGAAAGAGTACCTTTTACCATCTGTGATTTTGACAGAGAAAAGGGAACAATCACCTTGTTGGTGCAGGAAGTCGGATATTCCACTCACAAAATGGCTATGCTAAACGTGGGCGACAGTCTGCATGACATGGTTGGACCGCTCGGCAACGCAACCGAACTCGACGCTTACGAAAACGTAGTGCTTGTCGGCGGCGGTATAGGTTGTGCCGTTATTTATCCGCAGGCAAAATTGCGTACCCAAAAAGGTCAGAAATGCGACGTTATTATGGGAGCAAGAACCAAAGAATTGCTCTTTAATATAGACGAATTCAGAGCCAACAGCAACAATACTTATATTGCCACGGACGATGGCTCTATGGGAACCAAGGGCTTTGTAACTACTGTTTTGCAACAACTCATCGACGAAGGCAAAAAGATAGATTGTGTATTTGTCGTAGGTCCGATGATTATGATGCGCAACGTAAGCGAGCTTACCCGCAAATACAACATTCCTACCATCGTCAGCATGAACTGCATTATGGTAGACGGAACCGGTATGTGCGGCGGATGCAGATTGACCGTTGACGGAGAGACCAAATACGCATGCGTGGACGGTCCGGAATTTGACGGACACAAGGTGGACTTTGCCGAAGCTATGAACAGAGCAGGCTTTTATAAAGAACACGAAGAAAAATGCAGATTGAGAGGTTGAATTATGGCTATTAATAATATTCCAAGACATACTACGAATCATCAGGACCCACAGGAAAGAATCAAAAACTTTGAAGAAGTAAATCTCGGATTTGACGAAGCGACAATGCTGGCAGAAGCAAGCAGATGTATCGGTTGTAAAAACGCACCTTGCCGCAACGGTTGTCCGGTAGGAATCGATATTCCTGCATTTATCGCAAGACTAAAAGAAAACGACCCTGACGGCGCACTCGGCATCATAAGCGAATCGAGTCTTTTGCCTGCAATTTGCGGCAGAGTTTGTCCGCAGGAAAAACAATGCGAAAACAACTGCGTTCGTAAGGCGAAGCTCGGCGGTTCGGTTGCAATAGGCGCATTGGAAAGATACGTGGGAGACTACGGTCTCGCAAAAGGAACGGCAGATTACGTCAAACCTGCTAGTTGCGGCAAGAGAGTTGCCGTTGTCGGAAGCGGTCCTGCCGGACTTGCTTGCGCAGCAGATTGCGCTCAGAAGGGCATGCAGGTTACAATTTTTGAAGCCTTCCACAAAGCAGGCGGCGTACTTGTTTACGGTATACCGGAATTCAGACTTCCAAAAGAAAAGGTAGTTGCCAAAGAGATAGAAAAGCTCAAAGCTCTCGGCGTTGAAATCAAACTCAATACCGTCATCGGCAAGACAATAACGGTTGAAGAATTGCAGGAACAATATGACGCAATATTTATCGGAACGGGCGCAGGACTTCCTATGTTTATGGGTATTGACGGCGAAAATCTCAACGGCGTTTCTTCTGCCAACGAGTTTTTGACCCGTGTCAACCTTATGCAGGCTTATAAGGACGACGCAATCACTCCTGTTTATTGCGGCAAAAAGGTTGCTGTAATAGGCGCAGGAAATGTGGCTATGGACGCAGCAAGAACTGCCAAGAGAATAGGCGGCGGAGAAGTGTACATAGTTTACAGAAGGTCTCGTGAAGAAATGCCTGCAAGAGGAGAAGAAATCGTGCATGCAGTAGAAGAAGGAATCCAGCTTCAACTCTTGACCAACCCTGTGGAAATGCTGGGTGAAAACGGCAAAGTATGCGGACTCAAATGCGTAAAAATGGAACTCGGAGAACCTGACGCAAGTGGCAGACGTCGTCCGGTAGCGATTGAAGGCAGCGAATTTGTTCTTGACGTCGACCAAGTAATCGTTTCGCTCGGCACCAGCCCTAATCCGCTCATCAAAAAGTCGTTCAAGGGACTGGAATTTACAAAGAAAGGCACTATCGTAGTCAACGAAGAAGCTATGTCTACCAACATTGAGGGAATATACGCAGGCGGCGACGCAGTTACCGGTGCGGCTACCGTTATATTGGCTATGGGTGCAGGCAGAAAAGCAGCAAAGGCAATTATCGAATATCTGGGAGTATAATAATGTTTCTTGACATCGCAACTATTTTTATCAAAGCAGGTAACGGCGGCGACGGCGTAATCTCTTTTCATACCGAAAAATACGTTGCGAAAGGCGGACCGGACGGCGGCGACGGCGGAAACGGCGGCTCGATAATATTTGTCGTAGACAAGTCGGCTTCCACTCTTATTGATTTCAGATATGCCAAGCATTTCAGAGCCGAAGACGGAGAAAACGGAGCGGCAAAGACTTGCAAGGGCAAATCGGGAAAAGATTTGTATATCAAAGTACCTGTCGGTACCGTCATCAAGGACAAAGCAACAGGCAACGTAATTGCAGATATGTTCTATGAAGACAGCGTATTTGTGGCACAAAAAGGCGGTTTGGGGGGCAAAGGCAACGCAAGATTTGCCACCCCTCAACGCAAAGCTCCAAGATTCTGTCAAAAGGGCGAAAAGACTAGCGAGATAGAATTGACGCTGGAACTCAAAACCATTGCCGACGTGGGATTGGTAGGGTTTCCTAACGTAGGAAAATCTACGCTGTTGTCAATGGTAAGTAGCGCAAAACCAAAGATTGCCAATTATCACTTTACTACGCTCTCGCCTAATTTGGGCGTAGTAAAAAGATATGACGAAAGTTTTGTTATGGCGGATATTCCGGGGCTGATAGAAGGCGCAAGCCAAGGCGCAGGACTCGGATACAGGTTTTTGAGACATATCGAAAGAGTGCGTCTTATCGTTCATATTGTCGACGTATCGGGACACGAAGGCAGAGACCCTTATCAGGATTATCTGACAATCAACAAGGAGTTGGTTGAATACAGCCCGAAACTTGCCGATTTGCCACAGATAATATGCGCTAACAAATGCGATTTGGTACAAGACGAAAGCCATCTAGAAGAATTTGAAACCAAAGTCGGACAAAAAGTATTGAGACTGAGCGCCGTGTCAAGGCAGGGCATAGACGGGTTGATAGAGGAAATATTTGACCGCCTTGCCACCATTCCTAAGTCCCAACCTATACCTGTTGAGATGGTTATCAGCGACGACAAAGATACGTCGTCTTACATGATTACTATCGACGAAGACGGAGTATATGAAGTGGTTGGCGGTCTGATGGATACGTTGTCCCGCAACGTTGTTTTGGACGACTATGAATCGTTCAGATACTTCCAGAAGATTCTCAAAGACAAGGGAGTCATCAAGGCGTTGGTTGACAACGGCTGCAAAGAAGGGGACGTTGTAAGAATAGGCGACATAGAATTTGATTTTGTAGAATAGGAGAGCGTATGACAAGTAGCGAAAGAGCAAAATTGAGAAGTCTGGCAATGACTGTCGAACCTGTGGTAACCGTCGGCAAAAACGGCATCACAGATACGTTGATTCAGGAGATTGACGAACAGTTGGAAGCCAAAGAACTGATAAAAATAAACGTACTCAAAAACGCCGATTTCGGCGCAAAGGACGTAATTGGCGAGATAGCCGAGAGTGTAAACGCCCAGCCCGTACAGGCATTGGGCAACAAAATTACGCTCTATCGCAAGTCAAAAAAGGACATAAAACATATTTTATAGAATTGAACAAAAATCAAAAGGGCGCCGTCGGCGTTCTTTTTTTTACAGAATTTTAGTGCGGTTTTATTGCAGACAGACAATTACTCATTGTCTGTCGCTTCGTTTTGTTTATCGTCAGATTTGTCGTCTTGCGATTTAGTTTCTGCCTTGACGTAATCGTCGTCTGACCTTATGCTTTTTATCAGACTTGCCGCTGCCAGAGTCAGGGCGATTGCGGAGATGGTAAGATAATATGACGTGAGCGGCGTGATAAAACTAAAAAGTAAAAGCACTATGCTGACAAATACGTAACGTTTGACGTTGCTTCTTGACAAAAATGTAGACGAGAGAACCGATAAGGTATGCCGCAATGGCGGACGATTGCTGCGGGACGGAAGCAGACCTTGCTTTGCCGTCGCTTTGTACACACGTCTGATATTGCAAAATATAAGTTTTACGTTAGAAATTCTTTGGGAAAAGTATAGAGCGTTTTTGTTGCTCTCCGAGCAGATAACGTATGCAAAATCAATGTTATTTTTGATGCAGACGGAGCAAATATGTGCGACGGAATCGGGAGAAATCGATGAAAGTTTGAGCCATACAAACACAGGTTTTTCGTCAAAAAGAATGTAATCTTTTTTGTCTGTTATTTCGGCCGACGGACACAATTTGTCAAGCAGAGCGATAAATTCGCCTTGACCGTGAATTACGTAATATGTAACCCAGTCGCCGTATCGCATAGTTTTGCGATAAGGACGATTGCGAGTCATAAGAATAAGAATTATCAACAATGACAAAACAAAAGCGATAAGAAGACACAGCCATAATTTAAGTCCGACAAAGCTCAGCATTATGACGGTAGCCAAAAAGGCTATGATACATAGCCATAGTTTATCAAAATAAACGCCCATATCGATATTGTTGCCAAAAATTCGTCTTTGCAAACCAAATTGATATTGATAAAGTAAAAATTTTGATATATAATAAAAATATGAAAACAGCGTTATTAGGCGGTACTTTCAACCCCGTTCACGACGGCCATATGGATATGGCTCAATATCTGCTTGCACACGGCTATGAAAGAGTGGTATTTGCTCCGTCAAACAATCCGGGATACAAAAACTGTGAAAACAAATTTGACGAAAGGTTGCAGATGTTGCAAGCGGCGATAGAAGGTCGCAAGGATATTGAGATATGCGCTCTCGAAAGGGAAAGACCCGACAACAATTACAGTTATATTACGCTGCCGCTGTACAGAGAAAGATTGGGAGATTTTGATTTTGTTATAGGTGGCGATAGTCTGGTCGACCTTGATACATGGAGAAATCCGGAACAAATTATCCGCTCTTTCAGACTGGTTGTATTTGTCAGAAGCGGTAGAGAGAGAGAAGTAGAAGGTGCGGCTGAATACTGGCGTTCTCGTGGAGCAGAGATTGTTGTAGAAGACTACGTTCCTAAGGACGTTTCTTCCACGTTGATAAGGCTGGAAGCAAGACTCGGACTGGTAAGAAACGTGCCAAAGAGCGTCGCACGATATATTGCCAAAAACAATTTGTATATCGATAAGTCGATACGTATCGACAAAAGTCTGAGCGTAGATATGGCTGACAAACTGCTCGACCAAGTGGGAGAAAGAACGTATCGCCATTGTCTGAGAGTAGCTTACTGTGCATTGAAACTCAATTGTGATTTAAATCTGGGGCTTGATAGCGACAAAGTTTTACTTGCAGGACTTTTGCATGACTGTGCAAAAAAAGACAAGGATATATCTCACGCTACTATTCCGCAAGACAGCATAGGTACGCCTGTTTTTCATCAATTTGCAGGTTGCGTAAAGGCAAATAACGATTATGGAATAACCGATAACGACGTATTGCAGGCAATAAGGTATCATACCACAGCCAAGCCGGATATGAGCGATTTGGACAAGTTGATATTCTGCGCCGATATGTTGGAAGAAGACAGAGATTTTGACGGAGTGCAAAAGCTCAGAGAGATTATCGCACGAGATTTGCACGCAGGTTTTGTCGCTTGTATAGAACATCAATACAGTTATCTTACCGAGCGTGGCGGCGATATATATCCGCTGACAAAACAAGCTGTGGAATATTATAGAAATACAAATTGACGTCGAATAGACGTATTTACTAACGAAAAAATAAAAATATCAAAAGGAGCAATATGGATTTAACACAAGAGATTTGCAGGATACTAGACAGCAAAAAGGCACAGGATATAGTCGTAGTGGACATAAGACATCTGACTGTGATTGCCGACGACTTTATCATTTGTTCGGGACGTTCTACTACTCAGGTCAAGGCTCTTGCCAACTATGTTGACGAAGAAATTTCAAAGCTGGGAAGACAGCCACTCAGAAGCGAAGGCAAGCAGGAAGGCAGATGGGCGGTAGTAGACTACGGCGACGTAATAGTGCATATTTTCCATGAGGAGACACGCAGGCTCTATTCTTTGGAACAACTGTGGTCCGACGGAACCAACGTAACGAGATACAACTCGCAACAAACTGAATAAAATCGCAAAACTTGCACATATATAGGGTATGAAAAGTTTTGTGATAGCTATGTGTGTGGCAAGCGTAATTGCATGCAATTCCGAAACAAATATCGAACAGTACGTTGAGCAGAATCAGCTTATAGACAGCGTAATTTGTCTTATAGCTGACGACCAGGCGCTTATTTGCGCCACGACCAAGCCGATTTTTTCACTTTCTCAAAGACAATCGTTGGTGGAACAAATCGTGCAGGGCGTATACGATAATTACGGCTTAAAGGCTACGGTATGTTTCGATTGCGACGTGTATTATCGGGCAAGCAAACTCAAAAGTGAGCCAGGCGTTGACAAACAACAGGTGCATGCTTTGATACAAACTTGCAAAAGCAGGAGAAGCTATGAATATAATCGAGATAATAGAGAGCAAAAAGGCGGGCAGACAGCTTAGCCGAGAGCAAATCGATTTTTGGATAGACGGGTTGATGAGCGGTGAAATTGCCGATTATCAGACCACGGCTTTGCTTATGGCAATAGTTATCAAAGGCATGTCCGACCAAGAAGCCATCTCGTTGACAAACGCAATGGCAGATAGCGGAGACAAGTTAGAATTGTCTTGTTACGGAGATTTAACCGCCGACAAACACAGTTCCGGGGGAGTGGGCGACAGCACCACTTTCATTGTTTTACCCACAGTCGTTGCTTGCGGAATGATTGGCGCAAAGATGAGCGGCAGGGGATTGGGACATACAGGCGGCACTCTCGACAAATTAGAGTCAATCAAGGGCTTGAAAGTGTCTATGACTCCGCAGGAATTTTACAGGCAGGTAGACAAAATAGGCATTGCCGTAGCCGGTCAGACTGGTCAGATTTGTCCTGCCGACAAAAAGTTATACGCATTGAGAGACGTCAGCGCAACCGTTGACAGCACCGCATTGATAGCGTCGTCGATTATGTCAAAAAAGCTGGCAGGCGGCGCAAAAAATATCGTTCTTGACGTCAAATGCGGCAAGGGCGCATTTATGAAAGACCATGATAGCGCAACCAAACTTGCAAGGCTTATGGTAGATATAGGCAAAGCAAACGGCAGAAATATAAGCGCATTGGTTACCGATATGAACAGCCCGCTCAGTAATTTTGTGGGCAACAGTCTGGAAGTTTACGGCGCAATAAAAGTATTAAGAAACGAGAGCAAAGGCAGACTCTACGAAGTTTCGGTCGCATTGGCAACACGATTGCTCGAAAGTACAGGAACGGATAATGCGCAAAGACGGGTGTTGGACGCATTGGAAAGCGGAAAGGCATACGAAGTCTTTGAAAAAATGGTAGCGGCACAAGGCGGAGATACGACTTGTATACGTCGTCCAGAACAGTTGCTGAGTGCAAGATATTCATCACAGATAATTGCGTGCAGAGACGGATATATTGCCGAAGTTGACGCTATGGCAATTGCCGAATCTGTAAGGGATATGGGCGGCGGCAGATTAAAGGTCGACGACACGATAGACCCGTATGTAGGAGTAGAAACCCTGGTAAATGTTGGCGACAGAGTTCACAAAGGCGACTTGATAGCTACAATGTATTACAATCATAGCAAACACCTGTATTTGCAGGACAAAATAAAGGGAGCTTTTGCAATAGCAAAAGACAAACCTGACGATAGAAAACTGATAATGGAGATAATAAAATGAATATAGCAAAATACATAGACCATACTATTCTCAAACCGCAGGCAAGCAAACAAGACATAGAAAAATTATGCAAAGAAGCAATTCAATATGGTTTTGCAAGCGTGTGCGTCAACGCATGCAGAGTCGAACAGGCCAGCCGTCTGCTCGAAGGTAGCGGCGTCAACGTAGCGTGCGTGGTAGGCTTTCCATTGGGAGCAACCACGACGTCA
The DNA here is from genome assembly GCA_051883395.1 of Christensenellales bacterium. Classification (GTDB taxonomy): domain Bacteria; phylum Bacillota; class Clostridia; order Christensenellales; family UBA3700; genus HGM11368. Next base: position 8,853 of record JBJETQ010000006.1, on the reverse strand, counting down.
ATCAAGGTAGCGGAAGCCAAAGAAGCGGTGAATAACGGCGCCGTCGAGATTGATATGGTCATCAACGTAGGACTGATGAAAGACGGAGACTACGACGGAGTAAAACGGGACATAAAAGCCGTTGTCGACGGTTGCGGCGTTACTGTAAAAGTCATTTTAGAAACCTGTCTGCTCACAAAAGAAGAAATAGTCAAGGCGTGCAGTCTCTGCGCCGAAGCAGGAGCGCATTTTGTCAAGACGTCCACGGGCTTTTCGACGGGCGGAGCAACGACAGAAGACGTGGCGTTGATGAAAAGGAGTTGCCAAGGACTAAAAGTCAAGGCAAGCGGCGGAATAAGAGATAAACAGACGGCACTCAGAATGATAGAAGCAGGAGCCGACAGACTAGGAACCAGTGCGTCGATAGATATAGTAAAATAGATGAAATGAGCAAATAAAGCTACGCCCTTACGAGCGTAGCTTTTTGTTTAAAATACATTACTCAGATTGTTCTGAGTCGTTATTATCAACAGGCTTGTCAGAGACTTCGGACAAAGTGGCTTCGTCAATTTTAGCTTCATTTACGTCTGCTGTCGCAGTGCCGTCAGCAGGTTGCGATTGAACAGAGCTTTCGGCAACCGGTTGCACTTTGCGGCTCTTGCTCTTGACGCCTTTGATGATAGGAGACAGACGTTTGTAAAGCAAAAACGTAATGAGAGAAGAAGCAAAACCTTTGCAGAAGGTGAGTGGCAAATTGAATATCAACAGGCATTGGAAGATATTTTTGACCGATGGCAAAATTGCCTGATACATTCCTAAGATTACTTCCTGCGGCATAAAGTTGTAATAGACGGGATAGGTGATAAAATAGTTGGTTACAAGGCTGAGCAACGACATAAGGATAGTACCCGTCAAAGCTCCTGCAACAGCTCCTTTGAAGGTGGTATATTTGTTGTAAATAAGTCCCGCAGGCACCACCATCAGAGTGCCGAGCATAATGTTGCACAGCTCGCCTACGCCGCTTGACACGGTAGAAGTGATTGCCAGCAATTCCGTCAGCAATACCACCAAAAAGCCCGACAAAGGCCCCAATGCGTACGTCGAAATGATAGCAGGCGCAAGAGAGAAATCCATCTTCAAAAACGAAGGGAGAATAGGCAAGCTGAAATCGAGCAATCTCAAAACGCTGGCAACGGCAACCATAATTGCAGTAACGGCAAGAAACCTTGCCTTAGACACGGTAAAAACTTTCATAATAATCTTCCTTTCTCATCCAGACTATACTGTCGGTATAGGAATTTAACCTATTCGGCGTCGCAGAAATATTTACGACGTTTGTGGACTATACCACCGGTGAGGAATTGCACCTGCCCTCAAAGAATATATTTGATTTATTCAAATTATAAATCGTTTGCAAATTGATGTCAAGTATAATATAATTGACTTATGAAAAAAATTAGTCGCAGCGTACAGGATACTTATGAAATAGCCGCACAAGTTGCTCATTCTCTCAAAGGCGGAGAAGTTATTTTGTTAAACGGCAATCTCGGAGCCGGCAAGACTACTTTCACCAAAGGTCTGGCGCTGGCTTTGGGTATAACCGACGTCGTTACTTCTCCGACGTTTACGTTTATGAAAAGTTACGAAGGCAGGCTGACGTTGTATCATTTTGATATGTACAGGGCGCAGAGCGAAGACGAGTTGTACGAATTGGGACTTGCCGACTATCTCGACATGGGCGGCGTGTGCGTGATAGAGTGGAATAAATTTGAAAATATAAAAGAGCCTATTATCATCAATATCACAACGATAGACGACAATAGCAGGGAAATAGAAATAGTATGAAGATTCTGGCAATAGACAGCGTATCCGACCGCCTTGTAGTTGCGGCGCTTAACGGCGAAAGAGTTGCAAGCAGAATAAGCGACGGCAACAAAAAACATAACGGCGTAATACTGCCCTTGATAGACGAAGTTCTGCAAGAGCTGTCTTTGACTGTCCGAGAGTTGGACGGCGTGGCTTGCGTAGTCGGCGCAGGCTCTTTTACGGGTATAAGAATAGGTATAGCCACGGCGCAGGCTTTGGCGACGGCATGGTCGCTTACCACGTTGCCGCTTACGGAATTTGAAGTAATGGCATACGGCTGCGACGACAAATACAAAGTAGCGGCAATAGATTGCGGACACGGAGAATATTACTCGGCAAAAATCGACGGAAATTGGCAAAACATCAACGAGTTTTGCATATATAATGATGAGCAACTAAACGAGATGGGCGACGTCGTATTGTACAAAAGCAGCTATGCCGAGCCGATAAAGCTGTTGGAAATAGCTAAGTGGAAATTGAGCAACGGCAAGCAGGGAAAGCTGATTCCGCTGTATATGAAAAAATCGCAGGCAGAGAGAGAAAAAGATGGAAATTGAAATTGTCGCTATGCAACGAAAACACGTTGAGCGAGTTTTTGAGATAGAAAACGCTCTCATAGCGTCGCCTTGGAGCAGAGCAAATATCGAAAAATTGGCAGACGATGAAAGGGCTGTTGCAAAGGTTGCCATTGTAGACGGAGAAGTCGTAGGATATTATAGCTTTTACACGGTTATAGACGAAGCAGACGTCAACAATATAGCCGTGGACGCAAAGTGGCAACAACAAGGAATCGGAAGCGCTCTGATGAAAGATTTGTTACAAGAGTGCCTACAAAGAGATATAAATGCCGTAACTCTTGAAGTGGGCGCAGGTAATACGGCGGCAAAAAATTTGTACGCAAAATTCGGCTTTGTAAGCGAAGGAGTAAGGAAAAATTATTATAATAATACAGAAGATGCGATAATCATGTGGAGAAAATAGGAGGTCGCTTATTCTGAATTTTAAGGTCGTGGGACACGGCTCGAAAGACATCGTATTTTTACACGGTTGGGGTGGAAGTATAGACAGCTTTTGGGGTGTGGCTCAATTTTTTTGCAAAAAATACAGGTGTATTCTTGTAGATTTTTACGGTTTTGGTGGTAGTAAAATTGACAGGGTATTGACCTTGCAGGACTATTGCGACGGTGTAGAAGAAGTGATGGAATGTCTGGGAATAGAAAAGGCGACTTTGGTAGGGCACTCTTTTGGCGGGAGAGTAGCTATACAGCTGGCAGCCACCACCGACAGAGCTAAGGCTGTCATATTGGTAGATAGTGCGGGACTCAAACCGAGAATGACGCTCAAAAAAGCGCTCAGAACTCTCAGATTCAAAATTCTCAAAGCCTTGGGAAAGAGTACCGAAAGATGCGGTTCAAAGGACTATCGGGAACTTGACCCCGTGATGAAAAGGACGTTTGTCAATATTGTCAATTATCATCAGGACGATATTTTGCATACAATAGATTGCCCAACGCTTATCGTGTGGGGAAAACATGACAAGGACACTCCCAGATATATGGCAAAGCGGCTCAACAAGAATATCCACAACTCTCAGTTGGTTTATTTGAAGGGCGGACATTGGTGTTATATAGAAAGGCTTGGCGACTTTGTCAATACGGTGTGGGAGTGGCTTAAACTGAATGATTGACGTTATCGTGGGTATAGTGATTGGTTTTTTTGTGGTAGCGATGTGCCATAGATTGTTGACGCTTGTTCAACTCGACGGCTATTGTTACAAAAAAACCGCAAAAACCGAATACGTATCGTCAAAACTTGTTTCAAGCGGAGTTGCAAGCTGCATAATAACCTATACGGTATATCTTACCGCAATTCTGAGCGAATTTCAAAAACTTCATTACGCAATACCTGCGTGCATCATTTTGATAGCTATATATCAGGCCATTGACACGGCAAGGTGCAAAGCGAGACAAAACTTTCGTCTGACTCCGAGAGCGTGCAGGCTGACGGCTTGTTTTATTTTTCTGACTGCGGTCGTTTGCGTTGCATTAGTCTTGCTGGGCGGACTGATAAGCATAGACGGTTTTACCATGCAATACGTGCTTTGTCCGCTTATTTTCTTTGTGCAGACTACGTTGCTCAGGTTATCGCTTGCCATCGTCGCTCCTATGGAAAACTCAATCAAAAGGGGCTATGTCAAAAGAGCAACCAAAACTCTTGACGACAAAAAAGAACTTGTAAAAATCGCCGTTACAGGCAGTTACGGCAAAACTTCCGTCAAAAGATTTCTGACTACGATACTGTCCCAAAAGTTCAGAACATTTTGCACACCGCATAATTACAATACTCCCATGGGAATATGTCTTTCTCTCAAACAGATGCCTGCCGATACGCAGATTTTCGTTGTGGAGATGGGTGCGAGAAACAAGGGAGATATTGCCGAGCTTTGCGCTATGACCAAGCCCGATATAGGAATTTTGACAGGAATAGAAAATCAGCATTTAGAGAGTTTTGGAACGATAGAAAATATAATAGACACCAAATGCGAACTGGCGGAATATCTTGGTGATAAGCCTTGTTTTTTCAGCGGAGAATGTAAGTATCTGGACAGATGCAAGATACGGTCAAAAAATCCTATCGTCGTGGGCAAGGACGGGTTTGTAAAGGCAAATAACGTCAGTTGCGACAGCGAAGGCAGTACGTTCGACTTGTACGTTGGCGACGAAAAGACCACGGTAAAAACCAAACTCATAGGCAGACATAACATTCAGAATATTCTGCTTGCCGTGGCGGTGGCATATCATTTGGGTATGAGTGTCAGTCAGATAACCGAAGGAATAAAGGAAATAAGCGCAGTCGAGCATAGGTTGCAGGTGTGCAATTTATACGGCGGCGTTACCGTGATAGACGACAGCTACAATTCCAACAAGAAGGGTGCAATGTATGCAATAGACACGTTGGAGTTTTTTGAAGACAAAAAGAAGATAGTGATGTCGCAAGGGATTGTTGAATTGGGAGCGGAAGGCGAAGAAATCAATATAGAACTCGGCGGCTACATGGCTCACAAAGTAGATATAGCGATTTTGATAGGCGTCAACGCAAAGTACCTTATGCAAGGTCTGATAGAAAAGGGAATGAAGTTGAGAAATATCTACGTAGTCAAGGACCTTGAACAGGCGCAGAACGTATTGAAAAAGATAGTGGACAAAAACAGCGTAGTCCTTATCCAGAACGATTTGACCGACAATTATTGAGGTGAATATGAAAAACATAGCGGTAGTATTCGGCGGCAATTCCTGCGAAAGGGATATATCTATTATCACGGGCGTACAACTTTGCGCCAACGTCAACACCAACAACTACAACGTCTATCCGTTGTTGTACGAAAATGACGATTTTTATCTGCCGACAAGGCCGTTGGAGATAGACAGCTATATCAAATGGAACAGCAACAACGCAGACAAAGTTTATTTCAGGGGCAAGACGTTGATAAAGCAGGGGCGTTTGTTTGCCAAAAAACTATGCGAAGTCGATTGCGTGGTGCTATGTACACATGGCGGCGACGGCGAAAACGGAGTATTACAAGGCTTCTTTGAGTGCGTCGGCGTGCCTTACACTTCCGCAGGCGTTTGTGCAAGTGCCGTGGCAATGAATAAGAGCGTTTCAAAGGCTGTATTCAGATATATCGGGTGCAGAAGCGTGGAGAGTATAAGCGTCAACAAAAAAGACTATGACGAAGCAAAAACTCAATATATAATCGACAAATTATCTTTTCCGATTATCGTCAAACCTTCGTCGCAAGGCTCGTCGATAGGTATTAAGATAGCCAGCGACCAACAGGAATTGATTGATGCGATAGAAACGGCATTTTGTTTTGACGACAAGATAATAGCAGAAAAGGCGTTGACGGACTTTGACGAAGTAAACGTAGCTATCGTCGCCTATGACGGCAAATTGATTTTGTCATCACCCGAACAACCTGTGGGCTGGAAAGATTTTCTGACATTTGAAGACAAGTATATCGGTGGTAAGATGAGCGGTAGCGGAAGGATATATCCTGCCGAAATATCCGACAAGGCAAAGAAAACAATCTATGAATACGCAACAAAGATATACGAATTTCTGGATATGAAGGGCGTAGTGAGAATGGACTTTATGATAGACAGACAAGGCAAAATCTATATCAACGAAGTCAATACCATACCCGGCTCCATGGCATATTACTTGTTTGAAGAAGAAGACATAGATTATGACAGGCTTATCGATATGCTTGTGGAAGAAGCCATAAGACAAAAAAACGCTAAGGCACGATATTCTTTCAAATCTGACGTGCTTAACCATTACGAGCAATGCAATAATGCTTGCAAAAACCCATCGAAACTATTATAATGTAGCTAAATAAAACTACGGAGACGCATATGACAAAAATCAAAATGACAACGCCGATTGTTGAGCTTGACGGCGACGAGATGACAAGAATAATCTGGCAATGGATAAAAGAAATACTTATCGAGCCTTTTGTAGACCTAAAAAGCGAATATTACGACCTTGGACTTGTCAACAGAGAAGCCACCAAAGATAAGGTTACCGTTGACTCTGCCAACGCAATAGTCAAATACGGTGTGGGCGTAAAGTGCGCTACTATCACTCCAAATGCTCAAAGGGTAAAGGAATATAATCTGTCTTCGATGTGGAAAAGTCCAAACGGTACCGTCAGAGCAATACTCGACGGCACGGTTTTCAGAGCGCCGATTATGGTCAAAGGCATCACGCCTTACATTCCTACCTGGACAAGCCCTATCACCATAGCAAGACATGCTTACGGCGACATATACAAAGACGTAGAAGGATACGTGTCCAAGGGTGGCAAGGCAAAACTTGTCATTGACGACGAGCAGGGACACAGAGAAATAGACATTTTCGATTATTCCAAGAGTGCAGGCGTAACTATGGGCATGCACAACACCGACAAGAGTATATCGAGCTTTGCAAGAAGCTGTTTCAACTATGCGCTCGATACAAAACAAGACCTATGGTTTGCCACCAAAGACACAATTTCCAAGACCTACGACCACAGATTCAAAGATATTTTTGCCGAGATATACGAGCAGGAGTACAAGGCAAAATTCGAACAGGCAGGCATAGAGTATTTTTATACCTTGATTGACGACGCCGTGGCAAGAGTGGTAAGAAGCAACGGCGGTATGATATGGGCGTGCAAAAACTACGACGGCGACGTAATGAGCGATATGGTTGCAACTGCGTTCGGATCTCTTGCAATGATGACTTCGGTACTGGTATCTCCTGACGGCAAGTATGAGTACGAAGCGGCACACGGTACCGTTACCAGACACTATTACAAATATTTGCAGGGACAACCTACGTCAACCAATCCTGTCGCAACCATTTTTGCATGGTCGGGCGCATTGCGCAAAAGAGCCGAACTGGACGGACTCAAAGATTTGGCTGGCTATGCCGACAGATTGGAAAAGGCCACGATTGACACTATCGAAAGCGGCTATATGACGGGAGACCTTGCTTCGCTGTACAAGGGCGAGATGCAGGTGCATAAGTTGGAAACCCGTGATTTTCTTACCGAGATAGCCAAGAGAATATAATAAAAAAGCTAAAAAGCACGCTTGCAATAAGCGTGCTTTTTTATGTGCATTTTTTAACCTAATCAGGATATATCAGTCAAGATTATCATAATTGATTTTTTTATCACGATAATAATATACGTCGTCGTGTTTGTCGATAGGGCGCAATACTCTGCACGGATTGCCGACGGCAACGACGTTAGACGGAATATCCTTGGTTACTACGCTTCCTGCGCCGATAACGGTATTATCGCCTATCGTAACTCCCGGCAAAATGATTGCGCCTGCGCCAATCCAACAATTTTTGCCGATATGAACTGGCAGATTGAATTGATATGCCTTTTCTCTAAGGGCGGGGCAGATAGGGTGCGACGCTGTTGCGACTATTACGTTGGGAGCAAACATGGTGTGGTCGCCTACGTAAATGTGTGTATCGTCTACGAGCGTAAGATTGAAGTTGGCATAGACGCCGTTGCCGAAATGTACGTGCTTGCCCGCAAAATTGGAGTGAAAAGGCGGTTCGATATAGCAATCTTCGCCTATCTCCGCAAACATCTTTTTGAGCAGTTGCTGGCGTAGTTGCAGTTGGCTTGGTCTGGTGGCGTTGAAGTCGTAGAGCATTTCCAATCTTTGCAACTGTTCTTCCATAATTGCAGGGTCGTTTGGGTTGTATACTTGTTGAGAATGCAGATTTTCTTGCTTGTTCATAATTTTATTTATAGAGTTATTTATAGAGTTTAGCGATATTCATTGCGCTTTCTTTGACTTTATCTCGTATCGAGATGGGGGACAAAACTTCCACGTTTTCACGATAGGAGAGCAATTTGTCTATCAGCTTGTCGCCTGTGGTAACGTAAGCCTGAGCTATCCAGTAGTCGCCCTGTTCGGCTTTGTTGACGGCTTCTACGCCCAACCATTCTTCCACGTCGTAACGAGCAGCGTTGTTGACTTTTAGCACTATGCTGATTTCCTGAGCATTGTCCAGTTTATATGCTATCTTCCAGGCATTGGTAAATTCTCTCGGTTTAAAGTCGCTGTCGGTAGGCAATATATGAGTGATACGGCTAATTTTGAAAGTACGCATCTGATTGCGCATACGACACCAGGCATATATGTACCAGATACCGCCGCCGTACACCACCACGTAAGGCTCGATAACTCTCTCAGAAAGATTACCGCCCCTGTCGTGATAAGTAATTTTTACTGCCTTTTTGCGTGAGCGTGCTTTGAGCAGAGCTTCCATTTTTTGTTGGAGATTGGAGTTGTTGCCCCAAGTAGACTTGTCCACAACAAACAAATCGGAGTGAAAATTTTCTTTTGTGCGTTTGTCGGAGTTGATATTTTGCAATTTTGCCTTGATATTTACGGCAGTGTCGTTGAAGGGAAGTGTGTCGAGAGACGTAAAAATCAACTC
>JBJETQ010000005.1:0-31932 GCA_051883395.1 Christensenellales bacterium | reverse complement strand
AAGAAAACGGCACATTAAATCAGTAGCCGATACTCTTCCTGCCGTTTTGCGTAATCGAAATCAATGATAAGGAGATCAAAATTACGGAAAACCAAGCTACTACCAATTTACAAACTACAACCCAAGACATTAATTACAGATTAGAGTATCACACCATCGGGGATAAAACCTTTGTTGTGATCGCGAAAGAAAAAGAGAATGCCGTCGAAACTCCGCTGGATATCATGCAGCGGCTGATCGCTCGGCAATCGGACAATTTAATATCAGAACGAACTCGCTGTTTGCGTTCAGACGGAGGTAAAAAATAATGTCAGGAATACAGATAGCGAAGAAAAATACTACAAAAACTTATTACGGAGGTGATAAAGTAACCGCATTATACGGGAGATTGAGCCGCGACGACGAGCTCGTCGGAGATAGCAACAGTATCGTTCATCAAAAGGAGATGCTCTTAAAATACGCAAAAGAACACGGCTTTACAAACGCCGAATTTTATATCGACGACGGATATTCGGGAACGAATTTCAACCGCCCCGATTTTCAGAGAATGATGTCGGACGTGGAAGAAGGAAAAATCTCTACGATCATCGTCAAAGATATGTCCCGTTTCGGCAGGGATTACATCATGGTCGGATATTACACGGAAATATTCTTTCCGAACGCGGATATTCGTTTCATTGCCATAAACGACCAAGTAGATACGATTTCGGTTGCGGACAACGATTTTACGCCGTTCAAGAACATTATGAACGAATGGTATGCAAAGGACACGAGCAAGAAAATCAAAGCCGTTCTCAAAACGAAGGGAAATTCGGGAAAACATCTGTCCACTCTTCCGCCGTTCGGATATATCAAAGATCCGAACGACAGGGAAAAATGGATTGTCGACGAAGAAGCCGCCGAAACAGTGAAAGAGATTTTTGCTTTGTATTTAGACGGGTTAAAGGTAAACGATATTGCAAGACGATTGACGGAAGAAGGCAAGGAAACGCCGCAACTGTACGCAATGAGGCGAGGAATGAAATATCGCGGCAGAAGTCCGTATCCCGAAATATGGAATCCGTCCACGATACGGTATATTCTCGTGCAAATGGCTTATACGGGTTGCACAGTCAATTTTCAGACTTACCGCAAATCGTTTAAGAGCAAGAAAACGTCTTTTCGTCCGAAAGACGAATGGAAAGTTTTCGAGCAAACACAACCGGCTATCATAGACAAGGCTACATTCGACACCGTTCAGAAAATGCGGGAACATAAACGGGTATATATCAAATCGAGCGAGAAGAATATGTTTTCGGGCTTGCTTCTCTGCGAGGACTGCGGAAGCAATCTGACGATACAGCGATATGCGAAAAATCACGAGTACGACCATTTTTACTGCTCTACCTATCGCAAAAAGAAGAAAGGACTGTGTACGCCGCACCGAATACGCGTGGATAACCTGTATAACGTGGTGTTGTGCGATTTACGGAAAACCTGCGAATACGTTATGTTGCACGAAAAGGAATTTGTGGAGAATTACTTGCAATCGACAACGACGGAACGGCAAAAGGCGCAAGCCAAGGCAAAAAGCGAACTAACGAAACTTTCCAATCGCGTGGAAGAGATAAACGGAATCATCCGTAAACTCTACGAAGATAACGTGAAAGGAAGGATAACGGACGAACGCTTTGATTTTCTTGCCAAGTCGTATGAAACGGAACAAGCGGAATTAAGGGTGAAAGCGGAAGAATTAAAAAAGACTATCGCCGTCACGGAACAGGACAACGATAATCTGAAAAAATTCTTAAAGATGGCAGAGCGATACGTTTTTATCGAGGAGCTGACGCCCGAAATTCTGCATAGTTTTATCGACAAGATATATATCGGAGAGACGGAGGTATACTACGGGAGAAAAATACAGGAAGTAAAAATCATTTACAATTTCGTAGGCGCGATAGTGTTACCGCAATACTAACGCAAAAAACAAGGGACTATGGAGTAAGTCGGATAATCTCCGATTTACTCACATATTCCCCAAGATTAAGTATCATATGTCCATAAGATTAAAACCACGACACAAACGGACAATGTTGTCGGTTTAATATTGTCTTTTAATCAAAAAATCTGCTATAATGAATGAAATTAAAGCGGGGGTTTCGTATGAACAAATCGCAATCAAAATACACAAATACGTCAAAAAAAATGGAATGCGCCATGGTATCGTTGCTGGAATACAAAGAATTTTCCGAGATAACGGTCGTGGATATATGCAAAAAGGCAGGAGTAAATCGCTCGACGTTCTATGCGCATTACGACAATACGGCAGAGCTTTTTGAAGATACTCACAAAAATTTGATAAATAATTTTTTGGACGAATGCAGTTATGATTTGAAGCTGGATTTCAAAAATATCGGCAGTATTGACAAAGACGATTTGAATTTTATCTCTCCAAAATATCTTATGCCGTACCTGCAATATATCAAGAAACACAAAAGGCTGTGCAAGATTTATGCCGACAACTCGCATACTTTCAGAACGGACGATATAGACGACTATCTGATAATCAATATGTGCATGCCGATATACAAAAGATACGGAGTAAGCGACGCCAGAATAATCAACTATATGCAAAGATATTTTCTCAAAGGCATCGACGCAATAGTAACGGAGTGGCTTCGCCACGACTGTCAGGACGACGTCGCTTTTATATGCGACGTAATAATGTACAGCGTCAGACCTATGACTTATAAAAATGATTTGAAAAAAATTTGAACATTATTAAAATTAGTTGACAAATAAAACTCGTTGTATATAATAAAGGTAGAAAACAAAAATATCTTAGGAGGACAATTTTTATGACTAAAAAAATTGTTGTTGCAGCACTTGTAGCAGTAATGCTCGTATCTTGCCTGTTTATCTTTGCAGGTTGCGTAAACGGTACATACGTAAACGGTGATTCTTACGTTAAACTCGGCGCTATGGGAAAGGCCGAAGTAAAAATCAGCATTTTCGGTTTCAGCAGAACGGATGAATTTAAGTACACCAGCAAGAAGAACGACGACGGTGTAGTTTACATCTACGAAGTAACGGAAAAAGACGGAGAAAAGAACGAAACTGCTTTTGCATACATCAACGATGACGGCAATCTCGTTGTATTGGGAGTTGCAACGTTTACCAAGAAATAAGAATAGATAAATCAATAAAAGATGCCACGCCGGCAAGGCGTGGTATTTTTTTGTTTTTGACATCGATTTTACATAAATTGTTGTTAAAAAACCTTGACACAGCCATAATATGTAGTATAATAGTTTTAGCAGTCAAGGAACGAGAGTGCTAACAATCTAAAATAACGACTGCTAAGAGGACGAAAATGGGAGAAAATCTTACTGAAAGAAAAAAGAAGGTACTCAAAGCGCTGATAGACAGCTATATCAGCGACGTTGAGCCAATATCGTCCGGAGCAATACAAAAGCAATATTTGCCCGAAATATCGACGGCGACGATAAGAAGCGAATTGTCGATGCTGGAAGAGATGGGTTATCTGACTCAACCGCACGTAAGTTCGGGAAGAATTCCGTCTTCCAAGGCATACAAATATTACGTAGAAAACATACTTGACAGTTCTGACATCGACAGCGAGCAGATAAGAGAGATAGTCAACGAGAAGTTCAAATCGGTGCAGGAAGTGGTAAAGAACGGTGCAAAAATCGTCAGCGACATTACCAACTATACGTCGATGCTTATGATAACAAACGCAGACAACATAGTCATCAAGGACATCAAAATAATTGATATGTACGACGGCACAGCGCTGGTACTTATCGTAACGGACAACGGCGTCATCAAGAACAAACAGATTGATTTGCCTAAGGACGTCAAAGAGAACTTTATCGAAGTTGCAGGCGGGTTGTTGCGCAAGGCTTTTGTAGGCAAGAGTATTGCGGAAGTTGCCAACGGAGACGATTGTTTAGACAAAGAACTGGAAGCGTTCAGGAGCATATACGAGCAGGTCATAGCTTTTGTTATGGATTTCAAGAGCGCAACCGAGGAGCAGTTGTACGTCGAAGGTACGGAAAAGATTTTCGATTATCCGGAATATAAGGACGTGGACAACGTCAGACAATTTATGTCGGTGGTATCGCACAAAGAAAAGCTGTGCGACCTCATGGAAGGAGAAGGCGACATCGAATATTGCGTAAGAATAGGTAGCGAAGACAATGCGGAACTGGCACACATGGCGTTGATAACGGCAAAGTACAACATCAACGGCAAAGAAGTGGGACACGTAGGCGTGATAGGACCCGAAAGAATGGACTACAAAAAGGTGCTTGGTGTGCTGAAAGAACTAGGAATTGTATTGCAAGACAACAACAAGAAGGAATAAGATATGGCAAAGAAGAAGAATGAAGAAGAAAGCATAAGACAAACAGAAGGTCAGGCAGAGAGCTTTGAATTCAAGGGCGCTACCGAAGCCGTAAAGGACGAAGCGCAGGAAAAATACGACAAACTCAACAGTCAGTATATCAGATTGCAGGCAGATTTTGACAATTACAAAAAGAGAAATCAGACGCTGGCTTTTCAGAGATACAACGACGGAGTGGACAACGTAATAGAAGATATGTTGCAGGTAGCTGACTTTCTGGATATGGCGATTGCAGCTCAGAAGGACGAATCGCAGCGAAAGGGTATCGAGCTTACCAAAAAGACGTTTATGGATATACTTGCAAAATACAACGTCGAAGAAATCAAAGCAATGGGAGAAGAATTCAATCCCAACCTGCACGAAGCCGTGCAGAGCGTAGACGACCCGGACAATGCAGGAAAAGTCGTGGGAGAAGTCAAAAAAGGTTATAAGCGTGGCGACGCCGTACTGAGACACAGTATGGTAGTAGTAGCGAAACAACAAACAGAATAATATCAAAAAGGAGACAAATATATGGGAAAGATTATTGGTATCGACCTTGGAACAACTAACTCTTGCGTAGCCGTTATGGAAGGCGGCGAAGCAACCGTTATTGCTAACAAAGAAGGTTCAAGAACGACTCCGTCGGTAGTCGGCTTTGCAAAAGACGGCGAAAGACTGGTAGGTCAGGTTGCAAAAAGACAGGCAATAGCCAACGCTAAACGTACTGTCAGCTCTATCAAAAGACATATGGGCAGCGATTACAAAGTGGAGATAGACAACAAGAAGTATTCTCCACAAGAAATCAGTGCTATGATATTGACAAAACTCAAAGAAGACGCAGAATCATTTCTCGGTCAGAAGGTAACGCAAGCCGTCATCACGGTGCCTGCATACTTCTCCGACAGCCAAAGACAGGCTACTAAGGACGCAGGCAAAATCGCAGGTCTGGAAGTGTTGAGAATTATCAACGAACCTACCGCAGCGGCTCTTGCATACGGTCTGGACAAAGCAGAAAATCAAGGTCAGAAAGTTTTGATATACGACCTTGGCGGCGGAACGTTCGACGTATCGATTTTGGAGATAGAAGACGGCGTATTTGAAGTTTTGTCCACCAACGGCGATACGATGCTAGGCGGCGACGATTTCGACAATGCGATAGTCAAATATATCATTGACGAGTTCGAAAGAACAGAAGGCATCAAACTTCCTACCGACCCTGCAACCATGCAGAGAATCAAGGAAGCGGCAGAAAAGGCAAAAATCGAATTGTCAGGCGTTACAAAGACCAACATCAACCTGCCGTTCATCACTATGACGGCTGACGGACCTAAGCACATCGACATCGACCTTACGAGAGCAAAATTCGACGCTTTGACAAGCTCGCTTGTATCGAGAACGCTCGTTCCGCTCAAAAAGGCTCTTGCCGATGCAAAACTTGAAGCCAAGGACCTTGCCAAGGTTATTTTGGTAGGCGGTTCTACAAGAATACCTGCCGTAGTGGAAGCAGTTAAGAACATCACGGGCAAGGAGCCGTTCAAGGGCATCAACCCTGACGAGTGTGTGGCTTTGGGCGCAGCTATTCAAGGCGGCGTATTGGCAGGCGACGTCAAAGACGTGGTATTGCTCGACGTAACTCCGCTCAGCCTTGGTATCGAAACGATGGGCGGCGTATTTACAAAACTTATCGACAGAAACACGACTATTCCTACCAGCAAATCGCAGATATTCTCTACCGCAGCCAACAATCAGACGGCGGTTGACATCAGAGTTTTGCAAGGCGAAAGGTCAATGGCAAACGACAACAAAGAACTGGGAAGATTCCAACTCGACGGAATTCCACCGGCACCTAGAGGAATTCCGCAAATCGAAGTTACTTTCGACATCGACGCCAACGGTATAGTCAACGTTACAGCGGTGGATAAGGGTACCGGCAAAAAGCAAAGCGTTACCATCACTTCGTCCACCAACCTTAGCGACGACGACATTGACAAGGCTATCAAAGAAGCCGAGAAATATGCCGAAGAAGACAAGAAGCGTAAAGATCTCGTTGACGCTAAAAACGATGCAGACCAGATGATTTTTGCCACCGAAAAGGCTGTTGAAGAAGCAGGCGACAAACTCAGCGAAGAAGACAAGAAGACTTTGGAAGAAGCGCTCAAAAAAGCTAAGGAAGAATTGGCTGGTGCCGACGACGCAGAAAAAGTCAGAAACATCATTGACGAGATGAGCAAAGCCAATGCACCTATCTTCACCAAATTGTATCAGGCAGCTCAGGAACAAGCCAATGCCAATGCCAACGCAAACGGCGCTACGGAAGGAGAAGTTAATCCCGACGACATAATCATCGACGGCGACGAAAACAAATAATAACGACAATTACAAAGCGTAGCCTATGCTGATAGGCTACGTTTTTGGAGAAATTATGGCAAAGGATTTATACGAAATATTAGGAGTGTCCAAGGGCGCAAGCGAAGACGAAATAAAAAAGGCGTACCGAAAACTGGCTATCAAATTGCACCCCGACAGATTTGCTAACGCTACCGAAGCGGAAAAGAAGGAAGCAGAAGCCAAATTCAAAGAAATCAATCACGCCTACGAAGTGCTTAGCGATAAGGACAAGAGAGCCAATTACGACCAATACGGCGACGAGAACGGTCCGCAAGGCTTCGGCGGTTTTAGCGGCGGCGACAGCAGCGGTTTTGGCGGCGGGTTTGAAGATATTCTCAACTCCTTCTTCGGCGGTTTTGGCGGCGGCGGTCGCAACAATCCTAACGCACCGAGACCGGGCGACGACATTCAGGTAAAAGTAACGTTGAGCTTTGAAGAAGCATACAATGGAGTAAAAAAGACCATAAGGGTAAGCAGAGACGAAACTTGTTCGTCTTGCGGCGGAACGGGTGCAAAATCAGGCTCGTCTGTCAAGGTTTGTCCGCATTGTAACGGCACGGGAACAATACGCAAGACGCAGAATACTCTGTTTGGTCAGCAGATAGTTCAGACCGTATGTCCGCATTGCGGCGGCAAGGGCAAAATCGTTGAAGAAAAATGCTCGGCTTGTCGTGGCGCAGGATACGTCAGAAAGGAAGCGAACGTAACCGTCAACATTCCTGCCGGAGTGGATAGCGGAATCAATATGACTATCAGGGGAGAAGGCAACTGCGGCCGCAACGGCGGACCAAAGGGCAATCTCGTGCTTGTTTTGTACGTTTTGGACAGCCCTGATTTCAAGCGTGTCGGCTCCGACCTTTATACCGAATATCCAATCGGCTATTACGACGCCGCCTGCGGTGTGGATATAGAGATAAAGACGATGAAGGGCATGGCAAAATTCAAAGTTCCGCAAGGCACTCAATCGGGTACGAAGATAAGGCTCAAAGGCTACGGAATGAAGATGTTGCGCAAGGATACGTACGGCGACCTTTACGTTACTATCAAAGTGGAAACTCCAAAGAACTTGTCAGGCAAACAACTCAAACTGCTCAGAGAATTTGAAGACAGTTTGACCGATTCTCAATATCCGCTCATCAAAAAATACAACAAAAAATAAACTAAACAACTCGCTTTGGTAACAAGGCGAGTTTTTTGTTCTAACGCCCATCGGATGCAGACAGCGTTGCCCCGTTTTCAAATTGTGTTTTGGAGTGTCGTCCGATTTGCTAAATGCTTGCTTTTGCGGTGGGCTTATATTATAATAAATTTACTATGATATTCAAAGAAATTGCAATCAAAACAACAAGCGATGCCAGCGAACTGGTGGCTGATATATTGCAGGAGCTTGGTTCCAAAGGCGTGGGAATATACGACATCAACGATTTCAAGACGCTTGACGAGCAAGGAGTGTTATACGACTACGTGTCGGAAGACGTGCTTAATCAAGGCGACGACGTGTACGTCAAAGGCTATTTTACGCCCGACGAGCTGGACGATATACTTGGGCAGATTGATGAAAGGCTTCAATTTTTAAAAGAAAATTCTCCTTTTGATTTGGGAGAGTTGAGCCTTGTCATATCCGATACCGACGACAACGACTGGGTAGAAAAGTGGAAAGAGACTCAACAACCCGTCAAGATAGGAGACGTTACCATTCGTCCGTGCTGGATAGACGGAGAGATTGACGACAAAACGGTGCTTATTGACGCAGGAACGGCATTTGGTTCCGGTCAACACGAGACGACGTCTATGTGCATAAGACTTATGCAAAGCATAGGACTCGAAGGCAAAAGCGTGGTGGACGTAGGTACGGGTAGCGGAATACTGGGCATTGTCGCCGTCAAATTGGGCGCCGTCAAGGTTGACGCTTACGATATAGACCCCGAAGCCGTGAGAGTGGCAAGGGAAAACGCAATACTCAACGGCGTGGCAGACAAGATGAATATAGAAAGTGCCAATCTGTTGGACAAGACAACGTCCAGGTACGACGTAGTGATTGCCAACATCACAGCCGACGTATTGATAGGGCTGTCGGGAGAACTCGGCAAATATGTCAGAAGCGGAAAGGATATAATCGTTTCGGGTATAATCAAGGACAGAAAGGACGACGTCGAGAGTGCTTTTGAAAAAAAAGGATACGTTATTGTAGAAAGGATAGAGCAGGGTGAGTGGGTAGCTCTGCGAATGACGGTATAATGGAAATAAGAAGATTTTTTGCAAATCCCTGCGACAGGCAGGGCAACAGAATTATCATACGTGGAGACGAGTTTGCTCATCTCACCAGAGTTTTGCGTTACAAGGTGGGATACAAGGCAATCGTTTGTCTTGACGAGTCGACGGAGTACGAATGTAGTATATCAGAAATAAACAAAGATTACGCCGTGGCGGAGATAGACAAGACCATGCTCAATCAGGCAGAACCCGACAAACGAATACTCTTATGTCAGGCTTTGCCAAAAGGGGACAAACTCGACCTGATTGTGCAGAAATGCGTAGAATTGGGCGTAGGTGAAATTTTGCCTTTCCGCTCCCGATACGTGTCCGAAAACAAGTTTAACAAAGAAAGACTTGACAAGATTGCCCTGCAAGCCTGCAAGCAATGCGGCAGAAGCAAGAGAGTGATTGTCGACGACCTTGCAGAATTTGACGAAATGCTTGACGTGGCGGCAGAATGCGACGTGATAATTCTGCCTTACGAAAATGCACAATGGGGCAGTATAGGTCAAATAGAAGGATTAAATGGCGCACAATCGGTGGCAATAATAATAGGCAGCGAAGGCGGATTTGACGAGCAGGAAGTGCAAAGGGCAAAAGAAAGGGGCGCAAAGGTCGTAAGTCTTGGTAAAAGAATTTTGAGATGTGAAACGGCCGCCATAGTGGCGTGCGCTTTGACAACGTACGAAATGGGAGAAATGAACAAGTGAAAATTGCGGTATGCAACCTTGGCTGTAAGGTCAATCAATACGAATGTGATTGTCTGACAGGAGAATTGAGAAAGCGTGGACACGAAGTGGTCGAAGATTTGCAATGGGCTCAGGTGTATCTGCTCAATACTTGCGCAGTAACTAACGAAGCCGAGCGTAAATCGAGACAATACGTATCACGTTGCCTTGCATGCAATCCCGACGCTAAGATAGTCGTTTGCGGTTGTGCTTCCCAAAACAACGCTCAGCAATTTGAAACCAAAAGGGGCGTTACTTACGTTTCGGGTGTTGCAGACAAAGCAAAATTGGTGGACAAGCTGGAAGAGAGCGGAGTGGTCGTAGGAACTTTGCCGACAAAGTACGAAGACGAATTCGAAGCCATCGTCGAGCGAACGAGAGCTTACGTCAAGATACAGGACGGTTGCGATAATTTCTGCTCATATTGTCTTATTCCTTATATCAGGGGAAGAAGTCGTTCTCGCAGTATGCAATCGGTGCTTCAAGAATGTAAACGCTTGCAAGCGTCCTGCAAAGAAATCGTCGTTACGGGCATAGATATATCGTCATACGGCAAGGAGTGGGGCGGCAGTCTGGCGCAGTTGGTTGAGAGTTTGTCGTCGATTGATTGCAGAATAAGACTTGGTTCGCTGGAAGTATCGGTTGTCAACGAGGAGTTGTTGAGAGCCACCCGTAAGTTGCAAAAGTTCTGCCCGCAGTTTCATCTTAGTTTGCAGAGCGGCAGCGACGGCGTGCTGAAAAAAATGAACAGAAAATATTCGACGTCGCAATATCTGGACAAGGTCAACGTGATAAGAGAGTTTTATCCCGACGCCAATCTGACCACCGACGTAATAGTAGGATTTCCTACCGAAGACGCCCGACAGGCGCAAGAAACGGAAGACTTTGTGCGCAGAGTGGGCTTTGGACAATTGCACGTGTTTCCGTATTCCGCCCGCAAGGGTACTGTCGCCGCAAAGATGAAAAGAGTCGCTTGTGAAGACGTCAAGGCAAGAAAGGAGAGCCTTGTCGTTGTTGCAGCAGAGTGTAAACACGATTATATGTCAAAATTCATAGGTAAAGAAGTAGAAATTCTGACGGAAGAGAGCGACGGAAAGTATGCCGAAGGATATAGCAGAGAATATATCAGGTGCAGAGTGCAGGGGGAGAGCGCAGACTCAATTGTGCTAGCAGTAGGAGAAAAAATAATTGACGGTGTGCTTATGTGCCGCCGCAAAGGAGAATAATATGGACTGTATTTTTTGCAAGATAGTCAATGGAGAAATTCCAAGCAGCAAAGTATACGAAGACGAACAATTTATCGTCATCAAAGACGTCAATCCGCAGGCGCCTGTGCATCTGTTGGCAATACCAAAAGAGCATTTTGCTTCTGTGGCGGAACTTGACGACGACAGAGCCGTTGTCGTTGGTAGAATGATAAAGAAACTTGCCGAGATAGCTGTTGAGAACGGGCTGGACGACGGTTTCAGAATAATAACCAACAAAGGCAAACACGGTTGTCAGAGCGTGGCTCATCTGCACTTTCATCTGATTGGCGGCAGACAGCTGGACGAAAAAATGGGGTAATGTACAAAAATCATTTGACAATAACAAAAGATTAAGGTAAGATATAAAAGAATATTTCCGAACTGCGGGAAGGAGGCGAAAACAATGTCGACAGTAAAAGTTGGAGAGAACGAGTCTTTGGACAGCGCAATCAGAAGATTTAAGCGTAAATGCGCAAGAGACGGCATTATTGGAGAATTGCGTAAGCGTGAAGCATACGAAAAGCCAAGCGTAAAACGTAAGAAGAAAGCCGAAGCAGCTCGCAAGAGAAACAAGGCATAAATATTTCCCGTAACGCAAGTTACGGGTTTATTTTTTTATTCAAATTTTGAATAATTTTCAAATTTATTAACTATATTTATACAAATTACGACAAAATTTTTACAAAAAATTGTCAAAAATTGCTCCCAAAACCCGTATTTTGCAAAAATAATGCGTTTTGGGACTAATTTTTTGCAATTTAAAAATCTTTCAAATTTTGCTTGTAACAAAGCGACAAAAATAGTATTATATAGTTGTCAAAAGAAATTCATAAACAAAATTTAATAAAAAAACTTTTTTTCGGAGGATTTATGCAAGACTCTCATGATACTTCTTTGCACTTTTTGGCTAAACAGGCCAAAATTCGCTTGCAAGCCAAGCGTGAAAAGCAACAGCGTTGCGAAATTGCAACTCGTTCTCTCAGCAAATCTCGTGAAGATATAGTCTACAAAACGGTAGAAAAGATGATGGACGAAGAAGACGTCGTAGCTACCAATCCGATAGCAAGAATTATCGACGAAATGGTCGTTGCGGAGATTGACGACGAAGTAAACAGACAGAGACTTGTTTTGCAAACTTCAAAATGGTACAAACAACTCAAAGACAGGTATCTCAAAGAAAAACTGGCAAAGTAGTTCATGTTATTGAAAATTGCAGGGCAATATGGTATAATTAACTCACGCTTTGGAGGAAATATGGATTATACCCGATTGCTCAATCCCGAACAGTTAAAACCCGTCGTTGATACCGAAGGCGCCGTACTTGTATTGGCAGGCGCAGGCAGCGGAAAGACAAGGGTGCTGACATATCGTATCGCTTATCTTATCGAACAGATGGGAGTTGCTCCTTATCACATACTTGCCATTACTTTCACCAACAAAGCGGCAGGAGAAATGAAGGAGAGAGTTTATCAGGTTACCGGAAGGAGCGAAGTAACCATATCTACTTTCCATTCGCTTTGCGCAAAGATTTTGCGGGCGGAAATCGACGCTCTCGAAGGATACAGCCCCAACTTTACCATCTACGACGACAGCGACTGCAACAGAATTATCAAAAGGATAATAGGCGAGATAGGAATAGACACGGAAAAGGACTTTCATAAGATAGTTCGTTGGCATATATCCAATGCCAAAAACCATGCCTTGGACCCCGACGCCTATTATGCAAGAATAAAAGAAGAACGAAACAGTTCTTTGGTTGAGCAGGTATATCGCATATACGAAAAAACGCTGCTTGACAACAACGCTCTCGATTTTGACGACCTTTTGCTCAGGACTGTCAAACTTTTTACCACTCGCAAGGATATATTGGAAAAATATCAGGAAAAGTTTCAGTATATTCACGTTGACGAGTTTCAGGACACCAATCGTATTCAGTATATGCTCGTAAGAATGCTTGCCGCAAAATACGGCAACGTCTTTGCCGTGGGCGACGACGACCAGAGTATTTATGGCTGGCGCTGGGCGGAAGTAGAAAACGTCAAAAAGTTTTACGAGCAGTTTGCGGGGTGCAGACTGTACAAATTGGAGCGCAATTATCGTTCGACAGGCAACATATTGGCGCTTGCCAACAAAATCATTGCCAACAACAACAATCGTGTAGGTAAAAATTTGTGGACGGAAGGGGATAAAGGCACCAATATAGTATATCGTTCGTTGTACGACGAAAAGGCGGAAGCCGATTACGTTATGGAGCAAATCACGTCTCTTATGCACTACAACGACTACAAATTCAGCGACTTTGCCATTTTGTACCGAGCCAACTCTATATCACGCTCTTTCGAAGAAAAATTGGCTTTGTACAACTATCCCTACAAGGTCGTAGGCGGCAACAAATTTTTTGAAAGAAAAGAAATCAAAGACTTTTTGGCTTATCTCAAATTTATCGCCAATCCCAGCGACAGCGAAAGTATATTGAGAGTCATCAACACTCCAAAAAGGGGAATAGGCGACGGGGCAATATCCAGGATAATGCAGGCGGCGCAGGACAACGGAATAAGTCTTTATACCGCTATCAAGAGAGTTCACGTACTGGGACTTCCATCAGCCACAGCCAACAACATAGCCAGATTCAGCGACGTTCTGCTCAGGCTGGAAAACGTGCGGCATCTTCCGCTTGACCAGTTTATCGATCAGGCAAAAGAAATAATTGACTTTGATTCCATGTACGACAAAAGAGTTACGGAAGACGCCAACAGATTGGCAAATATCGACGACTTTGTTACGGCAGTCAAGGAATATTGCAAGGACAACGAAAATCCGATGCTGGACGATTTTTTGCAGTCGGTATCGCTATTGACAGACAACGACGGCGACGAGCAGGAAGACGGCGTAACTCTTGCCACAATACACGGAGTCAAAGGACTGGAATTCAGATGCGTATTTGTGGTAGGACTGGAAGAAGGGTTGTTCCCAATATCGAGCGCCGCAGCCAACGACGACGATTTGCAGGAAGAACGCAGAATAATGTACGTTGCCGTTACGAGAGCAAAGGAGAGATTGTATCTTACCAATGCTGCCAGTCGTTTCAGGTTTGGCCGCAGAGAATACGGAATGGCAAGCAGATTTTTGAAGGAAGGCGGACTGGAAAAGGAAAGGGAAGACAAAAAGCCTTACGAAGAATATTACACTCCGCCAAAGAGCAAAATTGATTATATAACCATCAGCAAGCCGACGCCTGCTTTTGCAGCGCCGAAAACAATCGTATCTTCCGGCAGAGATTTGTCGATATTCAAAGTAGGACAGCAAGTAAGGCATACACGCTTTGGAGAAGGCAAAATAATAGAGATTATGGGTGAAAACGCTAGGATAGAATTTGAAGGACTCGGCGTCAAAACCTTTAATATGAGATTGGCGCCAATTGAGATAATTTAGGTCAAAAAAGTCGATACGTATAGACAAAAATCAATCGAGGTAATTTATGGACGAGATGAGAGAACTGGTAGATAAGCTCAACCGCTACGCATATCAATATTACGTGCTGGACGAGCCGACGATAGCCGACGCAGAGTACGACAAACTCTACGACGACCTTGTCGCTATGGAAAAAAAGAGCGGCGTAGTGCTTGCCGATTCTCCTACCGTCAGAGTAGGCGGTCAGCCTTTGAGCAAATTTGACAGCGTAAGACATCTTGGCAGACTATACAGCCTTGACAAATGTCAGAGCAAGGAAGAATTGAGAGCATGGCTGGAAAAACTGAAAACGGCAGACGGCAAGTTGCCGCTTTGTTCGTTGGAGTACAAATACGACGGACTCACCATCAATCTCACTTACGAAAACGGCGAGTTGGTGAGAGGCGCAACCCGTGGCAACGGAGTGGAAGGCGAAGACGTAACCGCACAGGTAAAGACAATCAAATCTGTGCCTTTGCGCATTGACTACAAGGGCGTGCTGGAAGTGCAGGGAGAAGGAATAATGCGTCTGTCCGAGCTGGAAAAATACAATGCAAAGCCGGGTGTTACGCCGCTCAAAAACGCACGAAACGGAGTTGCAGGCGCTATCAGAAATCTAGATCCGAAAATTACTGCGGAAAGAAATCTCGAAGTCAACGTCTACAACGTCAACTTTATCGACAAACCTTTTAAAAGCGGCAGCGATATGATTGACTTTTTGAGACAAAACAAATTCCGTGTCAGCGGAAAATTCGAGTTATACGACGACATTGACGATATTATCGCAGGCGTGGACGCAATCGGAGAAAGCAGAGACAGTCTTGACTTTCTTATCGACGGAGCGGTAATCAAAGTTGACGACGTTGCGACGAGACAAAGACTGGGATTTACCGAAAAATTTCCAAGATGGGCAATGGCGTTCAAGTATCCTGCGCAGGAAGCGACGACGATAGTCAAGGACGTGGTGTGGCAGGTATCGAGAACGGGCAAACTCAATCCTTTGGCAATTTTGGAGCCTGTTGAATTGGCAGGAGTAACGGTGTCCAAAGCCACTCTCAACAATTACAGCGAGATATTGCGCAAGGACGTCAAAATCGGAAGTCGTGTATTTGTACGCCGTTCCAACGACGTTATCCCCGAGATTATGGGCGTTGCGGAGCATTATCCGCACTCCAAGGATATAGAAAAGCCAACGGTATGTCCGGCTTGCGGCAGTCCTGTCGAGTGGCAAGGCGCATTTGTCAAATGCACCAATTACAAAAACTGTGTGCCTGCCGTCGTATCGGCGCTGACGCATTTTGTCAGCAAGGAAGCCATGAATATCGAAGGTCTGAGCGAAAAGACTATCGAAACGCTGATGGAGGAGAGCGTACTGAGTAATTTTGTGGACATATACAGGCTCAAAGCCGAAGATTTTGAAGGTATAGAAGGTTTCAAAGAAACAAAAATCAACAATATACTCACCGCCATAGAAAGCAGTAAAAACACCACGCTGTCAAGGTTACTTTTTGCTTTGGGCATAGCAGGAATAGGCAAAAAGGCTTCCGCTCAACTGGCTGACAAATTCGGCAGTATGGAAAATATCCAAAGGGCGACGGTGGAGCAGCTAACAGAGATAGAAGATTTTGGCGATATAATGGCAAACAACGTCGTAGAATATTTTGCCAATCAGGAAC
Source organism: Christensenellales bacterium (assembly GCA_051883395.1). GTDB lineage: Bacteria > Bacillota > Clostridia > Christensenellales > UBA3700 > HGM11368. Next base: position 15,800 of record JBJETQ010000005.1, on the reverse strand, counting down.
ACGTCAAGGCTATCAACGAACTCTATGAGTTGGGCGTAGTGGTGCGAGAAGAAGAAAAGAAAAGCGGCGTAATGACTGACTACGTCGTGGTTCTTACGGGGTCGTTGCCTACGCTCAAACGTTCTGAGGCAAAGGAATTGATAGAGCAGAACGGCGGAAAGACGTCGGACAGCGTGTCAAAAGCCGTCAATCTGGTTGTGGCTGGCGAAGACGCCGGCTCAAAACTGGAAAAGGCAACCAAATTGGGCATCAGAATTATCGACGAAGCAACGCTACTGGCAATGATTGAGCAAAAATAAAAAATATAATCGACAGCATAAGCAGACGACCCGGTCGTCTGTTTTTTCAAATTGAGTATGTTTTTTAGGTTGCATTTGTTTCAGTATTCAATTTGCGTATGCTTATGCATTAATTTACGCTTGTTTCTATTACAAGAATATATGTTTCTGTTGTAAGTATGATTGATTTTGTCTGAGTTACGTTATTTTGTTTTCAAAATACGCTTATTTTTGTTGAATGAAATAAAACATTACAGTATAATAATAGGGACAAATGCGCAAGAGCGCACAACAGGAGAAAGTATATGAATAAAAAAATAATTGCTATCACCGTTTGTCTTATAGTCGTTATGGCTGTTGTCATGACGGGTTGTAGTCAGGGCGTTGACAAACTCTTTGGCAAGCAGAGCAAGATTGAATATTCCTTGCAGACCGTACAGGGACTCAACGTGCATGACGACGCAGTAATGACGTCGCTGGACGACTTTGGTTTAGCAACGTTTAAATATTATAACGCAGGCGAAGACAAAACGTATTACAGCTTGTTCAATTTTGAAACAGGCAATATGATAATCAACAATTCCACCTTGCCTATTATCGGGATATACGACGGTCTGTATGCCCAACTGAATCTTGAAAGCAAATATATATTGTATGGCGTTGAAGGCATGATAGCTTCGGAATTGGAAGGAAGTATATCCGACGGCTGTTTTTATGACAAAAACAACGACGTGAGATATTATATCGGCATTGACGGCAAATTAAAAAAGACTACGTCTCCGTTTGAAGAAATAGTCAGATATAACGACGTATTCGAGCTGGGAGATTACAAGGCAAGGGCAGTGGCAAGCGCCAATGGCTTTGGCTTCAAGTTCTACAATGCAAAAGGCAACTTTGTCGGCGAGTTTTATCCCGTTACTGACCTGGAATTGAGCAGTAGTGCCGACAACAGCGCAATCTGGACAATAGACAACAAAATCTTTTTGCAATACACAACGCCAAGTTACGCAGACGACGATAAATTCGACCTGTTTATTGGCGGAGAAAAATACGACCTTACGACCTATTGTTACGACGTCAAGAGTGGCAAGAGCAAAAAAGTTAATTTCAAATATTACGTTTTTGGCGTTTACAATCAATTTGACAACGGCGTAATTCTCACCGTTGCCGATATCGTTGACAAGAGTTTAACGGCGCAATATGCACAGGCTTTCGGACTTGATTCTGTTGGCAATATCGACGTCAAAGTCGACCTTCAAAAGTTGCTCAAAGGCACCACGACGGTTTCGGTTCGTTACGGTGCTGACGGCAAAGAACAACTGCTTTTGAGCAACGGCACGGATACTTGCCTGTATGAAGGCAACAAGTGCCTTGTCAGTTTGTCGGACAGTATGGATGCGACAATAAGAAACGATACGGTAAAGATTAACGATAGGATATATACTACGCAAGGAAAGCAAATTATTGACGCTTCGCAAGTCAATTCTTACGTCTATACGATAAGCGGACAAATCGCATATAGCATGCAGGATAAGGACGATACCTTAAAGACAAGATACTTCATCTACGACATATCGGAAGATTCGGCACGAGAGATAGTTCCAGGAGTTGACGAGAGCGTTACGTTTGCCAGCGTATATTATAAAGTAGGGACAAAAGTTTACTTCTATGCGTTGCAGGGCGAAGCTATTGACAACGTGCAGAGCATAGAACTTGTCAATATTTATTCTGTCGATCTCTCGTCTTCAAAAAGAATATACAAAGTTACTACTACCGACGGAAAAGTCGCATATTACACCTTCAACGTCTGCGAAAAATAACAAGACGTTACTAAAAGACAAAATGCACAAAACGCAGTCGAAAGACTGCGTTTTTGTTGACACGTATCGGGTTATTTGCTATTTCAAGCCCAAAATTTCGTCTGCGGACACGTCAAGAATATCGCATATATTGGCAAACGTGTCGAGAGACGGATATTTGTCCAGCCGCATATATTTGCTGACGGTAGACGGATTGATTCCCAGTCTTTGAGCAAGTTCCTTTTGACTTATATTACTGCATTGGATTGCTTCACGCAGTCTTTTTTGTATATCTTCTATTTTTTGCATAACAAAATAATAGCACATTGTGCAATTTATATCTTGACAAAGGCACATTGTGCCACTATAATATAGTTATTACCAAAGAATAGGAGGAAAATTCATGTTTTGTTCAAAATGTGGCAAAGAGATAAGCGACGACGCAGTCATTTGTCCAAATTGCGGAGTACCTACCAGTAATTATAAAGGAACTACTGATAAAAGTAACTCTGATGACACCAACAACGTCAATACTATGTCTATCATTGCGTTGGTAATGTCATTTATCATTCCGATAGTAGGTTTCATAATGGGGTTGATTTATCGTTCAAAAGCAGTCGCCATCAATGACGAATCGTCAAGAAAGAAATGTACCGTGGCAATTTGGGTTAGCGTAGCCTATTTTGTTTTGAGTATCGTTTTGTCAATCGTTTATTCGATTGCGGTTGTTGGTATGGTAGGAGCTTTTTGATACTGTAAGTCTATAAAGAGATATATGATTTTGGTATGCTCGCAAAAGGAAGGACCATTCGGTCCTTTCTTTATATAAGTTAATGAGTTTACAAGAAATCTTGGAGATAAATAGTCTTGACAACTAAGGCGATATGCGTCTATAATAAAAACAATAAATTATAAAAGCGAGAAGAATATGTTTTGTTACAACTGTGGAAAAGAAATTCGTGATGATGCCAATTTTTGCACGTATTGCGGAGCAAAAATTGTAAGAGAAATCAATGAGCAAAATCAAGACGTGGACAGCAGCGATATAGTCGATAATCAAAATGAAAATATTGTCCCTGCAACCAATGTACAAGAAAATTTTGATATTTGCGGAACAAATCAGATTGCAAAAAAGTCAAAAAGCAATCTGTCAAACGTCAGAAAAATAATTTTCAACGCCGCATTGCTAGCGATTATGCTAGTGTGTCTTTGCATGGTGTTTGCCCCTATATTTAAAGTAGAATGGTCGTACGAATCGTCAACGATGTCGTTTGATGAAGATTTGAAGTTTGATTCTATAAAAGTCCTTACTTTATATTTCGATTCTTTTGTTGACAATACGGAAGCAGAACAAAAACAAGACGACGTATACAAAGAATTTTTGGAGCTAAGCGAAGAACTCAACAAATACATATTGCGTGGCGACGAAGAATCGGCAGAAGAGATATTTGTTTTGTGCGAGTATATGTCAATACGCTTGAATATGCGAAGCAAAAATTTCAGCGCAAGTATAGCGCAACATGTCGGAGCAATAAGCCTGATGATTTATATTCTGGTTTCGCTCGTCGGAGTCATTGTTGCTTTGATTGGGCTGATAGGAGCGATAAATAAAAAGAATATTGACAAAACCAATAAAATTGGTCTGAGCATAGCAAAAATATTGTTTATTTTAGGCTTATCTATTATCATCAACAAAGGAGCTTGCGGCATATTTGTTTATAATTTGCAGGCAAGTTACGGACTGCTTGTTCCAATAATCATGATTGCTGGTTTTGGAATTGCCAAGTTTATTACAAGCGTTGTTGCAGACAAAAAAACAGTAAGTCGCAAGACTCTGATATTCAAGATAATCACAGCGTTGCTGATAATTGTCGCAATAGGGTGCATGTCAGGAAGTTTCGTATCCTTTACCTATAAATGTATAGCAAGAGACGCAACGATGAATACAGGGTTTGGCATTTTCAATTATTTTGATTCAGGAATGGTTGAATATTATGAAGCCAACCACTATCCAATGACTCCGGAACAGATGATAGATGAAATAAGCACAATGTATACACGACGAGAGATACAAGAAGGAGACGCATTTGGAATGAATAATTTCCTGATGTACGGAATCTTGTATGATTATTCGGTAATGAATTACCTGCAATGGTTCTCGCTGATATCGATAGCAAGTATAGTAACCACGATGCTGTTAGGAGCGGTATTGATATGCTCGATATTCTCGTTGGGAGATAATAAGAAGTCGATATTTGTCATTATTGCCAAGTCTATCAGTACAATATTTGCTTTTGTTGTGCTGGCTGCTACAATCGCATTTGTATTGCTAATGCAATATTTCATTGCCGATATCGGCATCAGAGCAGATTATTCGATTGCGGTTGGCGGAGCTATAATCGCCGCTATATTCTTCATCATACCCGCAGCATTTTTGCCATATCATACAAAAGAAAAGAATATGGAGTTGTAAATCGATTTTCGAATAAAAAATGAGAGTCTTATCGGCTCTCATTTTTCTTTATATATAATTTTTCTTGTAAATATTTTAATATTGTGATATAGTATTGTAAATAAAATCATTGAGCGGGGCATATATGCAGATTTATAGCATGACGGGATATGGCAAGGGCGTCAGCGAAGTTGACCGTCAAAAAGTTACGATAGAAATCAAGACAGTCAACCACAGATTTCTGGACCTTGGCATCAAGTTGCCCAAGGGCTTTACTTTTGCCGACGACGTCATTCGCAGATTGATAAAGGAAAGGGCTGTCAGGGGACACTTTGACGTCTTTGTCAACTATGAAGACAACAGGGATAACAAGGCGGAAGTTACAGCCGACTTAGGACTGGCAAGGCAATATTTTGACATAGCCGCAGAGATAGCCGCAGTTACGGGCTGTTCCAACAATATCGGCACGGCGGAAATTATGCGCATGCCGGAAGTAGTCAATACTCAGATAGGAGAGCAGGACGAAGAAGTTTTGGGCAAAATGGTAGTTGAAGCGACCAACGCTGCGCTCGACAATCTCAACAAAATGCGTAAAAAAGAAGGCGGACTCATCATGACTGACCTGCTGGAAAAGAACAAACAGCTCAAAGCGCTTGTCGACGATATAGAAGACTTTGCTCCCGATATGGTAAGCGAACACAAAGCAAAGCTCAAAGAAAGAATAGAAGAGAGTTTGCAGGGCGTGCCGATAGACGAAGCAAGGCTTCTCAACGAAGTTGCTTTTTATAGCGACAAAGTTTGCGTAGACGAAGAAATAACCAGACTCAAAGCGCATCTTATTCATTTTGACCAGATAGTGCAGGAAGGCGGCGCCGTAGGCAAAAAGCTCGACTTTATCGTGCAGGAGATGAACAGGGAAACCAACACCATAGGCAGTAAATGTTGCAACGTCAAGGTTACCGACAAGGTTTTGGCTCTCAAAAACCTGATAGAAAAAATCAGAGAACAAATACAAAATATAGAATAAGGAACAGACAATGTCAAACGAGAGAAAAAAAGGCTTGTTGGTAGTCGTGTCGGGTCCGTCCGGCGCAGGAAAGGGGACGGTGCTGGCGCATGCAATACGCAATTATCCCAATCTTCAATACTCGGTATCGGTAACCACACGTCAGCCAAGACCGGGAGAAGTGGACGGGATAAACTATTATTTTGTCAGCAGACAACAATTCAAAAGCATGCTTGACAACAACGAGCTGCTGGAACATCAACAGGTCTACGGCAATTATTACGGCACTCCAAAACAAAAGGTGCTGGATAAGCTCAACGAAGGATTTGACGTGGTTTTGGAGATAGACGTCAAGGGCGCTTTGGACGTCAAAAACAAATTTCCGCAAGCCGTAATGATATTTCTCACGCCCGTCAACCGTTCTACGATAGAAGACAGATTGCGTGGACGTGATACAGAGACCGAAGAACAGCTCAAAGTGCGTATCGAGTCGGCAATCGACGAGATTAAGCAGGCGGTATTTTATGATTATATAGTCGTCAACGAAGACGCCGAAAAGGGAGCGCAGGATATTATCAATATCATCAAAGCCCAGAAGTGTAGCGTTGACAACAACAAAAAATTTATAGACAACTTAATTTATGGAGGTAACGACCTATGATGATAGACCCACCTATTGACAAACTTATCAAAAAAGCAGAGTGCAGATACGCTCTCGTGTGCGCAGTTGCCAAGAGAGCAAGACAGCTGGACAGCCAAAACCCTAATCTCTATCAGGAGACGGGCGAAAAGTCCATTTCTATTGCCGCAAAAGAAATTTATGAAGGCAAAATCGTAGTCAAGAGAGAAAACGTATAGTATGCTGACGGGTATCAACGTATTGTTGGGAGTAACGGGCGGAATTGCCTGTTATAAGTCTTGCGAGATAGTGTCAAGGCTCAAAAAGTCGGGAGCGGAAGTGGACGTGATAATGACGGACAACGCCACCCGATTTGTTGCGCCGCTCACCTTTGAGACGCTATCGGGCAGACCTTGCGTAAGCGACATGTTCAACCGCAACCGTGAATGGGAAGTGGCTCACGTTTCGCTTGCAAAAAAAGCCGACGTATGCGTGATAGCCCCTGCGACAGCCAACGTAATAGCCAAGCTTGCCACGGGAGTTGCGGACGATATGCTCACCACTACTGCGCTTGCGCTCACTTGCCCTATAATAATCGCTCCTGCGATGAACACGGCGATGTATGACAACCCAACCACTCAACAAAACATATCCATACTCAAAGACAAAGGATATATATTTGTCGATGCCGTCGAAGGCAGACTTGCCTGCGGAGATTGCGGCAGGGGAAAAATGGCAGAGCCGTCAGATATAGTAGATACGTTGATAAGAACGATATTGCCTGAGCAGAATTATGCCGGCAAGAGAGTTTTGGTTACGGCAGGAGCAACGCAGGAAAATATAGACGGAGTGCGTTTTATCACCAATCGTTCCAGCGGCAAGATGGGGATAGAAATTGCCAAAGCCATAACCAAAAGGGGCGGTAAGGTAACCCTTGTAGCAGGCATAGTAAGCGTGGACGTTCCGCAATATATCGACAAGGTGATAAGGGTAAAGACTACCGTCGAAATGTATGATTGCGTAATCAAAGAAATGAAAGATTGCGACGTGATTATCAAGGCGGCGGCTCCAAGCGACTATCGCCCAAAAAACAAGTATGACAACAAGATAAAGGGCGAGAGCGTAACGTTGGAGTTGGAAAAGAACCCCGACATTGCCAAGGCAGTCGGTGAGATAAAAGGCGACAAAAAACTCGTTGTTTTCTGTGCGGAGACCACCAATCTCGAACAGTACGCCATACAAAAAAGAATTGACAAGCACGCCGATATGGTCGTTGCCAACGACGTAAGCGTGCAGGGCGCAGGTTTCGACTGCGACACCAACGTTATAAGCATTTATACCGACAAAGGAAAGATTTACCAGAGCAAAAAGTTGAAAAAGAGCGAACTTGCCGACGTGATAGCAAGCGAGATAATTAAGCTATGATAGCAAAGGTCGTAGTAGATATAAGTTCTCAGCAAGTAGACAAAATATTCGATTATTCAATCCCCTCAGATTTGCAGCTAAGCAAGGGCGACAGAGTGCTTGTACCTTTCGGGCCGCAAAGGTTAGAGGGTTTTTGTATAGATATAACCGACAAGAGCGAGAGAAAAAATTTAAAACCTGTCATCAGTCGTCTCGATGATTTTACATGCGTCAAGCCCGAGATGTTGCAGCTTATGCAATACATGAAAGACGAAATGTTCATAAGGTATTGCGACAGTCTGCGTTTGTTTCTTCCGCCAAGACTCAGGGGCGGCAAGGTCAGAGAACTCACCCGACTTTTCGTACGGCTTGCCATAGATTACGAGCAGGCTGTCAAAGGCTTGTCGCCAAGAGCCACGGCGCAAAGACAGGTTGTAGAATATCTCAAAGACGGCGGACGTTTTTTGACTGACGTCAATGCAAAATTCGGCGTGGCGGCAGTCAATGCTCTCATCAAATCGGGAGTGGTAGAAAAAATCGAAAAACAGCTTGACCGCACTCCATTTGGTCAGATAACGGGACAAAGAAAGCAGGTCGAATTGAGTGATGAGCAGATTGCGGCTTTGCATACGATACATACTACCGACAAAAGGACGATTTTGTTGCACGGAGTAACGGGGTCAGGCAAAACGATGGTATACATAGAGTGCATATCTCAGGCGCTCAGACAAGGCAAAAGTTGCATTATGCTTGTCCCGGAAATTGCGCTTACACCGCAGATGCTCAAAAACTTTCGTGCATACTTCGGCGATACCGTAGCCATGATTCACAGTGGGCTGTCCGACGGCGAGAGATTTGACGAGTGGAAAAAGCTACACGACGGGCGTGCGACAATAGTAGTCGGCGCCAGGTCGGCGATATTTGCGCCTGTCGAAAACGTAGGTCTGATAATAATTGACGAAGAACACGATTCCAGTTACGTCAGCGATTCCAATCCAAGATACAAGACGATAGATATTGCGCAGTTTCGTGCCGCATACAACGACGCCAAGATTATTCTGGGCAGCGCAACTCCGTCGCTAGAAAGTTACAAGGCGGCAACCGACGGGCAGTACGAGCTTGTCAAAATGACAAAGCGCATAAGTTCTCACGGAATGCCGCAAATCAAAATCGTCGATATGTCGAGAGAACTTATCGGCGGCAACAACGGCATCTTTTCGGTGCAACTTCGCAAAGAATTGATAGAAACTATCAATCGAAAAGAGCAGGCAATGATTTTTCTCAATCGACGTGGACACAGCTCCTTTGTGATGTGCAGGAAGTGCGGTTGGGTGGCAAAATGCGAAGATTGCGACGTTTCGCTTACCTATCATTCGGCGGACAACCTGCTCAAATGCCACTATTGCGGCAAAAGGTACCGAATGCCGCACAGTTGTCCCGTATGCGGTTGCGACGATTTAAAGTATGGCAAAGTTGGCACGCAGAGAGTGGTGGAAGAGATAAAAAAGCTTCTTCCGGACGTAAGCGTGCTGAGAATGGACAACGAAACGACAGGTACCAAGACAGCGTATCTTGATATCTTGTCTGCGTTTGAGCAACAAAAGGCGCAGATTTTGGTAGGAACGCAGATGATTGCCAAAGGACATGACTTCGGCAACGTAACGTTGGTGGGCATACTCGACGCAGACATAAGCCTGTACAATTCCGAATACAGGTCGACGGAAAGGACCTATCAGCTGGTTACGCAGATTGCAGGCAGGGCTGGCAGGAGCGAAAAGGCAGGCAAGGTATATTTGCAGACCTATTCTCCCAACCATTACGTCTATCGGTTTGCGCAAGAAGGCGACTACGACGGCTTTATCAATAAAGAAATAAATATAAGAAAAGCCACGCAATTTCCGCCGTTTTCCACTATCGTCAGGGTGCTGATGAGCGGCGAAGACGAAGATAAGGTCATTCAGCTTGCCAAGGGCGTTTACGGAGACGTGCAAAAGCTCTACAAACAAAGGCAAGACGATTTTTTGTATTTACAGGCGATGAAGTCGCCCGTTACAAGGATACAAAACAAATACAGATACCAGATTATCGCCAGGATAAAAAGGAACAACGAAAAACAAGTTATCAAAGAAATATACGGGGCAGCGGAAAACAATAGCGTCAAAAACACTTCGATATTTATAGAAGTTGACCCAAAGAGTATGAGTTAGGAGGAATTATGGCTCTTAGAGATATAGTAAAGGACGGACAACCAAGTCTTAGAAAAAAGAGCAGAGAAGTAACTGATTTTGACCAAAAATTGGGCAAACTTCTCGACGATATGAGAGAAACCATGCACAAAGCGGACGGCGTAGGTCTGGCAGGACCGCAAGTCGGCATCAACAGACGATTGGCTGTGGTAGAAGTAGACGATTTTTACGTAGAACTCGTCAATCCGGTAATAGTCAAAACGGAAGGACGTCAGATAGGTCCCGAAGGTTGTCTCAGCGTGCCGGGACGCAACTGCAACGTAGCAAGACCCTACAAGGTTACCGTTGAGTATCAGGACAGACACGGCAAACACATGTCGCTTCAAGCCGAAGAACTTGTTGCAAGGGCGTGTTGCCACGAAATCGACCACTTGGACGGAATACTCTTTTATGACAAGGAGTACAAGGAATAATGAAGGTAGTATTTTTAGGAACGCCTGACTTTGCGGTAGAGTCGCTTCAAGCCGTATACGACGCAGGTCATAAAATAGCCGCCGTCGTAACCCAACCCGACAAAGAGCGCAACCGCAGAGAAGTGAGTTTTTGTCCCGTCAAACAGCGAGCGCTGGAATTGGGGCTGAGAGTTTTGCAGTTTGACAAAATCAGAGACGAAGGCGAAGAAATTCTCAGAGAAATAGCGCCTGACGTCATGATTACGTGCGCCTACGGACAGATAATATCTCAGAGTATTCTTGACATTCCAAAATACGGCGTTATCAACGTACACGCTTCTCTTTTGCCGTTGCTCAGGGGGTCAAGTCCTATACAATGGGCAATTCTGACAGGTCAAAAACGTACAGGCGTGTCTATCATGCGTACTGTGATGCAACTTGACAGCGGCGACGTTCTGCTCCAAAAGTCCGTCGACATAGGCGAGAGCGAGAATGCAGGACAATTATTTGAAAGGCTGGCAACTTTGGGAGCGCAGGCATTGGTAGAAGGGCTTGCTCTTATCGAAAGCGGCAAGGCCGTATACACTCCGCAGGACCATTCAAAATCTACTTATTATCCGATGCTCAGCAAGGAAGACGGCAGAATTGACTGGAACAGACCTGCCGTGGAGATAGAACGAAAGGTGCGTGGGATGAATCCTTGGCCGTCGGCATTTTGCAAACTTAACGGAAAGATTTTCAAAATCTGGGCGGCAAAGGTAACGGACGACAAGATATTGCCGGGCGAGATAGTTATAGAAGGCAAAACGATGAAGATTGGCTGCTTGGACGGGGCAATCGAGCCGCTTGAAGTGCAGTTGGAAAGCAAAAGAAGAATGGACGTCGCAAGTTTCCTTGCGGGGTACAGGATAGACAACGGAACAAAGGTAGAATGAGCGATATACAATTAAGCTACGACGTATTGTCCAATATTTTCAAAAATAAGGCGTTCAGTTCGATAGAACTGAGCAAAAAGTTAGGTTACGCCAACAATGCTGCTTGGGTAACAAAACTTGTGTACGGAGTATTGGAGAGAAACGTAGAATTGGAATATTATTTGTCAAAAATGGCAAAAAAAAGACCGCAGGCTAGCGTGGTAATCGTACTCAAAATGGGTATGTATTGTATCAGCTATATGGATTCTATGCCCAACTATGCCGTGGTTGACAATATGGTGGAACTTACTGCCTTTATAGGCAAAAAGCAGCTCAAAGGCTTTGTCAACAGTCTGCTCAAAAATTATGCCGCCGAAAAGCCGTCTTTGCCGGAAAACAAAGTTGAAAGGCTGTCGGTAGAAGCGTCTGTTCCGCTTTGGATAATCAACAAGTACGTCAAGCAGTACGGATATGACAAGACCAGAGAATTTTTGACTTGTCCTGCTCTGCACGAAGAACATATACGCCCCAATACTAGGCTCATAAGTCTTACTCGTCTGTGTAAAGTATGCGACGACAAAGGCATAAAATATCGTCTGTCTGAGTGTGGCGGAATGTGGGTAAAAAACGACAAAAAGCTGAGAGATTTGTTCAACGAAGGCTTGATTACCATACAATCTGTCAATTCCATGAGATGCGTGCAGGCTATGGAAATACGTCGTGGCGACAAGGTGTTGGATATGTGTGCGGCGCCGGGCGGAAAGTCGCTGTATATAGCCGAGCAGGCTGCCGGCGTCGAAGTCGTGGCATGCGACGTTCACCAACACAGAGTCGAATTGATGCAATCGTATATCAGCCGTATGAAAGCCGATGGAATATCTGCTCTCCAACAGGACTCCACGGTTATTATGCCGGGGTTTGAAAAGCTGTTTGACAAGGTTCTTTGCGACGTGCCATGCAGCGGACTGGGCGTAGCCAAAAAAAAGCCTGATATATATCTCAATCTCGACGAGCAAAGCATAGCTCAGCTCAATGAAACGCAATATAAAATTTTGCAGAATGCTTGCAGATACGCAAAGGACGACGGCAAAGTCATCTATTCCACCTGCACGTTGCTCAGAGAAGAAAATTACAACATTGTCGGAAAATTTGTCAAAGAAAATCCCGATTGGACGGTGGAGAGCTATCATCAGTATCTGCCTGACGGCGACGGGAGCGACGGCTTTTTTGTGGCTGTTCTTGTCCACAAACAAAACAATTCTGCAACTAAGGAAAGCGTATGAAAGTCTTGCTTGACTATACTTTTGAAGAAATCAAAAATATTGTGTCCGAGTCGGGAGAAGCGGTATATCGTGCCAAGCAATTGTTCGACGGAATTTACAGGGGAGCCGAGCTTGACGACATCAATTTGCCCAAGTCGCTTGTCAATTATCTCAAAGAGCGGGATTATACGGCTCAGGGCGTAAAGATAGTGCATTGTGCCGAGTCGGCAATCGACGGAACGAAAAAATATATTTTCAGATTGTGGGACAACAACGTCATTGAAGGCGTGTTGATGAAATACAAGTACGGCAATACGATATGCGTATCTACTCAGGTTGGGTGCAGAATGAACTGTGCCTTTTGTGCGTCGGGACTAGGCGGACTTGTCCGCAATCTAACGGCAGGCGAAATATTGTCGCAGGTCGTGGCAGTCAACAAGGACAATGCCATCGACGACAAAAGGGGCGTAACCAATATCGTGCTTATGGGCAGCGGAGAACCGTTGGACAATTACGACAATACCGTCAAATTTTTGCGACTGGTGTGCGACGAAAGGGGCTTGAACGTATCGAGAAGAAACATATCTCTCTCGACGTGCGGATTGTGCGAAAAAATCAAGGCTCTTGCCGATGAAAATTACGGTATCACGCTGACGATATCACTTCATGCACCCAACGACGAAATACGAAAAAAGATTATGCCCGTTGCCAACAAATACGGAGTAAAGGACATTATTGACGCCGTCAGATATTATTTTGACAAGAGCGGAAGAAGAATTATTTTTGAGTATTCTATGATAAAAGGCGTCAACGACAGCATACAATGCGCCGACGAGCTTAGCAGACTTGTCAGGGGCTTGACGTGCCACGTCAATCTTATAAGGCTCAATTACGTCAAAGAAAAAGACCTTGACGGTTCGGAGAGTGAACAGATAAAAAAGTTTATGGCAAGACTTGAAAAGAACGGAGTAAGCTGTACGCTTCGCAGGAGTATGGGTAGAGATATAGACGGAGCGTGCGGACAGTTGAGAAGAAAATATATCGAAGGCGAGGTGTAATATCAAAAAGAAAGTTGTAGGACAAGTCGTCAAAGGAATGGGCGGCATATACACCGTCAAAACGCAGCAGGGAGAGATTTTCAAATGCTTTGCCAGGGGAAAGCTCAAACGTAGCGGCGAGATTTATATTGGCGATATGGTAAGCGTAGTCGTTGACAAGGAAGGAATAATAGAGGAGATTTTGCCAAGAAAAAGCATGCTCGTAAGACCTTACGTCAGCAATATCGAAACTATTGTCATCGTTCTTGCGCCTTTGCCAAAGCCCGACATGGTTTTGGTTGACAAACTTATCATAGGAGCGTTGCAGCAAGACGTAGAGCCTGTTATATGCGTCAACAAAGCCGACATGGAAGGCGCGGACGAGATATTGCAACAGGTAGTCAAAGACTATGAAGGTATGGCTGACATTATGATAATCAGTACGCAGACGGGACAAGGTCTGGACGAATTAATGCAGAAGATAAAGGGCAAATACGTATGTCTTGCAGGTCAGTCTGCCGTTGGCAAATCGTCGCTTGTCAACACAATCAGCGGACAGCAAAAGATGAAAGTCGGAGAACTGTCAAAGAAGGGAGACAAGGGCAAGAATACTACCCGACACGTCGAGATTATCGAGCTTGAAGACGGCACCAAAATTGCCGACACGTGCGGTTTCAGTATGTTGGAAATGCCGCTTATCGACCCGGCAACTTTGGCGGGATATTATACAGATTTTGACGAATTTGCCGAAGATTGCAAATTCAGAAGTTGTACGCACAGCGACGAAGAAGTGTGCGGAGTCAAGAGTGCCGTTGAACAAGGCAGATTGTCTAAGGAGAGATACGACAGGTATCTGAGATTGTATAAGGACGTAAAAAGGAGATGGGAAAAGAGATATGACTGAAATTCTGGTTGCGCCGTCTATTTTGTCGGCAGATTTTGCATATATGGGAGACGCAGTAAAGAACCTGAAAAAATGGGGCGCCGATTGGGTGCATTGCGACGTCATGGACGGCAAATTCGTACCTAACATTACCTTTGGAATGCCTATGGTAAAGGCGCTGAGAAAAGAAACGGATATGGTACTTGACGTGCATCTGATGATTGACAGTCCGCAGGTATATATACCGAGATTTATTCAGGCGGGAGCAGACGTAGTAACCTTTCACGCAGAGACCTGTCCGAACACGGCAGAAACTTTGGATTACATACGTTCGCAAGGCAAAAAAGCAGGTCTTGTGCTTAATCCAGACATAGCGGTCGACACGATAATTCCTTATATCGAGCAGGTGGACGTAGTGATGCTGATGGGCGTTTTTCCGGGCTTTGGCGGTCAGAAATTCATAGAGAGCGTCATGGACAAAATAGACAGACTCAAAGAGTTGTCGCAAGGCAGATTTTTGATAGAACTTGACGGTGGAGTTACCGTTTCCAACGTCAAAGAAATGGTTCAAAGGGGCGTAGACGTGGTCGTTGCAGGTAGCAGCGTGTTTGGCGCCGCCGACCCAGCTCAGGCTGTCAAAGATATCAAAAACTGTTTGAATTAACCAAAATTCACCAACATGCATACCTTGTACAATGGAGGTGTGCTTATGAGAATAATATGTATCAATCCACCGAGGATAGTCAAAAGATTTTTGCGGTTGATAGTACCGAAAAAATGTTTGGCAGGCGAATAAGAGCCTGCCAAATAAATAAGATACCTGCCAGGTAAATAAGTTGTCTGCCAGGTGAGTAAGCAGCCTGCCAGATAAATAAGAAATCTGCCAGGTGAGTAAGCAGCCTGCCAGATAAATAAGAAATCTGCCAGGTTAGTAAGCTGCCTGTTAGGTAAATAAGTTGTTTACTAGGCGAACAAGATGTCTGTCAGGTAAATAAGAGCCTGCCAAGTCAACAATATAGTGTACGGCGCAGCGATAAACATTTCGCTGCGCCGTAGCTATATCAAACGACAAGATACCCAATCGCTGCGTCAAAGCTATATCAAGCGACAAGATACCAATCGCCACGCCGTAGTTATATCAAAAAATAAGATTGCCCAAAGAAACGTTTGAGTAGTTGAATAGAATAACAACCAACAATAGCTATTCAACTTTTAAAGTTGCAAAATTATATATTTCTTGCAAACAATGCAACAAGCGCCGATATTGCAAACAACAAGTCAAAAGTTACATGATACAAACTGATAGCGTAGATAGGCTGATGCGGCGTTGCAGACAACTGTATAACGCAACGATGCAAATTACACGTTTTACGCAATAGGGTAAAACAAATAAAAAAAGACGCCCACAAAGGCGTCTTGAATTTTGCAGAATGATTAAGCGCGCTCAACGTTACCGCTACGCAAACATCTTGTGCAGACGTACATACTCTCGGTAGCGCCGTTTTCTT
>JBJETQ010000004.1:0-7840 GCA_051883395.1 Christensenellales bacterium | reverse complement strand
TGCCTAACGCAGACGGTTGCGTGCCTACCGCTACCACCCAATTCGAAAAGCGTGGCGTAGCAGTAAAAGTTCCTAAGTGGATAAGCTCCAACTGTATCCAATGTAACCAATGTTCTTTTGTATGTCCACACGCTTGTATCAGACCTGTCGTTCAAAAGGAAGAAACCCTTGCAGGCGCTCCTGATAGCTTTGAAGTTGTTGACAGCAAACCTGCCAAAGGTTACAAATATCGTATGCAGGTCAGCGCTCTCGACTGTACGGGTTGCGGAAGCTGCGCCAACATCTGCCCTGCCAAAGAAAAGGCTTTGGTTATGGTAGACCTTGACAAAGCTATCGACGCAGGCGAAGTAAACAACTGGAATTTCAGTCAGACTCTCCCTGCCAGCGACGCTCCTATCAAGAGAGACACCGTTACGGGCAGCCAGCTCAACAGACCTTACTTTGAGTTCTCCGGCGCTTGTGCAGGTTGCGGCGAAACTCCTTATCTCAAAGTCATTACTCAGATGTTCGGCGACAGAATGGTAGTTGCAAACGCAACGGGTTGTTCGTCTATCTACGGCGGCTCCGCTCCTACCTGCCCATACTGCAAAGATGAAAACGGCAACGGTCCTGCATGGGGCAACAGCTTGTTTGAAGACAATGCAGAATTCGGTTACGGTATGAATATCGCTTACGCACAACGCAGAAGCAAAGTTGCCGAAGATATGCAAGCCGTTATGGCTCTCGGAGTTGACGACAATACCGCTGCACTTTTCAACAACTGGCTCGACACCTACAAAGACGTAGAAGCCAACAAAGTAGCTTCGGCAGCTGTCAAAGCCAACATTGACGCTATTGCTGCGGCAGAAACCGACGCAACCAAGAAAGCGCTTCTCACCGCAATTGCCGATGCAAAAGATTGCTACATCAAAAAGTCTATCTGGATATTCGGTGGCGACGGCTGGGCTTACGACATCGGATTCGGCGGTCTTGACCACGTGCTTGCTATGGGCGAAGACGTCAACGTTATCGTTCTCGATACCGAAGTATATTCCAACACGGGCGGACAGGCTTCCAAGTCTTCTCCTACCGGTGCCGTTGCTAAGTTTGCAGCAGGCGGTAAGATAACCAAGAAGAAAGACCTTGGCAAGATTGCTATGAGCTACGGTTACGTTTACGTTTCCCAAATCTCTATGGGTGCAAATATGAACCAATGTCTCAAAGCCATCAAAGAAGCTGAAGCATACGACGGTCCATCGCTCATCATTGCTTATGCACCTTGTATCAACCACGGTATCAATATGTCCAACAGCCAGCTCGAAATGAAGAAAGCAGTAGAAGCCGGCTACTGGCAGTTGTACAGATTTAACCCTGCTCTTGCCGCAGAAGGAAAGAATCCGTTCACTCTCGACAGCAAAGAACCAACAGGCGACTACAAAGAGTTCCTTATGGGTGAAAACAGATACGCTCAGCTCGCAAAGGCTAAGCCTGACGTTGCTCAAAAGCTCTTTGAACTCAACGAACAACAAGCCAAAGCAAGATACGACGGCTACAAGAAATTGTCCGAGTAATCTGACGACTTACAAAACGGCAGCCACTCCTTATGGGGTGGCTGTTTTTTACAAAATCGCACAAGCTTTATTTTTATATTTATATATCTGATATATCGAACTGCGCCAAAAATGCAACCAGACACGCTACGTAACACCTACGACTTGTCTATGGCTATAAAACAAACTGAATAGTTAACAAAATCCTTCCAAACAAAATGCCCCGCCTTGTCGGCGGGGTGCATATCGATTATTTTACGTATATCTTGGTGCTTGGAGCATTGCCCGACAAGATATCTTTGATAGAAAACTTAGGACTGGCAATATATATTTCTGTGCCGTTCTGAGCAGGGGCTTTGATATATTCCAGTTTTGCTTTTGCCCCGTTGGCACCCTTGCGGGAAGACCCGATGCATGCACTCTGGCAGGCGGTGATGTTGTCTATCAACTCGTATGGGTCCTTGCCCACTATCTCTTTGATAATTGTATCGGGATCGCTTGGGTCGGCGTATATGCCCATCGTAGACGTATATATCAAGAGTCTCTTACATTTTACCAGACATGCCACCTGAGAAGCAGTTTCGTCATTATCCATACAATGCACCGTCTTTTGTCCCTTTTCTTCCAGCTGTCTCAATTCCAGTTTGACAATTTCTTCGTCTGAGAGCGGGTCGTTGTAGTTGATGATAGGAATTGCGTTCTGCGCAGGACATCTGAGCAAAAGACGACGCAGATTTTCCCGCTTTTTGTCGTCGTTGAAGTGTTGATGTTCTACCAATATCTGCCTTACGCTGTACTTTGGGTCAATATATTGTCTATAATTTGCCATAAGTATAGCTTGTCCCTGTGCGGCATAATCGATCTTTGCTTCTTCTTCCTTGCCTTCTATCTCTTTGCCGTTACGTTTGATATAATCGAGTCTGCCTATCTCGGTTGCACCCGAAGTAACCCATATAGTGCCGGGAGTAAGTTCTCTGCTTATACGAGCAATAACGTTGTAATCGATGTCTCCCCATGCCTTGTTTACCAAAGCCATGGAGCCTACTTTCCCTACCAATTCTATATCAAATTTGTTCATTTTTCCTCCGTATCGTTGCATGCGACGTTTTTTATATTATGCCGCTTCTACCTGTATTTCATCTTTTTTTGCAAAACTAACACAGACGTCCACACGCCAGGACGTCGAAATTATAGTCAAAGTTGCTTGCGTTTTATTTTTGTCGGAATCGTTGCTGGAAATCAGATTAAGCGTGCCGCTCTCGCCCACCTGTACGACAACGTTGCCGTCCAGATCGGTACGATAAACTTGTTCAATTCCGTTATAATCGTTGTCAGGTCTTATATCCACGTAAGACGCCATCAAATCTAAGACCGCTTGCGTAGGATGTCCGTAGCTATTGCCTGTACCCACGCTGATTACGGTATATTCCGGGTCGATAGCATTGAAAACCTGCTGAGCCGTATCATTGTCAGCCCCGTGATGCGGCAATTTGTACACGTCGCAATCTATACCTTCAAAATAACCCTTATCCAAAAAATACTGTTCGTTCTTTTCGTTGGAGTCTCCCGACAGCACAATCGTCCTACCGCCATAAGTAAGCACACAAAGCGGCGATACGCTGTTTTTGTTGAGTGCGGAAGAATTTTTGTTGATGGTAGGATAGTCGCTTTCGTCAAAGCTGTAACACTTCATCGACCAGCCTTCCCCTTCAATAGTCCACTTGCCTACGTTCAAGTTGACGACGGCAGCCGTCATAACCCCGTTGAGATTGTATTGTTCGTTTCTCGCCTTGGTGATAACTTTGTTCCACGTAGCGGTTGTATCGTCCGCAACCTTAGGCAAATAAAAATTCTTGATTTCATAGTCATCTATAAGCGTAGCCATAGAAGAAATATGGTCGCTGTCGGTATGCGTAGCAAACACGTAATCGATACACTCTGTCTGCGACTGCTCAATCGCTTGCTTCATATTAGAATAAGCATTATCCACTCCGCCGCTGGTACCCATATCCATAACCATCGTCTGTCCGTCAGGGAACTCGATAAATATACCGTCTCCTTGTCCCACGTTGACAAACGTAATCTGCAACTTATCTCCGACAATTTCCGTTATACCGGGAGTAGCCGCCTGTCCGCCAGAGCCGTTAGCGTCGTCCGGCGTATTGTCTTTGCCCGTAAACATCGACAATATGGAATAAAAGGCGTCAGGCTTAAAAACGTAAAGCGCAACAACCGCCACCACAATCGCCACAACGATTACTGTCAGCGCAATTTGAAAACCTTTGTTGCGTTTTATTTCCTTTTTTACTGCCTTTTTGGCAGATTTGGCAGACTTTTTGCTCGTCTTAGAAGCACTTGTAGACGTGCCTTTTGCGGTGCTTTTTTGACTGCTTTGAGACTTTTTGGTTGCCATTATTCCTCCTCGGCAAAATATTCTACCACTTTCTGCTTTTTGACCGGTTTGTTATCTCCGTGTTTTATAAATATGCACGTAACAATCGCCAGCGCTACAAATATAATAGCATAAACAAAGACTGAGTTGCTACTGATTTTATCCATAAATACGCCTGCAAAGGCAGGAGTCAGCGCCTGAGCGGTCATAGAAGATATATAATAGTATCCCGTATATTTGCCCACGTTGCTTCCTTTTGACAATTCTGTAACCATAGGAAAAGTATTGACGTTGACGCAGACCAGTCCAAAACCCGACAATACAAAGCACAACGGGAACAATACGCCTACGCCCGGAGTGTTGGCTGTCATAAAAAAGCAAGGAACAAACGCCACCACAGACAGCGCAAGTCCGATTATTATCGATTTCTTTCTTCCTATTTTGCTTGCCATAAGTGCCACAGGCAACATAGCTATTGCGCCGCCTGCGCCGTTGATAATATTGATGACTCCTACCACGCTGTCCTTAAAGTTGAGAACAGACGTTGCATAAGTGGATAAGTGAGATTTGACGGCATTATATCCCATAAACCATAAGAACACCGTACCCAATATAAGCAAAAGCGAAATGGCTTTTTCCTTAGGAAGTTTTTCACCGCTTTGATTTTCTATCTCGTCCACTATCTCCCAGCGCTTTTCTTCTTCATAGCGCATAGCGACAAATTTCTTTTCTCTTGTCAAGCCAAGAAACAGGCCCAATATGCACAGCATGACTGCCGCAAGTCCGATAAACAGCGCCACGTGCGACTGATATCTTTCCTTTGCCAAAAAGGTATACAAAAGTATCGAGATAAGACCGCCTGCGCCGCCCATTATATTAATTATTGCATTGGCTTGGCTGCGCAACGGTTTAGGCGTTACGTCTGGCATCAGCGCCACAGCAGGCGACCTGTAAGACGCCATAGAAATAAGCGCAAGCACAAGCGCCACCATAAACATAATAAAATATATAGGTTTTGCCTTGGTTACGCTACCCGCACAAGCCACCTGAGCATTGTAAATATTGTTGAGCATATCGTTATACTTAACAAGCAGCTCCCCTTCCGGTTTGACACCTGTCTGAGCAACCTGACGATACAACTCCTGATATTCGGCGCTCAGATATTTTTCGTCCAGCCCATATTGTACCAAGGTTTCAATCTCGGTTATGTCGGCGGCAACGACTGCCCTGTATTGCAGATATTCCGTTATTGCAATACCCACCAGACAGATTACAGCCGCCACCGTACCAAACAAGATATAGTGCGTCCTTCTGCCCAATTTAGCGTTGTTGTGTTTGTCGCTCAGATGCCCGAAAAACGGCAATAAAAATATAGCTAAAAGGTTATCAAGACCCATTATAATACCGTATTGAGCCTGATTAAGTCCAAAATATCGACTCAAAATCAGCGGCATTATGTAGTCATAAACTTCCCAGAAACACATTATGCCCATAAAGGCAAAACCCACGAACAAAGTCCGCTTGATATCCAATTTCATGTTATCGCTGTTATTCGTCATATTTACCCCTTGTATTATAATATTATAATACCATACAAATAACCTTATGTCCATATCCATGCAAAATTTTACTTTGGTTTGTATCATCTCACGTTTTGCCAAAATCCCGCTATTGACAAATCAGCTTATTTATAATAATAAAAACTTTTATGATAAGGAAAAAAATTTGCCTGACGACACACTCAAAATGCAGCGCAAAATGCGACCAATGAAAGCATCTGCCGACAAATAAGTATTTTATCAGATACATTCTATCAAAAAAAAGGAGTTGACATTACCGCAGTTCCCATAGGGAATTTTTCGGTAAGTCGCAGGGTTCAGAGTCAGGCGTGGCGTGATGCCACGCCTTTTCTCTTGCTTGTTTAATGTTTTTCAGTTGTTTTCGCCAAGTTCGTCACCCCAAAGCGGTTTGTCGATTGCTCCTACGAAGTTGTAAACAATTTCTACGGTCTGTCTGTAATGTCCGTCAACTTTCGTTTTCTCGTGAACAATCACCTTGTCGATGAACGAACGCAGAATTTCTGGCGTGAGTTCTTCAAAACTGCTGTACTTTTGGATGAGTATCATAAAATCGAGAATTTTATCGTCTTGTTCTTTCGCTCTCTCGATTTCCGATTTCAGAGTTTTTACACGCTCTTTCAGTGCGGCTTGCTCCGATTCGTATGTATCGCTCATTTTTAAGTAACGTTCTTCGGAAATTTTTCCTTCGACCTTGTCCTCGTAAAGACTTTCGATGATCTTGTCGAGCTTTTCGATACGTTCTTCCGAAGTTTCGATTTCTTTCAAATTCTCTTTGAGTTCCTTCTTCGTTTTTGCTTCGGCGTTGTTTTGCAAGGTCTGCAAAAATCTCTCGTTTTGACTTTTGGCAAACTGAATCGTGCGGCGCAAGTCGTCCTGTATCAGTTCCGTAACCGCTTTTACGGTTATCTGGTGAGAAGAACAGGTGGTTTTCTTTTTCTTACGATACGACGAACAGTTAAAATATTCCGCTTGTTTCATTGTCGTACAACGGCAGAGATACATTTTCTTTCCGCAGTCGGCACAATAAACCAACCCAGAAAGCGGACTCATTTCGCCCATATCGGTGGGACGGCGTTTGTTCTGTCGTATTTTTTGAACGGTTTCAAAGGTCTGCTTATCGATAATCGCTTCCTGCGTATTTTCAAAGATAGCCCAGTCTTCTTTTGGCGTATTAATACGTCGTTTAGACTTGTAAGACTTCTTATACGACTTGAAATTCACGGTACACCCCGTATATTCCAAGTTTTCAAGTATTCTTACAATAGTCTTTTGATCCCAAATTTCCGAATCATCTTTAATCTTCAATGACGTCGGTAAACCGTTCTTATGGAAATACACGACGGGAGTATCTACGCCGCGCTCGGTAAGTATTCTTGCAATCTGCGTCGGACCGTAGCCTTGAATACAGAGTTTGAAGATTTCTCTTACGACTTCCGCACCTTTCTCGTCTATAATCCATTTCTCTTTGTTTTCGGGATCTTTCTTATAGCCGAGCGGCGGTATGCTCGTAATGTGCTTGCCGGCATTGCCTTTTGCGCGGACAACCGCTCTAATCTTTTTACTGCAATCTTTGGCATACATCTCGTTTAAGATGTTCTTGAACGGCGTAATATCGTCGTCGGGATTGGTTTCGCTGTCCACTTGGTCGTAGATGGCGATAAACCTTACGTCGGCTTCCGCAAGATAATATTTCGTGTAATATCCCACGAGTATATGGTCTCTGCCAAACCTTGACATATCCTTGACGATTACGGTAGAAATTCTTCCGTTATCCACGTCGTCCATCATCCGCTTGAAATCGGGACGGTCGAAGTTACTGCCCGAATATCCGTCGTCCACGTAGAATCTTACGTTGCGCAAGCGGTTTTCGTCTGCATACTTTTGCAATAGCATTTTCTGGTTGCGGATGCTGTTGCTGTCGCCGTCTAAATCGTCGTCGCAGGAAAGCCTGCAATAGCAAGCCGTCCATTGTTCTTCTGTGCTTTTTACTTTCTTATTTTTAATTGTCGGTTGCAAATTCATTGTTTATTACCTCCCGAATTGCAACTTTCAAACGATGACTTATGAGATAACCGAACGGTAGGCTTTAAGGCTTCGTCAATATTCCGTTCGATTATTCTTTTTGTAATGTCGAACGCCGTGTTGTCGGCATCCGTCCTTTCACGGGAGATAACGGTGTAAACCGTGTTCCCGATTACTTTTTCGCGGCTCCTTATATATTCGCCGTTCGGTTGTTTCAGATAATAGGTAAATATGCTTGCCGTAGGTTTTGTTGTTTTAATAGTTTTCGCTTGGTTTTCCGTAATTTTAATCTCCTTATCATTGATTTCAATTACGCA
>JBJETQ010000003.1:0-8054 GCA_051883395.1 Christensenellales bacterium | reverse complement strand
AGGTCTCACTTTTTTGTTGCAATTCATTGTTTATTTAATCGTTGTTTATCAACAACAAAGCCACAGTTGCAGGCTGTGGCTTTTGTTGAATTGTCGATTGATTTTTGAATTACGCCTTAGGAGCAGAAATTACGTGAGTGGTTTTGCTGACCTGAGTATATTGTTTCATACTCTTGAAGACGTTGAGAATATGGTCGGCGATACGCTCCATGTTGCTGACCAGCGACAAGAATACGCCTGCCGACTCGGCGCTACATTGACCGTTGCCGAGACGAATAAGATGCGAGCGTTCGAGCTGAGCCTTGTAGTCGTCTACCGCTTCTTCCATATCTTTGATAGATTCTTCCTGCGATATATCCTGCTTTTCAAAGGCAACTACGACGGCTTCGAAAAGTTTGTCAATGGCAAGTTTCATATCGTCGATTTCCTTTTTTGCCGTGTCGGAGAACTCGGCATTGTAGTCGATAAGCTCCTGAGTGTATTCCATAATATTCTGAGCATAGTCGCCCACACGCTCAATATTGGACACTACGTAGTAGTAGGAAGCGCTTTCCTTTTCGCTGATGTAGGAGATGTGTTCGCTGGAAACCTTGATAGTGTATTTGGTAATAGCTTTGTTGAGAAAATCGATACGTTTTTCTCTTGTATCAAACAGAGCTTTCTGGCTAAGGTCCTTGTTTTTGACGGCATTGATGGACAGGTCAAGATTGTCTTTGGCAAGACCTGCCATTGCCAATATCTCTTTGCGAATCATCACGAGCGCTATTGACGGAGTGGAGAGCAGTCGATTGTCGATATATTGGAATTTTTCCGTTTCGATAATGTCTTTCTGCTCGTCGGCTTCCGACTTTTTGTCAGGCACTATGAGAATGGCGAGCTTAGGCAAAACTTTGACGAAAGGCAAGAGCAACAGCGTGGTGATGACGTTGAACGCCGTGTGGAACATAGCTATCTGATTGGCAATAGAACCGTTGAAGGTGCCTGACATCCAGTCGAAAAAGTTTGTAAATTTGCGCAAAATCAAAAATACCACAAAGAAGAAGAAGGAACCTATGCAGTTAAAAAGCAGGTGGATAACAGAAGTGCGCTTGGCGTTGACGGTGGAACCGATGCAGGCAAGCACCGCCGTAATACACGTGCCTATGTTGATGCCGAGAGTGGTGAAAATCGCACTCTCCAAATTGATAAGTCCGCTGATACCCATGCTGATAATGATGGACGTAGTAACGGACGAACTCTGAATGAGCGCCGTGATAAGCGCGCCCAAAAGCAAGAGTAACAAAGGATTGGTAGTAGCGTTGAGAACGTTGCGGACGGCGTCGATTTCCGCAATAGATTTCATTGCGCTGCTCATCACGTCGAGACCGACGAAAAGCACGCCTACGCCTGCTATGATAGAACCTACGTTGCGTACGTGCAGCTTTTTTGACATCTGCATAAATGCGCCTACGCATGCCATGGCTGCAAAAAATGCGGTGATAGGCAGAGATTGGAGCGAAACGATTTGCGCAGTAATCGTCGTACCTATATTTGCACCCATTATGATAGAAGTGGCTTGGGTGAGCGTCATAACGCCTGCGTTGACAAAGCCTACTACCATGACGGTAGTTGCCGACGAACTCTGAATGATTGCCGTAACGCCTGCGCCTACCGCAACGCCCGTAAATCTGTTGTTGCTGATTTTGTTGAATATCGATTTCAAAGAATTGCCTGCGACGGCTTCGAGATTGTCTCCCATGGCTTTGATGCCTATGAGAAATACGCCCAATCCGCCCAGCATCATAAGAACGCTTTCTAAAATATCCAATGCATTCATAAAAATTTCCTTATTCTTTCCGCATTCTTCGGCGATAACGACTCCGCCAAAGATTTTGTTGACCTATTGATATTTTACATCAATAAAAGTTATTTTTGATTTCACTATTTTTCTCTACTATATTTTTATAGCAAATAAATCGCTAAAAAGTCAAATGTATCGGCCCAAAAATTGAAAAATATAAATGGACATATTGTCGATAATAATATATAATAAATGTAACAATCGGCGATTTGCAGCCGCAAAGAGAGAATTTATGACCAGATTGATTTTATTGGACTCCAACAGCCTTATCAACCGTGCCTATTATGCGTTGCCTTATCTTAGCAATAAAGCAGGGCAACCTACGGGCGGAATTTTCGGTTATCTCAATATGCTTTTTAAGATAAAAGAACAGTATAATCCTACGCATATAATTGCCGTTTTCGACCAAAAAGCACCCACCTTCCGCAAGGCGATGTACGAAGATTATAAAGCCAATCGCAAAGGCATGCCCGACGACCTTGCCAGACAGATTCAGCCCATGAAAGACCTGCTGGCAGCTATGAATATACCAGTGGTTGCTCTGGACGGCTATGAAGCAGACGATATTATCGGTACTTTTGCAAAAAGATTCGACGTGCCTACTTTTATAGTAACGGGCGACAGGGACAGCTTGCAATTGATTGACGACACGACTACCGTGTTGCTGACAAAAAAAGGCATAAGCGAGATTGCTTATTATGACGAAAAAGCATTGGCGGAAGAAGGATTGAGACCGTCGCAGATAATAGATTTGAAATCACTCATGGGCGACAGCTCAGATAATATTCCGGGTGTGGCAGGTGTAGGCGAAAAAACCGCCAAAGATTTGCTTGCCAGATATGATACTCTTGACGGAGTGTATAACAATATTGGCGAGATTAAAGGTAAATTGCAGGAAAAACTGA
Organism: Christensenellales bacterium; assembly: GCA_051883395.1. GTDB lineage: Bacteria > Bacillota > Clostridia > Christensenellales > UBA3700 > HGM11368. The sequence goes on along the minus strand of JBJETQ010000003.1, from coordinate 5,309 downwards.
TAAACGGCAAGGATATGGCTTATCTGTCCTATCGGCTTGCCACCATCAATACCGATACGCCTGTCGCTTTTGAACTTGACGACGCAAAGGTGAGACCTTGTAAGGAAGAAGCGAGAGAGATTTTTAGAAATCTTGAATTTTTTAAGCTGTTGCCAAAGTTAGACGGCGACGAGATAGTGCAGGAGAAGAAAGCTGCTATCGACACACATACGATAAACGTGAGCGACGCACAACAGTTGGGCGAGATAGTTGACGAGATAAAGAAAAACAAGGTTATGTCGCTGTATCTTGGACAACAGGTTTCGCTGGCTTGCAATCAGGAAAAGGCTTACGTCATTCAGGTATGCGACAATCTGCTGGGAGAAGGCGTGGATTTTGACGAATTTTTGCAGACGATAAAACCTATGCTGGAAAGCGAACAAATCAGCAAAAAGGTGTTTGACGCAAAAAGTATGATGCACACTCTTGCCGACAAGGATATTGCGCTCAGCAACTATGACGACGTGTTGCTCAAAGCTTATCTTTGCAACGCTATCAAAAACTATAAAGATTTTGACGAATTGCGCAATGCTTATTTAGCCGACAAAAACGTCGAATGTGCCGATATCTTTGCGCTTGACAATATTCTTGACGACGAATTGAAAGAAAAGGGACTTGTAAAGCTGTATGAAGAAGTAGAATTGCCGCTTGTGAGAGTGTTGTTCGACATGGAAGAACACGGTTTTAGGGTTGACAGGAGCGTTCTTGATTTGCTCAACGTCAAATTCGGTGAAGAAATAGACGATTTGAGCGAAGAAATTATTGAACTGGCAGGCAAGCCGTTTAATATCAACTCCACCAAACAGCTGGCAAGCGTGCTTTTTGAAGATTTGAAACTAAAAGGCGGCAAAAAGACCAAGACGGGATATTCCACCAACAGCGAAGTGCTGGAAGGACTGAAAAACAGCCACCCGATTATTCCGCTTGTATTGCGATACAGAGAGCTGACCAAGCTCAAATCTACCTATCTCGACGGGCTTTTGCCGTTGATTGACGGAAGGGGATACGTGCATACGGTGTTCAAACAGACCGTTACCGCTACCGGCAGACTGTCGTCTACCGAACCTAACCTGCAAAACATTCCTGTCAGAAGACCGGAAGGCAAACAGATAAGAAAGATGTATATCGCAGGCGAAAACAATAAACTGGTATGCGCCGATTATTCTCAAATCGAACTGCGACTTATGGCTCATCTCAGCGGCGACCAGACTATGATTGACGCTTTCAACAGCGGAGTAGATATTCACGCAACGACAGCGGCTCAGGTGATGGGAGTGCCGCTGGATAAGGTCGATTCTGATATGAGAAGACAAGCAAAGGCAGTCAATTTTGGTATAATCTACGGTATAAGCGACTATGGGCTGTCCAACGATTTGTCAATACCTGTGTGGAAGGCGAGAGACTTTATCAACACATATTTTGAAAAATATCCTAAGGTAAAAAAATACACCGAAGACTGCGTGGCTATCGCAAGCAGAGACGGTTATATCTGCACTATGTACGGACGTAGAAGGGATATTCCTGAGATTTCGTCGAGCAACTACAATATCAGAAGTTTTGGCGAGCGAATTGCAATGAATATGCCTTTGCAGGGTAGCGCAAGCGATATAATCAAGATTGCCATGCTCAAAGTTTACGACGCTCTCAAAAAGGAAAATTTGAAGGCAAAACTCATCATGCAGGTTCACGACGAACTTATCGTCGATACTCCGTCAGACGAAGTGGAGAGAGTAAAGAAAATAATGAAAGAATGTATGGAGAGCGTGTGCAATCTCAAAGTAAAACTCGAAGCCGAAGTGGGCGTTGGCGACAACTGGTTGGAGGCTAAGTGATGAAAATCGCTATAATAGGCAATATCGGCAGCGGCAAATCTACCGTGGCAAATTATATAGCAAGCAAAAACTACAAAGTGTACGATTGCGACAAAATTGCCAAGCAAGTGATGAGAAAACAAGAGATTAAATCGGCGCTTGCGTCGGCGCTCAACGTCGAAACGGGAGTGGTGGAAGACTCAAACTTGCTTGCTAAGGTTATCTTTGGCGACGACAATAAACGTCAGATAGTCAATTCAATCGTACATAGCGCCGTCAAAGAGCAATTGCAAAGTTATGCCTGCGACAATGATATTGTTTTTGTTGAAGCGTCGGTTTACGTAGGAAGCGTACTCGAAGGTTTTTTTGATAAAATAATAGGCGTTTCTTGCGACGTGGAAACGAGAATAAACAGAGTCATTCCGAGAAGCGGATACACGAGAGAAAAGACCCAATCGATAATAGATTGTCAGCCACAGGAAAATACGATTGCAAGCGTCAGCGATTACGTCATTGTCAATGACGGTGATATTGAAAAGTTGCAATCTCAGACCGATAAAGTTTTGGAAGAAATCGTTGGTTGATTGCATAGAAACTTAATTGTGTCTGAGTCAGTTAATACAAGCCGCTTTTACTTTTGAAAGTTATTTTAAAAAGTAAAATATTAATAACTATTTAGAATATTTTATTCAAATTTGTAATAAAAATATGATTTTTGACAATTAAATAAAAATTTTCGATACATTCGAAAGAGAAAAAATAATACAATTACGATAGGAATGCGATGGGAAGGTGCAATATGGAACAGGAAAAAGACAGGCAAATATCTGAAGAAGTAAGTGTAGATACGGAAGGAGAAAAAGCAGGGCAAATAGTCGAAGAAGTTTGCGTGGACGTGGCTGAGAGCAAAGCGACAAGCGAAAATAAAACCATGACTGCAAAACAGCCTGTGGAGCGTAAGCATTACGTCAGCGCCAAAGCTAAGAGCGAAAAGTCGAAAATCAATTTTGGCAAGGCTCTTTCTAAGTTTTCTCCTTACAACTTTGTTCTGCTAACCATAGCAGGTATAATCAACGCAACGGGCGTAACTTTGTTGCTTACTCCCGTCAGTTTGTACGACGGCGGAATATCCGGTACTTCGTTTTTGCTTTCGCAATTGACGGACATACCGCTCAGTATATTTTTGATTGTACTTAACTTGCCGTTTTTTATATTCGGTTATAAAAAAATGGGAACGAAGTTTGTCGTATATTCGCTGTATACGATAGCTATTTATTCGCTTGTTTCTTTCTTGTATCAATACGTATTTGACATTGATTTTTCGGCAGGCTCGCCTTTGGTAGGCAAAGAGATGATTTTGTGTGCATTGTTTGGCGGTATCGTTTCCGGTATAGGTAGCGGACTGACTATCAGGTGCGGCGGAGCAATAGACGGTATAGAAGTTGCGGCGGTGGTTTTTGCCAAAAAACTCGGACTTACCGTGGGTAGTTTCGTTATGATTTACAATGCCATCGTGTATCTGATTGCGGGAGCTGTGATGCAAAACTGGGTTTTGTCGCTCTATTCCATAGTTTCGTATGCGGTAGGTCTAAAAGCCGTAGACTTTGTTGTCGACGGCTTGGACAGAGCAAAATCGGCAATAATTATTACCGACAAGTGTCAGCAGCTTGCCGACGCATTGTCTGACGAGTTCAGAAGGGGAATAACCGTGATGAACGCTTGGGGACACTATTCTAAGACAGACAAAAAAGTTATTTATTGCGTGGTCAACAGATTTGAAGTGGGCAAACTCAAAGCCATCGTGTCGCTCATAGATCCAAAAGCCTTTGTGGCAATCAGCGACGTCAGCGATTCTTTGGGCAGCAGCGTAAGATTGAGAACTAAAAAAGACAGAAAAAGCAATAATAATAGTAAATAACGTGCGATAAGAACGATAAGTTTTGCCCAGTCAATACGTACGTCGTGTCAGACATATATCGTTGAATTTGAAGTATTGACAAGCGTTGTATAATATAATTAATATCAAATATCGCACATTGAGCCGACGTCGGCTGATACGACGAGAGCTTGGTATAACAAGGAGATAGATATGTATTTGACAGACTATTTTTGGTTTGTGGGTGCAATGCTGTTATGCTTGATTTTTTCTGCTGTGGCAAGTAGTAAAGTGAATAAAACTTTTGCCAAATACGACGACGTAACGACATTGTCCGGTATGACGGGATATGATACCGTCGTGCGTTTGCTGAAAGCCAACGACGTGTGGGATATTTCTGTGGGTAGAATCAGCGGTAAGCTATCCGACAACTACAATCCTACGGCAAAAGTCATCAATCTGTCGGAAAGCACTTACGGCAGTAATTCGGTTGCCGCCGTTGCCGTTGCGGCACACGAGATGGGACACGTCATGCAGAAAAAAGACGGATACTTGTTCTATAAGATAAGAACAGCGCTGGTACCCGTCGTAAATATCGGGTCGGGTTTGGCTTTGCCGCTTGTTCTCATTGGCTTTATTATCGATTTGTTCGTGCAAGCGACAGATGTCAGCGTAGGATTCTATATCGCTATGGTAGGAGTAATACTGTACGGCGGTTCGTTCCTGTTTGCTCTCATAACTTTGCCGGTAGAACTCAACGCAAGCAGGAGAGCCAAGAAAATGTTGCTGGAAGAAGGTATTCTGACCGAAGACGAGTTGCCGGGCGCAAGCAAGGTTTTGTCAGCGGCGGCTTTGACGTATCTTGCGTCGCTTATGGTATCGCTTGTCTATTTTCTGCGTTTTTTTGTATACGTGCTGACTTTGTTTGGCAGAAGAAACAATCGTCGATAAATATCTGTAAGTTACAAAAATTTGGTTTGAATCTATGAGTAAATATCAAAAACTTTGGAATTATATTATCGATAGCGACAGCGACAAACTTTTATTGAGTTTTGACGAAATAGAAGACATTATAGGAATGGCAATAGACCATTCCTTTTTGACGTACAAAAAAGAGCTGGTCGAGTACGGTTATTGGGTGAGCAAAATTTCTATGAAAAACAAGAATATTTGTTTTGAAAAAATAGATAAATAATAACCACACTCGCTACGCTCGTTAGATTCAATTTTGTGTGTCCATATCATAAAAACAGGAGCAATTATTTGCATGGATATAGAAATATAAAAAGGATATCGGGCACCGGGGGCTTTTGCCTGCGGCAAAAAACAAATGCAAAGCAGGGTAATTAATCTTTGCGTGTAGGTTGCTTGCATTTGCTGAACCACACTCGCTACGCTCGTTAGATTCAATTCTGTGTGTGTCCATATCATAAAAACAGGAGCAATGTAAATTGCTCCTGTTTTTATGGTGCGGGCACCGGGACTTGAACCCGGATGGTCTCCCATACGCCCCTCAAACGTACGCGTCTGCCAATTCCGCCATGTCCGCATTTATTTAGCAATAGTATAATAAACCAAAGTTG
>JBJETQ010000002.1:0-103248 GCA_051883395.1 Christensenellales bacterium | reverse complement strand
GCAGTATGGGTACGGGCAACAAGACCGACCCGACGGCTTTTGAAATCAAGGACGTATTCGATACCAATAATTGCGCCCTTGCCAAGGTGATGCGCAAAGAACTCAAAGCTCATGGAATCAAGCGTCTGACGACGGTATGTTCCCGTCAATTGTCTGTCAGAAGGCAGGCGCAAGAAGGCGAGCGTAAACCTACCCCGTCGTCGGTGGCATGGTGTCCGTCCGTAGCGGGAATGATAATAGCAAGTAAGGTCGTCTATGATTTGACGACACCAAATAATAAAAATCAACACGAATAAGGAGAATGGAAATGAGAGCAACGATAGGTATTCGTCCTATTATCGACGGAAGATGTATGGGAGTGAGAGAGAGCCTTGAAGAACAGACTATGAATCTGGCTTTGGCGGCAAAAAAACTTATTGAAGAAAACGTTTTTTATACCGACGGCACTCCTGCCAGAGTTATTATAGCCGACGGCACGATTGCAGGCGGCAAAGAAGCGGCAGCATGCGCCGAAAAGTTTGAAACCAACAACGTTGTTGCAACGCTGTCAGTAACGCCATGCTGGTGCTACGGAAGCGAGACTATCGACGTCAATCCACATACTATCAAGGCTGTGTGGGGCTTCAACGGAACGGAAAGACCGGGTGCGGTTTATCTTGCCGCAGCAATGGCTGTGCATGCTCAAAGGGGCTTGCCTGCATTCAGCATTTACGGCAAAGACGTTCAGGATATCGGAGACAAGACTATTCCTGCCGACGTACAGGAAAAGATTTTGAGATTTGCTCGCTGCGCACTTGCGGTAGGTGAAATGAGAAACAAGGCATATGTAGGACTCGGCTCGGTATCTATGGGTATAGGCGGTTCTTACGTTGACGCAAACTTCCTGCAAAAATATCTCGGTATAAGAGCAGAATGGGTTGACATGTCAGAAATCAATCGTCGTATCACGCTTGGCATATTCGACCGTCAGGAATACGAAAAGGAACTTGCGTGGATAAAGAAGAATTGCAAGGAAGGAATGGATATCAACATTGAGCAAAAGACGAGAGAAGAAAAGGACGCTCAATGGGAATTTATCGCAAAAATGACTTTGGTCATCAAGGATATTATGCTGGGCAATCCTAAGCTCAAAGAAATGGGCTATCCGGAGGAGTCCCTTGGCAGAAACGCCATTGCGGGCGGTTTTCAGGGACAGAGAATGTGGACGGACTGGTTGCCTAACGGAGACTTTACCGAAGCCATTCTCAACTCTACGTTTGACTGGAACGGCAAGAAAGAACCGTTTACACTCGCCACCGAAAACGACTGTCTCAACGGTCTGGCAATGCTGTTCAGCAAATTGCTCAACCAAAGAGCCAGCGTATTTGCCGACGTAAGAACGTACTGGTCGCCGGAGTCGGTTGAGAGAGTAACAGGCTGGAAACCTACCGGCAAAGCGTCGGGCGGCTTTATTCACCTTATCAATTCGGGTGCTGCGGCTCTCGACGGCAGCGCAATGTCAAGAGAAGACGGCAAAGCAGTCATGAAACAATGGTGGAATATGACAGACGAAGACGTCAATGCGTGCATGGGGGCAACTCAATGGACGCAAGCCAACCTGCAATATTTCAGGGGCGGCGGATTCAGTTCTCAATTCCGCACAGCTGCCGAAATGCCGGTTACTATGGTAAGAATCAATCTTATCGACGGTCTTGGACCTGTCATGCAGATAGCGGAAGGCTGGACTGTGGTTCTGCCTGACGACGTAGATTCCAAGCTGTGGAAAAGAACCGACCCTACGTGGCCAAGCACGTGGTTTGCTCCAAGGCTCAGCGACAAAAAGTCGGCATTCAAGGACGTATATTCCGTCATGGCAAACTGGGGCGCAAATCACGGTGCATTTACATACGGACATATAGGCAAAGACCTTATCACTCTGGCAAGCATGCTGCGTATTCCTGTCAATATGCACAACGTAGAAGACGACGAAATTTTCAGACCGCATTGCTGGACGGCATTCGGTACGGGAGACAAGGAGAGCGTAGATTACAGAGCTTGTAAAAATTACGGACCGCTTTATAAATAATTATGGACATGAAACAAAAAGTTTTAGATACAATGAACAGAGTTTATCATAGCTCTCTTACTTCCACCAGCGGCGGCAACATCTCGGCAATCGACGATGACGGACACATTTTTATCACGCCCAGCGGAAAGGATAAGGGAACGCTCGAAGTAAACGATATAGCAGAAGTATTGCCCGACGGCACTCGCATAGGGCAATACGCTCCTTCTATGGAGTTGCCTTTTCATAGCAATATATACAAGATGAGAGCCGACGTCAAGGCTGTCGTTCATGCGCATGCGCCTGCGGTGGTAGCTTATGCCACAGCACGCAAAGTACCCGATTCTTCGGTTGCAAGAGTCTATCAGGACGTGTTGGGAGAAGTAGTAGGGTCATGTTACGAATTGCCCGGAAGTCTCAAATTGGGCGAGATAGTCAAGGCACAATTCGAAAAGGGATACAATGCAGTTATGATGGACAACCACGGCGCAACTGTGGCTGACAGCAATCTGGACAAGGCGTTTATGCGCTATGAGACGCTCGATTGTCTATGCCAGACGCTCATCAATGCAGGCATGCTCGGCGGAGTAAAAATTCCGCAAAGAGTAGAATTGAAAAAGGCAGATTTTTGCGTAATCGAAGACAAGAGCGAGGCTTTTGAAAATATCAAAAAGGAAATTTGTGATTTTTGCCATAGAAGCTATAACAACAAGCTTATGGCGTCTACCTTTGGCACGATTGCGGTGAGAGCAGGCGACGGATTTTTGTTCAATCCTGACAGCGCAGACCGCAAGACAGTCAGTCAGGCAGATATTGTCTATTGCACAGGCGGCAATTTGTCTTCCTTTGAAAGCACCAAATATCTTGCCTATATCAAGGAGATATTTGACAACAAACCGGAAGTCAACTGCGTCATAATATCTATGCCAAGCGCAACTATGGGCTTTGCCGTGGCGCACAAACCGCTCAACGCAAGGCTTATTCCTGAAAGCTACATAATGCTCAGAGACGTAACAAGAGCGGAATACGACGTAATTGCCGAGCCAAAAAAGGTTTCCGATTTGCTCAATACAAAAGCTCCTGCACTCATAATCGACAACGAAGGGGTATTTGCCATAGGCAGAAACGTAACCAAGACATTTGACAGACTGGAAGTGCTTGATTACAGCGCACGTTCCATCATATCCGCTTTGGCAATTGCCGATATTGTTCCAATCAACGACAAGCAAGTAGACGAAATAAACGATACTTTCAACGGGTGGTAAAATGAAGAGAGTTCTGGCGATAGACCTGGGCGCAAGTAGTGGCAGGGGAATAGTATTCGAGTGCGACAATGGAACTATGAATTTTTATGAAATTCACAGGTTTGACAACAACGCAGTCCAAGTCGGAGATACGCTCCGATGGGACGTCGATATGCTCTTTGAACAAATCAAAACCTGTATCGCTCTTTGTGCCGGTCAAGGCAAAAGACTTGACTCAATAGGTATAGATACCTGGGGCGTAGATTACGGCGTCATCGACGACAAAGGCAAACTCAAAGAGATGCCTTATCATTATCGTGATGCACGCACGGCAGGCTTTATAGACAGACAGGAACTCTTTGATAAGAGAGCCATGTTTGATATGGCAGGAATATCTCTCAACGAATTCAACACTTCCTATCAGCTTATTGCGCAGCAAAAGAGTGCCATGCCAATTGTCAAAGGCGACAAAATATTATTTATGCCTTATCTGTTGGGTTATATGCTTACGGGCAAGATGGGTTGCGACGCAACAATGGCTACGACAGGCGGATTTTATCTCGGCGGATATGATGAAAGATTTTTGGCAAAAGTCGGATTGACGCAGGACAATTTTCCTGACGTTAGACCGGTAGGCAGCGTGATTGGCTACGTCAAAGACGATATATGCAGACAGACGGGTATTGACTACGACTTGCCTGTGATTGCCACGTGCGGACACGATACGGCGTGCGCTATTATGACGGTCATGCAGGAAGGAAAAGAACCCCTCTACGTCAGCAGCGGCACCTGGTCGCTTTTTGGTACGTTGTCAAACAAACCGATAGTCAACGACGTTACGTACAGAGAAGGTTATACCAACGAGATAGGATTTGACGACAAGATATGTCTGCTCAAAAACATAATGGGCATGTGGATAATACAGGAGTGCAGGCGTGAATGGATAAAACAAAAGCCGATAAGCTGGGACGAGATAGTTGATCAGAGTTGTAAGGTTGACAAATTCAAAGGCTTTATCAACGTTGCGGACAATCGCTTTTCTCCGCCATATTCTATGGATGAGAGAATAGTGAATTACGTCAGCGAAACGCAAGGTTTGAAATTGAGCGGTATAGGAGAAATTGCCAGATGCGTTTACAATTCCTTGGCTATGGAATATCGCTATGCCTTGGAAGGACTTCAAGCCGTTACAGGTAAGAGTTATGACACCTTGCACATCATAGGCGGCGGCACCAACAACCATCTGCTCAACCAATTGGTTGCCGATTGCTTGGGCATCAAAGTCGTAGGCGGCTGTGTGGAAGCCACCGCTATCGGCAACGCTTTGGGCCAATTGTACGGGCTTGGGGAAGTCAAAGACAAAGACACGGCTTACCGATTGGCACAGACCACTTTCAGACCCGTCGAGTTTTTCCCGTCGGGCAATAAACAAGAGTGGCAAATACAATACGACAAATATCTGCGACTCAAAAAATAATAAAACAACATCAAACAATAAATCAAAACGACGTCAGACGCTATCTATTGATAGCGTTTTGTCATTTTCATAAGTCAACAATTTGACATGCCCTTGTTTCCGCCGTTATAATATACTTATAAAATCTACTTACAAAAGTTTTAAAAAGGTGTATATGGACAGATTGCAACGATACAGACAGGCGACGGACAAAATATCCAGTCTTGGTGCGGTTGTCGACTATATGCTCACGTCAAAGAGCGGAGTTGTGGGAGATATAGTCAGAGCGACGGGTTTATCTCATCCTACGGTGGCGCATGCCTTGAATATAGCAGAAGACATAAATCTGATAGTCAAGGGGCAGATTGCCACGTCGTCCGGTGGCAGAAGGGCGCAAATATATGAGTTGAACAAAGATTTTATTCATATTTTGATTCTTGTTGCGGACGACGAAGAAATAGTTTTTCAACTCAGAGACTTTGAAGGCAACGTATTGTCGCAGAGCAAGAGCAGATACGACAAAAACGATTTTATTGTGGATTTGACCAGACAAATAGCCGCAATAAAAGATTTGGATAATCTTATCGAGATATGCGCTATATCGCTACCTTGCGTGGTTGCCGACGGACGAATATCGGAGTGGGCGAGATTGGGGCTGAGAAAGGTCAATCTTGCAGAGCAGATAGAAATCAAGACGGGACTCAGGGTTTGTATAGAAAACGATATGAAATTGTTGTCTCTGTCGTCCAATCAAGCTGACCGTCCGGAAGAAATAAAGGTTTCGCTGTACGTTGACAAGAACTCAATCGGAGTAGGAGTAAGTATAGGCGGCAAGGTTTTCAGGGGGGCAAACGGCTATGCGGGAGAAATAAAATATTGTCCCAATATGGGCGGAATAGGCGGCGACAGGGCAATAAAAGCGGCAATCAATGCAATAGCTATGTACAACCCGCACGTCATGACGATATATTGCAAGGATTCCAAGGCTACCAATTATATCAGCGCCATTGCAAAGAAAGTGCCGGAAAACATACTTCCGGAATTTGTCATTTGCAACGATTATATCGGAAGTCAGACTCAGGCGCTATGGTCAATGGCAAGGAGTATGGTATGAAGTTTGACAAGTTTGTTTGTCCTGTGTGCAAACAACCGCTTATGTCCGACGGCAAGGTTTGTCGGTGCGTCAACGGACATTGTTTTGATATAGCCAAAGAAAATTACGTCAATCTCAATCTCAGTCAAAAGCCTTGCGACAAAATAGGAGACAACAAGGAGATGATATCCGCCAGGTACGAATTTTTGCAGGGCGGTTACTATCAACCTTTGGCAGACAAACTAGGCGAGTTGGCGGACAAATATTGCCGTGTCGGCGCAACTATACTAGACGCAGGTTGCGGATACGGATATTATATCTGTCAGATTGCCGACAGATTTAAGGATAAATATCGCTATCTTGCTGCCGACATATCAAAAGAAGGAATAAAAAAAGGCGGAAAACTCAATACGTGTATTGATTTTTGCATTGCCAACTCTTATGATTTGCCTGTCGGAAGCGGTGCTATCGATATGTTGTTGTGCGTCTTTGCACCCTATGCGGTCAAAGAGATTGAAAGGGTACTGAAAGACGACGGAGTCGCCGTTTTGGTCTGCCCTGCGCCATATCATCTATGGCAACTCAAACGTGCGATTTACGGAGACAAGACCTACCCCAAGCAATTCAAAGTGCAGTTGGAGCCTTTGGTTTTGGTGGACAAAATACGGCTTGACTATGATTTTACGCTTGATTCATGTCGGCAAATCAACAATCTTCTGACAATGACGCCGTATTATTATCGAACCCCCAAAGATTTGCTCAGAAATATCGAAACGCAACAAAATATGACCGTAAGAGCAAATTTTGATTTAATGGTAGTCAAAAAGTTGACAAGATGACATAAAATAATATAATTATTGTCAGTAAGATATAATTTTTATATTTATGGAGGTACAAATTTATGGAAGAACAAGTATGTTGCGTTACTTTTTACGTAGAAAATAAGACGGACAAGGACGTAGATTGCGTGTATATTTGCGGCAATCACAAAAAATTGGGTAGTTGGAACCCTGCAAAAGCGCTCAAAGTGAATAAGAGCAACGGCGTTTTCAAAGTTGTTAGAAAATTTGCACAAGGCGAAGAATTGGAATACAAAGTGCTTTGCAAACCAGACTGGGAAGGAGTTGACAAAGGCATGTGGGGCGAAGAAATCGTCAACCATAAGGTAGTTGTTGACGGCTCTACCAAAAGTTCGGTTACCGTTTACAATTGGAGAAAAAACTAAATCAGCGGTTCCACACCAAGCGCATTGTCGGTTAGACAATGCGTTTTTTTGTTATAAAACACGGCGTATAGGGTATTGTCAAGTATTATAATTTATGTTATAATAAAAAAAACTGCAAGTGGGGGAAAGTATGCTGGAAAACTATTATTTGCATATCAGATATAAGGACGGCCGAGAAATTAAAACCGCCACCGGAAACAACGACGATTTTACTTTGACCTATACCAAAAACAACGCATGTCTGACTCTGGACATCAAGGTCAACGTGCCGGTCGAGATTGACAAAGTATGGTTGGAGATGGAATACGACTTTGCACCTGGCGACAAGTTCTTTGCCAACGGATACCAATCGTGGACTGACAGCAAAGAGTTTACCGCAGATATGAAGATGGCGGACGAAGGCTTGATTTGCAAGACTTTGATAGGCAAAAAGCTCGGATTGAGAAAATACGGTGATTATGATTGGGTGGAACAACCAAGAAGAAAGGGACAATTCCACTCTCACGGTTACGCCTATGTGCGCAGGGGAGACGAGATAGATTTTGTCGGTTCGCTTAGCGATAAAGAAGGTTATACAATTATCAGCGCCGATATGAAAGAAAATCGTATCAGGATATTCAAAGACCTGGAAGGCGTTACTATCGACAATACTTACACTCTTTTCCGTCTTATCTCACTCAAAGGAGAATACAACGAAGTATTTGACAAATATTTTGCCATGATGGGCATACCGCGTCCGCTCTATCCCGTCATCAAAGGTTACACCACTTGGTACAACTATTATCAGAACATCAACGAATCTATCGTTCTCAATGATTTGAACAATATTGCTGCGACGGGTCTTATCAACACCTTCCAGATTGACGACGGATATCAGACCAAGGTGGGAGAATGGCTGAGCATTGACCCTGCAAAATTCCCCAACGGCCTTGGACCGACAGTGCAGAATATCCATTCCAAAGGCTTGCAGGCGGGGCTGTGGCTGGCGCCTTTTGCCGTACAGAAGACGTCGTCGATGATAACGGAACATCCCGATTGGTTTGTTACAGACAAGGACGGCAACCTGTTTTATTGCGGAGCTAACTGGGGCGGATTTTACGCATTGGATATTTACAACAAAGAAGTCAGAGCATATATCAAAAAGTGTTTTGCATATTTTAAAGATTTGGGCTTTGATTTGTTCAAACTTGACTTTTTATATTGTGCGGCAATCATTCCGAGAAACAACAAGTCGAGAGCGACGATTATGTACGACGCCATAAGCTTTTTGAGAGAATGTGTAGGCGACAGAAAGATACTTGCCTGTGGCACGCCGCTCATGCCATGCTTTGGCAGGGTGGAGTATATGCGTATCGGCGCCGATATGGGATTGAGATGGAAAAAGACTCTGTCTCAAAGGCTTTCTCACAGAGAAGACGTGTCAAGTCAGGAAGCCGTCAACAATATTCTGTACAGAAGACATCTTAACAAAAGAGCCTTTATGTGCGACCCTGACGTCTTTACTCTCAGAGACTACAATACGGGTTTCACCCAATCGCAACAAATGTTGCTTTCCACCATTATCAAAATTTTCGGTTCGGTACTGTTTACCAGCGACGATACCGGCAGATATAACGGCGAACAAAAGGCACAGTTTGCCAGAGTAATGCAGGAGAGCGAAATGTGGGTCGAAGACGTAGACCAGCAAAAGAACGTGGTAACTATCAGATATTCGCAGGACGGCGACGAAAAGGTGCTGAAATTTGACGCAAAGACCTGCACTCAGTTGTCCTGAAACAATATTGCAAAAATCAATACGTATCACCAATTCGGCGCATTGCGCTATGACTAAATAACAACTATGGACTCAACAGACAAAATCACCGACAATCGACTAGCGGGAATACTAATGCCCGTATCGGCTTTGCCTTCTGCCTTCGGAATAGGCACTTTTGGCAGCGAAGCCTATCGTTTTGTAAATTTTCTTGCAGACGCAGGACAAAGCGTCTGGCAGGTTTTGCCGCTCGTACCGACAGGTATGGGCGGTTCTCCTTATCAATCTATCAGCGCACAGGCAATCGACGTCAACTATATCGACCTGCAAGATTTGGTAGAACAAGGTCTTTTGCAAGCTGACCAGCTGGACCAATTGCGTGCTATCAACGGCGACAGGGTTGATTATGATGCGCTTACGCCCGTCAAACTGAGCGTTTTGAGAGCGGCTTACGACAAGTTTGTACCTTGTCGTGATTATCTTGATTTTGTCGAGAGCAAAGAGTTTTTGGATTATGCCGTGTTTATGTCTCTCAAAGAAGACAATCCTTGCGCCTGGTATGAGTGGCAGCAATATTCCGCCTACGACTCGTCGGCAATAGAAAATTATGCCGGGCAGAACAGATACAAAGTCGGGTTTTATTTGTGGACTCAATGGGTGGCGCTGACTCAATGGCGTAAACTTAGGGACTATGCCAATTCCAAAGGCGTTCGAATAATGGGAGATATGCCTATATACGTGGCTTTGGACAGCGTGGAGACGTGGAGCCGTCCGCAAAACTTTCAGTTGGACGACAACTTTGTGCCAAAGGCGGTAGCAGGCGTTCCGCCGGACTATTTTTGCGAAGAAGGGCAACTATGGGGCAATCCGTTGTACGATTGGGACAAGATGAAACAAGACGGTTACGCATGGTGGAACAATCGCATCAGGCGGGCGTTTGATTTGTACGACGTGGTGCGCATAGACCATTTCCGAGCTATGGACAGATATTACAGCGTGCCGTATGGGGCAAAAAATGCAATTGACGGAGAATGGAAAGACAGCGTCGGTTTCGATTTGTTTGCCGACAAGTTAGATTTCAATATCGTTGCGGAAGACTTGGGACTTATCGACGACGGCGTAAAGGAATTGTTGAAAAAAACGGGCTATTGCGGTATGCGTGTCGTACAGTTCGGAATGGATGGCGACGTTGACAACGACAACAGACCGAGCAATTATCCACGCAAGAGCGTCGCTTATACCGGCACGCATGACAACGATACTCTGATGGGCTTTGTCGAAGAAATGGATAGCGTCGAATTGAGCAGACTCGTAAGGACCATAAAGGACGAATGTAGTCTGATGTCAATAGAATGTAGCTGCCAGACAAAAAAGGATATAGCAGACGCACTCATAAGACTGGTGTTGGAAAGCAATTCCAATCTGGCAATAGTACCAATGCAAGATTGGTTGTATTTGGGCAGCGATAGCCGAATCAACACTCCCGGCACAGTATCCACAAACAATTGGAGTTGCACGATTACCTTGCCAGGCGACAAGGAACTGTCGAAGTTAGCCAAAAAAATCAGAAAGATAACACGGCACACCGAGAGAATCAAAACAGACAACAAGATAAAAAAGACGACTTACGATTTGGGAGTCAACGTAGCACAGCATACGACCTTTGCACTATGGTCTCCGCCTACCAATCGGGCAATCGTTGAGATATTTGACGACGCCTACGCCGACAAGCCGATTGCAAGTTACGATATGAACAAGGACGGCGACGTTTTTCGGTGTACGGTTGAGCAAAATCTTACGGGCAGATACTATCAATTCAACGTAGACGGCAGAGCTTGCGTCGATCCATATGCCAGAGCGATAGGTATCAACGGTTGTCGTGCGATGATTGTTGATTTGCAATCGACAGATCCGCCGCTATGGAACAATGACAGGTACAAGGGCAACGATACTCCCGTTATCTGGGAAGTGCATGTAAGAGATTTCAGTATTGCAATGCCTGCAAGTTACGAAGTTCGTGGCAAATATAACGGATTTGAGACGGGGCGCAAGACTATTTGCGGCAAGGCATGTCTTGTTGATTATCTCAAAGAATTGGGAGTAACCTACGTTCAGCTTTTGCCGATTGCCGACTTTGAGAGCGTTGACGAGAGCGACCAAAATCAAAGGAACTGGGGCTATGACCCTTGCAATTACAACGTTCCGGAAGGCTCTTACAGCACCAATCCTTATGACCCGCAGACAAGGATAAAAGAACTCAAACAACTTATTCTTACTCTGCACGACAACGGCATAGGCGTAATTATGGACGTGGTATACAATCACACCTATCGCACAGCCGATTCCAATCTTGAAAGAATAGCAAAAGACTGCTATTACCGCAAATTTTCTGACGGCAGATTTTACAACGGGTCGGGCTGCGGCAACGAGATTGCCACCGAGAAGCCGATGGTGCGCAAATTCATTATCGATTCGCTTACCTATTGGGCGGAAGAATATCATATAGACGGTTTCCGTTTTGACCTTATGGGGCTGTACGACGTAGATACGGTTGCTCAGATACGCAATACTCTCGACAGGTTGCAGGACAAACTTGGCAAGACCCTGTTGACTTATGGTGAACCTTGGTGGGCGTTGCCACCTGCGCCTTGGATAGTGGCAGCCGATTGCAACAATCTGCCGCTGCTTCCACAAAATATGGGAGTCTTCAATTCTTCCTATCGGGACGGTCTGCGTGGAAACAACAATCTGTCCAAAGGCTTTTTGCAGGGCATGGCAGTTTCGCTCAGCGCCGTTATGAGCGGAATAGAAGGAGCATGCAAAAAGAGAGACGGAATAAGATTTGTTTTGAACTCTCCTGCGCAAAACGTATGTTATATGTCTGCTCACGACAACTACACGCTGTACGACCAGCTCAGAGCGACTATGCCTAGCGAGAGAGAAATCAAGATAGCCACCCGATTCGGCGCATTTTATCTCATGAGTTCTTTGGGACTGGTATTTATGCAGGGTGGAGAAGAATTTTGTCGTACTAAAAATATGAACGACAACAGCTATAATGCCGACGACTCCGTCAATGCTCTGGACTGGAACAGAAAGGACGCATACAGCGACGTAGCCGACTATTACAAGGGGCTGATTCGAATACGCAGACACAATAAGGTGTTCCGCAATCTCGACGAAGCAGACAAGGAGTTTGAGTGGCTTGCCGTACGTGCAGCTTGGGGTGCGCTAGCATATCGCATAGGCGATTATATTTACGTAGCCAATCCTACCGACGGCGACGCATACGTCGACCTGACAGAGTTTGGCGAGTTGGAAAGACTTGCAGATATAGACACGGCAAATCTGTATTGCATAGACAAGGTGAGCGGAGACATCAAGATTCCGTCAAAAAACCTTGCAATCTTCCGCAAAACAGACCGATAATTATGTGCAATTGCAACTTCAAAAGTCAATACGTGTCGTCAAATTGACAAAAAAAGCAACCGCATATAAAGCGGTTGCTTTTTTTATGACAGGGTTTCAGCCCACGTCTATCTGAGATTTAATCACGCTTTGGTCTATTGTAAATTGCGATTGGTCATAGACCAATTCCGTCTTACAGGTCTGTTCGCATTTCAGCAACAATCCGTAAGCTTTGCCTTGATACTTTTCGTGTCTGAGCCAGGAAGTAATTTTCATCACTCCGTCTATTTTTTCTACGGTAAAGTCAATGGTCGTATCCATATTCATTTCAAAGCTGTCGCTGTTGCAACCCGTACGGTCAACAAATTCTTCCTTTGCGGCGATTTGTTTGCCGTTGATTGTCTCGTTGCTGCAATCGAGTGCAATGGTAAAATAATAAACTCCGTTGTCGTCAACGTATACGTTGTCATTATGAAACTGAGACAACAGGCTCTTGTCATTCATGACGTATGTTGTCAGATGCGAAGTGTCGTCGAGTTTTTTGGCAATGCAGGCGTCAATATCGTCCGCAAGAGTCAACGTGCCGTAATTGTTGACCTTAAAATAATCCATAGTGCCTTTATCGGACGATTTGCCGGGAACAATCTTTTTGTTGTTGAGATAGCTGTTGGAATAATAATTCGTTCCGTCAAAATACAACGTTTTGAGATTGTTGGCTTTGGCAGGACCTACGCCTTCTCCGACGGTTACTTCTCTTGACAAAAACTTGTCGCCGTCCCTGTACACTACAAAGTGCGAGCTTTGTTCTGCCGCAGTAGTTTTGAAGTGGAACAGTTCGTTGCGATAATATCCGGTATCGTTTTTGTAAGTTTCGTAAACCTGCTGATACAGTTCAAAAGCCGACATGTTTTTGACTTTTGTAAGCGCAGTATAATCTACGCCTTCATAAGAACCCGATACGAGTATCTGCGGCAATTCGTCCTGACATGCGGTCATGCAAAAGCAAATTACCATAATAATCAATAGTAATGCGATTTTAATTTTGTTTTTCATCTTCTTCTCCCAATACATTAAAACATATTATTTTTCTCAGGTCAAGGATTGAAAAGCAAACAATTCAAACAATTAAAACAAAAATCAAAGGTAAATATTTAGTAAAAAACAATCAAACAAAAAATTTTTTAATAATATTTTAAGTTAGTGCTGTTAGCATAAAGACAACAATCAAGGAGCGTTAGTGTATGTCGAAAAGATATAAAATCGTAGCACTTGTATTAATTGTCATCGTTGCTATGCTTGCTTTGTGTGCATGTCAACAAGAGAGCATCGCAGGTTTGTCGGCTTACGAAATAGCAGTCAAAAACGGTTTTGAAGGCACGGAAGCTCAATGGCTCGAAAGTCTGAAAGGTACTGACGGCAAGGACGGAACAGACGGAACAGACGGCGCAAACGGACTGAACGGGGCAGACGGACAGAGCATAACGATAGACGATCTGAGAGAGTTATACAATCAAGAAGTTCAGGAAAGCGGTTACAGCGGCAGTTTTTATGATTTTCTCAAAGACAAGCTTGATCTTACCGTAGAAATTCCGCAAGACGACAGCGAAACCATTTCTCAATGTCTTTTGTCGGCAGTCAGCGTCAATGCTTTCAACTCGTCGTCAAGCAGCGGTTCGGCAGGAGCAGGCATTGTCTACTATATTGACAAAGTCGCAGGAGACGCAATATTCGTAACCAATTATCACGTCGTTTACGACGGTTCCAACGACGACGGAGTATATGACACGATAAAGGTTTATCTGTACGGCGGAGAATGTGAAACGCAGGCAATTACCACTACTTACGTCGGTGGCTCGATGAAATACGACCTGGCAGTATTGTCGGTTGAAAACAATGACGTAATCAAAAACAGCTATGCCAGACAAGTTACGTTTGCTGACGGATACAAAGTAGGCGAAACGGCAATTGCGATAGGCAATCCGCAGGCAGAAGGCATATCTGCAACGTCGGGAATAGTCAGCGTTGACAGCGAGCATATCACCATGTCGGCTGTGGACGGCGTAGGAGACGGCAAAGGAACGATAACGATGCGTGTCATGCGTATAGATACGGCAGTCAACAGCGGCAACAGCGGCGGCGGATTGTTCAATGCGGCAGGCAAGCTCATCGGCATAGTCAATGCAAAGTACAATTCTACCACCATCGACAACGTGAGTTATGCAATACCAGTCGAAGTCGTCAGATACGTTGTCGAAAATGTCCGTGAATGTGGCGGACAGGTTAAAAAGCCGGTCATCGGAGTTAGTATAGCGGTAGAAGACAGCTCTCTTGCTTATGACGCCGAAAAAGATACTTATTATATCAAAGAAAAATGCGTCGTTCAGAGCGTAACGTCAGGAAGTCTTGCAGCAGGAAAGCTTGAAGTAGGAGACGTCATTCAGAGCCTGACTATCAATTCGGAAGAATACACAGTCAACAGATACTACGAGATGGCGGACTTGCTTCTCAAAGTAAGGCAAGGCGACGAGATAAAGATAAAATTGTTGAGAAACGGCGTATCGGAAGAAGTATCGTATAGCATTACGGCGCAAGACCTTACGGTATTCAAATAGCTTTTTTCATTCACCCTAAGATATTCAAAAGCCCCACAATTTCGCTTGTGGGGCTTTTGTTTTCAAAGTTTACGTTGTTACAGCAGAGTGGTTTTATCTTCCGCAATGCCGGGTAGGTCTTCGATACGATAGACGTCGTTGCCGTCTTTTACGTAGCCCGACACCACTCCAAAAGGCAAATAATAATCTACTTTCGCCACGCCTACGTTTGGAGTCATAACGTAGGTATTCTGAATGTTGAAGGTAAGATTTACTCTGTCGTATTCGTCGCTCACTATCCATACGTCGCCTTGTTTGTCAAACTTGACGGGCGGCAGCAATATTTGTCTGCCTTCGAGCCAGACAAGATTTTCGTTGTAATCGTGTTGGTTGACAGATTGATTGAGAGTAAGATTGAGTGCTATATATATTTCTTTGCCGTTGTGATTGATTTTGCCTATTGTAGTGAGCCAGTCATAGTGGGCTTTTCTTGGATAATAGCCTTTGTGGTCGTCTATTATTGCCACGGCGTTGTCAAAATCTATTCTTTCTCCGTTTTTTTCGATATATCCTTTGGCTGCAAAAAAGTCCTTTTGGGTGTACAAAGGCATATTGTCTCCAAACGGTATCGATACAACGCTAGGTGGCGACAGTCTCGTAAGATTTACGTCGTATGAGCAACTTCCGTTTTTGTTGCGAACAGAGCATCGGGTAAAAGCCTTACCCTGATTCATTTGGTTTTTTATGACGATATTCATTGCTTTCGTCGTCAGCATGCTTGTGGTATCAAGCAAGTTAGGAGCGACTTTGAGAGTTCTTGAAGTTGCGGGTTTGAGCCAATAATCTATGTCGTGGGTTTTGCGGTCAAAGGCAACCACAATTCCAAAGCCGACTTTGCCCATAGAATAAATTGCCGAAACAACGATATAACGGTCGGATACTATTTCGGTAGCTTCCCATTCGGTGAGCTTAAAGTCCTGAATGGGGCGTGTCATTCTTTTACCGTAAGGGCGGTGGCATTCTATGAGATTGATATTTTCAATCTCCTTTTCAAATGTGCCGAATATGGCTTTTCCCGTATCGTCTACCAATTTTTCAGGCGGAGCAACGGGTTTTCTTATGGTAGAAATTTTGTCCATAAATATACCCCCGTATTATACTTTTAGTTTAGCAACTAAATTATATACTGTCAATACGCAATTTATTCAAAAGCGACTTTTAACCTTTGTACATTATATTTCATATTATAAGCAGGGGTGCTTATGCAAAACGTAAAGACAAAAATATCAAAACTCAAATCGTTGTTCATCAAAGAACAGAAGGTGCTGTTGGACGTACTTTCGACTATGGCAAAGTCAGACGGCAAAGCAAGCGGAATATCAGATGATTTTGACGCTTATCTTGCCTATAACCGACTGTTAGGAATGCAACTTCAACTTGTTTCTCGTTTGCAAAATCAACAGATAAAAAAGCAAGAGCTTTTGTTGGATTGCGACGTGCGGATAAATTCGGTGCAACAAGAAAAAAACGACGAAAATCAGATACATATCGACAATTTTGTCAGCGCTACGCCTGTTTTGCAACAAGACGAAACAACGGACGAAGCGGCCAATCAAAAGCCGTCTGACGTCAGGACGCAAAATATACGTTAGCCCCTATTCCGATTGGAGAATAGGGGCTGTGGCAGTCGCAATATTTATTTTTACCAAATCTCAACGAAATTGTTGAGCATAGTTAGTGCGGATAAAATTATGAGATAAAATCCAAAATATCGAAGCTTGCACTTTGCAACTACTTTGAGCATCACTTTGACAGACAAATAGCCGCTCACCAGCGCAGCCGCCATTCCCAACAAAGTAGGCACAATCGGCAGAGTCAATGACAATTTGCCCGTTGCTATTTTGATGATTTGAAGCAAAACCGAAGCCAAAATAATCGGGATACTCATCAAAAAAGAAAAGTCGGTTACCTGCGCTCTGTCTCCGCCGGCGACAATGCCGCCTACAATCGTGCTTCCGCTGCGGCTTATTCCGGGGAAGACGGCAACCGCTTGCATGACTCCCATTGCCAACGCCTGTTTTGTTCCTATACCGCCAAAAGGGCTGTCTGTCGTGCCGTCGCATATTTTGTTCGGAATCATATCGCTCAGTATCAACAGAACAGCCGATACGGCAAAGAATATCCATAGATACTTTGTAGAAGAAAACATGGACTCTATTTTGTCGTCCAACGCAAGACCTACGATTGCCGCAGGCAAGGAAGCCGTAATCAGAAGAAACAAAGGTCTGACAGGACGCTTTGCCGCCAAGGTCAATTTTTTTCTCAAAGCTATGCATACCGCTACCAGAGTGGCAAGGTGCAACAGCGTATCAAATAACACCACGTCGCCCGACGAAATGCCGATTATTTGTTGAACCAACACCAGATGTCCGCTGCTGGATACCGGCAAAAATTCGGTAAAGCCTTGTACCAGTCCCAGCAATATTGCTTCCCATATTTCCATACTCGCCCTATTGCAGTCTATTCGGCTACGGTGCGGATAATGCGCATAAGGTGCAGCTGTGTCGACAAACTTTTTGCACAAAAAATCCCGCCTTTGAGCGGGAAGGGATAAAAATCAACTATTTTACTTTCTTAAAGCCACGCCCCAGCACTTCTCTTGTATTGATAGCAAAGGCAAATGCTTGCGGGTCGATTCTTTTGAGAAGTCTTTTGAAGGAAGAAATCTGAGAACGTGATATTACGCAGATAAGCACGTTATTGGTGCTTTGGCTATATCCGCCGTAAGAATTCATAATGGTAACGCTGCGACCTATCTCGCTCAGAATGGCTTGCGTCAACTCCTGCGTCTTTTCCGTTACGACTTCAAACTTGACGGCTTGCCTGCCCCCGTTGAGAACCAAATCCATACTTTTAGAATTAAAAAATATCTGTACCAGCGAGCATACGGCTATCGTGATTATTTCCGTAGTAGCCATCTTGCCTGCAAACTTGTACAATACGCAACCCAATATCACCACTATACAGTTGATAGCCAGTATTATGTACGATATAGAGATTGAATTGTGTTTTTTCTGCAATATTACGCCGGCAATCTCCGTACCGCCGGGGCAGAAGTCGCTGCCCACCAGCAAACCGACGCCTGCTCCCGAAATAATTCCGCCTGCAATAGCGCTCAAAAGCGGTTGGGAAGGGTTGACGTAGGTATAAAAGTCAACAAAAGACCACAGTCTTAACATGCCTGCCATCAACAGCGTTCCCACCAAAGATTTCAGGGCAAAAGTCTTGTTGACGACAAAAAATGCCACCACTATCAAAGGCAAGTTGATAATAAGTACGGTATAACTTGCTTCAAAGTTTGTCAGAATCTGCACCATAGAAGCAATTCCCGATACTCCGCCCGGGAAAAACTTTGCAGGTATAGTAAAGGTATGAATGGAAAGCGACATCAAAAAAGCTCCCACAAGTACCTTTATCGTTGTCAACGTATTGTTTGCCAATGTTTTTTTATCCATAACTCTCATTATATGATTATGCTAACCCGTCTTGCCATACTTGTCAATATCAAATTCAATTCATCTTACGCAATCTCTCTCAAAAAATTAAGTTAGCATTAAGAAATAATAATTTACGATTATATTTTTATTGGAAATTCACACAAAAATTTTTAACTAAAAGGCAATTACGTCTAGATATTTTTTAGTTTATATTGTATAATAAAAATACAGCGGTCTTATTATAAGGCCGGTTTAGGAGGAATTATGAAGAAAATTGCTTTTATTGCAGTGCTAGTAGTGTTGTTCTCCGCATTGTCAATATCTTTTATCGGTTGCGCCAGCACACGTCAGCCAATCGAGATTGACCCTGAGAACCTTAGCGTCTGGATGGATGACGAATACTACATAGCTACCAAGACTTACACGACGGGCGTCAACACCGACAACAAATTCGACCTTTCCAAGGTGTTCGGCAACAACGTCAATTTCACTCTTTGGGATACTCACGTAGCGACTTTGACAGGTAGCGTTATCGCAATCAACGGAGAAGGAAGTGCAAAACTTGACATTACCGATGCGAACAACAACAAAGTTACCAAAAAGGTTTATTTTGTAGAAGGCGTCAACGCTTATACCTACGAAGAATTTGTATATGCCATCGTCAGCAAAAAGGCTGTAGTAGTTCATTCTGATTTTGAAATGATACCTGCAAGAGATATTTCCAATCCGGTTATAGCTGTGCCTGATCACGGATATCTTGACGTACAGTCTTCTATTTACGGCAACGGACACGTATTTGACGCATACAAGATTGCAGGTTACGGAGACGGGCTTCCAGGTTCAAGCGTATTGTCATGCAGCAGAGCCGACGACATAGTTCTTCAAGACTTCAAAATTACGGGCAGAGTTCTCGATGAAGACGAAAGCCTTGACCTTACTAGTCTGGAAAGATACGGAATACTTATCAGCGTAGACGGCGACGACTCTTTCAGACCAACCGTAACTATGAAAAATCTTATTGTAGAAAACAGCCATAAGAATATTTACTTCAACAACTGCGACGTTACCGTGCAGGGTTGTATCGTTCAAAACGCTTCCGACTCGACCATCTCCATCGAGACCAATGCAGAGAAGGGCGCAAACGTTGTTCTGAGAAACAACGTAATAGCCAACTCAATGACGGCAGGTATCGTATTGTGGGGCTGGACAGACACCGGAGACTACAAGACGCAGGAGAAGTTTGTTGACCTTACCGTAGAAGGTTTCCTTGACATTTACAACTGGAAAGACACCAAAAACGCTAAGCTTATGCCTAACACCGAAGATATGGCAGACTTCGTCAACGGACTTGTAGAATCGGAGATGGACAAAGCAAAATACGAAGAATTCTTCTACAAATATAATGATGAAAAGTGGGTTCAGACAGGTATGATTATTCTTGCTACCGGCAATCTCAAAGAGAACAAGGCACAGTTCCACGGACTTGAAGCTATCGGCTTCGAAATAAGAGAATTCCCACTTCCTTCGGCTGCAAGTCTTTTCTGCAAGACCTGTAAGGTGGTAGGATACGGCACCGATGCAAGCAAAATCGGCGTTCAACCTGACGCCAAGATGAGCGACAATGTATATCTTATGTCAGAACTCAGATACGGCAGACAATAAAACAATACTATAAAATAAAACAGCACAATAACAATCAATATCGCCCGCAGCAATGCGAGCGATATTTTTTGTAAAAATAGGGTATTGAATTTTAATCTGCATAATGCTATAATTATTATAATAAATATATGGGAGAGATTATGTTTGAAATAAAAGGCGACGAGTTCCTGTTGGATGGTAAAAAATACAACGTTTATTCGGGAGCGATGCACTATTTTCGCATACCGCACGAGTATTGGGAAGACCGACTGACCAAGCTCAAACTTGCAGGTTTCAATACGGTAGAGACCTATGTCTGTTGGAATTTGCACGAGCCTAAGAAGGGTGAATTTTGTTTTGAAGGAGATTTGGATATTGCCGAGTATATTGCCATAGCCGGCAAGCTCGGACTCAATGTCATTGTCAGACCGGGTCCGTATATCTGCGCCGAGTGGGAAGCAGGCGGCTTTCCGGCATGGCTTTTTAAGGATAAAAATATAGATTTGCGTTGTTATTGTCCTTCATATCTTCAACACGTCAAAGATTATTTTACCAAACTGATGAGTATTCTCGTGCCTTTGCAATGCACCAATGGCGGCAATATTATTGCCATGCAGATAGAAAACGAATACGGCAGTTTCGGCAACGACAAGCGCTATCTTGCCTATATAAGAGATTTGCTTGCGCAGCTTGGTATTGACGTTTTGACGTTTACTTCCGACGGCGACTGGTGCAATATGCTGTCGTCAGGCACGCTCGAAGGCACTTTCAAAACTCTCAATTTCGGCAGCAACGTAAGCGGCAGAATGAAAGCTCTCGACAGATATCCGGGCAACGGACCTAAGATGTGCATGGAGTTTTGGTGCGGCTGGTTTGACCATTGGGGAGAAAGACATCATACACGCAACCACAAATCTGTTATCAAAGAACTCAACACTTTCTTCGATATCGACGCTTCTTTCAATTTCTATATGTTCCACGGCGGTACCAATTTCGGGTTTATGGCAGGGGCAAATCACTTCAAAGCTTATCAGCCTAGCGTAACAAGCTACGACTATTGCGCCTTGCTCAACGAATATGGAGAAGTTACGCCTGCTTATCACGCTGTAAGGCAGGTATTGTGCGGCAGACAGGGCATCGAACTTCAACCCCTTCCGCCAAGCGTACCTTTGCAACACGTAGGCAAAGTCAAGCTCACGGAATGTACAGGCTTGTTTGAAAATATGGACAATATCGGTACGGTACATTACAGCGGTGCGGCGGGAAGTATGGAGAGCTATGACCAGAATTACGGTCTTATCTATTACAAGACGGTTATGAAGGGCAAGTACACTATGGGCAATTTGTCCATACAAGGCTTGCACGACAGAGCTCACGTATTTGTCGACGGCAAGCTCAAAGCGATATGCGACGTTACCGAAAAGGCTCCATGCAAACACAGGCACAATTCCGTCATGGTGTCGGGCTTTGACGGCGAGAGAGAGATAGGCGTTTTAGTCGAAGCTATGGGCAGAGTCAATTACGGCAATCATATCAATGACCGCAAGGGTATATCGGGAATTATGCTGGGACCGCACAATCTGTTTGATTATCAGGTTACTTCGTTGCCGCTCGACAATATAAACCAACTCGATTGGAGTCTGGGCGCAGAAAAGTATCCTAAGTTTTTCAGGGCGCAGTTTGACGTAACAAGCAACGCCGATTGCTTTGTGGATATGAGCGGATTCGGCAAGGGCTACGTATGGGTCAACGGACGCAATTTGGGAAGATACTGGAATATAGGTCCGCAAAAGTCGTTGTATCTGCCGGGCGTGTGGCTGAAAGAAAAAAACAACGAGATAGTAATTCTGGAACTTGACGGCAACAAGTCTGACAGCATTGTCATCACCGACAAACATACGCTCTGACAGTCGTATGAATCATCACCAATTCAATAATCAAGTCGATTTATTCGGCAATTATAATTCAATATCAGGAGGCTATTATGGCAAATAGAATCGTACTTAACGAACAATCTTATCACGGTGCAGGTTCGAGAGCAGAACTTGCTTCTATCGTAACGGGCAAGGGCTTCAAAAAGGCTTTTGTATGTTCTGACAAATCGACTTTTGACGTCGGCGTAACAGCCAAAGTTACCGAAGTTTTGGACAAGGCAGGACTTGCATATTCGGTTTATACCGACATCGTTCCTAATCCGCCTATCGAAAACGTGCTTGGCGGAGTCAAGGCATTCAAGGAGAGCGGAGCTGACTATCTGCTTGCCGTAGGTGGCGGCTCGTCAATCGACACAGCCAAAGCTATCGGCATTATCGTAGCCAATCCTGAGTTTGGCGACGTAAGAAGTCTGGAAGGTGTCGCTCCTACCAAAAATCCTAGCGTTCCTATTATAGCCGTTCCTACCACGGCAGGTACCGCTGCGGAAGTAACTATCAACTACGTTATAACCGACAAACAAAAACAACGCAAATTCGTATGCGTTGACGTACACGACATTCCTGTCGTTGCAATCATCGACTCCGAACTTATGTCCACCATGCCAAAAGGCTTGACGGCGTCTACCGGTATGGATGCGTTGACTCACGCTATCGAAGGATACACCACCAAAGGCGCATGGGAAATGACTGATATGTTCCATCTCAAAGCTATCGAGATAATATCCCGTTCTTTGCGTGGAGCTGTTGCAGGAACCAAAGAAGGCAGAGAAGGCATGGCTTTGGGACAATACGTTGCAGGCATGGGATTCAGCAACGTAGGACTAGGAATAGTACACTCCATGGCGCACGCTCTGGGCGCAGTATACGATACTCCGCACGGCGTAGCCAACGCTATTATTCTGCCTACCGTTATGGCATACAATGCCGAAGCAACGGGAGAAAAGTATAGAGAAATAGCTCGTGCTATGGGCGTACAGGGCGTAGACGATATGACTCAGGAAGAATATCGCAAGGCTGCTGTCGACGCAGTCAGACAACTTTCGATAGACGTAGGAATTCCGCAAGATCTCAAAGCTATCGTCAAAGAAGAAGACATCGACTTCCTTGCGCAGTCGGCTATGGATGACGCTTGCAGACCTGGCAATCCTAAGGACCCTACCAAAGAAGACATTATTGCGCTCTACAAGAGCTTGTTGTAAAAGTCAAGGGCAGATACCATGCGGTATCTGCCCTAAATACTAAAATTGCGATACGTATCGACTTTTTATTGGATTTTACGATATTCCAGCATGTTGACGCATTCCAGTTTGTCGCCAATCATCAGGTCGTAAGGCAACAAAAAGACGCTTATATCCAACAGGTCGCCGTTTTCGGCTCTCAACACGGCATAGTCGCCGCAAATTTCTTGTACCACGTATATTTCTTTGTTTTCCATACCAATATTATATAGCGTAAAGGCGGTGTGGTCAAGTAAAGACGTCGGGACAAATTTGTTATATACGATTGACTTTGCGTCATATTATTGGTAATATAATTATACAATCAAATATATAGGGAGTAGCTGGCATAGCGATATGCGGTTGAGCCAACAACCTGGAAGTCAACTTTCTGGTTCAATCACAATTAGCAAGACTATATTTTGCATCAAGGCAGAATATAGTCTTTTTGTTTAAAATCTATTTCATATAAGGAGAAGTATATGGAGTTTTTGATTGAAGGAATATCTGCAATAACGTGGCAACAAGTGGTGATGATAATTATCGGACTTGTGCTTATCGTACTTGCAATCGTCAAAGAAATGGAGCCTGCGTTGCTTTTGCCAATGGGCTTTGGCGCAATACTGGTCAACCTTCCTTTGTCAACGCTGGCGGACAGCGACGGCATCATAGGTTGGTTGTTCAACATAGGAATAGACGGTGCGGAAGCCTTTCCGCTGTTGCTGTTTATCGGTATAGGCGCTATGATTGACTTCGGACCGCTGCTTTCCAACCCCAAGCTATTTATTTTCGGCGCCGGCGCTCAATTCGGAATTTTTGCGACCATCGTTCTGGCAACGCTGCTTGGGTTTGACATAGCAGATGCGGCGTCTATCGGTATAATAGGTGCGGCGGACGGACCTACTTCGATTTTCGTTGCCAATGCTCTGGGCAGCAAATATCTTGGCGCAATTACGGTGGTGGCATATTCATATATGGCTCTCGTACCTATTATTCAGCCTACCGTCATCAAACTCATCACGACGGAAAAAGAACGCAAAATACGTATGGAATACAATCCAAAAAAGGTGAGCAAACTTACAAAAATACTTTTCCCTATCGTAGTAACAATCATTGCGGGCATTATTGCTCCTATGTCAATATCGCTTGTCGGCTGTCTGATGTTCGGCAATCTTATCAGAGAATGCGGAGTGCTAGACAATCTGTCGGAGACGGCTCAGAAGGTACTTGCCAATCTGATAACTCTTTTGTTGGGGCTGACGATTGCGTCGCAGATGAAGGCGGAATACTTCCTGAGAGTAGAGACGCTTATGATAATGGGACTGGGACTGTGTGCATTTGTATTTGATACCGTTGCGGGAGTTATGCTTGCAAAGATTATGAATATATTCAGCAAAAAGAAAATCAATCCTATGATAGGTGCGGCAGGAATATCGGCATTTCCGATGTCGGCAAGAATAGTCCACAAAATGGGACTGGAAGCCGACCCGCAAAATCACTTGTTGATGCACTCGATAGGATGCAACGTGTCGGGACAAATCGCTTCTGCCATTGCAGGCGGCGTAGTGCTTAGCATTCTGCTGTAAGGAGGAAAATATGGACAAAGATACCGTTATGAAAGGACTTGACGTATTCTGGAAGGGTATGCTGGCAATATTTATCGCCATCATTATCATTATGCTTGCCGTTTACATTCTGCAAAAGATTTCCGACGCCACCGACAACGTAATTGCCAATCGCAACGCAACCGCAGACGAAAGAGCAGCAAAAAAGGCTGCCGCAAAGGCGGAAAAAGAGCAGAGAAAAGCCGCAAAGAGAGCAGAAAAACAAGCCAAATCGCTCACTCCGCCCGACGATAAGATAAGTGAATAATCAAGCGTATACAAGAATAAAATACAGACTCATTCAGAGTCTGTATTTTTAATTTGTATTTTATTTGACGCTGTCAAATTTATTTATTGTCAGATTGTACATCACTTATGGCATTTTATATCGCCCACAGCACGTTTTTTGTTCTTATCACGTTGTCTTTTACTTTGTCGTTGACGGCGTATGCCTGTCTTTCCAATTCATAGCAATCTTTTTCTCCAAGTCCTTGTCGCTGCAATTCCGTCGAAACTTCCCGACATATTTGTTCTATTACGGCTTGTTTTTTAATTGTTTCGGCTTCGTCGTTGGGGCTTGACAACAGATATTCTGCCTGCTTGCTCAACGACGCCAGTTCAGGCAAGTCTTTCATTGCTCTGAAAGACCATTTGTAATAAGGCATATATCGCCTGTTGAGCAAAAACACCGTCTGCATTGTGCTTTTTACAAACTCCGCAACGGCAAGTTGCGCCGCACCCGTTTCCTTTCTTTTGATGCATCTGTAATAATTATATTGACCTGCCTGAGCCATAATCAGCAGATTGCCGGCAAGCTTTTTTATTCTCACGTCGTCGGGATAATATCGCAGTTTGTTTCTCACGTCGGTCATAAGACCGCAATTGTCTTCAAATATTTCCCCGTTTACACATTCAGCCAAGCCGTATTCGGGGGCGTAGAACCATTGTTGTATTGTCAAATCGGCATTGTCGAAGCCGATTTTTTGCGCAAGAAATTCGCTTATTTTCAATACGCCCTGCCTGTTGCCGCCCACGGGGCAAACTATGCTTCGCTTGTAGCCTTCAAATTCTCTCGGAAGGGAGCAGTAAGCTCTTTCCAATGCAAATATTTGTCTGGAATCGAGTTCATCGGGTACAAAAATGCAAAAGCCGGGTCCGAAATCGTGGTCCTGCGACACTTCGTCGTCGTAGCCGTAACACTCCGAGCCGCTTCCTACCACACCAACGCAGAGTTTTGAGACAATATCGTCGTCCATTTGCGCCAGCATGGATTTTCCGTACTCCATATAGAATTTTCTTGCCAATTCAATCCCTTTCATAAATTGCAGTATACCTTTTTTCTAGTTGTTTTTCGTATATTACCCAGCCGTAATAGCCAAATACCGTCGCACATTTTTCGCACACAAAGGCATAATATCCGTCATTATCTTCCTTGTGTTTATCCAGTAGTTGAGACGCAATTTCAAGACATTCGTTTATCTTTTCTTCGCCTTTTTCCAGTCCGTATTGGGTCTCGTACATAGTAGCTATGTTGAGATAGCTGATTGCCTGGTCCAACGCTCCCCGTGGTGCGTCGCTGAGAATGTCGATTG
Organism: Christensenellales bacterium; assembly: GCA_051883395.1. Lineage (GTDB taxonomy): Bacteria > Bacillota > Clostridia > Christensenellales > UBA3700 > HGM11368. Next base: position 76,949 of record JBJETQ010000002.1, on the reverse strand, counting down.
CCTTATGATATAATTGTTCTGCCCGGTCAAATTGTTGCAAGTCAACCAGAGCCAAGGCTGTATTGTTGTACAAACCTGCGATTCTCGGGTCGTCGGGGGAGAGCTGAGATTCGTATATCACCCTGGCCTTTTCAAATAGCGGAACAGACAATTGAGCCATACCGAAAGCTTTGTAGGCTGTGGCGCAGTTAAGATAGGTAGTCGCTCCGTCAATCATTTCCGATTTATCGTACTTTTCAACCAGTTCAAGGGCTTTATCTACGTGTTCCAAGGTCTGTTGCTTTTTGCCTGTTTTCCGATACAAGCCAATCAATTCGTTGTGCAAAAACAGCACGTCGGGCTGTTCGCCTGCTTCGCTCAGCCAATAGAGCAGATGCTTTTCGGCAGATTGATAGTCGTTTTTGCTCAGATAATCGTCGAGCTTGGTCATTATTCTTTGTATTGGCAGACTCATAGTCATCTCCTATCCCAACAATACGTCGGCAACCAGCATTATGCAAAAGCCAATCAACAGGGCATACGTCGCCCCTCTCTCGTGTCCGTGAGAGTGTGTTTCGGGTATCATCTCGTCGCTCACCACGTATAGCATCGTGCCGCCTGCAAAGGCAAGCGCAAAAGGCAGTACAGCCGTGGCGATAGAAACGGCAAAGTAACCGATAAAAGTGCCGACAATCTCTACCACTCCCGTCAAAAAGGCATACAAAAAAGCCTTTTTGCGACTCATTCCGCAGGCAAGCATCGGACCAATGACAATCATTCCTTCGGGTATGTTCTGCAACGCAATACCGCCGGCTATCATCAGCGCTTGCGTATGGTCTCCCGTGCCAAAGCCAACTCCTGCGGCTATTCCTTCGGGCAGATTATGTATGGCAATGGCAAGCACAAACAACATTACCTTGCGTCTTGTGCTTAGTTCTTCGTCTTCCGCCAGGTCTTCGGCATTATGAACGTGCGGAATAAACTTGTCCATAAGGTTGAGACATATAGCGCCTGCAAATATTCCTGCCAGCGTTATGAGAATTCCGTACTTGCCACCGTATTCCAAAGAAGGCAATATCAATCCCAGCACCGCCGCCGACAGCATAATTCCGGAAGCAAACGCCAGCACAATATCAGAAAATTTATGAGATATGTTTTTGAATATCAGCCCGATAACTGCGCCTATGACGGTAGCTCCGCCAACTCCCAGCGCAGTCAGAAACACTATTTTGTCAAGCATAAATATCTCTCCCGAATGGAATACAATCATTATAGTATAGTTGATTTTCAAAAGCAATATATGGAGATATTTTTCTTATAATTTACCAATATTTATCTGCACCACAGATGAGACTACTCAGTATTTAGTAACAACGTCACAAGTCGGCAGTTAAATTTCATTTCAATACAAAAACCCCCATTTTCGGGGGTTTTAAGGTGTTGGTGCAGATGAAGGGACTTGAACCCATATGAAAAAAAGCTTTCACTAGAACCTGAATCTAGCGCGTCTGCCAATTCCGCCACATCTGCGTATGTCTTTATAAAACAGGGAAGTACAATAGCAATGTGCTTCCCTGTGGTGGTGCCGAAGGCGGGACTTGAACCCGCACGATGTCGCCATCACCGGATTTTGAGTCCGGCGCGTCTGCCAATTCCACCACTTCGGCTTATTTGCATAACAATATTATCACAACGACAGGGCAAAATCAATTATTTATAGCAAATTTTTTGACTAATTTTTATTATTATGCGTTTTTTGTCGCCAAAGGTATAGATTTATTTTGTAAAATATTGTATAATCGAGATGTATGGAGGTAGATTATGAACGTATGGCATGACATAAGGGCAGAAAGAGTTCAACCCGACGATTTTTTGTGTTGCATCGAGATAGAAAAGGGCGGCAAAAACAAATACGAAGTAGATAAGGAAACGGGAATGTTGATTTTGGACAGAGTGTTATACACGTCCACTCACTATCCTGCCAACTATGGCTTTATACCACGCACCTATGCCGATGACGGCGACCCGCTTGACGTACTGGTGCTTTGTTCAGAAAAAATCGCACCTTTGTCGTTGGTCAGATGCTATCCGATAGGACATATTTCGATGATAGACGACGGCAGGGAAGATATCAAAATAATCGCCGTTCCGTTCAAAGAACCAACGTGGAATTGTTACAAGGATATATCTGAACTTCCACCACACATCATCAGCGAAATCAAACACTTTTTCGGCGTTTACAAGCAGCTTGAAGGCAAGACGATGACGGTGCTGGAAATGTACCATAAGGACGACGCCAGAAAGGTAATTCTCGATTCTATCGAAGAATACAACAAAAGATTTTGCAAATAAGTTACTCATCGGCTGTTACCAATGAAAAAACTTTTCAACATACGACCTTTGCCAACGATAACGTTGGCATTCGTTGCCGGGATACTTATTGCCGGATTTGGCGGCAAGGTTGCCGTGGCGGTTGTCGCCGTCATTGCTCTCATGCTGTTGTGTCTGGCAATTTTTTATTCCAAAATCAAGCGGCGAACCTTGCTGGCGCTGTCGTGCGTGGCTATATGTCTTTCAATGACGATTACGTACTTTTGCATCAATCCTACGAGCCAGCCGATAGAAGGTCAGGGACTGGCAGTAAGCGGTAGGATAAGCACAGACAACAATTTTGACGCCGACGGCAAAATAATTCTTGACGATTATTGCCAGCTTGTACTTGAAGACGTAAGCATCGGCGAGGCAGAAAAGCAAGGCAAAATCTTATTGCGCTTTACACTCCCGCCCGACGTACAGTTGTACTTAGGCGACAGAGTCGAACTTACGGCAGACGTTTATCCATACCGGGCGGCGATAACCGACAGCTACTCGATGTCCCGTTTCAACGACGACTTCCGCTACAAAGCATATTATTGCGACGGTTCTTTATCCGTCGTTTCCAACAATCTCAAACTTTACGAAAAGATACAACTGTTTTTCAAATCTTCTCTCAACAATTGTTGCAATAGCGACACGGCGGAATTTATATTTTCAATGACCTTTGGCAACAGCAATTCTCTCGATGCGGACATAGTCAATTCGTTTCGTGCCACAGGTACAGCGCACCTGTTTGCGGTGTCGGGTTTACACGTAGGAATAATAGCTGCGGCAATAATGTTGATTGTCTCCAAAATTCCTATTCATAAAATTTTCAAATCTTCGATATGTATCGGTTTTTTGATATTTTTTTGTTATCTTACAGGCTGGTCTCCGTCCACATTGAGAGCTACCTTGATGATAGCTATCGGGCTTGTGGCAACATCTTTTGGCTGGCGCAACGATTTTATGTCCACCGTCAGTCTCGGCGCATTGATTTTACTTATCATAAGACCGCTGTGGCTGTTCGATTTGGGTTTTCTTATGAGTTTCGGAGCGGTAGTTGGTATCATGACTCTATATGCGCCATTGAGCAGACTTCTGTGCAAAATCAACAAAACCATAGGTTCGCTGCTAGCTCTGACTATTGCCGTCAACGTCGGACTATTACCGATTACCATGATGTATTTCGGACAAATATCGCTTATCTGCATCGTGGCAAATCTGGTAGTTCTTCCGATTATTTCCGTATTGTTTCCCGTCATGCTTCTTCTTACGGTTATGGCAGGATTTTTTGCACCATTCAAATTGCTGGCGTCCTTTGTTGCCTTGGCTTTCAACGGCATAATCTCTTTTGTCAAGTTGAGTGCGGCGTGTCAGGCGTTGATATTGGACTTTTCGTCGGCGTGGTACGTCTTTGCGCCGTACTTTGCGTTTTTGTTTTTCATCTCCGACTATTGCCTTGCCGAACAAAAACCAAAAATTGTCCTGATAAGCGTTATGGCGGCGGTCTGTTTTATCAATAGCATTATCAACGTCGTCGACTCCAAGGGCTATCGGGCTACAATAGATACTTTTGACGACGGAAGCAACGCTTATGCTCTGGTTACTACCAAAGACGGCTATGCCGTTTTGCTCGTCAAAGGTCAGCTAAGCAGTTACGGCAGAGAACTTGTTGACAAATATTATTGTCTGAGAAGACTGGACAACATTGACGCCGTCGTAATTACTCAGCCGTCGTCTTATACTTCTTCGAATGCAAATTATCTTACTTATTGTATGCAATACTGGCAATGCGACAATCTTCATCTGTTTGGCGACGGAACCTTTTTTGCGATAGATGACGTCAATCTGTCAGGTTGCGGTTACTACGGCGACGTGTTCGTTGACGTTTCAGAACCATATACTTCGAGTATATGTATAGGACAAATACGAATTACGGCAACTACGCTTTCTACTTATGATGGTTTCTCGCAAATTTTGCTCGATCCACCGTCCGATTACGTGGCTTCTGACGGGCAATATTGCGTAGGCGGAGACGGATATGTAAAAGGAATGAAAAATTATGTGTCTTCCCAATTTACATTCCGCATAAAAAATGATAATATAATAAAAGACTATACTTGGGGTTTTGTTGGTTAGATGAGAGCATTTGAAATAGATGAAAAACTCAAATACGGCGCAGGAACGATTTATTTTCTGGACGGCAACGATTCTATGCTCAAAACTTACGTCATCAATGCGCTCAAAAACACTCTTGAACCTGCCGACAGGGAAGACGGCGTTTTCAGTTATGACGGCGACTTTGACTTGGGAGAAATTTTAGCCAACGCCAACATGGTAAGTCTGTTCGGTGGCAAAAAGATTATCGTTTGCAGCGACTATCAAAAGACGCTCTCTGACAGAGAAAGAGCAAATATTTCCGACTATGCCGAAAACCCTAACGAAGATTGTATACTTGTTTTCAAAGATTGCGGCAAGACATTCGATTGCATCAAAGATTACGCTATTTTTGTCAATTGCAACAAGGCGGAGAAATCTGAACTCTGCGCCTACGTGGGAGAAATATTGACAAAAAAAGGATATACTGCCGACAAGAGCGCTATATATAAGTTGGTTGAATTTTGCGACAGCGATCTGGGCAAAATCATCAACGAAACAGACAAATTGACCATGTACTGCTTGAAGGAGAGAAAAATCACCGTTGAAGACGTCGAAGGTATTACTCCCGTCGACGTAGAAACCAAAATTTTTGAGCTTAGCAATGCGGTACAAAGGGGAGATAGCCAGAAGGCATTGGAAATATGGGACTTTCTTCTCAAAAAAGGCGAAAAACCGTCGGCGCTTCTCAACGTGATTACGACGTCGTTCCGCAAAAGTTTTCTTATTTCCAATACCAATGCCGACGACGAAATAATATGCAGGACGTTGGATATGAGCAACAAGGCTTTGCAGGTCAACAAGAGTATCATAGCCAAAAACAAGTCGGCAAAACAAGGATACGTTCCTTATCTCAAAAAAATAGTCGACGAGCTGGCTCGGCTGGAATATAAATTTAAAAGCGGACAAATTGTGGAGGAGTCGGCTCTTTCGATTGCAATAACCCGACTGATAGCAAAAAGGAGTTAATATGGCGGTAGACAAAAACAAAACGATCAATGCCTTGCTCAAAGTTATTTTGGCTTTGAGTCTTGTGTTTTCTTCCTGGTGGAGCATACGTTCTTTCAGCAATATTTTGCCATACACGTCAGAAGGACAACAACTGCTCAGTCTGGTATCTTCATCGTACGCAACGATGTTGTTTTCCGTAGTGATGCCTTTGTTATCGGCGGCAATTTTCTATGCGATATATATGTTTCTCGAACGCTCCGTATTGCGCTCGTTGGGACATAATCTTGACTTTTTCGGCAGACAATTCGACTCCGACTGGCACGTAAGGCTGGTGGAGATATGCGCCATAATCATTGCCATTGTTTTGGGAGTGGCTGAGATAATATGGACGTATTATCCGTTGGCTCGTAGCGTAGGAAGTCCGCTTGTAAGTCTTATTTGCAAACTTGGCGTTTTTGGCGTTATGTATTGGCTTTTATACAAAAAACACGGCAAGGATATGATGCCTTTCGTATTCAGTTCGACGCTTTTTCCAATAATACTCGTCGTTATATTTGTGTAGGTGGCGTATGAATAAAACAAGACTTATGATTACAGTTATATCGCTTATCGTTGCCGTCGTGGCGTTCTGCGCCGTCGGTTGCAGCGCCGTTTCGTTTGACCTGACGCAGGGACAGACGGTAAGCGTGGGAGAAGAAGCCTACCAATATCTGGAACTGTTTGCAACTCCCGGATATGCAGACAGGTCTGCCGATACAGGCAATGACTTGGAATTTGCAAAATATCTTGCACAAAAACTTAGCGACTGGGGGTATACGCCTAAGGACGTGGAGAGCAATTCGGTTGCAGGTATTCAGCGCTTCAACTATTATCTTGACGGTTCTGACAGAGTGTATTCGGGCAGCAGTTACAACGTAATATTTGACAAGCCCGCCCAATCGGAGAGTAAGGAAAGAATTTTGCTGACGGCTCAATACGACAACCGCTATTCTTACTCAGGCATATCCACGGGTGCGGACGGCTCGTACGAGAGCGGAGCAAGCATTGCGGCTTTGCTGGTCATCAGCAGATTGCTCAGCCAGCACGAGTTTGATTTCGATATTACCATAGCCTTTTTGGGTTGTTCAACTGTCAACTACAACGGAGCCGAACAAATGGTAAAAGATATGAGCGAGCAATACAAGAAGGATATATTGCTGTCAATCGACATATCCAATATCATCGGCGGAGATTACAACTATCTCTATACCATAGACAAATCGACCGACTACGGCAGCTTTTTCGACGAGCTTGCCAAGGTCAATTCGCTCGATTTCAAGTCGGTGCCAAAAGATAAAAAAGTCGGTCAGGCAAGTCTTTTTGACAACGGACTGTACAACTATTTTCACGTGGGAATGCTCAGCAACAATATGTATCTGATGAACGAAGGAGTGCCTACGTTGACCATTACCAGTTTCAACTGGGACAAAACGGGCAACTCCGGCAGAGTGGAGATGGACGGCAAGGAAAGTTTGTTGCAAACTCCTGCCGATACCTTTGCCAACATGGTAGAGCGAGTGGGAGAAGAAAAGATAAAGAGTAGTTTTGACAGCATAATCAACGTAGTATATCTTGCGTTGACTCAGGAAGGCGACACGCTTGTTCAGGCTTTGCAAAATTCCAAGGAACAGATGCCGTCCCGTCTTGCACAGTCAAGCGTTACCAACAGCGTACTGACGGTAGCGCCTAAGATGATAATACTGGTTGCTCTATTGTTGATAATGCTCAAAGTGCGCAAGCTTGTCAACGACGACAAGGACAAATATCTTGCCATGAAAAAGGTAGCCGAGCCACAAAAGCCTATCGACGTATTCGGTTTTGATACTCCTGACGATAGTGGCAACAACGGCACAGACAAAAACGACAAATCTGACGGCGTATTCGACGGATTTTGATATTCAATAGCAAACTAACGATAGATAATGGAGGGTTTATGACGGAATTTTTTGAAAATTTTAAATGGTGGTCGCTGCTTGACCTGATAGCCTTTTTGTTGATTTCGGTATTTTTTATCGTATTTTTTCAAAAAAGGAACAGTCTAAGAATGGCGATTTTCTGGGCGTTCCACATGCTGGTTTATATCGGAGTAGATATTGCGGCATATCTGGTGGGCAACGGATTTCTGCACATGACTCAAAAGATTCTCGACTACTGGACGATATTTCTTATCGTTACTTTTGTCGTCGTATATCAGTCTGATTTCAAAGTCATCATCAGCAGGCTGGCTCACGGCAAGATGGACAACAAACTCGATTACAATCTCAGCGAAGAAAGTTTGATTCAGTCGGCAGGCGAGATAGTCAAGGCTTGTCAGAACATGGCAAAAAACGACATCGGTGCGTTGATAATAATTGTCAAAAACACGATACCTTCTCATTTGCTCGATACCGGAACAGCGCTGGGAGCCAACGTTTCGGCAGGACTTATAGAGAGCATATTCAGCACCAAAGGTCCGCTTCATGACGGGGCGGTAATTATCAAAGGCGACAAGATATTGTCGGCGGCTTGCTTTTTGCCGCTGTCGCAGGAAGTGGATATTGCCAAAGATTTGGGTACCAGACACAGGGCGGCTATCGGCGTTACGGAAGAAACCGACGTATTCTCTATCGTAGTCAGCGAAGAGACGGGCATCATAAGCACCGTCAAGGCAGGACAAATCAAGAGATATATGACTCCGGAAAAATTGCTTGAAGAAATCAAAATGGCATACGGAATTTTGTCGCACCCTACCAGAGAGAAAAAGAGAGAGAGGAAGTTCTTATGACAGTCGTTATACCTGAGATTCTTTTGCCACGTTGCGGCGTTGACTATTCCAAATGGGCGGTTATTGCCTGCGACCAGTTTACGTCCCAGCCTGAATATTGGCAACGTCTTGACGAGTACGTAGGCGACGCATGCAGCACCTTGCGACTCATTTATCCCGAAGTATATCTTGACAGACAGGACAAAAAGGAGCGCACGGCGGCAATCAACGCCACAATGAGCAAATACGTTGATAACGACGTGTTTGAGACCGTCGAAGACTTTATTCTTGTCGAGAGACAAATTGCCGACGGCAGACGTCGTTTAGGTCTGATGATAGCAGTCGACCTGGAAGATTACGACTACACTCCACACAACGAAGCGCTCATCAAGGCTACCGAAAAGACTGTGGTAGAAAGATTGCCGGCACGCATAGAAGTAAGAAGGGGCGCAAGTATCGAAGTTCCGCACATCATGTTGCTTATGGACGACGAGAATGACGAGATTATAGGCGGTTTGTATGCCAACAGGGAAAAATTGCAAAAGCTATACGACTTCGAGCTAAATATGGGCGGCGGCAGGTTGTGTGGCTATCGTGTCAACGACAGCAAAGCCATAATGGAAAAATTGGAAAAGTTTGCCGACAAACAGCAGGCTAAACTCAGATATGGGGTCGAAAGCGGACTTATGTTTGTCGTAGGAGACGGCAATCATTCGCTGGCAACGGCAAAGGAATGTTGGAGAGAAATAAAGAAGTCGCTCACAGCGGAACAGGCGGCACGTCATCCTGCAAGATATGCGCTCTGCGAGCTTGTCAATCTGCACGACAAGTCGCTTGAATTCAGTCCTATTCACAGGGTTGTATTCAATGCCGGATTAGATTTTATCAACTATTTGCAGGAGAGATTGCAAGGAGAGAATAGTATTAAGGCTGTATACAGGGGACAGGAGTTTGTTCTAAAAGTCAATTCGTCTCCGAGCGACGCAATAGCCGACGTACAGCAAGCCATAGACGATTATCTTGTAGAGCATCGGGACGTTGCTATTGATTACGTTCACGGCGACGAATACACTCTGCAAGTGGCACGTCAAAACGACGCCGTAGCAATCTTTATGCCTACCATATCCAAGCAGAGTCTGTTCGGATACGTTGCAAGAAGGGGAGTATTGCCACGCAAATCGTTTTCTATGGGACACGCCGAAGACAAACGCTATTATATGGAAGCAAGAAAAATCAAATAAACAAGTCTATGCCGTCGGTAAACTATTTTTCGACGGCATTCATATTATATAACGGGCAAAGAGCGGATAGACGATATCCGTTTTTTTGCTTATGCAGGCTTTTGTCGGCGCAAAAACAGGCACAAAATAAAAGTATTTGAATTTAATATGTTTTAATTTGCTTGCCAATTGTGTCGACACAATGTACAATATGTGAGTGAAAATAGCAAGATTGTAACGCAATCTGACAATTTGGAGAAGAAAATGAAAATTAAAGTAGTAAAATTCGGCGGTACGTCGATGGCTGATGCCAAAGCTATAAGCCAATCTGCAAAGATTGTAGAATCTGACGACAGCCGCAGATATGTTGTGGTTTCTGCTCCCGGCAAAAGAAATTCGCAGGACCACAAAGTAACCGACCTTTTGTATGCGTGCTATCACGATATAGAAATCAACGGAGAGTGCAAAGCTACGTTTGACAAAATCCGTATAAGATTCAGAGAAATCGTGCAGGATCTCGGTCTTGATTTTGACATTGAGTCATATCTTGACAAGGCAGAAGAAGAAATGCTCAAATTTCGTAGTTCCGAATTTTGCGCATCTCGTGGAGAATATCTCAGCGCAGTCATCTTTGCCAAGAAACTTGGCTATACGTTTATTGACGCCAAGGATATATTCGTATTTTCCGACAGGGGAGAATTTGAGGCGGAGCTTACCAATCAAAAGGTAAGTCAGGTTCTCAAAGAAGTAGAAAGGGCAGTTATTCCGGGCTTTTTCGGTGCTGACGAAAACGGCAACGTTCACACGTTCAGCCGTGGCGGCAGCGACGTCAGCGGTGCAGTAATTGCACGTGCCGTAGGCGCAAGCATCTATGAAAACTGGACTGACGTCAGCGGCTTTTTGACTTCTGACCCAAGAATTGTCAACAACCCTGCTCCTATCGAAATGCTCTCTTACAGAGAACTCAGAGAGTTGTCTTACATGGGCGCAAACGTATTGCATCCCGAGTCGATTTTTCCTGTGAGAATCAGCAATATACCTATCAATATCCGCAATACGTTCATGCCTGAGGCCAAGGGTACAATGATTGTTTCGCAAGTTCCTGCGGAAAAAATCAAAGAATCAAATATCACGGGTATAGCTGGCAAAAAGGGATATAGTATCGTATTTATAGAAAAGTCAATGATGAACTCCGAACTTGGTTTTGCCAGGAGAGTGTTGTCGGTATTCGAATATTACAACGTGTCGTTTGAACACATGCCAAGCGGTATAGACACGCTGTCAATCGTCGTAGCAGACAGCGAGCTTGCAGGCAAGGAAGACGTCATTATCGACAGAATAAAAAAGACCGTCAATCCCGACAATATCGAAATCAAGACGGGAGTCAGCCTTATTGCAACGGTCGGACACGGTATGTCGTACAATCCGGGTACTGCCGCAAGACTGTGCGGAGCGCTTGCCAAGGCAAATATCAATATCAGAATGATAGACCAAGGTAGCAGCGAACTCAACATTATCGTAGCTGTGGCAACAGGCGATTACGAAAACGCTATCAACGCAATTTACAACGAATTCAAAAATCGCTGAAAGTCGATACAGGTCGATAAAAACAAAAAATAATTGACGTATTGTCAAAGCAGATACCGATTGATTCGAGTCGGTATCTTTTATTTTGTACAGATTATTGTGAGATTGCCAGACCAGCGGTGCGCCGTGCGAGATTGTCATTTTAAAAGTTTTGTCGGCATATCGTGATATATGGACTTCAATATAGACAGGCTCAAACGCCAGGAGTGCGTCATATCCCAGAACCAAAAAAACATGTCGTCGTTCAAGTCCGGGGGAAGAATAGAAAACGTCATCTATCCCACTTCTATCAAAGGGTTGGTGAGCGCACTCAATTATCTTTATATGTGCGGCAAAGATTACGTCGTAGTCGGCAACTGTACCAACGTGCTTTTTCCCGACAGCAAATATCGCAAAATAGTCGTCTGTACAAAAAAGGCTTCTACGTTTGTCGTGGACGACGATACGATATATGCGTCTTGCGGCGCAGCTCTTGCCACGTTGGCGACGGAATGCAGATTGCGTGGACTTAGCGGATTGGAGCGGCTCCACGGAATACCTGCAACTTTGGGTGGAGCTATAGCTATGAACGCAGGAGCTTTCGGCGCAGAGATTGCCGACGTGATTTACAGCGTTGACGTGTGGAAAGACGGCGAAGTGCGCACGCTGGGACGCAACGAGATTCAATGGGGGTATCGCAATGCTGATTTTGGCAACGGCGTGATTTTGGGAGCGCAGTTGCGCCTTGACGTGTCGTCGCCCGTGGACGTGAGTGCCAGACAAAAGTATTATGACTCCAAAAGAGAAAAAAGCCAGCCCAAAGGGGCGAGTTTAGGCAGCGTATTCAAAAATCCGCCCGGCTTGTCGGCAGGCTACTTTATCGAAAGGGCAGGAATGAAGGGATACAGAATAGGCGGAGCTATGGTTTCGGAAAAACACGCCAATTTTATCATCAACGTAGGCGGAGCAACTTCTGCCGATTTTGTAGAGCTTTCGAATAAAGTCAAAGAGCAGGTTGACAAATGCGACTCAATTGATTTAGAATATGAAGTACGTATATTAAAATAATGCGCATAATATACGTGCGAGGATAAGTCAATGCAAAAGATAGAAATAACAAGTGATTTTCATACGCATACACGCTATTCTCACGGCAAGGGAAGCGTGCTTGACAACGCTTTGCGTGCGGCGGAAGTGGGATTGGATTGCATTGCAATCACAGACCACGCAATCAACCATCCGCTCGTAGGCGTACATCGCAGCAAGTTTGACGTAATAAGAAAGGATATAGACAACGTGCAGTCAATTGTACAGGACTGCAAAATTTTGTTCGGCATCGAGAGCAATATCATAGGACTGGAAGGCGAGATAGACCTGAGCGACGAAGATATGGACAAGCTTGACGTCGTGCTGGCAGGCTTTCATCTTACAGCCAAACCTGCAAAAATGAGATACTATCGCTCGCTGGTGTTCAACGGTATAACGCACTACGTAGCACCCGCTTCTTCACGTCAGATAGCTGACAATACCAAAGCTTACGTCAACGCAGTCAAAAGACACCCAATCGACGTCATCACACATCCCGGCTTTCGTCTGGACGTAGATTACAAGGAATTGGGCAAGGTCTGTGCAGATTACGGAACGTACGTCGAGCTATCGTCAAGGCACAGTACGCCTGACGACAAAGCTATGGAAGATTTGTTGTCCACCGACGCAATTTTTATTGTCAACAGCGACGCACATAAGGTGTGCAACGTGGCAAAATGGGACTATGCGCTTCAACTTATTCAGAAGTTTGACGTTCCTGCCGACAGGATAGCCAACTGCAATCACAAAATTCCGCAATTCAGGTCAAGGAAGAACAAATGAATTATACCGAGCAGGTAAGAGAAGAATATATCGAAAATATAGATATCGGCGGCAAGGCTGGTATCGCTTTTGCGTGTGCGCTTACAAAATGTGCAGGCTCGGTGGCAGTCTACAAAAACGCAATCGCTTTGGAATATGAATTCAAGAGCGACAGGATAGCGCTCAAAGCCATGCAGCTGCTCCAACAGATTTTCAATTGTCGTATAGACCTTGAATACAATACGGCAATATCCGAAGTATATACTCTCAAAGTCGATTCTCACGACACCAACGATATGCTCAGAGCCATGAACGTATCGCATTTTGACGGAGACAATCTGGTGTTGGAAAGTGCCGAGTCGATTACTCGCCTGCTCACCAACAGACAAAACGTATCGTCATTTATGCAGGGAGTTTTTCTCACGGTAGGCAGCGTATACATACCCGACGACATAGACAGTCGTGGCGGTTATCATCTCGAATTCAACATATTGCAGGAAGATCTAGCCCGTACCATAGTAGACGTAACGGCGCAATGCGGACTGCATTTCAGTTTTGCCGACAGGGGTTCGTCATACGGAGTATATACCAAAAACAGCGAAACGATATGCGACTTTTTCGCATTTATCAAGGCAGGCGAATGTGCCATGCGGCTCAACGATATTTTAATCAAAAGAGAAGTCAACAACAACATCAACAGACAAGCCAACGTTTTTGCGGCAAACGCCGACAAAATCACCCTTGCCAATTCAAAATATATGCTTGCCGTCGAAAGGTTGACTTCCAAGGTAAATCTGCAAGCTGTCGACCCTGTGCTGTATAAGGTAGCCATGGCGAGAATGGAAGATTGCACGGAGAGTATGGGGGCGCTTGCTCAGCGTATAGGCATGAGCAAATCGAGCGTGGCAAGGGCATTAAAAAAGATTATCACTATGGAGGAAGAATACAATGGCAGATGAAAAAGATAGCGGCAAGAGAGTTGTCAAACCCTTTGTGCATTTGCATTTGCACAGCGAGTACAGTTTGCTTGACGGTGCGGCAAGAATAACCAAAGGCAAAAAGTCGCCTTTGCTTGCGGCTTGTCTTGATAAGCAGATGCCGGGTTGCGCTCTTACCGACCACGGCAACATGTTCGGAGCTTTTACCTTTTACAAGGCTGCCAGACAGAAGGGTATCAAACCTATTATAGGTTGCGAATTTTATGTGTGCGACGACATGCACAAGGAAGACAAAAAGAGATACCACCTTGTTTTGCTTGCAAAAACCACAGAAGGCTATCGCAACATAGTCAAGATGGATTCTTTGGCATATGTTGAAGGTTTTTATTACAAACCGAGAATAGATATCGAACTTCTCAGACAGCATGCCAAAGGCGTTATTTGTCTTTCTGGCTGTCTTTCGGGAACGATATCGTCATATCTGGTTGCAGGCGACTATGAGAGTGCCAAACAATACGCACTTATGCTCAAATCTATATTTGACGAAGGCGATTTTTACATCGAAATTCAGGACCACGGAATAGCGGAAGAAAAGAAAATCAATCCTTTGCTGGTCAAACTTGCCAAAGAAATAGGAGTCAAAGTCGTGGCGACCAACGACGTGCATTATATCGAGCAGTCGGACGCAGAGATGCACGACACGCTTTTGTGTATCCAGACGGGCAAAAAACTCGACGACGTTGACAGAATGAGATTTGACAGCGACCAGTTTTATCTCAAAGATTACGACGAGATGATGCAGCTTTTCAGTTGGTGTCCCGAAGCGGTAACCAACACCGTCGAAGTAATGGAAAAGTGCAACATCGAGATAAAAAAGCAAGACCTTATGCCGCCTTACAAGCCTGACGACGGTTCTACTCCCGAGCAATTTTTACGCAAACTTGCCTACGACGGACTCAAAAAGCGTTATGGCGACCCATTGAGAGAAGATATTATCGAGAGAGCGGAATACGAGCTGGGAATCATACACCGTATGGGCTTTGACGAATACTATCTTATAGTGTGGGACTTTATCAACTATGCTCGTGGACAGGGGATACCTGTGGGTGCAGGCAGGGGCAGCGGCGTAGGCAGTATCATAGCCTATGCTATACATATCACCAACGTCGACCCATTGAAATACAATCTGCTCTTTGAAAGATTTCTCAATCCTGAGCGTGTGTCCGCCCCCGATTTTGACGTAGATTTCTGTATGGACAGACGTGGGGAAGTCATCGATTACGTTATACGCAGATATGGCAAAGAAAAGGTATGTCAGATTCTCGCTCTCGGCACGATGAAAGCCAAGGGAGCCATCAAGGACGTCGCCAGAGTGATGAATGTCAGTCTTGACAAGGTAACCAAGACCACCAAAGCCATTCCAAACACGCCGGGGCTTACTCTCGATATGGTGCTGGGCAGGGTGAGTGTGGACGACATCAAAGACCCCGATGAGAGAGAAAAGAAAAGAGCCGAATTGGAAGCCAGCAAATGTCCCGAAGTTATCGAGCTGTACGAAAACGACGACGAGATGCGACGGGTTATCGACATGGCTCTCAAAATCGAAGGTATGCCACGCAACTGTTCCAAGCACGCAGCAGGTGTGGTAATATGTAAGGAAATAATATCCGATTACGTTCCTTTGCAGAGAAACGGCAACGATATCACCACTCAATTCCAGAAGGACGAAGTAGAAGAATTGGGCATGCTCAAAATGGACTTTTTGGGACTTACCACACTTACCGATTTGAGCAAAGCCAAACAATATATCAAAGAAAATTACGGTGTAGAGATTGATTTTGACAAGCTGGGTTACGAAGACCCGGAAGTCTACAAGCTCATCAGTTCGGGTGAAACCGACGCCGTGTTCCAGTTGGAATCTGCCGGCATGAAAAACTTTATGATGCAGCTCCAACCGGAATGTCTTGAAGATATCATAGCGGGCATTTCGCTTTTCAGGCCGGGTCCTATAGACAGTATTCCAGCCTATGTCAGCGCCAAGCATAATCCCGAAAATATCAGATACGACCATCCTTTGTTGGAGCCTATTCTCAACATGACGTACGGCTGTCTGGTATATCAGGAACAAGTTATGCAAGTAGTGCAACAGCTTGCAGGTTACACGCTGGGCAGAGCCGACATTCTGCGTCGTGCAATGGGCAAAAAGAAGGTCGACGTGATGAAAAAGGAAAAGGACATTTTCATCAACGGTTGTCCTGAAAAGCAAGAAATCCGCAACGAGCTGGGCGAAGTTATTCAGAAGCACGAACTAGCCGTTGACGGAGCGGTAAAAAGGGGCGTACCTGCCGAAGTTGCAAGCAAGATATTCGACGATATGGAGAGCTTTGCCAAGTATGCTTTCAACAAGTCGCACGCTGCGGCGTATGCCGTTCTTGCGTACGAAACGGGCTACATCAAGAGATATTATCTGGTAGAGTTGGTTGCCGCCGTCATCAACAATCGCATCACCAAAGCCGACGAAATAGCAAAATATCTCACGTTTTTGAGAGAAAAGGGCAAGACCGTGTTGCCGCCTGACATCAACAAGAGCGATTATATTTTCAGGGCAAAGGACGATTCTATAAGATTCGGACTGGGCGGTATCAAAAACGTAGGACAAGCGGCTATGGAAGTGCTTGTCAGAGAGCGCAACGAAAACGGCGAATTCAAATCGATAGGAGATTTGCTCAACAGGTTGCCGGCAGGCACTATCAACAAGCGTATGTTCGAAGCGCTTATCAAGGGCGGTGCATTCGACTGTTTCGGACATACCAGAGCGTCATTGCTGGCATGTTACGAAAATCTGCTCGCTACCTACAACAATTCCAAAAAGAAACATTGCGACGGACAGATGAGTTTGTTCGACCTGCTGGGAGAAGACAACACGCAAGAAGACGACGTGCCAAAGCTCAACGAGCTTGATTCCCGTCAGAAGTACGCTTACGAAAAGGAAGTTCTGAATATATATATGACGGGACACCCGTTGGAACAATATCGTCAGGCTTTTGAACAGTTTGATTTCAATCTTTCACTCATTGCTCCTTTGCTTACTGCGGCAAGCGAAGACGAAGAAGGCGAAGAAGGCGTAATCAACGAAAGAGACGAATTGATAGCCAGGTATTCCGACAAAGAAGTCGTTTTGGGCGGAATGCTGAGCCATTTCAAAAAGAGCGTTACCAAAAAGGGTAAACTTATGGCGTATGCGGAACTTGAAGATTTGTATGCAACTGTCGAACTGGTATTTTTTCCTACCGTTCTTGGCAAATATATCGACGTACTCAAAGACGATATAATTGTCAAAATAAAGGGCAGAATAAATACCAACAACGACAGGGTATCCATTGCCGTAACCGAAGTCAACGACTGGGACAACAAAGGTTTCGTATCGGTGGGAGAGAGCAAACCCGAAGAAAAGAAGCAGGACAACAACGAAAAGCGTGTTTACGTCAAAATTGTCAATATGGGACAATACGGAATGGTCAGGTCTGTATGTCAGAAAGCTCCCGGCAAATCGGGCGTAATCATACAGTTTGACGGAAAGTTGTATCGTCTTGACGAAAAAATAGCCTGTCGGGACAACGTAATCAATCAGATAAAGGATATTGTTGGCGCCGAAAATATATTAATTAAAGAATAATTATATAAAAAAGTAGTAATTATCAAAAAAATATGTTAGAATTATGTGAAAAGAGGTGAAGTATGGACAATCAGTTTGTCGGTGGAGAATACGTAGCGGTCAAAGCGTTGGAAAACAACGTTCAGATTATAGGCTTGACTAGAGGGGACGGTACCAAACCTCAGCATACCGAGAGCATCAACAAAAACGAAGTGCTTTTGGTACAGTTTACAGAAAATATTTCTGCTATGAAAATCAGGGGTAAAGCAACTGTTCTGACAAAATACGGACAGTTGACCTGCGGAGAAGAATGATGAGAAAAATAGGAGTTTTGACGAGCGGTGGCGACGCTCCGGGTATGAACGCTTGCATAAGAGCGGTTACCAGATACGCCATTGACCAAGGACTTGAAGTTTACGGCATCAATCAAGGATACGTAGGCTTACTTCAAGGCAGCATCAACATGATGAACAAACGTAGCGTGTCCGACATCATTCAGCGTGGCGGCACAATGCTCAAAACGGCAAGATGTCCGGAGTTTGTCCAGAAGGAAGTTATGGCAAGGGCGGTAGACGCTCTTGACGACTATGGCATCGAAGGACTTGTCGTCATTGGCGGCGACGGAAGTTTCAGGGGCGCAAAAGACCTGTACGATATGTTCGGCGTCAAGACGGTGGGTATTCCGGGTACTATTGACAACGACCTTGCATATACCGATTTTACGCTTGGCTTTGATACTACCTGCAACACCGTTCTCGGAGCAATCAACAATCTCAGAGACACCATGACGTCCCACGACCGTGTGTGTATAATCGAAGTTATGGGCAGAAAATGCGGTGATATCGCACTATATTCCGGTATTGGCGGTGGCGCTGAGCTTATACTCGTACCGGAAGTTGAGTTCAACATCGACAACGTCGTCAAGGGAATAAGACGCAATCAAAGGCTAGGCAAGACTTCCGACATCATCGTACTTGCCGAAGGCGTCTGCAAGGCGGAAGAACTCAAAGCTCAGCTCAAAGAAAAAGGAGTTGAAGGAAGCATCAAGACGACGACGCTCGGATATATCCAAAGGGGCGGTGCGCCATCTATGCAGGACCGTATGCTTGCCGCCAAATTTGCCGTAAGGGCAGTTGACGTACTCAAAGCCGACAAGGGCGGTAGAGTAGTCGGTATACGCAACAATCAAATCATAGACGACGACATCAGCGAAGCGTTGGCTATGCCGAGAGTGTTCAACAAAGAGCTGTATAAGACAGCGACAATATTAGGAAGTTAATTATTTTTGGAGGTTTACTTATGGAAAAGAAATTGGTAGGAGCATTGATGTTCGGTCAATCGGGCGGACCATCATCCGTTATCAACGCAAGTGCTGCGGGCGTATTTACCGAAGCACTCAAACAAGACTGCATTACCGCAGTTTACGGAGCCGCACACGGCATCAAGGGTGTACTTGACGAAGAATTTTACGACATGTCCCAAGAAGACATGAGCGAACTTATGCTTCTCAAAAATACTCCTTCGTCTGCTTTGGGTTCGGTAAGATACAAGCTCAAAGACGTCAAAAAGGACGACACCGATTACAGAAGATTGCTCGAAGTATTCAAAAAATACAACATCAGATACTTCTTCTACAACGGTGGCAACGATTCTATGGATACTTGCAACAAAATCAGTAAGTTCATGAAAAAGAACGATTGGGAAATGAGAGTTATGGGCGTACCTAAGACCATCGACAACGACCTTTTCGGTACCGACCATTGTCCTGGATATGCTTCCGCAGCCAAGTACGTTGCTACTACAATGATGGAACTCAAACTTGACGCCAACGTTTACGATACCCCAATGATTACGGTAGTAGAAATCATGGGCAGACATGCAGGTTGGTTGACCGCAGCAGCTTCTTTGGCAAACTACAAAGGACTGGGACCTGACCTCATTTATCTCCCGGAAGTTCCTTTCAACACCGACAAATTCCTTGCCGACGTAGAGAAAAAACTTGCAGAGAACAACGGCAAATGTATGATTGCCATCTCCGAAGGTATCGCCAACGAAAACGGCGAACTTATCGCAGAAACTCTCAACAAGAACATTGCAAAAGATAGTTTCGGACACGCTCAACTCGGCGGTGTAGGCGCAGCACTCAGCAACCTGTGCAAAGAGAAATTCGGACACAAGACCAGAGCAATCGAATTCAGCCTTATGCAAAGATGCGGCGCACACCTTGCTTCCAAGGTGGACGTAGAAGAAGCATTCAAGTCGGGCGCAGCCGCAGTTAAGTATGCTGTCAAAGGCACCACCGACAAGATGGTCGTACTCAAAAGAGCAACGGGCGCAAACGGCAAATATAAGTGCAAAATCGGCGTAGTAGGTCTTTCTAAGGCTGCCAACACCGAAAAGAAGATTCCTGCCGAGTGGATTATCAACGACGGCACAATGCTTTCGCAAGACTACGTTGATTACGCTTTGCCACTCATTCAAGGCGATTGCAAAGCTCCGCTCGAAGACGGCTTGCCAAGATTTGCTCGTCTCAAAAAGGTTTTGGTCAAGAAATAATCTTTTAGAACGTCTTAATAAAAATCTAACACAAATACCACCCACTTATTCGGGTGGTATTTCTGATTGTATCAAAAAAAAGAGAAACTTTCGTTTCTCTTTTCAATTTTTTTCGATACGTATCGACTTTTACAGCAAAAATATGTTTTTACTCCTGCAATCTTCAATCATTTCGTCCGGCCATATAGAGTTTTGCACTTCGCCTATATGCGCCTTGTGCAGCAGAACCATGCACAGACGGGATTGACCTATACCGCCGCCTATCGTTAGTGGCAATTCGTCCGACATCAAAGCCTTGTGGAAAGGAAGTTCCAGCCTGTCGCTTGCGCCGAGTTTATTGAGTTGATAGAGCATGGCTTCTTTGTTTACTCTTATGCCCATGGACGACAGCTCAACAGAACGATTGAGCTGTGGATACCAGACTATAAGGTCGCCGTTGAGAGCCCAGTCGTCATAGTCGGGAGCACGTTTGTCATGCGGTTTGCCCGATTTAAGATCGTCTCCAATACCGATAATAAATATTGCTCCCAGTTGCTTTGCCAGTTCGTTTTCTCTTTCTTTTGGTTCGAGATCAGGATAAATATCTTCCAGCTCCTGCGAAGTAATAAATGTTATTTGCTTAGGCAAAAAGTTTTCTAGCGAATACATGCTTTCGATGACGGTAGCGGTAGAATAGATTGCGCTATATATTTTGCCGACAATTTCTTTGAGAAAGTCAAGATTGCGTTCTTCTTCGCTGATAACTCTTTCCCAGTCCCATTGGTCGACGTACAAAGAATGTATTTCGTCGCATATTTCATCACGGCGTATTGCGTTCATATCGGTATAAAGACCGCTGTCCACTTCAAATCCGTAATAATGAAGGGCGTATCTTTTCCATTTGGCAAGGGAGTGTACCACTTCGGCTTTTTTGCCTGTCTGTTTGATGTCAAAACCTACGGGGCGTTCAACTCCGTTGAGATTGTCGTTGAGACCTGTATCGTTGAGAACGAACAGCGGAGCGGAAACACGGGTCAGATTAAGGTTGCCTGCCAAGAACTTTTCAAAGTTGTCTTTGATAGTTTTGATTGCTATTTCTGTCTGAATAAGGTTAAGTTGAGATTGATACATATAATCACCTACATTTTGTCAATAAATTGCGAATCTATTGTATTGTCCACGCAAGAAGGATATTTGCCGTCGAAGCAAGCTGTGCAGAAACCTGCGGTGGAGCAAGGAGCAATATCTTTTACACTTTCTAGTTTCAAAAAGCCCAATGTATCGGCATTGAGATTTTGTCTTATTTCATCTTCCGTCCATTTTACTGCGGCAAGGCAGCTTCTGTCAGGAATATCTGTACCGTAGAAACAAGGGTACAGGAATTTAGGCGAACTGATACGTACGTGAACTTCGGTTGCACCTGCCGTTTTGAGTAGCTTGACGATATTTTTCAGGGTAGTTCCCCTTACGATAGAGTCGTCAATCATCACTATACGCTTGCCCCTGACGTTGCTTTCCAAAGCGTTGAGTTTCAATGCTACGCTTCTTTCTCTCATTGCCTGAGTAGGTTGAATAAAAGTTCTGCCGATATATCTGTTTTTAATCAGACCCGTACCGTAAGGAATACCGCTCTGTGCCGAATAACCAATTGCGCTGCACAGACCGCTGTCAGGAACGCCAATTACAAGGTCTGCGTCCACAGGGTACTGAATAGCCAGCAGTTTGCCTGCGTTCATGCGAGCTTCGTTTACGCTTTGATTATCGATGATGCTGTCGGGTCTTGCAAAATAGACGTGTTCAAAAATACACAGCGCCGACTTGTCGGTGGCATAACGCATATCGCTGTACATATCGTCCTTGCCAACTACCAGTATTTCGCCGGGCTTGATATCTCTTTCAAACTTTGCTCCCACCGTTTCCAGAGCACATGTTTCGCTTGCGAACACCACGCTTTCGTTGATATAACCCATGCACAGCGGTCTGATACCAAGCGGGTCTCTCAAAGCAATGAGTTTGGTAGGACTCATAATAAGCAACGAAAATGCTCCTTTTAGCATAGGAACCACGTTGGCAACGGCTTCTTCTATCGTCTTGCATTTCAATCTCTCTCTTGCAATGAGATAGCATATTATCTCGCTGTCGTTGTTTGAGTGGAATATAGCACCCTGATTTTCCAGAGCCGTTCTCAGCGCCTGAGAGTTGGTAATGTTGCCGTTGTGAGCCACGGTAAGATTGCCTTTGGCATAATTTACCGTAATTGGCTGAGCGTTTTCAACTCCTTTAAAAGGACCCGAACTATATCTTACGTGTCCGATAGCTATCTCGCCCTGCACAGAAGCAAGGTCCTGATGTTTAAATACGTCGCTGACCAGACCGAGACCTTTCAATAGAGTGATTTCTCTGTTGTGATTGACGGCGATACCTGCCGCTTCCTGACCACGATGTTGCAGAGCAAACAGACCGTAGTAAACCGTGCTTGCGATATTGCCGGATTCAGCCTTGTCGTATATACCGAATATACCGCATTCTTCATGAAGTCTATCCGACGCACTCTTTTGCATTATGTCCCTCCGCAAATAAAATTCGCTTTTAGTATACCAAAATACCGCATTTATGTCATTTAAAATGAGCCAAATAAATATTATTTTTTTACGGTTTTTAGATTGACATCAGACAAGTATTGTCGTATCATTTTAATAACAGCTCGGCAACGGAGTCGGGCAAACTGGACGACGGAGTTTTTATGCGACCAACCTACAAGAGTAAAAGCCGCAACAGTCGGCACATGCTGTAAGAAGACGGGCAAGGCATTGGGATATGCTTTGGAAGTCTTCTTTTTTTATGTCTGATAATTTTTTGAGAGGTATATATGGACAAACTTTATTTGTATCTTGCAAGTGGCCAGGTCTTTGAAGGCACGGCTTTCGGAGCAAAAAGACAAGTTGTGGGACAGCTTGTTTTCAATACCGCCATGGGCGGCGATATGACGTTGCTCACTGACGAATGCTATCAGGGACAATTCGTTGTCGGCACTTTTCCTTCATTCGGCAATTTCGGCGTCAACGACGACGTAGAAGGCAAACAATGCCACGTCAAAGCCGTAATAGTCAGAGAAGTGTGCGACAAACCTTCCAATTTCAGGAGCGTCGGAGCTATCGACAATTTTATGGAGAGCAAAGGAATAGTCGGTTTCAAGGGGGTGGATACCCGTATGCTCACCAAAGTCATCAGAGACAACGGTTGCGTCAATGCGCTCATCACTACTTCGCCAAGCCTTGACAATGAACAGGAGAAACTGTTGAAAAATTACACTCCTACGGTTTCGCTGGCGAGCAAAAAGAGCGCCAAGGCAGGCAAAGAAATGGGCAGCGGTGCAACGGTATGTCTTGTCGATTTGGGCGAGACCTACGATATAGCCGAAGCATTGGCAGATAAAGGCATGAAAGTAAAAATAATGTCGGCAGACAGTAGCGTGCAGGAAATTATGGTGTGCAATCCTGTCGGAGTAGTCTGGTCGGCAGGCAGCGATAGAGTGAAAGATTGCGAAAGCGTGATAGATACCATCAGACAGATAGGAACAAAATTGCCTATGCTCGGCATAGGTCTCGGACACAAGCTCATGGCAATGTCATGCGGAGCAAAGATTGTCGAAATGAAATACGGACATCACGGCAATCAACCTACCAAAAAACTCGATACAGGTCGCTTATTTGTAACTTATCAAAATCATAATACCGACATTGACGTAAGCGATGCAAAGGGGCTTCATCCTACCTTCGTCAACGTCAACGACGCAAGCGTAGAAGGTTTGCAATACGACGATTACAGGGCAATCTCCACCGAGTTTCTGCCCGGCGTCAACGGCGGACCGATTGCCACCGATTTTATATACGATCAATTTATCAATTTGACAAAGGAGAATAAATAATGCCACTCAACAAAGATTTACACAAAGTAATGGTTATCGGTTCGGGACCTATCGTCATCGGACAGGCGGCGGAATTTGACTACGCAGGAACGCAGGCGTGTCGTGCGCTCAAAGAAGACAATCTCGAAGTCGTGCTTGTCAATTCCAATCCGGCAACAATTCAGACCGACAATGCGGTGGCAGACAGAATTTATATCGAGCCGCTGACTCTCACCACCGTCAAAAGAATTATCGAAAAGGAACGTCCCGACAGCCTGCTATCCACTCTCGGCGGACAGACGGGGCTTACGCTGAGCATGCAGTTGGCAAAAGAAGGCTTTTTGGACAAGATGGGAGTCAGACTTCTGGGTGCTAATCCCGAGACGATAGACAGAGCGGAAGACAGACAGAGTTTCAAGGATACCCTTGCCCAAATCAATGAACCCGTCATTCCGTCCGAAGTCGTCAACACTATGGACGACGGCGTAATGGTAGCAGAGCAAATCGGTTATCCCGTCATCATTCGTCCTGCGTTTACGTTAGGCGGCACAGGCGGCGGCATTGCACACAACAGGGAAGAATTTGAAGATATAGCAGAAAACGGATTGCGCCTTAGCCCTATCCATCAGATATTGGTCGAAAAGTGTATCAGCGGCTGGAAAGAGATAGAATTTGAAGTCATCAGAGATTCTCTTGGCAACTGCATCACCGTGTGCAGTATGGAAAACGTCGACCCTGTCGGTGTACACACCGGCGACAGTATAGTCGTCGCTCCCGCAATTACTTTGTCCGAAAAAGAATTCGGAATGTTGCGCAGCGCTGCTCTCAAAATAGTCAACGCACTCAAAGTCGAAGGCGGTTGCAACGTTCAGTTTGCTCTCCACCCCGACAGCATGCAGTATGCCGTCATTGAAGTCAATCCGAGAGTGAGCCGCAGTTCGGCGCTCGCCAGCAAAGCGACGGGCTATCCGATAGCCAAGGTTGCCACCAAAATTGCCATAGGATACGCCCTTGACGAAATCAGAAACTCGGTTACGGGTTGCACTTACGCCTGCAACGAGCCAAGCGTCGATTATATAGTAGTCAAATTTCCTAAGTGGCCGTTTGACAAATTCTTCTATGCCAGCCGTCAACTCGGTACTCAGATGAAAGCCACGGGCGAAGTAATGTCCATCGGTTCTTCCTTTGAGCAGGCGCTTATGAAGGCTGTCAGGGGAGCGGAAATATCGATGGATACTCTCTACAACAAAAAAATTGCGGCAATGAGCGATATGGAATTGCAGGACAAAATGCTCTCTTGCGACGACGAACGTATTTTTGTCATATACGAATTGCTAAGAAGGGGAGTAACCGTCAACGAAATTCACACCAAGACGAGAATAGACAGATGGTTTCTCAACAAGATAGCCAACATTATCGATATGGAAAGAGCGCTTGCCACACAACAACTTGACGACGAACTCTATCTGCAAGCCAAAAAGATAGGATTTTTGGATTCTTCTATCGAAAGAATAAGCGGCAAAAAGATAACCAGACCTATCCATGCTTCTTACAAAATGGTTGACACCTGCGCCGCAGAGTTTCCTGCGCAGACGCCGTATTTCTATTCTACCTACGACAGCGAAAACGAAGCGGAAGAATTTATCAAAGCTCATTCCAACGGCAAAAAGAAAGTTATCGTTTTCGGCAGCGGTCCTATCCGTATAGGTCAGGGCGTAGAATTTGACTACGCTTCCGTACATTGCGTATGGGCGCTCAAACGCAAAGGATACGAAGTAGTCATCGTCAACAACAATCCCGAGACCGTATCAACCGACTTTGACACGGCAGACAGACTCTACTTCGAGCCGCTTACCAACGAAGACGTGCTTAATATCATCAACACCGAAAAGCCGGACGGCGTGGTGGTTGCGTTCGGCGGTCAGACAGCCATCAAACTTACCAAACTTTTCAGGGAGAAAAACATCAGAATTCTCGGCACGCAGGCGGAATATATCGATATGGCGGAAGACAGAGAACTCTTTGACGAATTGCTTGAAAAACTGCAAATCAAACGTCCTGTCGGCTATACAGTAATGACCAAAGAAGAAGCTTTGGACGTGGCCAACAAGATAGGTTATCCTACCTTGTTGCGTCCGTCATACGTGCTTGGCGGTCAGAATATGTGCGTTTGCCATTCCGACGCCGACGTCATCGAATATATGGACGTAATACTCTCTCAGAAGATAGAAAACCCCGTTCTTATAGACAAATATCTTATGGGACGGGAGATAGAAGTAGACGCAATTTGCGACGGAGAAGACATTCTTATTCCGGGAGTAATGCAACACATCGAAAGAACAGGTATACACTCGGGAGACTCGATTGCCGTCTATCCTTCCTGGAATCTCAGCGACGAAATGCTGGCAAGAATAGTGGAGTGTTCCAAAATGCTTGCCATCAATCTGCATACCGTCGGACTCGTCAATATTCAATACCTTATCTATGAAGAAGAACTGTATGTTATAGAAGTTAACCCAAGAAGTTCACGTACGATACCTTATATCAGCAAGGTAACGGGCGTGCCAATGGTGGACCTTGCCACCAGATGTATCCTTGGAGAAAAGTTGTCCGATATGGGTTACGGCACAGGGCTGTATCCTAAGTCCAATTACGTTGCCGTCAAAGTTCCTGTATTCTCATTTGCAAAGCTCGTCAACGTAGATACCCAGTTAGGACCTGAGATGAAGTCAACGGGAGAAGTATTGGGACTGGCTGACACGCTGGAAGAAGCTTTGTTCAAAGGTTTGGTTGCGGCGGGATACCGCATGAAGAAAAAGGGCGGAATATTCATCACAGTACGAGATCAGGACAAGGCGGAGATAGGAGATATTGCGCAGAAGTTTGAAGATTTGGGCTATACTCTCTACGCCACCAAAGGAACGGCAAGAGTATTGAGAGAAAGGGGCTTGGAAGTAGTAACGGTGGACAAAATACATCAGAATATGGAACACAACAACCTTACTCTCATCGAGAGCGGAAAGATAGATTACATCATCTCCACGTCTTCCAAAGGCAAGCTTCCCACCCGTGATAGCGTCAAGATAAGAAGAAAGGCGGTAGAACGTTCTATACCTTGTCTTACGTCAATAGATACTGCCAACGCCGTTGCCAACTGTCTTATGAGCAGATACAGCGAATATAATACCGAACTCGTAGACATCAACAAGCTGCGCAAAGGCAAACAGGCTCACAAATTTGTCAAAATGCACAGCGCAGGCAACGACAGAATTTTCTTCGATTGTCTGGACGGTGTGAGCATAGACAATCCGGAAGGCGTTGCCGTAAGAATGTCCGACAGACATTTCGGAGTGGGAGCGGAAGGCATTATTCTCATCGAAAAGTCGGAGATAGCAGATGCCAAAATGCGTATTTTCAACTGCGACGGCTCGCAGGGAGCGGTATGCGGCAACGGTTTGTTCGGCGTGGCAAAATATCTCTACGACAACCGCAAAGTCAACAAACTAGACATCACCGTCGAAACTCCTACCGGCATCAGAGACATCAAAATCAAGACGCAGGACGGAGAAGCTATGTATATGACCGTCAATATGGGTACTCCGGTACTCAAACCGGCGCAGATTCCTGTCAAATTGTCGGGCAAAAACGCAATCGGCGTTCCTTACACGGTAGACGGAAAGGAATACCTGCTCAACGTCCTGTCTATGGGCAATCCGCATTGCGTATTGTTTGTAGAACATCTTGACAACGTAGATATATCCAAACTCGGCTCCCAACTGGAATACGACAGCATATTCCCAGAGCGAACCAACGTCGAATTTGCAAAAGTCATCGACAGACATACCGTCAAAGCTCGTATCTGGGACAAGGGTTGCGGCGAAACGTTTGCCAGCGGCAGCGGAAGCTGTGCGGTAGTGGTCAGCGCAGTTCTCAACGGCTACTTGCCAAAGTATACCGATATCACCGTCAAACAATCAGGCGGCGATATGGTAGTCAGATATACCGACGACGGCGTATTGTTGAAGGGTACGTCTGTGGAAGTGTTCAGCGGCATTATCAATTTCTGACGGCGGATATGCGTCGTTATGCTTTGTCAAGCGGCAATTTTTCTCACTCACGTACGCTAAGTACGCTCGTGTCGATAAAATTGCCGCTTTTCTCGCCTGACTCGCATCAGAGCCATCAAGTCTAAATACGCAGTTGTTTAAAAGTCGGCAACGGATATACCACGCAATACTGTGTCAAAAGGCAACTTTTCTTGCTCACGTACGCCTAGTACGTATGCTTTGATAAAGTTGCCTTTTTCCTTGTCTTACTCGCATCTCCACCGTCAAGTGCTACGTCATTGCGAGCGAGCTATGCGAGCGTGGCAATCTCAATCCAATTAGCCGATTTTCTCGTTTTACTCGTAGCCGAGCCGTCAAGCCGTGGTATTATGTATTTCAAGCAAGCTTCGTATCGTATATACGTTGTAATACTGTGTCAAAAGGCAACAATTACAACTCTGTTACGTCTTTATTCTTTATAAGCCAAGATCTTCTATTAATATTTTTTCAAAAAAATTTTGTCTTCGATAATCAACAAAATAGGGCGTTTGCACGTATTATAAACGAGCGCGCGAAAAAATATATGTCCCTTTTATATTGAAAAACCACACAAGCGGTGGTATAATATATTATATTATAGAAAAATCTCTTTGAGATAGCTTATGGGAGATAGCTTATGGCAAAGAAAAACAAAATAGATTTGGACGACGTAACGCCAAACGACAAACGCAAGAACAAAAAGGAGCCAAAGCGAGAAAAGAAAAGCCACGGTTGCTTATCTTGTATCGTTACCTTGGTAGTAATTTTTGTGGTGCTTGTAGCAGGTATTGCAGGCGGCGGAATATGGGCTTGGGGAAAATACGTCGAGCCAAAGGTAGGACTTAGTATATCCGAAGCCTTCAACGTATTGACTTCTTTGTACAAAGCCAACGAAAGCGAAATCGTTACCAATCCGTATTCCCAATCAGATTTGGACGATTTTTATACCGAATTCAAGAAAAAGACCTATTTGTCGGAAGACAGCGATATTGACATAATCGACATACTGGACGCAGCGTCTTCAAGCAAATCGGAAGAAGAAGAATCTACGCCAATGGTTTTGGCGGAATCTGCTCCCGAAGGTACCGGCAACGAGGCTCTTGACGCACTTCTCAAAAGTATAGAGTTCGATTTTTCTTCATTGGCTACTTACAGCGGAGAGGAGAATATTCTCGAAGTAACAGACAAACAGTTCGCCGCTTTGATAGACAGCGTATTCCAATATTATATCACACAGTCTGCCGAAGGAGAGACAGACCAGTCGTCTCCGCTTGCGTCGATATCCCAATATGCGCAATATCTCCAACACGTAAGTATTTCGCAGATTATCATTGAGAGCGTGGCGGGTGCAAAGCTGGAAGACGTAGTTCTTACTCTCACCATCAAAATCGACGTGGCGTCGCTGGCTCCCGAGCTGTTGAAAAACACTTCCGTACCTTCGTTTGTGTCGGGTTTGTTGCCAAAGACGATTTTTGTAAGCATGGACGTCAGACCTAATGACGAAAACGGTTCTGCAAGCGTCGTCATCAATCAGATTGACAAAGAATTGATGGATAAACTGGTAAATCTGCTCAACGATGTGGTGGGCGGAGAAGTGCCAATAATGCAGACAATCAACAATGCCGTCAAAGACGTTGTTGCCAAACTCAACGAAGTAATACCAATATCATTCGTCGATTCCGGTTGTGATATGAAACCTGTGGAAGCGCTTATGAACGTATTGGACGTAGACTTGGGCGAAGCACAGTTTTTGTATCTCATCAGGGACTTCAAGTTGCCTGATGCTACCGCAGTCGGCGTTGCACAATATACCACTCAGTTGCGCAATCAGAACGTAGAAGAATTTATAGATGACTTTACTGCAAAATACGGATTTGATAACAGCGACGACCTTATCACCACCGACAACGTTTTCAGTAGTGTAACGAGCTTGATGCAGGACGACGCTATGCTCGAAAAGATTAATCTTGCTACGCTCAATTACGACAGCGGCAGTTATATTGCCGACAATCACAAAGTTTCGATGTCCTATCTGGCTATGGCAGGTTTGCTCAACAGTCAGCTCTCATCAGGCAGCAGCGAAGCGTCGGCTTTTCCTATAACGATACTCAATATGAGCTATGACCAGACGGAAGGAATGCTGGAAGTAGTCATTGCAGTCGACGTATTGGAGAGTATTGCAGGCAAGGCGGAAGAAGGTTCGCTTATTGCCATATTTGCGCCGCAGATATTGCCTGAACAAATATTTATCAAGGCAAGACTAAGTCTGACCGACGCCGAAAAAGAGACGGAGATTTGTATCAACAACTGTACCAAAGAGCAGACGTTGGAATTGCTTGACAATCTCAACAAACTGTGTTCGGGACTAGGCATCGACGTAAGTTCTTTCAATATATCGGAGCTTACTACAAAACTTGAAGACAGCGTGAGAGAAAATCTTACCAAAATCAACGAAAAACTCGGTACGGATATAGAATTTACAAGCACAGGCTGTATATTGCCGTCGATATTCGAGACGGCGACGGGACTGGGAATGCTCAAAGACGAAAGCAATAACCCTGTTGTCGACGACGCTCAATTGCACGACATGTTGAAAGCGGCATATACCTTTGAAGCAGATACCGTCAACGTAAGCGTCGGCGCAGTCGGCTTTGTAACCGAGTTGGAAAACAAATACTATATCACTACCGACACGCTGGACCCTTCCGACGGTGCAGCTCTGTTCAACAGCGTAACTACTATCAAAAACAACTTTGAGACGAGTATAGACGTCAACAAAATGGCAACCGATACTACCGACATCGACGAGTTGAAACCGTCGCTCTCTCAGGAAGAACTGGGATTTCTTATCCAGTCCAGCGGAAAGCTCGACAACGTTGTCAGCGTCATGAAAAACATCAAGGTAGTTTCTACCCGTATCACCGCAACACAGATGACAATGCAACTCAGCGGCGAGATACAGCTGACTGGCGAAAATGCTAAATATTCCGTATTGTTACCAAGACAGGTTTACGTCAACGTAACGGTAGATACGGCGTTGCTGAGACAAAAGCTTGAAGGCGCCGACGTCGATTGTGCAAGTTTCGATATTGACGGAATGACCACCGAGCAGATGAACAACTTTTTCAGCGTGGCTACCAAACTTGGCGGAAATGAAGTTACGGCAGAAGGAGTAAGACAAACTCTCGAAGACAACATCTATGGCTTTATGGATGACATAGTAGCCGACAGAACTATCGATATAACGTTTGGCGACGGAGTGATGAATCTCAACACTACGGTATTCGATATAGCAATCAGTCAGATTTACGCAGGAGAATTGTCCAAACCGTCCAATGTGGAACTGAGAAGCGTATTGCAAAAAGTCAACGTGATTCCGGAAGAATTGTCGCAAAGCAATATCGCAACGGATATGAGCAGATTTGCCGAAGAAATCAACAGTAAATATTATCTCAAAACACCGATAAACACAACTGGCGACGTATCTGAGCAGATTACCACAATCACAACCAAGTATGCCACGATGATAGACGGTCAGGCAATGGCTGCCGATACCAGAAGCGTCAACGACGGCGTGGCTCTCAAACCGCAAGCAAGCGGCGGTGAACTTGCCCGTCTGCTCAGCGGAGACGTTACGATAAGTGCAGAAGGATTGGAACACGTATCGATGACAAGTCTGACCATAACGTCCGCCAGCACGATGCGCATAGTATTTACGGCAAATATTTCTTCCGAAAGCGCAGGTAAATATGCGACTCTGCTGCCAAGCGGTGTGGCAATTGTCGTAGACGTAGACTTGTCAAAAGTAGGTACGAGCGAAGTATGTACCGCCTTTACCATCAACGATATGGACGATGCCGATTTGGACGTATTCTGCAATCTTTTCAAGATTGTCGCAGATAAGACTGTAACGCCTGACGACATCAATGCCGACGCTTCCGACAAGGTCAAGAACAAACTCGGCGAAATGACGGCAGGAACTCAGATGGAGTATTCCACCACAGATATCGATGCCAACACACAGGGCGGTACGATTACCTTCTCCACTATATACGGACTGGCAATCAAAAACATTTACAGCGACGGGGTAAAACCTAGCGAAGCAGATTTCCAAGGTATGATGAAGGCGTTGTTCACTCTTACGGACGTCGTCGGCCAGGATAATATCAATGCCATTGACGACAAGATGTCGTCGGAACAGGTCAGCGCACAATATGTTGCAACTCCGCTTCCACACGGAGAAGTCGCTATGGAAATCAGCGACCGTAATATTGCGGCAGCGTTGCTTGACAATGAAGACGGTAGCAGCGGCGTATCGTCGGCTTTGGGACTTGGCACTTCGGACGTAACTTATAAGCAGGTTTTGATGTTCAATCCTGACTATATCAATGCCACGGCAGTCAAAGACGGTTTTAGTGGTATGACGTTCGAGAGTGAGTCGTATATGTTGCTGACACTCAATATCAAGACTTCGGGGCTTATGAGCAAGACCACGACCTTGCTTCCTGAAAGTATAGACGTTACGGCATTTATCGATATTGACTCAACCGAATACACGACTACGTTGATGTTCAACAATATGACAGCCGAGCAGCAAAAGATTCTCCAAGACATCATCAACAGTAACCGCACCGTAGAAGAAGGAGACACCACGTTGTTCGATTCGACAGATTCTCTCAAAACCAAGATTATGGAAACGGAAATCATAAGTATCGAAAAGGTCGGTTCACTCACATTGGACACTCCTATCAAGTGGACTATCAAGGACGTGCTTGACAACGTAGTCAAAGCGGACGGTTACGGCGTAAGACACAGCGGAAATACGCTGATAAGCGGTAGCAACTATGGCGGATTTATCTACGTAGAAGATACCGGTCTGACGATAAGTTGACAAAATAGCCGATAAAAAAATCGGCCAAAAAAGCCGATTTTTATCGGCTTTTTTGAATGTTTTTGAGCCTTGGCGGAAGACAAAATTGCTCGGGAGCATAAGGGCAGCGCAGATTGCTTATATAGTCGCAAAATAATGCGCTTATAGAAAAGGCAAGGGCAAATGATTGACTGAAATTATCGGCTCAGGACGGCAGAGTTTGGTTGGTGGAAGACAAAATTACTCGGGAGCAAAAGGGTGGCGCAGATTGCTTATATAGTCGCAAAATAATGCGCTTATAGAAAAGGCAAGGGCAAATGATTGACCCTTGCGACGCATAGATGTTATTATACAATACAGGTATTATATGGAAAATCTGAGAATAAGGATAACTTACGAGCAGGACGACAACGTTTACATAACGGGCGTGAGCAACAACGACCTGCAAATCGACGTAAATTGTGATGACGGCAGAATTGTCATGAAGGTAAGCGCATTGAAGAAGCTTTCGCTTTTGGAGTGCGCTATGAGTTATGAATATGCCTTCAATACGAGCGACAAAATCTTTTGCAACGGCTATCAATCATGGACGACCAGTATGGAAGTCAGCGTCTTTCATAAAGAAAAGGGATTGCTCGGTCTCGGTAAGCATTTTCCTTTCAAAAAATTTACTGCGTTGTCGGGAGACTATGGTTTCCACAAATATACCAATCTTTCGGGGCTTTTTCACGGATATAGTTACGGTTACGTGAGAAACAACGACGAATATTATCTTGTTGGTTCTCTCAACGAAAAAAATGCCTTTACAATAGTGGGCTTTGAGCCGTATCGTAACCGCATAAAACTCTCCAAGGACGTAGAAGGCATTACTTTGGATAAGGGCGACGTGTTCGAAGGAATAGACGTTGTCGTTCTATCGGGTGGTTATGACGACGTATTCGACAGATATTTCGGAATGTTGTCTCTTTCTGCACCGAGAGTGGACAAGCTGTCGGGATATACCAGCTGGTACAATTATTTTGGCAAAATAACCGAACAGCAGCTGTTGAGAGATTTGGAGAATATATCGATCTACGGCGACAAAATAGATATATTTCAGATAGACGACGGCTATCAATCGGCAACGGGCGATTGGTTGAGTGTAAAAGAAAGAAAATTTCCGCACGGAATGAAGTATCTTGCCGACGCCATTCACTCAAAGGGTATGAAAGCAGGGTTGTGGCTTGCGCCTACGCTTGCGGCTCGCAACAGCAAAGTGGTAAAGGAGCATAGAGATTGGTTGCTTACGGCGCCCGACGGCAAGCCTGTATTGGGCGGAGTCGCCTGGGGCGGAGCATACGTACTCGATATCGAAAAACAGCAAGTGAGAGACTATCTCAAAGGCGTATTTGACGTGATTGTCAACCAATGGGGATACGATATGGTCAAACTCGACTTTTTGTATTCTTCCTGTATCATTCCACGCAACAACAAGACTCGTGGCAGAATTATGTACGAAACGATGGAGTTTTTGAGAGAGTGTGTGGGGGACAAGCTTATTCTCGGTTGCGGTATGCCGCTTGCTTCGGGTTGGGGCTTGGTGGATATGTGCCGCACGGGTTGCGACGTCGATTTGTCATTCAAACCAAAATTTTATACGAAATGTACTAATCAGGAGATTGTATGTACCAAAAATTCGATATACAATACTCTGTTTCGCAGGCATCTTGACGGCAGAGCCTTTGCTCTCGACCCCGACGTGTTTTTTGCTCGCAAAAGCAATCTGAAATTCAATGACGAGCAGAGAGAAATATTGGCAACGGTCAACGCCCTTGCAGGTAGCGTGCGCCTGGTATCGGACGACGTGGGAGAATATGACGAAAAGGGCAAAGAATTGTTTGAAAAGACCATAGGTCTGAGCGGCGCCAGAATTATATCCTGCGACAAGGCGGGAAATAACGTAATAATAAGATATACGCATAACGAAGAAGAAAAGGTATTTTGCTTTGACATCGAAAAGGGCAAGATAGTCGGGATAAGATGAAGGGAGATTTGTACAAAAAAATAAGCCGTATAATAGGCAGACAAAAGGACAGCCAAAAGCTGAAAAAAGCCGAAAGACTTTTTCCTGACCCCGATAAAGGTTTGACTGCGCAGGAAGTGGAAACAAGGCAGAACGACCGTCTGACCAACGTCAAGAGCAAAAAGGAAAGCAAGTCTTATCTGCGTATAGTGGCGGATAATCTTTTTAATTTTTGCAATATAGTTTGTATAGCATTGGTAATTTTACTGTGCAGCATAGGCGCTTGGGATTATACTCTGTCAACCAGCATAATTTTGGTCAACATTATCATCGGAATATGGCAGGAAGTCAAAGCCAAAAAGGCTGTTTCTCGTCTTACGGTGGTATATAAGGCAGGCGTAAAAGTCATAAGAGACGGTAAGGAAGACGAGATAGACAGTTCTCAGATTGTGCTGGACGACGTGCTGGTGTTGGGCGCAGGGGCGCAGGCACCTGTCGACTGCGTGTTGCTCGACGGATATATGGAAGTAGACGAGTCTATATTGACGGGAGAGAGTATTCCTATAAGAAAGAAAGTCGGAGACGCTATTCTGGCAGGAAGTCATATCGTGGCAGGAGAAGCGAGATGTCGTGCCGACAGAGTGGGCAAAGATTGCTATATCGAAAAGATTTTGCGTGTAGCAAGCAAGTTTAACAAGCCCGAATCTATGATTTTTAATACGCTTAACTTTATTATCAAGTGTCTCAGCTGCGTGCTGGTAGTGTTGGGTGTGTTTATATTTTTGTCGGAAAGACTGACAATGACGGGCGAGTGGAGAGACCTGATAATCACAGTTGCAAGCTCGATATTGGGTATGTTGCCGGTAGGTATGTTTATGCTTACTTCCACGGCGTTGGCAGGTTCCGTTCTCAAACTCTCCAAGACGGGAGCGTTGCCGCAGGACATTTATTCTATTGAGATGCTGGCACAGGTGGATACGCTGTTGCTTGACAAGACCGGTACTCTTACCGACGGTCAGATGAAGGTGGCGGACGTAAGAAAACTTGTCGACGACGAAGATATAGACTGCATTGTGGCGTCAATCAACCATTGGACCAAAGACAGCAAACCAACCGCAAAGGCTTTGACGGAGTATTTTGAAAACAGCCCGATAGCCGAATGCGACGAAGTGAGAAGCTTTTCTTCTTTGCGCAAGTGCAGCGCAATAAGGATAGCAGACAAATGCTACTTTTTGGGCGCTCCAGATTACGTAGCGTGTCCCGACGCAGATATAGAAGAATATTGTCATAGCAACGCCGCCGTAGGCAGAAGAACCATTATGCTCTCGTCGGCGCAGGGCAGCATTGATTTGCCTGACAAGAGCGTTGCCAGACCGCTTGCCCTGTTTGCGCTGGAAGACAGATTGAGAGAAAACGTCAAGGAAACGTTGGACTGGTTCAATCAAAACGACGTGGACATCAAGATTATATCGGGCGACAACCCCGAAACGGTGAGTTACATAGCACAGAAAGCAGGAGTGAAAAACGCCGAAAGATACGTCAATTGTTCGGTTGCGGCAGAAAGCTTGACCGACAATGTCGAAGATACGGTGGTATTTGGCAGAGTTTCGCCGTCGCAGAAACAGGAGATAGTAACGGCTTTGCAGGATAAAGGCAAAGTGGTGGGAATGATTGGCGACGGAGTAAACGATATACAGGCGCTCAAACAGAGTAACTGTTCGATATCGTTTTTGGGAGCGCACGAAGTGGCACGCAATATATCGAGAATAGTGCTGCTCAACAACGATTTCGCTTCTATGCCGTCAATAGTCAGAGAAGGCAGGAGAGTAATCAACAATATGGAAAAGGTGTCTGCCTTGTACATAATGAAGACCATCTTTATTATGATTATGACCTTTGCCTTTTCTATCATAACGCTTGTTACCAATACTCCGAGCTATCCGTTTGATACAAAGAAGATTATGCTGGTGGAGATGTTTGTCATTGGTCTGCCAACCTATATATACGCCTTTCAGCCGAATGACGCACGTATCAGCGGAAGGTTTATGCACAACATAATCAAAGCCAGTCTGTCGGCAACGATAGGCTTGTGCGTGGCGGTTTTTGTAACCTATGCCATCAACGGTTCTATTGACTTTGTCGGGGTGGAAAACGTAGGCAATTATCGCAATTCTATGTTGACCGTTGCGCTGGTTGTGGCGAGTTTCGGAGCGCTGGTTATTATATCTATGCCGCTCAACAAGTTGCGTACCGCCGTCATAGCAGTTATGATTGCAATAACTTTTTCCGCAGCCTGTATCGACGCTTCTTATCTGGACAGCCTGTTTTTCGGACTGGAAAT
The DNA here is from genome assembly GCA_051883395.1 of Christensenellales bacterium. Lineage (GTDB taxonomy): Bacteria > Bacillota > Clostridia > Christensenellales > UBA3700 > HGM11368. Next base: position 39,755 of record JBJETQ010000002.1, on the reverse strand, counting down.
ATTGCAGGTCAGACATCTGCCTTACGCAATAGCAGGCGGACTGTGCGGAATTGCGGTTCATGCGGCGCTATACGCCGTTATTGAGATACTGGACAAAAAGTGGGGAGATAAAATCAACGCAAAAATAAAGAGTATATCCAACAGCATAAAGATAAAGAGAAAAAGGAAAAACCAAGATGCACACCAATCATAGAGAGCGAATGAGAGAAAGAGTTCTTAAAGAAGGAATGGAAAATTTTCAGGACCACGAAGTGTTGGAATATCTTTTGTATCCGTTTATTCCACGCAAGGATACCAACCCGATAGCGCACGAGCTTATCAATCGGTTCGGCTCGTTGTCGGGAGTGTTGGAATCAGATTGTCAGATGCTGGAAGAAGTGCCAAATATGACTGCCAACGCCGCTTTGTTTCTAGTAACGCTTCCGCAGATTATCAAAAAGTATAATCTCAGCAAGTTCGGTGCAAAACCCGACTTGTCCACGCACGGCAGAATCAAGGAATATTGCAGGACTCTGCTTGCTGATCTTAACTACGAAGCTATCTATCTTCTTGCCCTGGACAACAAGGGCAGACTTATAAACAAGAGCCTGATAGGTCAGGGAAATATAGAAGATTGCAAACTTATGACGAGAAAGATGGTGCTTATGTGCCACAATCTCGCCGCTCCCAACGTATATATTGCGCACAATCACCCAAGCGGTGTGGCTCAGCCCAGCGTCAACGATATAGAATTTACGAAGTGGGCGGTTACCGCTCTTGAAGTGTTGGGAGTGAGACTGGTCGACCATCTGATAGTGGCAAAACAACAGGTGTACAGCTTTGAACAGGACGGCAAACTGGGAGAATTCAGAGAAAAATATTACGAATTTATGTACAGCCAAAACATATCGGATAAGATATAAGGAGAAGATTATGAGCTACCTGGCACAGCAAGACAGATATAGCAAAATGGTGTACAATTATTGCGGTAACAGCGGATTGAAGTTGCCTGAAATGTCGCTTGGCCTATGGCAGAATTTCGGAACGAACAGCGATATTGAAGAATGTAAAAGTATCATCACTACGGCATTTGACAACGGAATTACGCACTTTGACCTTGCCAACAATTACGGACCGCTACCCGGCAGCGCCGAGAGCAATTTTGGTAGGATATTGGCTGATACGCTCAAAGGATACAGAGACCAGTTGATTATATCGACAAAGGCAGGATATACAATGTGGGAAGGACCTTACGGCGATTGGGGAAGCAAGAAGTATCTCGTCGCCAGTCTTGACCAAAGCCTTAAAAGAATGGGAATAGATTACGTGGATATATTTTATCATCACAGACCCGACCCAAACACTCCGCTGGAAGAAACGGCTCATGCACTTGATCTGATTGTCAAGCAAGGTAAAGCGTTGTACGTAGGAATTTCCAATTATAACGCAGAGCAGACTTTGCAGATGGCGGAATTGCTCGATAGCTACGGTACGCCTTTTATCATTCATCAAGCCAGATATAATATGCTTGACAGGTGGATAGAAAAGGGCGAAACGAGCTTGTGCGACGTGCTTGACGAAAAGGGAATAGGCTGTATCGCATTCAGTCCCCTGGCGCAAGGTTTGTTGAGCGAAAAGTATTTCGACGGTATTCCTGCCGACAGCAGACGTGCAAAAAACGGCTTTACTATGGACAGAATATTCAGCAACGAAAATATAGACAAGGCTATCAAGCTAAGCAGGGTAGCTTTTGACAGGGGACAGACGTTGGCGCAGATGGCTATAAGCTGGATATTGAGAAATCCGGTTATTACCAGCGTGCTTGTGGGCGTGAGTAGCAAAGAACAACTTCTGCAAAATCTCAAAGCTTTGGATAATACCGAATTCAGCAATCAGGAAATTGACAAGATAGAAAGCATATTGTCAGGCAATTGATAACAAAAACAAGCGGCTCGACGCCGCTTGTTTTTTTGGATAACGCTATGCTTTGTCGTCTGTATCGGGAGCTTTGTTGTTGGTTTCGACGCCGGTAGTCATAAAGACCTTGATTCCCTTTGCGCACAGCCTTGCAACTGCAAAATAAACCGCCGTGCCGAGCAGATAGATTACAACGCCTTGCGATATTATCAGGAAAAGCACCTGCATCATATAGACGTATTCTAACGAGCCGTATGCAAAGTACCATATAAGCGGCAGGAAGAATGCGTTGAGAAGCACAGGCGGCAATCCGCCGAGTATTATTTTCAGAGCAGTCGATTTGATATATCTGCCGACCAGATAGGTGAGCAAAGACGATACCAAAGTTATCAGACTGCCCACGATTACGTCGGCGATTACGCAACCCGTGATAATGTTGGATAGCAAACAACCGACAAAAAGAGCGGGTATGGCTTCGACGTAAAAGAGCGGAAGAATGGTGAGCGCTTCGGAAATGCGAAATTGAATTGCGCCTGACGCTACAGGAAATACCAAAAAGGTAAGAGCGACGTACATTGCTGCGATTATGCCTGCTCGTGCAAGCATACGAGTAGAAAACTTTTTCATAAAATACCTCGGTTTTTTTATTCAGAAGTGTTTACCGAAAACCTTCTGTACGATAGATATAACACAAATTCCGACGGTTTGGCAAGCGTTTTGGCACAGTTTACAAATCGTCTGCGTCTTGCGTTGGCGTATAATCGTTGTATAGGGGAGTTCCCGTATAACTGCCGTTGGGGTCGTACGGCGACGTCAGGCCGAGACTTTTGCGCATCTTTATTCCGTGTTTTCCGATTTTATGCTTTGAGTTGGTTTTGATAATTTTCATAATTGCTCCTTTGAATGATTTTTAGCTACACGTATCGACTTTTTTGACAATAAACTATTTATATTGTGTGTAGACTCGTTGAGTTTATGAGCAGCGGGTGCAAGTAAAAATATTGTAAACAAGCGTTATATAATTTTGATAATATGGACATCTTTTGGGCGCTGTGTTATAATATACAGCAAGGAGAGAGTATGAATAAGAAGTATTATGCAAAGCCGATGAGAATTAGAAAATCGCTTTCGCTTTTGAATTCTTACGTTTATCTTAGCGGAGTCAAAGCGTGTTATAAATACGACGGCAGAGTAAAAAAGATTTTTGACGAAATGCCTGACGGATTTGACCTTGTGATTGGAGTGCTTGATAAACATCATGCCGCTTTGATAACGAAAGTGGGCGGAGAATTGCAATGCAAAATCGTGATAGATTATATATCGTCCAACAATTCTTTGCAGATAATGTTTAAAAATATTGCCAGCGAAGAAATTGTCCTGGCAAACCAGATTTCGTTTTTTCAGGCATATACGCAGGGCAGACTTATCACGATAGGCGACAATCTTCTGGCTGTAAAGTACATAAAAATGATGATGATAGTGCAAAGCTACCTGGCTTCCATCAGACAAAGAAAAGAATCTTTGCCTGAGTCGTTGCCGCTGGAAGTAGCGCCCGCTATCGTCAAGTCGAGAGTGATGTTCAGGGGTTTGCTATGAATAGGTTTTATCAATTTTCAAACAGAGTCAAAATACTTACGGGCAAAGATTGTATTGAAGACCTTGCCAAAGAAATGGTGTCGTTCGGCGCAAAAAACATTTTGGTAATATCCGACCGCAATATAAAAAAATTGGGGTATCTTGACGTTATCAAAAAGATTGTTGCCACCAATACCAGACTGAGAATCAACGCTACCTACGTCAACGTTCCCAGGGGTTCTTCGGTGGATACGATAGAAGAAGCTTATACGTTGTTTAAGGACAATAGTTGCGATAGTATTATTGCCTGCGGCGGCGGTTCCGTTATCAATACGGCAAAGTGTCTGAAACTTATGGTCGCTACCAAAACAAAAAAGTTGTCGCAGCTATTTGGAAGCGGTTATGCCCGCAAACAGGAAAATATTCCTTTCGGCGTGGTTGCCACGACTATCGGCGGCGGTAGCGATATAAACGAGACGGCCAGTATTCTTGAACCACACGGAATGACAAGACACGAGTTTGTGTCGGAGATTATGCAACCTGATTTTTGTATTTTAGACCCCGCTTTCGTTAATTCTTTGCCGGAAGACAGATTTGTATTGGGCGGACTGGAACTGTTGATAAACAGCGCAGAAGCCTATCTTAATAAGAGATACAATCCGATAAGCAACAATTATGCTCTGTTTTCTATCAAAATCATTAGCAAAATACTTGAAAACTTTGTCGAAAACGGTAAGCTGTCGGAAGACAACTGTATAGAAATACAGGAGTGTTCTGCCTTGTCGGGCATGGCTCTTGCCAGCTCGTTGGGCGGGCTGAGCCACGCTTTGACCAACGCCGTTTGCGCTTGCTCGACGGCATATCACAATCTTGTGCTGGCGGTAGTATTCCCCGTTTGTCTGGCTCAGAGATTGGACGAAGATAGCGAAGACTATGCAACTTTGCTTAAATATATGGTAACGAAACAACAGTTTGATTCTATTGATAAAGACGAGCGTGCGGGATACTTTGTAGAAAAGGCGTGCAGCTTTATCAAGGCGATACTTGAAAAATACGGCTTGCCGTATAATCTCAAAGATATGGGTATAAAAAAGGAATCTCTGGAACAGATTGCCGAGTTGGCTTGCGACGACAGCGTGTTGTTGACAACGGCAAAATGGTACGAAAAGCAGGATATGCTCAAAATTTTACAGATGTGTTGGTGAGGTAATATGGCTAAAATTTCTGACAATAATATAAAATTTATCATAGGCGAAAAGTCGCTGGAAAATCTTGCTTACGAGATAAAACTTGCCGGTTGCGACAGACCTATGCTTGTATGCGACGACATGGCGAGAAGACTGGGATATAAGAGTATTTTGTTGAAAGCTTTTGACGGCACCGACGTAAATATCAATTATATTGATCATCTTATCGGAGACGTTGCGACAAGCGACGACTGCGAGAGATTGGTGAGAGAATTTAACAAAAGCGCAAGCGACTGTTTGATTTTGCTAGGTAAAAAAGCGGTGATGAGCGCAGGAAAGGTAAGCAAAATCATGCTGTGTGAAGGAACGATGAACGTATCCGACTATGAAGGCAGAGAATTGAGCAGCATAGAAGTAAAAAAGATTCCTACGTTTGTCGTACCAACCAATTATGCAAGCGGTATAGAATGTTCCAACAAGGTGAGAATTTATTCTCCTGACCACAAGACTATCTATCAGTTTGACAGCGTGTATGCGCAGAGCGACGCCGTGGTTGTAGATTCAAGAATGACGGATATTACTCCGCCAAAAGCAGTAGCGTCTTACGGACTGTACGCTTTGGCTATGGCTGTGGACGGCTACGTAAAAAGCGGGGACAGACTGTATACCAAGCCGTATGCTCTGACCGCAATAGAGATTATACAGGACCACCTTGTCAAAGGTATTTTGCAAAACGCAGACAAGGACCATCGCAGGGAGATAATGTCGGCTGTGGTAATAGCAGGCTGTGGTTATTATCAGATAGAAAAGAACTTTTTGGCGGTGCTAAGCGACGTCATTAGCGACCGCTACAAAGTCAATCAGGCAAACGTGATGGCAATATTGTTCAGACATTATATCGAACGAACCAATGTCAACAGGCAGCTTCTTGGAGAGCTGAGAATATGTGTAGACAATGACGACGATACGAGCGACGACGACGTAAAAGTGGTTGTGGATAAGATACTAAGCCTGTATAGCGAGATTGACAATGTGGTAAACTATAACAGCAGACTGAGCGACTTTAATATTGCAAAGTCGGATTTTGCTTCGATTGCCGAAGAAACCATAGCCGCCGCAGACGTACAGTCGGAAGAATTCAGTTATTCCTTTATTATCAATCTGTTGGAAGAAGCGTATTGATGAAAGAAAATTATTACCAACAAATGACCGACGTCATACAAAACAATGCGAGAATGGGAATACGCCCCAGACTATTGTTGCACGTCTGTTGCGCACCCTGTGCAGGAGCATGCCTTGAATTGCTGGCAGAACCGTTTGACGTTACGCTTTTGTTTTACAACCCGAATATTACGGACGAACAGGAGTATCTGCTTAGAAAAAACGAAGTATTGAGATTGGTAGATAGCTATGACGGAAAAGTCAAATTACTCGATACAGGTCATCAAAAATCAGATTTTTATAAAATATCGGCAGGCAGAGAAAACTGCCCGGAAGGCGGAGAAAGATGCAGAGCCTGTTATGCTATGAGACTGGCTTTTACCGCACAGATTGCCAAGCGGGACGGTTACGATTATTTTGCTTCTACGCTGTCGGTGTCTCCACATAAAGACAGCGCCGTTTTAAATGAAATAGGTATAAGCTGTCAACAGCGTTACGGGGTAAAGCATCTGCCGAACGACTTCAAGAAAAAAGAAGGGTATAAACGTTCCTGTGCCATAAGTAGGCAGATGGGATTTTACAGACAGAATTATTGCGGATGTGAATTTTCCAAAAATCGTCAGTAAAATTGTCAGGAAATCAGACGTTATGTCAAAGCATTGCGTTTGACAAGATAATATAATTATGTTATATTATTTTCATAGGCACGTCTTGCACATGGAGGAAAAATTAGATGGATGAGATAAATGACAACTCTGAGTTGACTTTCAAGATGATATGGAAAAAGCTAAAAAAGGCAGGAGTAAGGATATTGGTATATGCCCTGATTGCAGTTGTTGTGCTTACTACGGTACTCGGTATAGTTTCTGTCGCAACCAAGGGTTACAGCTATAACGCTAAGGTTATGTTTGCCAACGAATATGCCAACAAGGGAATGTCGCCTTGGAACACTCAGTTTGACCCGAGTGGCGAAATAAAATCGACCTACGTTGTAAATCAGGCTCTTGAAAATATAGGTTTGAACGAAGAAGAAAGAATTAAACTGTTGCCAAGTGTAATATCCGCTATTTCGGTTACTGCCGACTTCGACGCTAGCGATACCAGTCAGGTGAATACTTCTTTCTCATATACCGTTACCCTTTCAAATTGTAAGAGTATAGGCCTTTCGAAAGAGAAAACACAGGAATTGCTCGATAATATATGCGACGTGTTTATCAAAAATTATAAAGATAAATATAGTTATACCAACTATGCTCAGTCGATTAGTGCCGACACGGTCAAGAAATATAATTATATTCAGGCAATTGATACAATGGAAAACAATATGAACAACTCTATCAAAGTTGCGGAGTCTATGTCGGCGGTCAACCCTTCTTTCAGAGCGACTGAGTCGAAAATGACTTTTTCGGATATCGTGGCTGAATTGCAGACTAACGAGACTATGTTGATTGCGCTCAAAGCTTATGCCAGCGAAACAGGCGTGGAATCGAGTCAATCGACTACTTCCAGCGAAGTAGCTTATTTGCAACAGATAAAGAACGAAACTCAGAGCGAGATTTCTTCTTTGACAAGTATGATTACAACGACAACCGCAAGCCTGGACAAATTTGCCGAAGGACTTGGCAATATTAAAGTAAGTCAGGACGGCACGCTCAACTATGACGACTCCAACTATTTTGCATTGGTCAACAAACTGCTTGATTTGGAATCGCAAAAGGCTGCGGCAAATAAGAGATTGACCTATATAGAAGAGTTGCAGGCAGGATACGGAGCTTCTTCGGGATTTTCTACTGCTTCTGCACAAGATAAAGAAAAAATGATAGCGACCGCCGATAGTATGGTAAGTTCTATAGCGGCAGGGCTTGAAGAAAGTACCAAAAAATTGAATGCTGCTATTGCGGAATTCAACGACGTTGAAAATCTCAAAAATGCCGTTGTCAAATTGCAAGCCGCTCAACCTGTGTCGATTGACGGACTTAGCGTCAAGACGATATTGTTGGCAGATATTGCGGCAATTATAGTTGCTTTCGCTATTGCGATGATAGTTACCGATTATAAAGAAAAGAAAAAGGCAAAGAAAGTAAATGCTTGAAGATAGGCAGATAAACGACTAAACGACGCTCCCTGAATGGGGAGCGTTTTTTTGTGGAATACTGATAACTTACGATAAATAGGAGTTGTCGTGCAGCTGATTGGGCTTTCATATAGAGCAATTTGCCGCCATATAATATTGTGGTGATTGTATGAAGGAAATAGGATATTACAATGGCAGGATAGACGAATTGCATAAAATGCAGGTTCCCATGCTTGACAGGGCGTGCTATTTTGGCGACGGACTGTATGAAGTTACTTATGCCTTTGGGCGCAAACCCTATGCGCTGGAAGAACATCTGAACAGGCTGTGGGAAGGTTGCTCGATATTGGGTATAAAACCGACTTTTGACAAGGAGTTTTTGGCGGAAACGATTTGCAGGCTCGTTGAATTGGCGGACGATTCGGACTTGCAGATTTACGTTCAGATTTCGAGAGGGAGCGGCGTGAGAAAACACGAGTATGCACCTGATATGGCGGCAAACTTGTGGATAATGATTAGACCGCATAAAATCAAAGATATGAGCTTGCCGTATAAATTGGTTACGATGACAGATGTAAGACACGAGCTGTGCAACGTCAAGTCGCTCAATCTGTTGTGTAACGTCATGGCGAGCAATTATGCCGCAAGGTGTCTTGCAGACGAATGTGTATTGATAAGAGACGGAATAGTAAGAGAGTGCAGCCACAGCAGTATCGGCTTTGTAAAAGGCGGCAAACTTGTCTTTCCTATATGCAATGGCAGTTGTCTCAAAGGCGTGAGCCGAGAAAAAATCAGAGCGATTGGCAAAGAGATGTGTATGGACGTACAGGAGAGAGATTTTGGAATTGCGGAGCTGTATGAAGCCGATGAAGTGATTGTTTGCAGTTCGGGCGCTCCTTGTATGAGAGTTGTAAGTATTGACGGAATGAAAGTGGGCGGAAGGTCGCAAGAGATTGTACAATACATACAGAACCGTATAAAAGAGCAGGTGGGATATGACGGATAGATGTTATGCTACAATAGACCTTGCCCGAATAGTGAATAACTTAAGATACGTAAAGAAAACGACGCCGGTCAGAAACGTGATGGGAGTGGTAAAGGCAGACGCTTACGGACACGGCGCAGTAGCCGTGTCCGGGGCTGTTGAAAAGGAAGTGAGCGCATTGTGCGTGGCAACGTGCGACGAAGGAATTGAACTTGTTGAAAATCACATCAAAAATGATATTTTGGTGTTGGAGCCGCTGTTGAGTCGGGACGTCAGGCGAGCTGTGGAATATAATATGGTGCTGACGGTGCAGGACCAAAGCAATCTCGATGAAATATCGGCTGCCGCAAAACAAATGAAGACGGTGGCGAGAGTCAACGTTGCGGTGTGTTGTAATATGAACAGACTGGGCGCCGAAATAGGAGACGAAGCAACCAAATTGATAGAAAAAGTCAACGACAGCGACAACGTGGAAATCTATGGTATTTTTTCTCATATCAACACTACAAAAGACGGCAAAAAAATCGATACGTATGCGCAAAAATCAAAATTGAGACGATGGACTCAACAATTGATAAGCAGGGGAATAAATACGGGAGTGTTGCACTTGTCGGCGACCGACGACGTATTGAATGGCGGAGAGATATGGGGTAACGCTGTGCGTATAGGAATGGCAATGTACGGCTACGGGGACAGTAATGGGCGGCTGGCTCCCGCTATGAGTTTGTATAGTAAAGTAATATCGCTAAGGACAGTTGCTGCCGGTACGCCCGTGGGATACGACGAAGCGTGGATTGCGCAAAAGGATACTCTGCTGGCTACTCTTGCCATAGGTTATGCCGACGGCTATCCGTTGGCGTTGTCAAATAAAGGCATAGTGAAAATCAGGGGGAAAAAGGCACCGATTGTTGGCAGAGTCTGCATGGATATGTGTATGATAGACGCAAGCGAAATAGACGGAATATGCGTCGGAGACGTGGCGGAAATGTGGGGCGACAACGTTGATTTGAATTATTTGGCGAGCATTTCCGATAGCTCCGTATATGAGCTTCTGGCAAGGGTAGGAAAAAGAATTGATAAAATTTATGTAGAATAATTGGTTTTGTACTTGAAAAATGTGTCGAAAAAGTTTATACTTGTGGCAGGACAAAGGAAGGTTGCCGTGAGATATTTATTTTTTGACATAGAATGCGCCAATTGTTTTAACGGACACGGCAAAATTTGTAGTTTCGGTTACGTTATCACCGATACAAATTTTGAGATAATAGAACAAAAGGACATTTTGATAAATCCAAAGACCAAATTTCATCTCAAAAACAGGCGTAAAGAAGGCGAAGATATAGAATTGAGTTATCCGTTGGATATGTTTCTGGCGTCGCCCGATTTTGATTATTACTATCCTACCATCAAAAATTTGTTGACCTATCTAGACCAATTGGTGTTCGGACATTCCGTCATCAACGATATACATTTCGTTTTGTCGGAATGTAAACGCTATAACAAGCCGACTTTTGGTTACAACGCTTATGACACTCAGGTATTGTATAAGCTGCTGCATAAGGAGAAAAACGAAAGTTCTCTGAGCAAGCTTTGCGAAAAGTACGGAATAGAAGTTACCGACCTGCACAGGAGCGATTACGACGCATACCTTACTATGTCGGTGATGAAAAAACTGTGCGAAGAATTCGACACGAATCTTGACGGAATATTCGGAAAACTCCCTAACGCCTTTTATACCGTCAAGGACGACGGAAATATCGTCAATAATTTTGTCGTGGAGAGCAGTTCTAAAAAGATACTCGACGTGGCGAGAAAAATTAAAATAGACCGAAGGTTGCCAAAAAACGAAAAAGTGAAAGAAAAGTATTTTTGTCTGAGTAAGGATATTGAAGACAACCACTTTGGCAAGGCAATGTTTTTGGCACAGGAGATAAGGCGTCGTGGCGGATTTTATTGCAGCAAGGTAGGCAAGAGCGATTATTTTGTCCAAGGGGAGCAGGAATGCGATAGAAGCAAAATGGCAAAGAAACTGGCAAGTCAGCCCGATAGCAGATTGAAAGTTCTGCAACAGCAAGAGTTGTTGGATATGCTCGGTATTGACGTTAAGACGTTTGAGTCAATAGCAGATGACGAATAAAAATAAAAAGTGCGCAGCGGCGCACTTTTTTTATTGAAGATTGACAAAATCATAAAATGACTTGTTGAATTATTATTGATTTGATATTTGTGCAATCAGCGGTGAAGGCTCATTTGCAGCCGAGCGGCTTTGCTCAGCCTTGCGCAATGCGTTGTGCTTGGAACAAAGAGTCAGCATGAACGTCAGCATGGTTACGAAAGGCAACGGCGAAAAGTCGCCCGTGTTGACCATGGAGTAGGCTTCGAAACCGAGAAATGCAAACAAAGCAAAGATGTTGAAGTAATCTTTTTTGAATAATATTTTTAGCCTTACGATAGTCATATATAACCAGGCGCCCAGTCCGATAAGTCCCATAGAGCCGATAACCTGGAAGAAAGTCGAATGATACCAGAACATTGACATATCTTTGAGCGGATATACTTCGGGATTAAGATAACCTATACCCACGCCGTTGATAGGATGTTCTTTGAAGTTGCGCCAAGCTTCCTGATACAGTTTGTCTCTGCCCGACGAGCCGTTGGAAATGAGCGCCAATAGTTTGTTGTAAATCGTTTCAAAGTTGAAGATAAACAAAATGATGGCAGCTACCGCCAATATACTGAATAACACGGCAAATAATTTGCGGTTGGTTTTGCTCGCACCCTTAAAACAAAATACCAGAATGAAAGGCATGAGAACGGTTGCCGCAACGGTGCCGCCTCTGCACGCCGACAATACTATGGCTGAATATTGAAGAATTCCTATTATAAACAGAGCAGCAGACGTAATGTTTTTTCTTTTTGTAGACAGATAGAAAGCAAAAGGCATAGTGAGCAAAGTATAATTGCCCAGATTGTTTTTGAATTGACGGTAAGGAAAAAATATGCTTATTTCTCGTCCTGCTTTGATTTCGATAAAATACTGAGACGCCCATATCAGTAATATCAATACTCCCAATGCAACCATCGATCTTGAAAAATAGTCGATTGCCGACTCGGTTTTGTCCGGGATATAAGACTGATAAAAGATATAGAAGCACAGCATGCCGGGTCCCAACATGATGGTATAATACAGCGCAGGAATTTTGAAGTAATCTTCGGGACTGATATAACCTATTCCGCCCACAAGCAGCGCAATCGCATACAAGGCAATCGGCCAGAACATCTCTCCCATTTTTACTCTTGGAACAGGGTAGAGTATCAGATGCATGATAAACGAAGGTACAAGAAAAATTCCTACCCACCACATATGGAAAAAGTCTTCCATTTGAGCTCCGTAGAAATTGAGCGGCATCATACAAATAAAACAGAAGGTAACAAAAGACGGCGTTGCGTCTTTGCAAAAGAGAAGGCACGCCGACATCAGTATGATGAGAGTACCCATGGCAAACAACTCAGCCTTCAATGCAAAGCCGAATATGGATATTGCCACTATAAGTACCAGATATATATTGCTATAAAATCCTTGCGTCATTGCTTCGGACATAGCGTCGATGCTTATTTTTATTTTGCTCTGTTCCATTTTGTGCGGACACCTTTGACCTATTATAACATAAACCGATAGATATGTAAAGCGGTAATAATTTATCTTTCGGCAATATTATATGTTGATTTTTGATAAACGGTATGATATAATTCATATTATAATGAAAATTATATTTTCGGGAGGGAATTATGCAGGATAATATGGAAAACATCGAGCAGAAGACCTATAGAGCGGTAACACTCGACAAGGGCAAAAAGGTTTTGCCTTTGCTTATGTTCAGCATAGGCGTTGTGTTGATGTTGTTGCAATGGATTATCGGCCTTAATCTCATCGTCCTGATAGGAGCAATCTACATGATTATAAGTTCTGTGCTTATCAGCCTGGGCGTAATCGTAAAAAGAAAGCTCTATCTGTGGTATCTGATAGGTTATGTTGCCGTAAGTTTCGGTATTGCAACTTACTTTATTTTTAACGGCGCAGACGCCGGCTGGGGTGCGCTTGTAGGAGACGGAAAGACAGGATTTATCAGTTCCGAGCATCCTTTGTGGCAGGGAGAAGGCAACTTCTGGACCCGACTTGCCGGCAATATTGTTATTTGCGGCCCTGCGTTTTTGCTTTTGCTTACCATGTATCTTATCGTGGACAAAGCTAAGTGGAGCGGCAAACTCAAAACCGGAATAACCAGCGCAGTATCGGTAGTGTTGGTGGGTATGAGCGTTTTGTTTGTGTTTACAACCAATCTCAGGTCCAATCCAAGAGTGTTCGATATGAGCAAGGGACACGACGAGTATCTTGACAACGTAAATAAAAATGAAAACGGTCCTAACGTACTTGTTATTCTTATGGACGACCTTGGCTACGGCGATACGAGTTACAATGCCCGTAAGGCCGGTATGACTCCTGCCTTTGAAACTCCGAATATTGATAGTATTGCTCTCAACGGTACTGACTTTGACAATTTCTATTCTTCTTACAGCGTATGTTCGCCTGCAAGATTTGCACTTATGACGGGACGTTATCCTTACAGGGGCTACGCCGACAACGTAATGTATCCTACCGTCAACTCGTTCAGTCCTTTGGCAACTACCAGAGTATTCAACTCCATTGAGTTGGGCGCAAACGTGGACGGTATGCTCGGAGACGAAGTTACCATTGCAGAGACATTCCAGGCTGCCGGATACAGTACGGGCTGCTTCGGTAAGTGGCACCTTGGCGACTACGGTCAATACCTGCCTACCAATCAAGGTTTCGATTACTTCTACGGTTCGCACCACGTAAACGATATGACGCCGTTCTATCACTCCGTGGAAAAGGACGGAAGCTACGAGATTGTACAGGGTACCGAAAAGCTTGACCAAAGCAATGCAACGGGACTTATACATAGCGAAATATCCAGCTGGATAGAAAACGAGATAGACGAAGGAAATCAATTCTTTGCTTATTACGCAACTCCATGGCCACATGCTCCTGTATATGCAGGCTACGATTATCAGGGTAGTACGGGCGCAGGTATTTACGCCGACTGCGTAACGGAGTTTGACGATTATCTTGGCAAGTTGTTTGAAATGTTGGAAACCAAAGGGGTATTGGACGATACCATAATCGTATTTACTTCCGACAACGGACCTGCTTTGCAGGGTTCTACCAACGAGCTTAGGGGCGGCAAGTATTCCGCTTACAATGCCGGTCAGAAACTGCCATTCTATATCAGATGGGACGGAGATACCGAAGGTAGATTTAACAGCGGAACGCCAGGCGTTGCCAAGACGGTAGAACAGATTGCAACTCTTGCAGACTTGTATCCTACTCTCGTTGAAGCGTGCGGCATTACCGGTAAGGTGGGCGATAACCCTGCCAAAGAAGTATATTTGCCTAGCGACGTGGACAGATATATCGACGGCGTTTCGATGATGCCTTTGCTGGAAGACGATACCAACACGGTGTATATACACGGACAGGACAATCCTATATTGCATATGAAGCGAGAACAGGTAGAAGCTATCCAATATACCGTTACCAAAGACCACGTGCTTGAAAGCGTCGTAGGCTATACGTCCACTACCGACCACGCTATTCAGACGGGCAACGAAGCCGATTATGCAGAGATGCCGTTTATCAGAGATAACGAATTGTTGACTTGGAAATATATCAAGAGCTATAAAAACGACAATCCGGAATTCTTTGACAAGACGAGAAAGAACTGGTTTATGTGCCTGACTGACGATACTTCCGAGAGCTATCAAAGAGCAGACGTATTCCCTGATTTGTGCAAGGAATATGCCGATACTCTTGAACAAGTCAAGAAGAATCTGAAAGAAAACAGACGTGCAATCAAGACGGAATATTATAACAATTAATACCGACTGACAACAGGGGCGCATTTGTCGCAAGCCGACAATGCGCCTTTGTCATAACGGAGACTAATATGCCACAGTTATCGATAATGTTGAAGCCTGCGTCAAGCATGTGCAATCTCAGATGTAAATACTGCTTTTATCATTCTCTTGCAGGTTCGAGAGAAAGTTTTAGCTATGGCAAAATGAGCAACGATACGACCGACAACGTAATAGCGAAAGCGCTTGAATTTGCCGGCGGTGAGAGTATATATTTTGCCTTTCAGGGTGGAGAACCGCTGTTTGCAGGCAAGGAGTGGTTTCGGTATTTTGTCGAAAAAGTAAGACAACTCAATACCAACGGCAGCAAAATTTATTACAGTTTGCAGACCAATGCAACTTTGATTGACGAAGAATGGGCAAAGTTTTTTGCCGATAACGGTTTTTTGCTGGGGGTAAGTCTTGACGGCGACCAAAATGCCAACAGATTCAGACTGGACATAAATCTCGACTACACCTTTCCTAAGGTAAGACAAGCAATCGATATTCTTGAAAAGTATGCCGTCGATTTTAATATTCTGATTGTTACGACGGGTTGGACGGCCGACCACGTTGAAGAAGTGTACAGATACCTGACGGGGCAGGGCTTTAAATATTTGCAGTTTATACCTTGTCTAAGACCGTTTGGCGACAAGAGCGAGAGCGAGCTGTATATGACTGTGGAACAGTACGGCGACTTTTTGATAAGGCTATTCAATCTTTACGTCAAAGATTACGTCAGACACGATTATACCAGCGTAAGATTGCTGGATAATATGGTGCATCTGTATCTTGGCAATCCTGTGGAACAATGCGGAGTGTGCGGACATTGTTCGCATCAATTTGTCGTGGAAGGCAACGGCAACGTTTATCCTTGCGACTTTTATTGCCTGGACGAATGGCTGCTTGGCAATATCAACGACAGCGATTTCAACGCTCTGGCGCATAGCAAAAAGGCGACGGAATTTATTAAGGAATCTTTGAAGCTTCCCGACAAGTGCAAAAAATGTCGCCTATACCCTGTTTGCAGGGGCGGCGGTTGCAAGCGCAACAGGGAAGACAGAGATTACTGTCAGGCTTATCAGAAGTTTTTTGACGCTTGTCTGCCGCTTTTCAGAGTTTTTGCGGGAGAAAAAAAGTAAATCAATCAAAAAAATCGATACGTATCAACAAATCGTCATACAAAGAGTATGGCGATTTTTTTGTAACTTCCGCTCTTTTGACTGCATAGAGTGAAGGGAGGTGAAAATATGAGCGACGTAGAACTACTGGCAAGAATATTGCAATGCGAAGCCGGCGGTGAAGGTGAAGACGGAATGAGAGCGGTTGCAACTGTGATAGCCAACAGGCTGGAAGAAACCAGGGGAGAATACGGCAGACAAAATACCTTGGAAGACGTTATTTTTGCGCCCGTACAGTTTGACTGCGCAAGAGAAACTATCGGGGGAAAGTATAATCCGCAAAACATATACAATATGACTCCCGAACAGATACATTACGATATTGCCGAGTGGGCGCTCAACGGCGGCAGATTGCCTATCGTGTCAGAAGCATTGTGGTATTTTAATCCCTATGCGCCGTATTGTAAGGATAATTTTCCCAATCAGAACGGCGTCTTCGGAATAAGAATAGGCGACCATTGTTTCTATCTTCCTACCGAATCTTATTATTTAACTTAAAAAGGAGATTATATTATGCCAAACAACAATCAAGTGCAAGTGCCGGACAGCGATTTGAGCAACGAAATTTATAGGGGCTCTTTTCAGGAAATACTGTCGATGAATACGGGAAGTTACGTAATCGTGGAATTTTTGGTAGGGACCAACAACCTGACAACTAAAAGCGGAATTCTTTATTCCGTTGGTTCCAAAACGCTGGTGCTGTATCAAGCCAGCATAGACGCATACATAGTCTGCGATATTTTCAACGTAAAATTCGTTACGTTCGTGGACCAAAGCAGGGGAGAAAGCGTGGGAGAAACCAATACCGTTTCTTCCGGTAACGTAAGACAAACAAACCCTATGAACGGCGCAAGAATGAAAATGCCAAGATTCAGATAACTCTGTATCAAGCTGCTAAGTGCAAGGCAAGGTCTCTTGAACAAGGGACCTTTGCCTGCTGGCGAATGTTTTTTGTAAAAAACCACTTTTATTATTTTAATTAAGCCGACGGTATGATATAATAGCGTTATGGAAAGCGTGATTATATCCAAGCTGCCTGCGGCTTTTGTCGAGAGAATGAAGGCTTTGCTGGCTCAGGAATATTATGATTTTGAAGCGAGCTATTGCAAAGCTCATTACTGTTCGTTGAGAGTCAATACTCTCAAATTGTCTGCCAATGAGTTGAAGCTGCTGTGGAAAGGTCAACTCGATGAAGTGGGTTGGTGCGACAGCGGATTTTATTATGACGACGAACAAAAACCCGGCAAACACCCCTATCACGAAGCAGGACTTTATTATATTCAGGAAGCAAGCGCAATGAGCGTGGTGGAAGCGCTCGGTGTAGAACCGGGAGACGTTGTGCTGGACCTTTGTTCCGCTCCCGGCGGCAAAGCAACGCAAATAGCCTGCAAACTGGCAGGAAGCGGACTGTTGATTGCCAACGAAATAGTGCCGTCAAGAGCAAAAATACTTTCGCAAAATATCGAAAGAATGGGAATACCCAATGCCGTGGTAACCAACAATTCTCCCTACGAACTGGAAGACAAGTGGAAGGAGTATTTTGACAAAATAGTGGTGGACGCCCCATGTTCGGGAGAAGGAATGTTCAGAAAAAATCCGCAAGCGATAGACGAGTGGAGCGAAGAAAGCGTTGCCGCCTGCGCCCAAAGGCAAGGCGCAATACTGGATAGTGCATACAAGATGCTCGGATGCGGCGGAAAAATGGTTTATTCCACATGCACTTTTGAGATAGAAGAAAACGAGAAAACCATTGAACAATTTTTGAACAGGCATTGCGATATGCGCATTGTCGAGCCAATGGTAAGGTTTGAAGATTGTAAGATTGAAAATACTCAGGATAAGATAAAGGATATTGTGCTGGCACAGCGGATATTTCCGCACAAAGTTAAAGGAGAAGGACACTTTTTTTGCGTGATGCAAAAGCAGGGCGAAGAAAAAAGGAAGGCAACGTTTTCTCTGCCGTGTGTTTTGCCAAAGCAAAGAAAAGTATTTGACGATTGGCAAAAAGATAACCTTAACGTAAAGCTGTCTCCTACGGCGGCTTTTGGGGATAATCTGTATGCCGTTCCACAGCAATTGCCGACGCTGAAAGGAGTAAAGGTACTCAGATGCGGACTGCAGCTTGGCGAGATTAAAAAGGACAGATTCGAACCGTCGCATTCTTTGGCAATATATCTGCAACCCCAATGGGCAAAAAGAATAATAAACTGCGATTTGCACGGCGATAAGATATTTCAGTATTTTGACGGCAATACGCTTGATTGCGGCTTTAAGGGTTGGGGACTGGTGTGCGTTGACGGCTTTGCATGCGGCTGGTGCAAGGGCGACGGACAGCAAGCAAAAAATCATTATCCTAAGGGATTGAGAAAGAATCTAAGAGTGTAAAAAGTCGATACGTATCGACAAAAACGGAGAGAGTATGAATAAATTGAAAATCGTTGTGCTTGACGGAAACGCAGTAAATCCTGGCGATATAAGCTGGGGCGAGCTGCAAGAACTGGGAGATTTGACCGTGTACCCACGCAGCAGCAGAGAAGAAGCTGTAATAAGAGCTAAGGACGCCGATATAATATTGGACAACAAGGTAAGACTTGACGAGAGTTTGTTGTCAAAGTTTGACAGGCTCAAATATATAGGGCTGCTTTCTACCGGCTACGACGTAGTGGATATATCTTATGCAAAGAGCCGCAATATTCCCGTCTGTAACGTGCCTGCCTATTCTTCGGTTTCGGTAGCACAGTTGACTATTGCTCTGCTATTGGAATTGTGTATGGGTGTTGGCAAACACAGCGATTCTGTAAAGAATGGTGATTGGGCCAGATGCCCCGACTTTTGTTATAGAGTGCAGGAGATTGTAGAACTGGATGGCAAGAGTATAGGACTGATAGGTTATGGCTCGATTGGCCGTTGCGTAGCCAAGGCGGCAAAGGCTTTGGGTATGAAAGTGTATGGGTACAATCGAAAAAAAGTCATGGACGAGAACGCCGAGTTTGCCAAAATAGACGATATAATGAAAAATTGCGACGTGATCAGTCTGCATTGTCCGCTCAATGCCGACAGCGCTAAGATAATAAACAAAAGTTCGATAGAGCGTATGAAAGACGGAGCTATGATAATAAATACCGCAAGGGGCGGTCTGGTAGATGAAGATGCGGTTGTGCAGGCGTTGGACAGCGGTAAACTGGCAGGTTATGCGGCAGACGTATCGGCATGCGAACCGCCGACTGCCAATAACAGCCTTATTTCTCATCCCAAAGCTATCATTACTCCGCATATAGCATGGGCGAGCGTGAGCGCAAGGGAAAGATTGCTGAAAGAAGCTTGTAATAATATTAAGAGCTTTTTGGCAGGAAATACCATTAATTGTGTGTATTAAGCTTTTAACCTGCCTTGACAGAAAAAATATTAATATATATAATATAAAATATGAGTACCAAAAGAAAAAGCATAAGTTTATTGTTGATTTTGCTGGCTGTTGTACTGATAAGTGCAACTGTTCTTTGTTTTGGCTGCAATAACCTAAGTCAGACGGATAATTTGCCGGTTGACGTATCTGACTCAATTGTCGTGCAGACGGCGGAGCCTGTCATAGAGCTTGAACCTGTTTTTATAGCGGCTGAGGATAATATAATTACCGGCAAGACCGAACACGTGTTGAACGACGATAACTCCATTGGTTATAAGGGTGTTGTCAGCGACCAATGGTATAAGTTTGAGATTAAGTGGAATGACCCTAACAGCAACGTGGATATAGACTATGTCATTACTTTTAAAGATAGTGAAGGTAATGATATGGGGTATAAAATCAGCTACGTAGACGGTAGCTTTATAAATGAAAAAACAACAGTCGACGGAACTCCGCCATGCAAAGCGGGTGAATATACGATTAATGTAGCTATCGATAATGAAAACTATTATATTGATCCGAGCAAAGCGTCTGTGCAATTGACTATAACGAAATTTGTTATAAACGTTCAGATGTCCCAGTCAAATAGAATCAAAACGTACAACGGAAAAAGTTTTTGGCCTACGGTAAGTGCCGACGTGTCGAGTGCGCCTGATTCTGCCGAAGATTTGTATGGTTTTGTTTATTATCAGTACGTCGACGGCGCATACGTGGAATTGGAAGGCTCTCCTGTAAACGTGGGTAGCTATAAGATAGGATTGTCTGTTAGCAATCCAAACTATGACTATATTTTTGATGATAGTGAAGGTAGATTTTCTATTATTCCTTGCGAACTCAACGTCAATTATGTTATTCCTTCGAATTTGCAGTACGACGGACAGGTAAAAAACGTTGTGGGCGAAGTGAGCGGCTGGAAGTATAATATGCAAACGGAGCAAACAGATACCGCTAACTGCGAGCTGGTCATAACATACAACGACGTGGTTGTGAGTGAAATAAAGACCGTAGGAACGTATATATTGTCGATGACATGCGACAATCCGAACTATTATATCGCCAGACAAGAGAGCATCGAGATAACCAAAAAGCCCGCCCAGGTAAATTATATCGTTGACAATAACGTCGTATATGACGGTCAAACGCATATTGCGCAGGCTGTGATGACAGGAATAGTAGATGGCGATGACGTAAGCTTAGAAGTGCAATACAACGCAAGTACGGTTTTGCCATGCAACGCAGGAAGATATGAGTTGAGTTGCGTATTTTACGGGGCGGATAAGGATAATTATTCGTTTGAAATAAACCAAAGCAATGCATATATCAATATCGATAAGGCGGAATATGCAATAGACGATTTTGAAATACGGCTGTATGACATAAAAATTCTGGTCATAGAGACTGACTTTGGCGATATAAAAACGGTATATAGCATAGACGGAATAGAATGGCAGGATAGCAATACGATAACAGCGCTTCCTATGCAGGAGTACGTGGTGAGAGTCAAACTGCTGGGGGATGAAAACCATAAGGAAAAGATTTTGAGCAAAACCGTACGTACAGGTTTTGACGCCGTACTATTTGACGATATGATGAAGGACATTGATTTATCGGGATTTTCATTTAAGGACGTGGCGGCATATCGGGAAGTGGAAAGATGCCTTGGCTACGTTGCCGAAGGTACTATGGAAGAAAACGTGGACGTTGAATATCTGCAAAGACTCAGAGCCGCATACAGCGACTATAAGCAATTGGCAAACGACGTTGCACAGGAAGCATGCGGCTTGTCGGGAGCGATAGGCTTGCAGTATATGATGGGTGCGGCTGCGCTTGGGGTTGCTTCCGCTTTGGTTATAAGGAGAAAGAAAAATGAAATTTAACGGTAGATTGTTGTTGCTTTTTGTCATGATAATAGCCGTTATGGTGAGCGCATCTGTGTTGACTTTTGAAGTAACCAAAGATTCGAGAGCCATGCAAAGTGCATTTGATAATCTTGGCGAAGATTCTTTTAGTTGGGTAGATACGATAATAATGCAGGACGATATGGTGGTTTACAGCAACGTGAAGGGGGAAATTTATAATCCTTTGGAACTGGAAATTGCCGAGAGCAATCAGCAGATGCAGTTCAGCTGGAAAAGTGCAAATCTTGAAGGAGATTATACCAAGACGGCGGACGGATACCTTTTTGAAGGCAAATTGAGAGATTCTAAGCTGGCTATCGGCAAAGAAAATCTTGACGTCAGCGTTGTCATAAGTCTGGACGCAAAACAAAATATGATAAAAAGTATAACGTTGTCTTATAGCGACAGGGGGTTTGATATAACTATACAAGGTTATAGAGAGTAAATGATAAGTGAAAAAATGAAAAAAATGATAGAGTCGGGATCTGCTATCAGAGAAATGTTTGAAGAAGGCAAAAGACTGTCGGCAATGTACGGCAAGGAAAACGTTTTTGATTTTTCGCTAGGAAACCCCAGCGTCAAGCCGCCTGCCTGCATAGGTCAGGAGATTGTACGCATTGCGTCGGACGTTGACCCGTCCGAGTTACACGGATATATGAACAACAGCGGCTTTTCTTCTACCCGCAATGCAGTTGCAGATTATTTTAATAAAAGATACGGCACCGACTACGACGAGAAAAACGTAGTTATGACTGTCGGTGCGGCAGGTGGATTGAACGTTGCGTTGAAAAGTTTGCTCAATCCCGGCGACGAAGTGATGGTGTTTTGTCCGTACTTTGGCGAATATCGCAATTACATAGACAACTTCGGCGGAAAAATTGTTGAAGTGCCTGCCAATGCGCCAAGCTTTGTACCTGATATGAGCGTTGCGGAAAAGTTGATAAGCGCTAAGACGAAAGCCGTAATTATCAATTCTCCCAACAACCCTACGGGCGTGGTGTACGACAAATCATTTTTGACGGCGCTTGCCGATACTTTGAAGAAGGCACAGGACAAATGGGGTAGCACAATATATCTGATAAGCGACGAACCGTACAGAGAGATTACTTACGACGGAGTGCAGGTGGAGTTTTTGCCTGCTTTGTACGACAATACTGTCGTGGGATATTCTTACAGTAAATCGTTGTCGTTGCCTGGGGAGAGAATAGGATATTTACTCATACCGGATAGTTGCGCCGATTTTGAAGAATTGATAGCTGCGTGCAACGTTGCGACGAGAATTTTAGGTTTTGTCAACGCTCCGTCGCTCCAACAAAAGCTGGTTGAGAAATGTCTTGAAGAAACCTGTGAAGTGGGAGTGTACGAAGAAAACAAAAAACTGCTCACGCAAGGACTGGACAGTTTTGGTTTTGAATACGTCAAACCGCAGGGAGCTTTTTATCTATTTGTCAAGTCGCCCGTTGACGACGACAAGGAATTTTGTAAGATTGCAAAAAAATACAACTTGTTATTGGTGCCGGGTAGCAGCTTTGGTTGCAAAGGCTACGTGAGAATTGCTTATTGCGTGGCAAAGGACGTGATTGTCAGGTCAATGGCACAATTTGAAAAGCTGGCAAAAGAGATGAAACTGATATAACAGGGCGGAACCGTCAAGGTTCCGTTTGTTTTTAAAAGTCGATTTGTTTTTAAAAGTCGATACGTATAGGCAGAAAAGGTGAAATATGATTGTCAGGAGAGAGAAAAAAGAAGACTATAAAAAGACTGAAAACCTGGTGCGAGAAGCGTTTTGGAACGTGTACAGACCGGGGTGTTTTGAACATCTGGTACTGAATAAGATGCGAAAAGACAGATGTTTTATTGAAGAACTTGATTACGTGATAGAAGACGACGGAGAGATTGTCGCTCAGATTGCTTGGGCAAAAGCATACGTTAAGGACGACGACAGGCAACATGAAGTGGCTATTTTCGGACCGCTGTCGGTTATGCCTGCTTATCAAGGCAAAGGATATGCAAGAGTTTTGATAGAAACGACGTGTAAAATTGCAAAGGAAAAGGGGTATTGTATGGTATTGATAACGGGCAATCCCGATTTGTATAGTCGTTTTGGATTTGAGAGCGCCGACAAACACGGTATATATTATGAAGGTCTGCCAATGGATACGGAAGCTCCGTTTTTTATGTGTAAAGTGCTGGACGAGCAGAAGGCAAAAGGCGTAAAAGGTATTTATAGCGACCCTGCCGTGTATGCGGTGGAAGATGCGGAAGTAGACGATTTTGACAAAAACTTTGAGCTTAAAATAAAAGAAAGACGCCCCGGTCAACTGGTATAATTGGCAAAAAAAGTCGAGAAATCGGGACTAATATAGTCTATAATTTCAGCGTAAGGAGCAGATAATGCAGGAACACGTCGAAGCCGTACAGCGCATGCAGGACTATATCGAACAAAATCTGACAGACAATATCGATATGACGGAGCTTGCGTCGGTCGCAGGTTTTTCTCAAAGACAAGCGGCGAGATTGTTTGTTAGATACACAGGGTATACGCCGTCGCATTATATACGCAGACTGAGACTCAAAAAGTCAGCGCTGAGATTGAGAGACGAAAAATGCAGAATAATCGACGTGGCGATGGACGAAGGTTTTGGGAGCGTAGACGGGTATACCCGAGCATTTGCCCGTGAGTTTGGACGTAACCCCAAAGAATATGCCAAAAAACCCGTGCCGTTGAATTTGTTTGTTCCTTATGGAGTGAAATATCAAAAAAGGAGCGAAAGAAAGATGGAAGAAGTAAAAAGCATTTTTGTCTCGGTAGTGGAAAGACCAGCCAGAAAAGCAATAATCAAGAGAAGCAGGTCCGCCAGCGAATACTTTGAATATTGCGAGCAGGTCGGTTGCGACGTGTGGGGAGTGTTGACGTCGATAAAGTCGATATGCGACGAACCCGTGTGTATGTGGTTGCCAAAAAAATACGTAAAAGAAGGTACGGGAGAATACGTACAGGGAGTTGAAGTGGACGAAAACTATGAAGGTGTGATACCTGACGGCTTTGACGTAATATCTCTGCCGCAAGCAAAATATCTTATGTTTGTTTCTCAACCCTTTGAAGAAGAAAATTATGAGAGCGCAATCGACGAAGTGATGAGAGCTGCTCGGAACTATAACCCGTCGGTGTTGGGATACGAATGGGACGACAGCAACCCCGTTATACAATTGGAGCCTGTCGGCGAAAGGGGATATATACAGCTGTTTGCGGTAAAAGAAAAGAAGAAACGATAAATGTCGATTGGAAAATAAAGCTCACGGAGCTTTATTTTTTTGCAGTAAATTTTTGGCGTAAAATTGCAAAATAAAGACCGCCCTCAGGATAGTTGCCGTCGTTACGCAGCGACTGTGATTTTGCAAAAACAATCAGTCTGCAAACGCCGCTGTCTGAGCAGAGCAGATTGCCGCCAGGCAAGTAAAGATGTTGACAAAGCATTGACTGAAAATATAAAATAAAACAGGAAAACGGGTGGAGTATGAAAAATCTTGTAGTATTTGATCTGGACGGGACTCTAGCTGAGATAGGGTGCGCAGTACAAAACGACGACGTAGAAAAGTTGAAAGAGATAGAAAGGTATGCCTTTGTGGCTATTTGTTCAGGCAAGCCTATATATTATTTGTGTGGGTTTTCCAGGCAGTTAGGGCTGAAAAAACCGATACATATCGGCGAAAACGGCGCTACCGTATGCTTTGGTTACGACCTGCCGCCTGCGTATTACGAGAAAGCAAAATTGAGTGAAGAAGCGGAGAATACTCTGAACGAATTGAAAAGGGAGATAGGCTGTCGTCTGGGAGACGAAGTGTGGTTTCAGCCCAATGAGATTGCTTTGACGCCGTTTCCTGCGACGGCAGACGCTTTTGACAGCCTGGACAGACTGGTGGAAGACTATAAAGACAGGTTGAGAGATTTGAACGTATACAGACAATGCGACTGCTATGACTTTTGCCCTAAGGGAATAGATAAGGCTGCGGGCGTAACGGCTGTAATGAAAAAACTGGGAATAGATAATGAGCATCTGTACGTGGTGGGCGACGGAAACAACGACGTTAGCATGCTTGCATTGACGGCGCATTCCTACGGGATAGGACAGAAGGTCAAAGCTGCGGCTGAAATTAATTGTCAGAAGGTTTCGCAGGCGCTGGACGATATTCTGGCTCGCCTGAAAAATAATTGATATTGCAAATATTTTTATTGTGATATAAAATATAGTATATAGAAGATTTGGAGAATGGTATGAAAAAAGCCGTGGCAATGATGAGTATTTTTGGTATGCTGCTCTGCGTATTGTGTGTGATAGCGTCGGGCATTGGCATTGATTGCTCGGCAGTTCAGAGTGTCTGCATAGAAGAAAACGTCGGAGTGGTAAGAACCTATGAAGAAACCGTGCCATCGGCTTACAACGACGACTATACGAATTTGCAGTACGTTACGAGCGTAAAAAATCAGGGACCGTTGGAAATGTGCTGGGCGTTTGCCGCTTGTGCAGCCGCAGAGAGCGACGCCATCAAAAATCACGGAGCCGACGCATCGACCATAGACCTGTCGGAGTGGCACCTGGGATATTTTGCCTATAACGGCGAGAGAATCGGTACCGACGACAGCATTCAATACATATATTCTTCTCCTTATTACAGCGTAGGCGGAAACGACTTGCTTTCAATGCATACTCTGATGACAGGCATTGGCTTTGCCGACGAAAGCGTCGCCGATTACGACGACCTTGTGAGCGCTGTAAACAGCGGCGGTTCGACGTCGCTGGATTCTGCTTTGCTATATGAATGTCAGTATTACGTCAGCAACGTGCTTATTTATGATTTGCCAAGTCAGCAAGACGACGTTAAGAGAGCAATTCTTACTTATGGAGCCGTATCTACGTCCTATTATTCAGGAAGTTATTTCAACAAGACAAACAGCGCATTTTATTGTTATGAAGATAAAGGCGTCAACCATGCCGTAACTATTGTAGGCTGGGACGACGATTATCCTAAGGAAAATTTTACGACCTATCCGTCGAACAACGGTGCCTGGCTGATAAAAAACAGCTGGGGTAGCGGTTGGGGGCTGGACGGCTATTTCTGGATTTCTTACGAAGATAAATCAATGAAAAGCGCCACGGCATACGACGTTGTTGAAGCAGACCGATATGACAACATATACCAGCACGATGGCGGAATAAAAAATACCAGCGTCAGCGGTGCGTCTTTTGATATGGGCAACGTTTTTGAATGTCAGGGGGACGAAACTATTACGGCGGTGGGCGTAGAGACCTGTGAAACAACTTCTCAGTCTGCGGCAGCGCTTGTCAACCAAACGTACGAATTGAAAATATATACCGGCGTAGACAATTCGTCGGGGTTGAGTTTGGGTACGCTTGCTCATTCGCAGAGCGGCACTTTTGAATACGTAGGGTTTAATACTATCGAGTTGACAAGTTCGGTAGAGTTGACTGCGGGCGAGAAATTTTTTGTGTGGATAAGATCAGACGCCTATATCGGTGTTGATATAGCCGGCATTTTGGAAATGAAAAATATTAATAACGAAACTCTAAGTATTGCACAATGCAACGTTGTGGTAAATGCGGGAGAATCTTATGCCAAAACACGAAGCGGCACGATATGGAACGACTGTGTAAGCTATTTTAACAGCGGTAGCGTGCCAGTAAATCCAAGAATCAAAGCTTATACGGTATATAGCGAGACGGGTGTAGCCGTTGTGGACAGCAAGCCTGTTTTGTCTTCTATAAGTTACGGTCAGAAGATAGGGCTGTCGACAATTGTCGGCGGAGTGGTAAAGGATAGTATAAACGGAAATACAATAAGCGGAGAATGGAGCTTTGACAATCCTGACGCAATTTGTACAGATATGGACGAAGTCGCCGTTACCTTTACACCGCAGGATAGTCGTTATTCTTCCGTCAACGTGCAATTGTATGCCGACGTTGACGAAACTTTGCCGACGATTACTTTTACGCAGACTCTGCCGAGCGGTGTGAGTGCAGGTCAGAACGTTGCGATTGTAGCAACGGCTTGCAATCCTTACAATCTGACATTGAATGATATAGGAGAAATAAAATATAGTTACAAATTGGGCGATAGCGGAGTATGGACGGATATGAGCGGCAATACCCTGACAGTTCCGACTTCTGCACCTGTCGAAAGCAAGCTGTACGTGAGAGCAAGCACGACGGCAACCAGCGGAAAATATCAGCAAAATAGAGAGATTGTTTATACGACGGTAAAGGCGCTGTGTATATTACGCACATATCCCGTTGCAAGCTGCATCAAATACGGTCAGAAATTGTCGTCGAGCAATATTGGCGGCGGCGTGGTAGAAGACGAATTCAGCGGTGTGGTTTTGGAAGGAGAGTGGTCGTTTGTGAGTGGAGATATGACGCCACAGGCTACCGCTATCCAAGACGTCGTATTCCGTGCCAACAATAGTAATTATGCGCCTTTGCATGCGCAGATTTCCGTTACTGTCGAAGCTGCAAAACCGATTATAAGCGTGGTATCTTCGCTGGAAAACTGGACCGAAGGTCAACAAAAGACGTTGGAGATAAACGTTGCCAATGCCTACGACGGCTTGGTGGCGGCAGATATGACTATAAAGATTTTTTATAGCGTAGACAACGTTGAGTTTGTGCAGGCACAGAACGGAGAATTTGTCGTGCCACAACCGTCTGAAGAAGGAATATTATATATCAAGATTGTTGCCGACGGTATCGAAGGGAAATATCTGACTACTACGAAGTTAGTACAAGTGCAGGTAGAAAAAGCAGATGCACCCCAGGATGAAGATGCTGACGAATCGGGCAACGGCGAAAGCGAAAATGACGGCGACCAGAGCGTAAGCGGAAATGGCGAAAATAGTGATGGCGTGTTGGGAAGACTCAGCAGTCTGTTCGGTGCGGAGCAACTGGCTAATAGCGCACCGTTTGTAATAGTTGTAGCAATTGTAGTAGTGATTATTATCGTGGCAGTCAAGAAAATCAAGAACAGATAGAATAGTCGGACGGCGATATGATAGCTTTGTGCGCATTGAAATCAATGCGCATATTTTTATGCATTTTAATTGAATATTATGCAATTTATGTATAATATTCAATATAAGTGGATAAATATTCAAATATACAGTAAATATTCATAAAATATTGCAAAAATATTAATTTATTTTGTTGACAAAAGCCCTTGCGTTGAGTAAAATTAAAGCATAAATAATTAATAAAATTGAATAAATATTCAAATAGGAAGGTTTTTTTATGGATAAAAGTAAAATTAAGAAAGTTGTGTTGGCATACAGCGGTGGTCTCGATACTTCGATAATCATTCCATGGCTGAAAGAAAACTATAATAACTGTGAAGTCATTGCCGTTTCGGGTAACGTGGGTCAGGCTGACGAATTGGAAGGTCTGGAAGAAAAAGCACTCAAAACAGGCGCTTCTAAGTTATACGTTCTCGATTTGACTGACGAGTACGTGGACGACTATATCATTCCTACAATGCAGGCAGGGGCAATATATGAAGAATATCTTTTGGGTACAAGTCATGCCCGTCCTTGCATCGCCAAAGGGCTGGTGGAGATTGCGCTCAAAGAAGGCGCCGACGCAATATGCCACGGTTGTACTGGAAAAGGCAACGACCAGGTGCGTTTTGAACTTACTATCAAACACTTTGCACCCGATATGCCTATAATTGCTCCTTGGCGTGAGTGGAACATCAAGTCTCGTGATGAAGAAATAGATTATGCAGAGACTCACAACGTTCCGCTCAAAATAAATAGGGAAACCAATTATAGCAAGGATAAAAACTTGTGGCACTTGTCGCACGAAGGGCTTGATCTGGAAGACACGGGCAACGAGCCTATGTACGAAAAACCAGGATTTTTGGAGATGGGCGTTTCTCCTGTCAGCGCACCCGACGTGCCTGAATACGTAGAAATCGAGTTTGAAAAAGGAAAGCCTGTGTCTCTCAACGGCGAGAAGATGAGCGCAAAAAATATAATTCTCAAACTCAACGAGATTGGCGGTAAGAACGGTATAGGCATATTGGACATTGTAGAAAACCGACTTGTCGGCATGAAATGCCGTGGCGTATACGAAACCCCCGGCGGAACGATTTTGTACAAAGCTCACAGCGTGTTGGAGAGCATTTGTCTGGATAAGATGACCATGCACGAAAAGCAAAAGTTGTCGATTACCTTTGCCGAACTTGTATACAACGGACAATGGTTTACACCGCTAAGGGAAGCGTTGAGTGCATTTGTGGACAAGACTCAGGAAACCGTTACGGGAAAGGTAAAACTCAAACTTTATAAAGGCAATATGATTAACGCAGGAGTATGGAGCGATTATTCTTTGTACAGCGAAGAAATTGCTACGTTCGGGGAGAGCGACTATAACCAGCAGGACAGCGCAGGCTTCATCAATTTGTACGGTCTGCCAATAAAAGTCAAAGCTATGGTTGACGCTAAACTTAAAAAATAAAGCAAGATAAGTCTTTCGCAGGGCGAAAGACTTTTGGCAATATTGAAGGAGAAAATATGTCAAAACTTTGGGCAGGAAGAAACAGCGGAATTACCGATAAGATAGCCGACGACTTTAATTCTTCCATATCTTTTGACAGCAGAATGTATAAGCAGGATATTGCAGGCAGCATGGCTCATGCCGCTATGCTTGGCAAGCAGGGTATAATCGAGCAAAGCGAAGCCGACGAATTGATTGACGGACTTGCCGTTATACTGCGAGACATTGAGAGCGGAAAGTTGCAATTTGATCCCGACTGTGAAGACGTGCATATGTTTGTGGAGCAGGAGCTGACGCAGAGATTGGGGGACGTGGGTAAAAAATTGCATACGGCACGCAGCAGAAACGACCAGGTTGCGCTGGATATGAGACTTTATATGAGAGATTGCGTGGGAGAATTGATGACGAAAATCAAAAATCTCATTGCCGCTATTGCAGAGCAAGCCGAAAAAAATAAATACAGCATAATGCCGGGATATACGCACCTGCAAAGGGCGCAACCTGTAACGATGGCTCATCATCTGCTGGCGTATTGTATGATGTTGCTCAGAGATATAGGACGTTTTGAAGACTCTGTAAAGAGAATTAACGTATCGCCTATCGGTAGCTGCGCTCTTGCCGGAACTACATACGATACCGACAGAAAGTTTGAAGCGCTTCAACTTGGGTTTGACAGCGTTTGCCAAAATTCTATGGACGGCGTATCGGACAGAGATTTTTGTGTGGAAGTGGTGAGCGACTGCGCATTAACTATGACGCATCTGTCGAGATTGTGCGAAGAATTGGTGCTGTGGACCAGTTTGGAGTTTGGTTTTGTGGAGCTAAGCGACGCTTATACGACAGGCTCGTCGATTATGCCGCAAAAGAAAAACAGCGATATGGCGGAACTGGTAAGGGGAAAAACCGGCAGAGTTTACGGCGACCTGATGTCGTTGCTCACTATGCTCAAAGGCTTGCCGCTTGCCTATAATAAGGATATGCAAGAAGATAAGGAGAGCGTTTTTGACGCAATCGATACTCTTGCAAAATGTCTGGACGTAACGGCTGCCATGATTGCCACAATGACGACTAAGCCCGACAAAATGAAAAAAGCCGCTTTGCAAGGTTTTATCAATGCAACCGACCTTGCGGACTATCTCACCAAGAAGGGAGTGCCTTTCAGAACGGCATATAAAATTGCGGGGCAGTTGGTGGCGGAGTGTATAGAAAAGAACAAGACGCTCGAAGAATTGAGCCTTGCGGAAATGAAAAAATACAGCGACGCATTTGAAAACGACGTGTATGCCGCTATCGATTTGACAACCTGCGTAGAAAAGAGAATATCGGAAGGCGGTACGGGGTTTGCGTCGGTGGAAAAACAACTTGCCTATGTCAAAGGAGCAATATCAAAATGAAAAAAGTATTTGTTGACGGAAGCGCAGGTACGACAGGGCTGAGAATACTGGACAGATTGGCAGACAGAGAAGATATTGACCTGTTTGTTTTGTCAGAAGGAGAGAGAAAGGACGTGGGCGCAAGAAAAAAGGCGCTCAACGAATCGGACGTTGCTATTCTGTGTCTTCCCGACGATGCGGCAAAAGAAGCGGTGCAGATGGTAGAAAACCCCGACGTTGTAATAATCGATACTTCCACCGCTCATAGAAGCGCAGACGGCTGGACGTACGGATTTGCGGAGCTGACAGGCATTGATAAAATAGCAAACAGCAAAAGAATAGCCAACCCCGGCTGCCATGCGAGCGGTTTTGTGGCGCTGGTCAAGCCATTGATTGACGCCGGGCTGATTGATAAGAGCCTGACGCTTACCTGTTGGTCGGTTACGGGTTATTCCGGCGGTGGAAAAAAGATGATAGAGCAATATGAAAATAGCACCAAAAGCTCTTTGCTCTCATCACCTGCACAATATGCGCTTGGTCAGTCGCATAAACATCTCAAAGAGATGAAAAGCGTTACACGTATTGAGTTTTCGCCTGTTTTTTATCCGATTGTCGCTCCATTTTTCAGCGGTATGGAAGTGAGTGTATCACTATTTTCCAAAGATGTGAAAGGAGACGTGGAAGCAATTAAACAAACCTATCGTAAGGTATATGAGCAAGGGCTGGTAAACTATTGCGACGACTTGTCGGACGACGGTTTTATTTATGCCAACAAACTTGCAGGAGCAGACAATATGCTGGTATCGGTTGCAGGTAACGACGAGCGGATTTCATTGATTGCGCTGTACGACAATCTCGGCAAAGGAGCGTCAGGTTCGGCGATAGAAAACCTTAATATCGTTTTGGGACAAGAAATAAGTAAAGGATTGATAATAAAATGATGAATATGAAAGTAGTACAAGGCGGAGTGTGCGCCGCAAAGGGATTTAAAGCAAACGGAGTGCATTGCGGCATAAGAAAAAACAAAACCAAAAAGGACCTTGCACTCATTGTCAGCGACGTAGTGTGTAACGTGGCGTGCGTGTATACGACCAATCTTGTCAAGGGCGCCCCGATAACTATTACGAAAGAACACGTGTCCGACGGTGTGGCTCAGGCAATAATCTGTAACAGCGGTAACGCCAACACATGCAACGCCGACGGAGAATATATAGCCAGGGAAATGAGCAAGACCGTAGCGGACGCCGTAGGAATAAAACAAAGCGACGTGGTTGTAGCTTCTACCGGTGTAATAGGTCAGCCTTTGGACCTTACTCCTATCAAAAAGGGAATGAAAAAACTGGCGGAAGGTCTGTCTTACGACGGCAACGACGCCGCTGCGGAAGCTATTATGACTACCGATACGGTTGACAAACAGGTGGCTGTGGAGTTTGAGCTGAAAGGAAAAACATGTCGCATCGGGGGAATGGCAAAGGGAAGCGGTATGATTCACCCCAATATGGCGACAATGCTTGTTTTTATTACGACCGACGCCAAAATTGAAACCAAAGCTTTGCAAAAGGCTTTGAGCGGAGACGTCGCAGACACTTTTAATATGGTGAGTGTCGACGGGGATACATCGACCAACGATATGGTTACCGTACTTGCCAACGGACTTGCAGGTAACGAAACGATTGTTGAAAGCGGAGAAGATTTTGAAATATTTTGCAAAGCGCTCAACAGCGTAACGGTGGCGCTGTGTCGTATGATTGCAGGCGACGGGGAAGGCGCAACCAAATTGCTTGAATGTGTGGTTGACGGGGCAAAGGACGAGCAAACCGCAAAAGTGGTGGCTAAGAGCGTCATAACTTCTTCGCTTCTCAAAGCCGCAATGTTTGGCGCCGACGCCAACTGGGGCAGGGTGCTTTGCGCAATCGGTTATAGCGGTGCAGACGTGGACATCGACAAGATTGACGTAGCTTTTGAGAGTGTCAAAGGCAAAGTCGACGTGTGCAAAAACGGCGCAGGAGTGGAGTTTTCGGAAGAAAAAGCCAAGCAGGTGCTGAGCGAAAAGGAAATTTATATTTTGGTAAAATTGGGCGAAGGTCAGGCTACTGCCACCGCTTGGGGCTGTGATTTGACTTACGACTATGTAAAAATTAACGGAGATTATCGTACCTGAGGTGAATATGGAAGATTTTTCTAATGCTCAAAGAGCGAGAGTCCTGACGCAGGCTCTGCCTTATATCAAAAAATATAACGGCAAGATAATTGTTGTCAAATACGGTGGCAATGCAATGACTTCCGACGTGCTTAAACAGCAGGTGATGGAAGACATTGTTTTGTTGTGGTTGGTAGGCGTCAAGGTAGTTTTGGTACACGGCGGCGGACCTGAAATAAGCGATACCATGCAAAAGCTTGGCAAGAAAGCCGAGTTTGTCGACGGATTGAGAGTTACAGACAAGGAAACGGTGGATATCGTGCAGATGGTGCTTGCAGGCAAGGTCAACAAAACGTTGGTCAATCTTATCGAGATGAACGGCGGCAAAGCAATGGGTATAAGCGGTATGGACGGCAGACTTATAGAAGCCAGACAAAAAGAAGAAAAGTTGGGTTTTGTCGGTTCTGTAACCAAAATCAATATTTCTCCTGTGCTTGACTTGTTGGAAAAGGGTTATATTCCGGTTATATCCACGCTGGGTTGCGATAAGGAAGGCAATACCTACAACATCAACGGAGATACGGCTGCGGCTTATATAGCGGGAGCATTGGGAGCGGAAAGATTGGTGATGATGACCGACGTGGCAGGTATTATGAGAGATAAGGACGACCCGTCTACCCTGATATCGTCAATTACTATATCGCAGGCTCAGGAGTTGTATAAGGAAGGAGTGATTACGGGCGGAATGATACCAAAGGTTGATTGCTGCATCGAAGCTATCAATCGTGGCGTGCATAAGGTTATTATTATGGACGGCAGAGTCGAACATGCTATCCTTATGGAAATGCTTACCAACGAAGGCGCCGGAACGATGGTGATGGGAGATTGAGATGGATATAATAGAAATTGACAAACAGTATATCGCATCAACGTACAACAGGTTCGATTTGCAGATATGCAAAGGCAAAGGCAGCGAAGTCTGGGACGAAAACGGCAAAAGGTACATAGATTTGGGGAGCGGAATAGGTGTTACGGCGTTCGGCTTTTGCGACGATGAGTGGACAAAAGCAGTAATTGCCCAACTCAATAGTTTTCAGCATACTTCCAATTTGTATTATACCGAGCCATGTACTCGTCTTGCACAGGAACTGTGCCTGAGAACGGGCATGAAAAAAGTGTTTTTCAGCAATTCGGGCGCCGAAGCCAACGAATGTGCAATTAAGGTCGCAAGAAAGTATGCGCAGAACAAAAAGGGAATGGAATATTATAATGTTGTTTGTCTCAACAATTCCTTTCACGGAAGAACGCTGACGACGCTTGCCGCTACCGGACAACAACATTATCACGAGTTGTTTACTCCGCTTACTCCCGGTTTTTTGCACGTTGACGCCGGCGACGTACAGGCTCTTGAAAAGTGTGTAAAGGATAATAAAGTAGCCGCCGTAATGATAGAGATAGTGCAAGGCGAAGGCGGTGTGAACGCTCTGGATAAACAATACGTCAAAGCCGTAGAAAAGATTGCCAAGGACAACGATTTAGTGTTGATAATAGACGAAGTGCAAACGGGCAACGGCAGAAGCGGACAGCTGTATGCATACATGAACTTCGGCATCTCACCCGACGTGGTTACGACGGCAAAGGGTCTGGGCGGCGGATTGCCAATCGGAGCTACGATGCTTGGAGAAAAGGTGGAAGGGGTGCTGTCTTACGGAGAGCACGGTTCAACATTTGGAGCCAACCCCGTCAGCTGTGCAGGCGCATTGTCTGTCGTCAAGAGAATAGACGACAAACTTTTGGAACAAGTAAGGCAAAAAAGTCGATACGTGTGGACAAAATTGCAAAATGCCAAAGGCGTTGAGAGTGTGAGCGGAATGGGCTTGATGATTGGCATAAAGACAAAAAAACCTGCTAAAAAAATAGTGGACGAATGTATGAAAAAAGGAGTATTATGTCTTACGGCAAAGGATAAAATCAGGTTGCTTCCTGCACTCAATATAGATAAGGAGCTGCTTGAAGAAGCAATTGACGTATTGATAGATACGATAGGAGAGAACGTATGAATTTGAAGGGAAAAAACTTTTTGAAACTGCTGGACTTTGCTCCGCAGGAAATAGACTATTTGCTTGATTTGGCTGCCAAACTCAAAGAGATGAAAAAGGCGGGAGTAGCGCATAATTTTTGCCAAGGTAAAAACGTTGCGCTGATTTTTGAAAAGACCAGCACAAGAACGAGATGCGCATTTGAAGTGGCTGCCGCAGATTTGGGCATGCACCCCGTATATCTTGATCCGCAAGGCTCTCAGATAGGAAAGAAGGAGAGTATCGAAGATACTGCAAGAGTGCTTGGCAGAATGTTTGACGGCATAGAGTATCGTGGTTTTGGTCAGAGTATAGTTGAAGAACTTGCCGAGTATGCGGGAGTGCCTGTGTGGAACGGATTGACCAATGAATTTCACCCTACTCAGATTCTCGCTGATTTTTTGACGATAAAGGAACATTGTGGCGCACTCAAAGGCAAAAAATTGGTGTTTATGGGGGATAGCAGATACAATATGGGCAATTCCCTTATGGTAGGCTGCGCCAAAATGGGTATGAATTTCGTTGCCTGCGCTCCGCAAAATTATTTCCCAGATAACGAACTTGTCAAACAATGTCTTGACGTCGCAAAGCAGACCGGTGCAACGCTGAAATTTGAGAGCGACCCTGTCAAAGCGACGACTGACGCAGACGTGATTTATACAGACGTTTGGGTTTCGATGGGCGAACCTGCGCAGGTGTGGGAACAGAGAATTGCCGATTTGACTCCTTATCGGGTAACCGCCGATATAATGAAAAATGCAGGCAAAAACTGCAAGTTCATGCATTGTCTGCCAGCCTTTCATGACCTAAAAACTTCAATAGGCAAGGAGATTTTTGACAAATTCGGGATAGATTGCATGGAAGTAACCGACGAAGTGTTTGAATCAGGGCAGTCTATCGTATTTGACCAGGCAGAAAACCGAATGCATACCATCAAAGCCGTAATGCTTGCCACTTTGACAGATTGCAGTCTGATATAAAATGACGATATGACAAAAACGGGTGTTAGCCCGTTTTTTATTTCGTTTGACGATATCAAAATTAATCGATAACAAATCGAGAGAGAATTAGTTTTTTATTCATTGTCTGTAATGATTGAATTATTATTTTTCCATAATGAATTGCTTTGAATTTATGCTTGACAATGCAGACCGATTATATTATAATTTAGTATGTTAAAGTATTAAAGTAGTCAAGGAGTAAACAATGAACAACTGGCATACGCAGGAAGTGGACGAACTGTTTAAGGCTATTACTAAATTGGAAAGCGTGGACGAGTGCTATAAATTTTTTGAAGACGCCTGCACTATCAACGAAATTTTGGGTATGGCGCAAAGGCTCAAAGCTGCCAAGATGTTACTTGGCGGAGCCAATTATAATGACATAAGTGCCGCTACCGGTATGAGTTCGGCAACCATCAGCAGAGTCAATAAGTGCATAGAGTACGGCAACGGCGGTTATAAGATTGTGTTGGATAGAATGGAAGATAAATAAAACCTTCTGCCTAATCGACATATTGCTTTGACATAGGACAAATATTTAGAAAAAATAATAGACAAGCATTTGAATTTGTGATAGAATAACCTAGCAAATCAATAAGGCTCCATGGTCAAGCGGTTAAGACTCAGCCCTCTCACGGCTGCTACCGGGGTTCGAATCCCCGTGGAGTCACCAAATTTTTCAGGCTTCCGAAAATGCGTTTTTTGAATAAATTGACGTTTTCGGGAGTTGTTTTTTTGCGCAAAAAAGAAAAATCAAAAATAATTTGTGTATAGATTTGTGCATGATTAATTATCGCAGATAAAATGAAATAAACAGACAAAATTTTTCAACTATTGACGTGCCAAAATTGTTGAAATTTTTTTTGCAAAATGATAAAATATAGCAAAAGTGAGTAGTCGTAAGACGTAAGTCCAACTTGCAGGACTTACGTCTTTTTTTCTGCTCTTAACTTTTGAGGTGAGTTATGGAACAAACAATGAAACAAAATAAAATGGCTGTCGAACCATTGAAAAAACTCTTTTGGAAGATGGGACTTCCGATGATTGTTTCTATGGTGTTGCAAGCACTTTACAACGTAGTCGACAGTATTTTCGTCGCCAATATGGAAGGTACGGGTGCGCTTGCAAATCAGGCGCTTACCATTGCGTTTCCTATTCAGATAATGGTCATTGCCGTGGGAGTAGGTACAGGCGTAGGGGTCAATGCGCTGCTATCAAAAAGTCTGGGCGAAAAAAATAAAGAGAAGGTAAACAGAGTAGCGGGAAACGGTATTTTTCTGGTTATGGTTATCTACGCTGTTTTCTTGCTTTTCGGTCTGTTTCTTTCCCGTTGGTTTATAGGGCTGTTTACAGACAACCCGGACGTTTTGCAGATGGGAACGGCATATCTCAGAATTTGCGCTTGCTTGTCGTTAGGCTCAATCGGCTTTTCTATTTATGAACGTTTTTTGCAGGCAACCGGTAAAACGATGTGTTCGACAATCGCACAGATTTCGGGTGCAGTTGTCAATATCGTTTTGGACTACGTTTTTATTTTCCCTTTGAATATGGGGGTATCGGGCGCAGCATGGGCTACTGTTATAGGTCAGTTCGTTTCTATGTTTATCGCTATGGCGTTCCATTATAGCATTAACAAAGAGATAGGCGGCAACCCTAAATATATCAAACCAAGCGGAAGTATTATAAAAGGCATTTATAAAATCGGTGCGTCTGCGGCGGCTATGCAAGCCCTGCTTTCCGTGATGATGGCAGGTGTAAACGCCATTCTGGGCACCGCCAACGCCGACCCTACGATATTGGTAGGTTCTTTTGGTATTTATTATAAAATTCAGCAGGTGGCGTTGTTCTCCGCATTCGGACTTTCTAATACCATTATCACGATACTTTCGTTCAACTACGGTATGAAAAACAAGGAGCGTGCGCAAGACTGTATTAAATACGGCATTTTCGATACCCTTATCGTTACGCTGGCGCTGACGGTTTTGTTTGAAATAATTGCCAAGCCGCTTGCTATGCTGTTTGCATTGTCAGGAGGTTCGTCGACCGCTCTCGTCGACGTGTGCGCAAAAGCTACCAGAATAGCCAGTCTCGGGTTTATTTTTATGGGATTTTCCGTTGCCGTTCAGGGAGTGTTGCAAGCGTTGGGATACGCTGTTAAACCGCTGATAATATCGCTTTTGAGATTGGTTGTGTTTGTATTTCCGGTGGCGTATTTGTTTACCTTGTCCTCAGACGTGATAGACGTGGTATGGTGGACGTTCCCTATCGCCGAAGTGGCAACCAGCATTGTTGCGTTTATATTTGTACGCCAGGCACAACGCAAAAAAATCAACGTTTTGCAGCCGCAGACAGTACAGAGCAATTCCAATCTTATTATTACCGTGTCAAGACAACACGGCACCAACGGCAAAAGAATTGCCAAATTGGTTGCGGAAAAACTGGGAGTCAAGTTTTATGATAAAGAATTGTTTATGATAGAAGCGCAACATAGGGGGTTGGATAAGCGTTATACCGAAAACGGTTCGGAACAGGATTGCTATTCTTTGTACCTTTCGTTGGACGCAAAAAAGGACTCGATAATTGCCCAGAACGAAATTATAAACGCTCTGGCAGAAAAGGAATCCTTTGTCATTGTGGGCAGAGCGGCTGACTACGTTTTGAGAGACAGAACAGACGTGGTAAAAGTATTTTTGTATGCGCCGGATGATTATAGAATAAACAACGTGATGAATATTTACGGAGACAGCATGACCGAAGCTCAAAAAAGAATTAAGTCGAGCGACAAGGCTAGAGCCAATTATTACGAAATTATATCAAACAGAAAGTGGGGAGAAAAGAGTAATTATGACCTTTGTCTGGATTGCTCTGCAGGCAACGACCAAGTTGTGGACGCCGTGTGCCAATACGTTGAGAGTATGTATGACAAGACTGACAGCGGATACGTTAAGCGTCAGGCGAGCGTGGAATAAAAGTATTGTGTGCTTATATGTATAGCATTCTTGTTATACAGGAGCGATATTCAGCTTAGGCTCCGCTTAGCAAGCGGAGCCTTGTTGATTTTGGAAGCAAAGCTTGGCAAACTCAATAAGGAATATCTAAATTCTTTTTGTTTTAAGATTTCTTTCGTTGCAATTTTGCAATAAATAATATATAATCTCTATTGAAAACAGTTAAGCCCCAAACGGCTTGCTCATAACTCCTATGCCTTCATAGTTAAATGGATATAACAAGCCCCTCCTAAGGGCTAGTTGTGGGTTCGATTC
>JBJETQ010000001.1:0-1961 GCA_051883395.1 Christensenellales bacterium | reverse complement strand
AGTTGTGGACTACGTTCTCAATCTTCGTTTTGAAGAAGACGACATAGCTTATTTGAGAAGTCTGCAACTCTTTGACGAAGAATTTTTGCAATTGCTCTCGCAGTTCAGATTTACAGGCAATATCTATGCCGTACCGGAAGGCACCGTAGTTTTTCCGCAAGAGCCTATTTTGACCGTCAAAGCAAGGCTGTTTGAAGCTCAATTGGTAGAAACGGCGATATTGTGTATTCTCAACCATCAGACCTTGATTGCTACCAAAACGGCAAAAATAGTTTATGCTACCAAGGGCGGAGCAGTAGCGGAATTCGGATTGAGAAGGGCGCAAGGACCCGATGCAGGTATTTACGGTGCCAGAGCTGCAATGATTGCAGGCTGTTCGTCCACGTCCAACGTGCTTGCAGGCAAGATGTTTGACGTGCCTATTTCAGGTACTCACGCACACAGTTGGGTGATGAGCTTTGATACCGAATTGCAGGCGTTCAGAGCTTACGCCGACATGTATCCTTCAAAGTGTCTGTTGTTGGTAGATACCTATGACACTCTCAAATCGGGCGTTCCTAATGCAATTACCGTCTTCAAGGAGTTGCGTGCCAAGGGATATGAACCGCTTGGTATAAGGCTAGATTCGGGCGATTTGGCATATCTTTCTATTGAAGCAAGAAAAATGCTGGACGAAGCAGGCTTTCCTGACGCCAAAATATTTGCGAGCGGCGATATAGACGAAAACGTGTTGCAGTC
Organism: Christensenellales bacterium; assembly: GCA_051883395.1. Classification (GTDB taxonomy): domain Bacteria; phylum Bacillota; class Clostridia; order Christensenellales; family UBA3700; genus HGM11368. The sequence continues at coordinate 1,223 of JBJETQ010000001.1, read as the reverse complement.
TCTTGCCACCCAAAACGCATGTATCGACTGCTGGGGTATAGGTACAAAGCTCATTACAAGTTCCGATTGTCCTAGCTTGGGCGGTGTGTACAAACTTGCCGCTATCGAAAAGGACGGCGTATTACAGCCAAAGATGAAGATGAGCGATACCCCCGGCAAAATCACCAATCCTGGATTTAAAAAGGTTATCAGACTCTACGACAACGCCACAGGTAAGGCCATTGCCGACCTTATAGCGCTCAAAGAAGAAAATTTCGAAGGACTCGACGAGATTGAGATATTCCACCCTGATTTTACTTGGAAAAGAAAAAAGGTTACCAATTTCTTCTACAAAGAATTGATGCAGGACATAATTATCGACGGCAAGCTTGTGTACAAACTTCCTTCCGTCAAAGAGATAGCTCAATATCACAAAAAATCATATTCAGAATTCTGGAACGAGTACAAACGTATGCTCAATCCGCATATCTACAAAGTCGATTTGTCGAAAAAGCTGTTTGAACTCAAACAAAAGCTTCTCAACGCCGACAATAAATAATCGACAAAATAGGCTTAAAAAAGACAAAGAAAGGGTTGCTACGCAGGTAGCAATCTTTTATTTTGGGCTATAATCTAAGCAAGGAGGACGTATGGAAAAATTTAAAATAAAACGCAAAGGCTATGACGTAAAGGAAGTAGACGATTATCTCGTCAAGATTTCTAACGGTTACGACAAGGTTTTGCTGGAACATAAGGACAGAATTTTGACATTGGAACAAGAAAAAGCCGAGTTGCAAAAAAAAGTAAAGGAGTATGAGAGCAAAAAGGAAGAAGCAAATCTTGCGCTTGCTATGGCAGTAGAAAAGGCACGAAATATAGAATACGCTTCTAAGGTAAGGTACTGTCTGGAAGGGGAGCGTCTTAGTGAGTTTGCACACAAGTGGAGCGACTACGTCAATACTCATTTGCCGGAAGAAATAGCCAAGCAAAACGATAGCATTACTCAGTATCTCAACGACGCAAAAGCCGAGTTGCAGAGTATGCTTGCGGAAGGACTTAACGTCAAAAAATACGTATCGCAAGCCGATATGGACTTTATGGCGGAGCAGGAGAGATTGTTGGCTCAATAAATCAAAATAAATAATATTGCGGTCGCAGCGCAAAAAATAACGTTTTACGTTGCGATTGCAATAAAGATCCACCCGCATAGCGGGTGGTTTTTCAGTTTCGGGCATAGCCCTAAT